>NZ_JBEZYZ010000012.1:0-321290 GCF_040638895.1 Streptomyces sp. NPDC024017 | reverse complement strand
CCGGCTTCGGCACCATCCTCGGCTCGGTCAACTTCATCACCACGATCATCTGCATGCGCGCCCCCGGCATGACGATGTTCCGCATGCCGATCTTCGTGTGGAACGTGCTACTGACCGGTGTCCTGGTCCTGCTCGCCTTCCCGGTCCTCGCGGCCGCGCTGTTCGCCCTGGAGGCGGACCGCAAGTTCGGCGCCCACATCTTCGACCCCGCCAACGGCGGGGCGTTGCTGTGGCAACACCTCTTCTGGTTCTTCGGCCACCCAGAGGTGTACATCATCGCCCTGCCGTTCTTCGGCATCATCAGTGAGGTCATCCCGGTCTTCTCCCGTAAGCCGATGTTCGGTTACACGGGTCTGATCGGCGCGACCATCGCGATCGCGGGTCTGTCCGTGACGGTGTGGGCGCACCACATGTACGTCACCGGCGGTGTGCTGCTGCCGTTCTTCTCCTTCATGACGTTCCTCATCGCCGTCCCCACCGGTGTGAAGTTCTTCAACTGGATCGGAACGATGTGGAAGGGCTCGTTGTCCTTCGAGACACCGATGCTCTGGGCGACCGGCTTCCTGATCACCTTCACCTTCGGTGGTCTGACCGGTGTCATCCTGGCCTCGCCGCCGATGGACTTCCACGTCTCCGACTCGTACTTCGTGGTGGCGCACTTCCACTACGTCGTCTTCGGCACCGTGGTGTTCGCGATGTTCTCCGGCTTCCACTTCTGGTGGCCGAAGTGGACCGGCAAGATGCTGGACGAGCGCCTCGGCAAGATCACCTTCTGGACGCTGTTCATCGGCTTCCACGGCACGTTCCTGGTCCAGCACTGGCTGGGCGCCGAGGGTATGCCCCGCCGGTACGCGGACTACCTCGCGGCCGACGGCTTCACCGCGCTGAACACGATCTCGACGATCAGCTCGTTCCTGCTCGGCATGTCGATCCTGCCGTTCTTCTACAACGTGTGGAAGACGGCCAAGTACGGCAAGCCGGTCGGCGTCGACGACCCGTGGGGTTACGGCCGCTCCCTGGAGTGGGCGACCTCCTGCCCGCCGCCGCGGCACAACTTCATCACCATGCCGCGGATCCGCAGCGAATCTCCGGCGTTCGACCTGCACCACCCGGAGATCGCTGCTCTCGACCAGCTCGAGAACGTGGGCCACGGTGACAAGGCCCTCGCTGGCGGCAAGGAGGCCGGCAAGTGAAGATCCAGGGCAAGATGTTCATGTGGCTGAGCGTCTTCGTGCTCGTCATGGCGGTCGTCTATGGCGTGTGGTCGAAGGAGCCGGCCGGCACCACGGCCCTCTTCCTGACCTTCGGCCTGTGCATCATGATCGGCTTCTACCTCGGCTTCACGGCCAAGCGGGTCGATGTCGGTGCGCAGGACAACAAGGAGGCGGACGTCGCGGACGACGCCGGCGAGGTCGGGTTCTTCAGCCCGCACAGCTGGCAGCCGCTCTCCCTGGCCATCGGTGGCGCCCTCGCCTTCCTGTCGATCGCGATCGGCTGGTGGCTGATGTACTTCTCGCTGCCGATCATCCTGATCGGTGTCTGGGGCTGGGTCTTCGAGTACTACCGCGGTGAGAACCGCACCCAGTAACACGCGCCGAGCGCTTCAGGGCCCGGACACTCCGTAAGGAGCGTCCGGGCCCCTGCTTTTGCCGTAACGCGTGTCACTCGTACGGGCCGCTCGGCGTGCCGCTGTTGACGCTGCTTCCTAGCGTGAGCGCATGAGCCACACAGCGATATCCCGCCCCCGCACCGTCGTCGGCTGCACGCTGCTGGTGATTGCCCTCTGCGCGGGCGTCACCGCCTGCGGCTCGGACGGCAACCCCCTGGCCGCCCGCCCCTACGACGCGGCGGACCAGGTCTCCTTCAACGCCCCCGACGGGGGCAACGAGAAGGCCGACCCGGACAAGCCCCTGGAGGTCGTCGAGGACTCCGACGGGCGCATCACGGACGTCACGGCCCACGACGCCTCAGGACGCTACGTGGCGGGCGAACTCGCCGCCGACGGCAGCCGCTGGCACAGCACCACCCCGCTCGCCGCCAACGCCAGCTACACGGTCCGTGTGAGCACCGAGGACGAGGACGGGGCGCCCGGCCGCAAGGTCGTCACCTTCGACACCGGCAAGCCCACCACCAAGAAGCGCCTGGACGTCGCCTTCGGCCCCAAGGCGGGCACCTACGGCGTCGGCCAGCCCATCACGGCCGAGCTGAGCCAGCCCGTCAAGGACACGGCCCAGCGGGCCGTCGTGGAACGCGCCCTCAAGGTCTCCTCCACGCCCGCCACGGACGGCGCCTGGCACTGGGTGGACGACAAGAAGCTCCACTACCGCCCGAAGGACTACTGGCCCGCCCGGGCCACCGTCCAGGTCCGCAGCAACCTCCAGGGCATCAAGATCGGCGACCGGATGTGGGGCGGCAAGGCCAAGCCGCTGACCATCACCACCGCGGACAAGCTGATCGCCGTCACGGACGCCTCAGCCCACCAGATGACCGTCTACAAGAACGACGAGATCGTCCGGCAGATCCCGGTCACCACGGGCATGCCCGGCTACGACACCCGCAACGGCGTCAAGGTCGTCCTCGCCAAGGAGGGCACCGTCCGCATGACCAGCGCCAGCATCGGCGCCTCGGACTTCTACGACCTGATCGTCCACCACTCGGTCCGGGTCACCAACAGCGGCGAGTACGTCCACGCCGCCCCCTGGTCGGTCGGCTCCCAGGGCTTCGCCAACGTCAGCCACGGCTGCACCGGCATGAGCACCGAGAACGCCGCCTGGTTCTACGACACCGTCCGCGAGGGCGACATCGTCAAGGTCGTCAACTCCGGCGGCGACACGATGGCCCCCTTCGGCAACGGCTTCGGCGACTGGAACCTCGACTGGGCGAAGTGGCGCACCGGCAGCGCCCTCCTGGGCGGCACCCCGGACGGCCCGGCAGCGGCCGACAGGGCCCGCCTGCGCCCGCAGAACGTCTAGACGCCCTCAGGGGCTCGTTCCTCAGGGGCGCGGGGAACTGCGCGAACAACCCCCACGCGCCCGCAGCCGCCGGAGAACAAGGCGAACCGAGCCCTTAGGCGTTCAAAGCCGCCTTGTCCCGCAGCAGCGAAGCCAGCGCGGAGGCGAACTCCACCGGCTCCACCGGCAGTGTCACCGCCGACTCGGCACGGCTCCAGGTCGCCAGCCACGCGTCCTGGGGCCGCCCGATCAGCAACAGCACCGGCGGACAGTCGAACACCTCGTCCTTGATCTGCCGGCAGAGCCCCATGCCCCCCATCGGCACGGCCTCGCCGTCCAGCACACAGACGTCGATACCGCCCCGGTCCAGCTGCGTGAGCACCGCGGCGGGAGTCGCGCACTCCACGAACTCCACCACGGGAACGTCCGGAGCCGGCCTCCGTCCCGTGGCGAGCCGTACCTGCTCGCGGGTGTTGGAGTCGTCGCTGTAGACCAGCACCGTGGCGGTCGGCTGCATTGTTCCTCCGTGACGTCAGCGTCGTAAGGACAGGCCCGTTGGGCCGGATGCTACTCCCTTGAACACCACGTCAACACCGGTACGACCGGGGAAGACACTCCGAACGGCACCCCCCGGAGTGAGGGCGGGATAAGCGACCGACATAATGTCGGTCGTGGCGACAGCAACGACAGTAGAAACCGGGCACGCGCACCCGTCGGTCAATCGGCCGAACCTCACCAGCGTCGGAACGATCATCTGGCTGAGTTCCGAGCTGATGTTCTTCGCGGCCCTCTTCGCGATGTACTTCACCCTGCGATCGGTGACGGGTCCCGATCACTGGAAGGAGATGGCTGCCCATCTCAACTTCCCGTTCTCGGCGACGAACACCACCATCCTGGTGCTCTCCTCGCTCACCTGCCAGCTCGGCGTCTTCGCCGCCGAGCGCGGTGACGTGAAGAAGCTCCGGATGTGGTTCATCGTCACGTTCGTGATGGGTGCGATCTTCATCGGCGGTCAGGTCTTCGAGTACACGGAACTGGTCAAGGACGCGGGCCTGTCCCTGTCCTCCGACCCGTACGGCTCGGTGTTCTACCTGACCACCGGCTTCCACGGCCTGCACGTGACGGGCGGTCTCATCGCCTTCCTGCTGGTCCTGGGCCGGACCTACGCGGCCCGGAGGTTCACCCACGAGCAGGCGACGGCCGCGATCGTCGTGTCCTATTACTGGCACTTCGTCGATGTCGTCTGGATCGGTCTCTTCGCCACGATCTACATGATCAAGTAGCAGGGCCCGCATCCGCGCGTGCTCGACGAAGCGCGCATCCCAGAAGCATCGACGCAGAAGATCCTGACACCGGGGTAATCCGTGAAAAAGCTCTCCGCACGACGACGCCACCCGTTGGCGGCGCTCGTCGTCCTACTCCTCGCGCTGGCATGCACCGGGGGGCTGTACGCCGTGTTCGCACCCGCGGACCAGGCGCAGGCCGACGAAACCGCCCAGTCCCTCACCATCGAGGAGGGCAAGAAGCTCTACTCGGTCGGTTGCGCCAGTTGCCACGGCACCGGCGGTCAGGGCACCTCCGACGGGCCGAGCCTGGTGGGTGTGGGCGCCGCGGCCGTGGACTTCCAGGTGGCCACCGGCCGTATGCCGGCCGCCACCTCGCAGGGCCCCCAGGTCCCGAAGAAGAAGAACATCTACTCGCAGGCCGAGATCGACCAGCTCGCGGCGTACATCGCCTCGCTGGGCGCCGGTCCGTCCATCCCGACGGAGGAGCAGTACGGCCCCGAGGGTGCCGACATCGCCAAGGGCGGTGAGCTGTTCCGCACCAACTGCGCGCAGTGCCACAACTTCACCGGCAAGGGCGGCGCGCTGACGCACGGCAAGTACGCGCCGACCCTCGAGGGCGTCTCCCCGAAGCACATCTACGAGGCCATGCAGACCGGCCCGCAGAACATGCCGTCCTTCCCCGACACCACGCTGTCGGAGAAGAACAAGAAGGACATCATCGCGTACCTCGACGCGGTCAACAGCGAAAAGACCGAGAGCCCCGGCGGCCTCGAACTGGGTGGCCTCGGGCCGGTCAGCGAGGGCCTGTTCGGCTGGATCTTCGGTCTCGGCGGTCTGATCGCCGTCGCCGTGTGGGTCGCCGCCCGGACCGCAAAGGCCAAGAAGTCATGAGTAGCCAAGACATTCCAGAAGAGAACCTGCCTGCCGCGCAGTCCGCAGGACATGACGAGCACGGGCACGACGCGGTGAGCGTCGCGGACGACAAGCACCCGTTCGCCGACCCGGGCCTGCCGCCTCACGAGCACCGGATCCAGGACGTCGACGAGCGGGCCGCCAAGCGGTCCGAGCGTGCGGTCGCCCTGATGTTCACGGTGTCGATGCTGGCCACCGTCGCCTTCATCGCCTCCTTCGTGGCGATCCCGGTCGACAAGGCGGTCTTCATCTTCCCGCTCGGCCACATCAGCGCGCTGAACTTCGCGCTGGGCATGACGCTCGGCATCGCGCTGTTCTGCATCGGCGCGGGCGCCGTCCACTGGGCCCGCACCCTGATGTCGGACGTGGAGGTCGCCGACGAGCGGCACCCGATCGAGGCGGAGCCCGAGGTTCGCGAGAAGGTCTTCGCGGACTTCAAGCAGGGCGCCAAGGAGTCGGCGCTCGGCCGCCGCAAGCTCATCCGCAACACGATGCTCGGCGCGCTCACGCTGGTGCCGCTCTCCGGCGTCGTGCTGCTGCGCGACCTCGGTCCGCTGCCCGGCACCAAGCTCCGCCACACGCTGTGGTCCAAGGGCAAGCTGCTCGTCAACATGAACACGAACGAGCCGCTGCGTCCGTCGGACGTCGCGGTCGGGTCGCTGACCTTCGCCAAGCCCGAGGGCCTGGAGGAGCACGACCACGAGTTCCAGAACGAGATCGCCAAGGCCGCCCTGATGATCGTCCGGATCCAGCCGGAGAACATCAAGGACAAGCGCGAGCTCGAGTGGTCGCACCAGGGCATCGTCGCGTACTCGAAGATCTGCACCCACGTCGGTTGCCCGATCTCCCTGTACGAGCAGCAGACGCACCACGTGCTCTGCCCCTGCCACCAGTCCACCTTCGACCTCTCCGACGGTGCCCGAGTGATCTTCGGTCCCGCCGGTCACGCCCTGCCGCAGCTCCGCATCGGCGTGAACGACGAGGGCTACCTCGAGGCGCTCGGCGACTTCGAAGAGCCCGTCGGCCCTGCTTTCTGGGAGCGCGGATGAGCACTGCACAGACACGCCGCAAGGCGCCCGCGGGTGAGCGGGTCGCCGACTGGGCCGACGGCCGCCTCGGGATCTACTCCCTGGCCAAGGCCAACATGCGCAAGATCTTCCCGGACCACTGGTCCTTCATGCTCGGTGAGATCTGCCTCTACAGCTTCATCATCATCATCCTCACGGGTGTGTACCTGACGCTGTTCTTCCACCCGTCGATGAACGAGGTGGAGTACCACGGCAGTTACGTCCCGCTCCAGGGGCAGCTGATGTCGGAGGCGTTCGCCTCCACGCTGGACATCAGCTTCGACGTCCGCGGCGGTCTGCTCATCCGGCAGATCCACCACTGGGCGGCGATCATCTTCCTCGCCGGCATGTTCGTGCACATGATGCGCGTGTTCTTCACCGGCGCGTTCCGCAAGCCGCGTGAGATCAACTGGCTGTTCGGCTTCCTGCTGTTCGTCCTGGGCATGTTCACCGGTTTCACCGGCTACTCGCTCCCGGACGACCTGCTCTCCGGCACCGGTGTCCGCTTCACGCAGGGCGCGATCCTGTCCGTGCCGATCGTCGGCACGTACATCTCGATGTTCCTGTTCGGCGGGGAGTTCCCGGGTACCGACTTCGTCGCCCGGTTCTACTCGATCCACATCCTGCTGCTGCCGGGCATCATGCTCGGGCTCGTGGTCGGCCACCTGATCCTGGTCTTCTACCACAAGCACACCCAGTTCGCGGGTCCCGGCCGGACCAACAAGAACGTCGTCGGCATGCCGCTGCTGCCGGTCTACATGGCCAAGGCCGGAGGCTTCTTCTTCCTGGTCTTCGGTCTCATCTCGGCCCTCGCCGCGATCGCGACGATCAACCCGATCTGGGTCCTCGGCCCGTACCGGCCCGACCAGGTGTCGACCGGTGCCCAGCCCGACTGGTACATGGGCTTCGCCGAAGGCCTGATCCGGGCGATGCCGGGCTGGGAGATCAACCTCTGGGGCCACACCCTCGTCCTGGGTGTGTTCATCCCGCTGGTGCTCTTCGGTGTGTTCCTCGCGATCATCGCCCTCTACCCGTTCATCGAGTCGTGGGTCACCGGGGACAAGCGCGAGCACCACATCCTCGACCGGCCGCGCAACGCCCCGACCCGCACCGGCGTCGGTGTCGCGTGGGTCACGGGCTACATCATCATGCTGATCGGCGGTGGCAACGACATCGTCGCCACGCACTTCCACCTGTCGATCAACGCGGTGACCTGGTTCGTCCGGATCGGGTTCTTCGTCGGACCGGTCCTCGCCTTCATCGTCACCAAGCGCATCTGCCTCGGCCTGCAGCGCCGGGACAAGGAGAAGGTGCTGCACGGCCGCGAGTCGGGCATCATCAAGCGCCTGCCGCACGGTGAGTTCATCGAGGTGCACGAGCCGCTCAGCCAGGAGCAGATGTACACGCTCACGGCGCACGAGCAGTACAAGCCGGCCGAGATCGGCCCGACGGTCGACGAGAACGGTGTCGAGCGCAAGGTGAAGGGCTCCGAGAAGCTGCGCGCCAAGCTCAGCGACGCCTACTACGGCGAGGGTGCCCAGATCCCGAAGCCCACCGCCGAGGAGTACCGGGAGATCACGAGCGGCCACGGCCACCACTGATCAACTGCTTCGCCACGCCACACGAAGGGCCCCGTCCGATCGCCGGACGGGGCCCTTCGCCCTGCCCGGGGCTGGATAGGGTGGACCCCGTTGAGACTCTCGTCCCGCAGTGCGGGACGCCTGACCCTGGAGCGGCTTATGAGCGCTGTGACCCCCGCTGGAGGCGACACCGCGGCGGGCCGCTCCTGGCCCCTGCTGCTGAACGGCCTGCTGGACGGCAGGCACCTGAGCGCGGACGACACCGCCTGGGCGATGGACCGGATCATGCGCGGCGAGGCGACCGAGGCGCAGATCGCCGGGTTCGTCGTGGCCCTGCGCGCCAAGGGCGAGACCGTCGAGGAGATCAACGGCCTCGTCCGCACGATGTACGAGCACGCCAACGTGATCGAGGTGCCCGGGGCGACGGTCGACATCGTCGGCACGGGCGGCGACGGCGCCAAGACGGTCAACATCTCCACGATGTCCTCGATCGTCGTCGCCGGCACCGGCGCGAAGGTCGTCAAGCACGGCAACCGGGCCGCGTCCTCGGCGTCCGGGGCCTCCGACGTGCTGGAGAAGCTCGGCGTCAACCTGGAACTGCCGCTGCCCCGCGTCGCCGAGGTCGCCGAGGAGGCCGGGATCACCTTCTGCTTCGCGGTGAAGTTCCACCCGGCGCTGCGGCACGCGGGCGCGGCTCGCGGCCAGTTGGGCATCCGCACGGTGTTCAACGCCCTCGGCCCGCTCACCAACCCGGCCCGGGTCCGCGCCCAGGCCGTCGGTGTCGCGGACCCGCGCATGGCGCCGATCGTCGCGGGCGTCTTCGCCGAGCGCGGCAACTCCTCCCTGGTCTTCCGGGGCGACGACGGCCTGGACGAGCTGACCACCACGGCCACCTCCCGGGTGTGGATCGTCCGGGGCGGCCAGGTGACCGAGGAGACCTTCGACCCGCGTGACGTGGGCCTCGAGCTGGTCCCCGTGGAGGCGCTGCGCGGCGCGGACGCCTCCTACAACGCCGAGGTCGCCCGCCGTCTGCTGGACGGCGAGACCGGCCCGGTCCGCGAGGCGGTCCTGCTGAACTCGGCGGCGGCCCTGGTGGCCCTGGAGCCCACGACCGCGCCGCTGGCCGAGCAGATCCGCGCCGGGATGGTGAAGGCGGCCGAGTCGATCGACTCGGGGGCGGCGAAGCGGACGCTGGAGCGCTGGGTGGCCGCGAGCAACACGTAGCGGACCCCGTAGGCGAAAGGACCGGCGTCCCGCGATCCGGACTCGGGTTGCGGGACGCCGATCTTTTCGCGTACTTTCCTGATCAGGTCATGAGTGACAGTCATGAGGCCCCGGCCGACTGTCCGGCAACCCTCCGTCCGTGGCGGGGTGCCCCGGGTGAAGACCAGGCCGTAGGCAGCGAGGTCTACGGCAAGCGCGGACCCCTCGCGATACCAGGGGTCCTGGTCGTCGAGGAGTTCTTCCGTGAGCAAGCGAATGCGATAGGGCCGCAGAGCCCCGCCTCCGCACACCCTTCTTCTCTCTCACCCCCCCTGTCTCTCACGGGAGTTCCGCCATGTCTGTCTCCACCGCTGCCGTCGCCCCGTCCGTTTGTGCCCCGCTGCCCGTTCTGGGACGGGATGTCACCGTGCCGCTCGTGACCGGCGGCGAGGTCACCTACGCCGCGCTCGACTACGCCGCCAGCGCCCCCGCACTCCAGCGGGTCTGGGACGACGTCGCCGCCTACGCGCCGTACTACGGCAGCGTGCACCGCGGTGCCGGGTACCTCTCCCAGCTGTCCACCGACCTGTTCGAGAACGCCCGCCGGACCGTCGCCGAGTTCCTCGACTGCCGCGAGGGCGACCAGGTCGTGTTCACCCGGTCGACCACCGACTCCCTCAACCTCCTCGCCGCCGCGCTCCCCGCCGACTGCCAGGTCTTCGTCTTCGAGACCGAGCACCACGCCTCCCTGCTGCCCTGGCGAGGCGCCCGCGTCACCTGCCTCGACGCCCCGCGCAGCCCCCGTGAGGCCGTCGAGACCCTGGAGCGCGCCCTCGCCGCCCGGGACCCCTACGGCCCGGCCCTGGTCTGCGTCACCGGCGCCTCGAACGTCACCGGCGAGCTGTGGCCCGTACGGGAGCTCGCTGCCGCCGCGCACGCCCGCGGCGCACGGATCGTGCTGGACGCCGCCCAACTGGCCCCGCATCACCCGGTGTCCGTCGCGGACCTCGACGTCGACTGGGTCGCCTTCTCCGGGCACAAGCTGTACGCACCCTTCGGCGCGGGCGTCCTGGCCGGGCGGGCCGACTGGCTGCGCGCGGCCGAGCCGTACCTCGCGGGCGGCGGCGCCAGCCGCAAGGTCAGCCGGCGCGAGGACGGGGGAGTGGACGTGGAGTGGCACGACAGCGCCGCCCGCCACGAGGCCGGGTCGCCCAACGTCATCGGCGCCTATGCCGTCGCCTCGGCCTGCAAGGCGCTGGCCGAGGCCGGCTTCGACACCCTCGTCGCCCGTGAGCAGTACCTGGTCCGCGCGGTGCGGGAGGGACTCGCCGACGTCCCTCAGGTGCGGTTCCTGTCCCTCTTCGGGGACGACGCGCCGCGTGTCGGCGTGCTCTCCTTCGTCGTCGAGGGCTGGAACAGCTCCCACTTCGCCGCCGCCCTGTCCGCCGAGTACGGCATCGGCGTACGGGACGGGCTGTTCTGCGCCCACCCGCTGCTGCGCACGCTGCTCGGCAGCGACCCGCAGGCGCAGGGGGAGTGCGGGTCGCCGGAGGCCGCGCCCGGGGAGAAGTCGCTCAACGCCATCCGGGTCAGCTTCGGCGCGGGCACGCCGGACGAGCACGTGGAGCGGTTCGTGCGGGCGGTGAAGGAGCTCGTGACGGACGGCGCCCGGTGGAACTACCGCACGGAGGACGGGCGCTGCGTGCCGGACACCTCCGCCTGAGCCGGCAGCCGGGTGCCCAGAACGATCATCCGCAGGGCCCGTTCGGTGGCGTGGTGGTCCAGCAGCACGTCGAAGCGGGGGAGCAGCCGGGCGCCGAGGGCGGCGAGACCCGCTCCCAGGCCGCCGGAGGCGCCCGTGCCGGGCCCGGAGCGCAGGTCGCCGTCCGGATCGAGCACGCCAGAGGAGTCGGGCGAGCCGAAGATGCGGCGCCGGGCCTCGGGATCCTCGTGCAGGGGCAGCGGGACCGGCAGGTCGTGCGGCTGGCGGATCTGCCGGGGGCCGACGCCCGCGCGGCCGACCAGGCCGATCAGTTCCTCGTCCGTGTCAGGGTACTGCCGTTCCAGGAAGACCGTCAGCAGCCGGTCCGCGTCGGTGAACGGGCGGCCCGTCCGCGGATCCCCGCCGCACTCCTCGAAGTTGGCGAACTCGCCGGTCTCCTGGGTGAGCAGCCGGTTGATCCGGTGGTCGACGTCCCGCAACAGGAACGAACGGGTGGTCATGGCCACCGAGCCGTCGTCGTCGCCCGGCCCGTCGTCTCCCGTGCCCCGGCCGCGGTCGTCGTCATCGTCACTCGCCGAACTGTCGGTCACCGGAGGCCGCGAGACGACCTCTTCATCCGGCACCCGGCGGCGGGCCGGACGGTCCTAGGGCGTTCGTTTGGATCAGGTCGCAGGGAGGCGACGGTGCTGCTCACCGGCGTGATCCAAACGACAGGCCCTAGTTGTCCAGCCCGATCGAGAACGCCGCCTCGAGGTCGTGCTGCGAGTACGTACGGAACGCCACGTGCGTGTCCGTCCCCTCCACTCCGGGGATCTTGCTGATCCGGCCCGGGATGACCTCCGCCAGGTCCTCGTGCTCCTTCACCCGGACCATCGCGATCAGGTCGTACGTGCCGGTGACGGAGAAGACCTCGCTGACGCTGTCCAGCGCCGCGATCGACTCGGCGATCTCGGGAATCCGGTCCACGCTGGTCTTGATGAGGACGATCGCGGTGATCACGGCTGGTTCTCTCCCTCGGGGGCCGGAGCAGGGGCGGCCTTCACTCTAGTAGGGCCGGTGGGGCGGCCGTAGCGGACCGACGCATAGCCGAAGCCCAGACCGAATCCGATCAGGTGGGCGAGGTAGGCCACCCCCGGCCCGTCCGAGGCCCGCCCCGCCGCCAGCCACTGCAGCGCCGCCCAGAACGGCAGCACGACCCAGGCCGGGAAACGGACCGGCAGGAAGAAGAGAAACGGCAGGAGACTGGTCACCCGGGCACGGGGGAACAGGTACAGGAACGCACCGAGGACCGCCGAGATCGCCCCCGAGGCACCGACCAGGGACTGCTCGGAGTCCGCGTTGGCGACGGCGTAGCCCAGCAGGGCCAGGTAGCCGCAGCCGACGTAGAACAGGGTGAACTGCACCCGGCCCATCCGCTCCTCGGTCATCGCTCCGAAGACGTAGAGGAAGAGCATGTTGCCGAGCAGGTGCACCCAGCTGCCGTGGACGAACAGCGCGGTCGCGGGGGTGAGGGCCGACCCTCCGGACCCTTCGAACAGTTCTGCGGGGATCACGCCCCAGCGCCGGAAGTAGGCCCGCTGCACGGCGAGCAGCTCGTCGCCCGTGCCGTACGCCGGATTCAGGCCCGAGGCGGGCCCGGCCAGGAAGGCCAGGCAGCACAGGACGATCAGTGCGTACGTCACCGGCGCCGACGACCCCCTGACCGATCTGCCGGCCCGGACGATCGACGCACTCCACTTGCGGATCATGAACACAGAGCATGACGTAACCGGACGCAACCTCCCAGACCGCCTCGCCGCCGCGGACAGGCGGGCGGCGAGGACCCGCCAGGCCGTAGGGTTACGAGCCACACGCACCGGGGAGGCCGGTCGCGTCACGGACACTAGAAGGAAAGAGAACAGGTCACGATGACGGTTCCCCTGCCGACCGCCGAGACGCGGTGGCGCTGCACCCTCTGCGGCAACCTCACGAGGTTCGACGTGACCCGCTCGTCGAAGGTCGTCGAGTACGTCCACCTCGACCTGGCCGGAGAGCCGAAGGTCGAGGAGCGCGAGGTGCTCAGTGAGACCATCGAGTCGGTGCGCTGCCGCTGGTGTAACGCGGTGGACCAGGTGGAACTCGTGGACAGGCCGGGTGCCGGCTCCTGAGGGGAGCGGGCCCCGCACAGGCATTGGGGTGTGAGGGATGGTGGAGACCACAGGCGGGGGGCCGGGCGACGGCGCCGCCGAGGTGCTCGACCGTCCGCTGCCCGACGGCGTGCGCCGCAGGGTCGTGCAGATCGTCTCCGACGGCTTCGGCTCGCTGACGGTCGGCGAGCTGCCCGCGCAGCTCAGGCAGTACGCCCGGTTCGCGCCGAACCGCCGGGCGAAGTTCGCCGGCAACGCGATGGCGGCCGCGCTGGAGACCGATCCGCTGTTCCGGCAGCGCATCGGGGAGAAGCTCAGAGAGGCCCAGCCGGAGCTGACCGGCGCCCTCGACTCAGGCTCCCCGCCCCCGGCCGCGGACCCGCTCGACGTGGCGGCCGCGGCCTACGTACTGCGGCCCCTCGGCTGGGTGAAGCTGGTGACCGCCGCCGGCGAGGAGGCCCAGCGGGCCGACGCCGAGCGCGCCGACGAGGAGAGCCGGGCCGAGCTGGAGCGGCTGCGCGCCGAACTCGACCGGGCCCGTGACCACACCCGGGCCGAGACCGAGCGGCTGCGCACGGAGCTGGAATCGGCCAAGAAGGAAACCGAGTCGCTGCACCGCAAGCTCCGCGCCGCCCTCAGCGACGTCAAGCGGGGCGAGGCCGCCCTGCGCAAGGCGCACGGCGAGATCGAGGCCGTCCGTGCCGAGGGGCAGGCCCAGGTGTCCGCCGCCGAGAGCGAGTCCCGGCGGCTCAAGGCCCGGCTGGGCGAGACCGAGGCCGCCCTGGAGGCGACGCGCCGGGCGGCGCGCGAGGGCCGCAGCGTCGAGGACATGCGGGTACGGCTGCTGCTGGACACCCTGCTGGACGCGACCCAGGGCCTCCGGCGCGAACTGGCCCTGCCTCCGGTGTCGGTGCGGCCCGCCGAGACCGTGGACGCCGTCGAGCCGGGCCGGATGAGCCCCAAGGACATCGCCGCCCGCGCCCTGTCCGAGGACGACCCCCAGGTCCTCGACCAGCTGCTGGCGCTGCCGCAGGCCCATCTGGTCGTCGACGGCTACAACGTCACCAAGACCGGCTATCCGCAGATGCCGCTGGAGAAACAGCGCCTGCGGCTGCTCGGGCAGCTCTCCCAACTGGCCGCGCAGAGCGGCGCCGAGGTGACCTGCGTCTTCGACGGCGCCGAGCTCGCCGCACCGGTGCTGCTGGCCCCGCCGCGCGGCGTGCGCGTGCTGTTCTCGAAGCCGGGCGTCACCGCCGACGAACTCATCCGCCAGCTGGTGCGCGCCGAACCGCCGGGCCGCCCGGTCATCGTGGCGTCCACCGACCGCGAGGTCGCCGACGGCGTGGCCCGGGCCGGCGCCCGCCCCGTCGCCTCGGCCATGCTCCTCAAGCGGCTTTCACGGGCCTAGGGGGGCGTACGCCCCATGCGTAACTTCCGGGCGTGATGCCCGAATTGATGAGGCCTGTGAGCCACGCTGAGTCAAGTGAGTCTCACCGCCTGTGAGTCCAGATGAAAAGATGGCCTACCGTGATGCAAATTTTCATCTGAGGATTTGAACTGATCACAGGAAGGTCACTAGGGTCGGGCCGAACCTCCGCTCGGGTGATCACTCATCGGGAGAGACGGCGGAGGGGCCAGAAGGAGCTTTTCACCCGTGGCGTCCCACCGTCGTCCGAAGCAGCCGAGCCGCGCACGTGTGACCGTGCTGACCACCGCCGCCGCCGCTGCCGTCGCCTTCAGCTCGCAGGCCGCCAACGCGGCCCCCAGTGAGAAGCCGAGCAAGGACGAGGTCAAGGCCAAGGTCGACAAGCTCTACGAAGAGGCGGAGCAGGCCACCGAGAAGTACAACGGGGCCAAGGAGAAGCAGGAGAAGCTCCAGAAGGAGATCTCCACCATCCAGGACAACGTGGCCCGCGGGCAGGAGGAGCTCAACGAGCTCCGCGACAGCCTGGGCCTCGCCGCCGCGTCGCAGTACCGCACCGGCTCCATCGACCCCTCCGTCCAGCTGTTCCTCTCCGCGAACCCCGAGGACTACCTCGACAAGGCCTCCACGCTCGACCAGTTGAGCAGCCAGCAGGTCGAGGCGCTGAAGAAGGTCCAGGAGAAGCAGCGCGAACTCGCCCAGGAGCGCGCCGAGGCCTCCGAGAAGCTCAAGGACCTCGCCTCCACCCGGACCGAACTCGGCAAGAAGAAGAAGGAAGTCCAGGGCAAGCTCTCCGCCGCGCAGAAGCTGCTCAACAGCCTCTCCGCCGCCGAGAAGGCCAAGCTCGCCGAGGAGCAGAACCGCGCCAGCCGGACCGCCGAGCGCGACGCCCTCACCAGCAACGTGCCGCCCGGCTCCGGCCGTGCCGCCGCCGCCTTCGCCTTCGCCCAGAGCCAGCTCGGCAAGCCCTACGTCTACGGCGCCACCGGCATGAGTTCCTACGACTGCTCCGGCCTCACCTCCCGGGCCTACGCCGCCGCCGGCGTGCAGATCCCGCGCACCTCCGAGGCCCAGACCGGAGCCGGCACCAAGATCTACTCGGTCAGCCAGCTCAAGGTCGGCGACCTGGTCTTCTTCTTCAACGACCTGCACCACGTCGGCCTCTACGCCGGCAACGGGCAGATCATCCACGCCCCGCGCACCGGCACGGTCGTCCGCTACGAGTCGATGGACACCATCGGCGGCCCGTTCATGTTCGGCGTCCGGGTCTGACCTCAGCCCCCGGAACCTCCTCGGCGTCTCCTCGGCGTCCTCAAGATCAGGACACCGTGTCCGCCGTTCGGGCGAATCCCGACAGTCCCGAGTGAGCCCTCGCCCCGCCATTGACCTGCGTCAGCGGCGGGGCGTCGCGCTGGATACCCACGGATGGTCGTTGGCGGCCCCCTGTCGCGGGGCTACTGTCTGCCGCGTTCCAAGTCCGCCAGCGGAAGGAGAGCGGCTTCCCGTGGGGTCCCATCGCCGCGCAGCACCGTCCGGGTTCGACCGGGGCGCCAGTGCCGCGGTCGGCTTCCTGTCCGTCGCGGCCGCCGCCCTGGGCGCGGTACCGGCCGACGCCGCACCGTCCGACGACACCCGCGCCAAGGTGGACCGGCTCTACGAGCAGGCCGAGAAGGCGACCGAGGCGTACAACGAGGCCGACGAGCGCGCCGACGAGCTGCGCGACGAGGTCGGCACCGTCCGGGACCGCATCGCCCGCCAGCAGCAGCGCATCAACTCCATGCGGGAGTCCCTCGGTTCGCTCGCCGGCGCCCAGTACCGCTCGGGCGGCATCGACCCGTCCCTCGCCCTGCTGTTCTCCGACGACCCGGACGACTACCTCGACCACGCGTCCCGGCTCGACCGCCTCACCGCCCACCAGGCCGGTGAGCTGAGGGAACTCCAGGGCGCCATGCGCGAACTCGCCCAGGACCGCGAGGAGGCCGCCGACAAGCTCCGCGAACTGGACAGGAGCCGCAAGGCCGTCGCCGCCCACAAGAAGACCGTGGAGCAGAAGCTCGCCACGGCCCGGCGGCTGCTCAACTCCCTGCCCGACGCCGAGCGCGACGCCTACGAACGGGCCTCCCGCTCCGGCCGCCCCGGCATGCCCGACCTCGGCAGCGCCACCGCCGCCTCGGGCCGCGGGTCCGCCGCCGTCGCCGCGGCCCGCAGCGCGCTCGGCAAGCCCTACGTCTGGGGCTCGAACGGGCCCTCCGGATTCGACTGTTCGGGTCTGATGCAGTGGTCGTACGCGCAGGCCGGGGTCTCCCTGCCGCGCACCTCGCAGGCCCAGCGGTACGCCGGCCGGCAGGTCCCGCTGTCCGAGGCCCGCCCCGGTGACCTGGTCATCTACCGGGGCGACGCCAGCCATGTCGGGATGTACATGGGCAACGGCCAGGTCATCCACGCGCCCTACCCCGGCGCGCCCGTGCGCTACGACCCGGTCGGGATGATGCCCGTCTCGTCGGTCACCAGGGTCTGACCAGCGCGGCCCCGCGCCCGTACGATCGGGAACGTGGCTGGTCGAAGGTCGGGGTCCGCGCTGCTGGCGCTCGTCGTGCTGCTCGTCGCCCTGACCGGGTGCGGCGGGCGGTCCGCGGCCGACCGTGCCACGGCCGACGTCCAGCGGCTCCTGGACCGGCGGGCCGCCGCGGTCCTCGACCGCGACGAGCGGGCCTACGAACGGACGGGCACGGGAACGGATTTCGCCAGGCTGCGCACGGTGCCCGTCGCCGCCTGGTCGTACCGGGTGACCGCACTGCACCGCAGCGGCGACACAGCCACCGCAGACGCCGAACTGCGCTACCGCGTCGCCGGGTACGACCGGGCGCCGGTGACCGCCGGACGCTCCCTGCGGCTGAGCCGGGACGCGGACGGGCAGTGGTCCGTCGACACCGACCGGCCCGCGAAGAAGGCCGCGCAGCAGCTCTGGGACCAGGGGACCGTGCAAGTCGTCCGGGGGCAGCGCAGTCTCGTGCTCGGCGTCGGGCAGTCGGGGCGGTCGCTGCGGGACTTCGCGGACCTGGCCGACCGTGCGGTGCCCGCCGTGTCGGACGCGTGGGGCACCGACTGGAGCCGGCGGGTCGTCGTGCTCGTGCCGAAGTCACTGGAGGGGATGGCGGGGCTGCTCGGCTCACCCGCCTCCTCCTACCGCGGGATCGCGGCGGTCACCACCGGCGAGACGGGTGCACGGGCCGGGGCCCCGGCGGACCGGATCATCGTGAACCCGGACGCGTTCGCGCTCCTCGGCGGCCTCGGCGAGCAGGTCGTCGTCACCCACGAGACCACCCATGTCGCCACCCGCGCCCGCACCACGGCCGCCACGCCCCTGTGGCTGTCCGAGGGGTACGCCGACTGGGTCGGCTACCGCGCCGCCGGCCGCACCCCTGTCGAGGCCGCGCCCGAGCTGTCCCGGGCGGTCGGTGAGGGCCGGGTCCCCACCGCACTCCCGGACGACGAGGACTTCGGCTTCACCGGCGACGCGAGCCGTCTGGCCCGCTCCTACGAGAGCGGCTGGACGGCGTGCCGGCTGATCGCCGACCACTGGGGCGAGGACCGGCTGGGCGAGTTCTACCGGGCCGTCGGGGAGCACCGGGAGCGGAGCGGGGCGGTGGAGGACGCGATGCGCAAGGTCCTGGGGACGACGCCCGAGGCCTTCACGGAGAAGTGGCGGGCGTATCTGCGGGATCAGCTGGGCTGATCGAGCAGCGCGACGGCCTCCCGGAGCCAGGCCCGTTCCGCCGCGCCCGTCGCTCTCGCGACCCGGAGCATGCCCTGGCGGAACAGGTCGTCCGTCTCCTCGGCGCTGACCGGCTTGCCGGACTCGTAGAAGAAGCTCGCCGGGGTCTGGAGGAAGTCCAGCCGGCGGCGCAGCACCGCGGCCTGCTCCTGCCGGTCGGGCAGGTGGCGCAGGAACGCCAGGACCGTGTTGAAGCGGACGTGGTCGGTGATCTCGGTCTGCTTCGGGTGGCGCAGCCGCTCCAGCAACTCCTCGCGGCCCCTGTCGGTGAGGGCGAGGATCCGCCGCGGGGCCGCACTCGCGCCCGGCTCGGTGTGCTGGTCGAGCAGGCCCGCACCGACCAGGCGCGTGATCGCCGGGTAGAGCGCGCCGTCGCTGACCGGTCGGACATGCCCGGTCAATGCCTTGATGCGCTCCTTCAGCTCGTAGCCGTGCAGCGGCTCCTCGGCCAGGAAGCCCAGGATCGACAGCTCCAGCATGGCCCTCCTTGCGGGTGGGTGAGACCGCATGCTACCTCTTGACGAGCTACCTCGAATCGAGTTACCTCGTATCGAGGTTCGCCAGGACCCAGGGGGAAACAGCCACCGTGAACGCCCACCGCAGGCAGCTCGTCCTGCTCGCCCGCCCCGTCTACTTCTCGCTCCTCGCCTCTGTCGCCGCGGGGATCATCAACACCGTCTGGGTCGCCCGGCTGGGCAGTCCGGCCGTGGCCGCCGTCGCCGTGGCCACCAACACGGAGAACGTGCTGCTCGGCGTCGCCCTGGTCTTCGGCTCAGGCACGACCGTGCTGGTCGCGCACGCCCGCGGTGCCGGCGACCCCGTGGCCGTCCGGGCGGCCGTGCGCGGCGGATGGGCCCTGTGGGCGGTCGTGACGCCGCTGGTGGTGGCGGGCGGCCTGCTGGGACGCGAACCGCTGGCGCGACTGGTGCTGGGCGGGGCCGACGGCGCCGCCCTCCCGCTCGCCGTCGCCTACTTCACGCTCTCCATGCCCGGCATGGCCGTCTTCTTCGCCCAGCAACTCGTCGACGGCATCCTCAAAGGCGCCGGCGACACGAGAACACCGATGCGGCTCGCCCTGCTGTCCAACGGCCTGATCCTGGCCCTCGACCCGCTCTTCATCCACCTCTACGGCGTCCGGGGCGCCGCTCTCTCGACAGTGCTGTCCCGGTGCGTGGCGCTCGGGGTGGGACTCGGCGCGATCCGGCGCAACACCCTGCTGCGGACGGCCCGCGGGACGGAGCCGGGCGAGGCTCTGGCCGTGTCCCTGCGGCGGACGCTGACGACGGGTCTGCCCATGTCCGCCGACTTCACCGTGCGGCAGACGGGCGCCCTGGTCCTGGTCGCGATCGTGGCGCGGCTCGGAGTGACGGCGGTGGCCGCGTACGCGATCGCCTACAAGGCCATGTACGTGGCGACCATGGCCTTCTACGCCGTCCGGCAGGCGGCCTCCATCCACACCGCGCACACGCGCGGCGCCGGGGCCGACGAACGGTGGGCGATCGGCCGGCAGGCCGTGCTCGTCTCCGGCGCGCTCGGCGTCACCGCGGCCGTCCTGCTGGCCATCACCGCCCCGTGGCTCATGGCCGCCTTCGGCGCCGGGCCCGGGGTCACGCGCGAAGGTGTGCTGTTCCTGCGCTGCGCCGGGCCCTACCTGCTGCTGATGGCCTGTCTCATCGCGCTCGGCGGCGTCTTCGAGGGCAGCGGGGGCGCTCCGCTGCTGCTGCGGGTGACCGCGCTCGGCACCGGGATCCAGCTGGCCCTGGCGTACGTCCTGACGGGGCTCGGGCTGCCCGGGGTGTGTCTCGCGCTGGCGCTCGCGACGGCGGTGCAGTGTGGGCTGGCGTGGGTGCTGTTCCGGCGGGCCCCGGCTCAGGAGGAGACCGGGGTCTCGTCCGTACGGGCCGGCTGAGGGGGCACGGGAGCGGGGGGCGTGACGGGCGGGACGGTCGCTCGCCACAGGGCGCGGGCCGCGATCAGGGCGGCGGCCACCAGGAGGCCGTTGCGCAGGAACAGCAGGGTGAGGCCGAGCCCGTTGCCGGCCACGACGTCGCCGAAGTAGAGCGGGAACTCCAGCACGGTCACGAAGCACGCCACCAGCACCAGGACGACCGGCAGCCGCATCCGGCTCCCGGGGAAGTACAGGCACACCGCCGCCAGCCCGACCAGCCACACCATGTACTGCGGACTGATCACGCGGCTGGTGGTGGTGAACATCAGCACCGCCACGAAGGCCGCGTCGGCGAGCGTGTGCTCCTCGAAGCGCCGGGCAAGCAGCCGCCACAGCACCAGCCAGCCGAACGCCGCCCCGGTCAGGAACAGTGCGCCCGTGCTCACCTCGCTCACGTACGGCCCGATGAACTCGATCGAGCCGTAGTTCAGCTTCACCTCGCCCTGCCAGCCGAAGTGCCGGGCGACATGGAAGACCAGCGCGCCCAGCGACTCCACCTCGGTGCCCCGGTCGCGCTGGAAGGTCAGGAACGCGAACGCGCCCGGCATGGCCAGCGCGAACACGCCCGTCACCGCGATGCCGGTCACCAGCGCCGACAGCCAGGCGCTGCGGCGGCGGGCGGCGAGGAGCAGCATCGCCGGCCAGACCTTCAGCAGCGCGCCGAAGGCCGCCAGGGCCCCCATCGCCTTCGGGTGCCGGGCGCCCGCGAGCAGCGCGGCCATGGCCACCGCCGTGACCATCACGTCGTAGCGGGCGTACACCGTCGGGCCGAGCAGCGGCACGCCGATCACCCACACCCAGGCACCGCGCAGCGACCGGCCCGGGCGGCGTCCCGCGTACGTCATCAGGGCCAGCACGGCCAGGTCGGCGACGCAGACCAGGACGAAGAACGCGGTCGCGTAGTCCAGGAAGGGCAGCAGGCCGGGGGAGAGGATCGCCAGCGCGGCGGCGGGCGGGTACTGCCAGGTGACGTCCTCCAGAGGGAACGTTCCGGTGCTCAGGACGCCGTACCAGCCCTGGTAGATCACGCGCACGTCGCTCGTGACGTCCGGGCCCGGGAAGACGTACACCTTCAGGACGAACAGCAGCAGCAACAGCCTCGTGAGACACCAGACCACCGGCAGCCATGCCAGGGACCGCCTCGTGCCCGTCGTCTCCACCTGATCCCTGCCCGTTCGTGTGCCGTGTTGATGGGGCCATGATGGTCCCCCCGGCTGTGAGCGTGCCATACCTGCTGCCGCGCGGTGCGGTGAGGGCGGTTCGGTAGGGTCGGCGGCGTGCGCAAGACCCTGATCGTGACGAACGACTTCCCGCCCCGGCCCGGGGGCATCCAGGCCTTCCTGCACAACATGGCGCTGCGGCTTGACCCGCAGCAGCTGGTCGTCTACGCCTCGACCTGGAAGCGGACCCGGGAGGGTGTCGAGGCGACCCGCGCCTTCGACGCCGAGCAGCCCTTCACCGTCGTACGGGACCGTACGACCATGCTGCTGCCGACGCCGGGCGCCACCCGGCGGGCCGTCGGTCTGCTGCGGGAGCACGGGTGCACCTCGGTGTGGTTCGGGGCCGCGGCCCCGCTCGGCCTGATGGCCCCGGCCCTGCGCGACGCGGGCGCCGAGCGGCTGGTCGCCACCACGCACGGCCACGAGGCCGGCTGGGCGCAGCTGCCCGCGGCCCGGCAGCTGCTGCGCCGGATCGGCGAGGCCACGGACACGATCACCTACCTCGGCGAGTACACCCGCTCGCGCATCGCCTCCGCCCTGACGCCCGAGGCGGCCGCCCGGATGGCGCAGCTGCCGCCCGGCGTCGACGAGAAGACCTTCCACCCCGGCTCGGGCGGCGACGAGATCCGGGCCCGACTGGGCCTGACGGACCGCCCGGTGGTGGTGTGCGTCTCCCGGCTGGTGCGGCGCAAGGGGCAGGACACCCTGATCCGGGCCATGCCCCGCATCCTGGCGGCCGAGCCCGACACCGTCCTGCTGATCGTCGGCGGCGGGCCCTACGAGCGGGATCTGCGGCGGCTCGCGCACGAGACCGGTGTCGCCTCCGCCGTCCGCTTCACCGGCGCCGTGCCCTGGTCGGAGCTGCCGGCCCACTACGGCGCCGGCGACGTCTTCGCGATGCCCTGCCGGACCCGCCGGGGCGGCCTCGACGTCGAGGGCCTCGGCATCGTCTACCTGGAGGCCTCCGCGACGGGCCTCCCGGTCGTGGCCGGCGACTCGGGCGGCGCCCCGGACGCGGTCCTGGACGGCGAGACGGGCTGGGTGGTGCGGGGCGGCTCCCCGGAGGAAGTCACCGACCGCATCACCGTCCTCCTCGGCGACGCCGAGCTGCGCCGCAGGATGGGCGAGCGGGGCAGGGAGTGGGTCGAGGAGAAGTGGCGCTGGGACCTGCTGGCGGAGCGCCTCAAAAGCTTGCTGTAGGGCAGCTTGCCTTTTTGGGGGCGCGGGGCTGTATCGATGTGCGGCTCCGCCGCGTGGGCGCGGTCGACCACGAACGACCCGCACTCGCCGTCAACGATCAAGCGGCACCCCCACTAGGCGGAACCCAAAAATCCGCCGATGCTGCGCCCATGACATCTAACCTGACGCATCGTCACCTGACAAGACGTCACATCCTGGGCATGGCAGCCCTGCAGACCGCAGCATCCCTCGGCTTCACCCGCATCGGGATGGAAAGCGCCCGAGCCGCCCAGCCCGACGCAGTCGACACCGCCCCGGCGATCGTCGTCGGCTCGGGCTACGGCGGCGCCGTAGCCGCCCTCCGTCTCGGCCAGGCCGGCATCCGCACGATCGTCCTGGAGATGGGCCGCCTGTGGAACACCACCGGCCCCGACGGCAAGGTCTTCTGCACCACCAGCGCCCCCGACCACCGCTCCATGTGGTTCCGCACCCGCACCGAGGCCCCCCTCGGCAGCTTCCTCTGGCTGGACGTCGTCAACAGGGACATCGGCCGCTACCCGGGCGTCCTGGACCGCGTCCACTTCGACCACATGTCCGTGTACGTCGGCCGGGGCGTCGGCGGCGGCTCCCTGGTCAACGGAAGCATGGCGGTCACCCCGCCCCGGTCGTACTTCACCGAGCAGTTCCCCACCGTCGACGCCGACGAGATGTACGGCACGTACTTCCCGCGCGCCCGCGCCGCCCTCGGCGTGACCACCGTCGACCCGGCCTGGTTCGAGTCGACGGAGTGGTACCGCTTCACCCGCGTCTCCCGCAAGCACGCCGAGAAGGCCGGCCTGCGGACCACCTTCGTGCCGAGCGTCTACGACTTCGGCCACATGCAGCGCGAGGCGGCCGGCACCGCCCCCAGGTCGGCGCTCGGCGGCGAGGTCATCTACGGCAACAACCACGGCAAGCGCAGCCTCGACAAGACGTACCTCGCCGCCGCGCTCGGCACCGGCAACGTCACCATCCACACCCTGGAGAAGGTGCGCGCGATCAGCCGCGCGCCGGACGGGAGCTACGTCCTGACCGCCGACCGTATCGACGAGACCGGCCGGGTCGTCGAGACCAAGGAGTACGGCTGTACGTACCTCTTCCTCGGCGGCGGCAGCCTCGGCACCACCGAACTGCTGCTGCGCGCCCGGGAGACGGGCACCCTGCCCGGACTCGACGCCGGGGTCGGCGCCGGCTGGGGCACCAACGGCAACGTGATGCTCGGCCGGGCCAACCACCTGTGGGACACGGTCGGAGCGAACCAGTCGACCATGCCGGTGATGGGCATCGACGACTGGGCGAACACCGCCAACCCGGTGTTCGCCGAGATCGCCCCGCTGCCGACGGGCCTGGAACACTGGGTGAGCCTCTACCTGGCGATCACCAAGAACCCGGAACGGGCGTCCTTCTCCTACGACACCGGCTCGGGGCAACTACGGCTCGGCTGGACCGCCGCCCACAGCGCGGTCTCCGTCGCCATGGCCAAGAAGCTGTTCGACCGGATCAACGCGGCCAACGCGACGATCTACCGGTACGACCTGTTCGGCGCGGGGAGCAAGGTCTTCGCGGACGACTTCACCTACCACCCGCTGGGCGGCTGTGTGCTGGGCAGGGTTACGGACGACTACGGGCGGGTCAGGGGATACCCGAGGCTGTACGTCACCGACGGCTCGCTCGTGCCCGGGTCGCTCGGGGTCAACCCCTTCGTGACCATCACCGCGCTCGCCGAACGCACGATGGCGCGGGTCCTCGCCGAGGACACCGCGCCATGACCGACCCGGTCGGGGGTCACTTCGCGTAGATCGCCTCGACCTCGTGCGCGTAGTCCTTCGCCACCACGTTCCGCTTCAGCTTCAGCGAGGGCGTCAGGTGGCCCGACTCCTCCGTGAACTGGGAGGACAGAATGCGGAACTTCCGCACCGATTCCGCCTTCGACACCGCGGCGTTGCCGTCGTCGATCGCCGCCTGGATCGCGGCCAGCAGGTCCGGGTCCTCGCTCAGCGACGCCGCGGTAGAACCCGCCGGCTTGCCGTGGTCGGAGCACCAACGGCCCAGGAACTCCTCGTCGATGGTGACCAGCGCGCCCACGAACGGCCGCCCGTCGCCCACCACCATGCACTCCGCGACCAGCGCGTGCGCCCGGATGCGGTCCTCGATCACGGCCGGGGCGACGTTCTTGCCGCCCGCGGTGACGATGATCTCCTTCTTGCGGCCGGTGATCCTGAGGTAGCCGTCCTCGTCGAGGGTGCCGATGTCACCGGTGTGGAACCAGCCGTCGGCCAGCGCCTCCCCGGTCGCGCCGGGGTTGTTCCAGTACTCCTTGAACAGGTGCTCGCCGTGCAGCAGCACCTCGCCGTCGTCGGCGATCCGCACCACCGAGCCGGGCAGCGGCTGACCGACCGTGCCGATCTTCTGCCGGTCCCAGGGGTTGAACGCGGTGGCCGCGCAGGACTCGGTCAGGCCGTAGCCCTCCAGGACCGTGAAGCCGATGCCGCGGAAGAAGTGGCCGAGGCGCTCGCCGAGCGGGGCGCCGCCGGAGATGGCGTACTCGCCCCGGCCGCCGAGGACCGCGCGGAGCTTGCTGTAGACGAGCTTGTCGAACGTCTTGTATTTGATCTTCAGGCCGAAGGACGGGCCCGAGGGGGTGTCCAGCGCCTTGCTGTAGGCGATCGCGGTGTCGGCGGCCTTGTCGAAGATCTTGCCCTTGCCGTCCGCCTGGGCCTTGGCGCGCGCCGAGTTGTAGACCTTCTCGAAGACGCGCGGCACGCCGAGGATCAGCGTCGGGCGGAACGCGGCCAGCTCGTCGGTGAGGTTCTTGATGTCCGGGACGCAGCCGAGCTTGATCGGCGCCATCATGGGCGCGATCTGCACCAGCCGGCCGAAGACGTGCGCGAGCGGCAGGAAGAGCAGCACCGAACACTCACCGGTGCGGAACAGCGGACGCAGCCGCTCCACGATGTTGCCGCACTCGGCGAAGAAGCTGCGGTGGGTGAGCACACAGCCCTTGGGGCGGCCGGTGGTGCCGGAGGTGTAGACGATGGTCGCCGGGTCGTCGGCCTTGGCGATCGAGCCGCGCTCCTCGACCGTCTCGTCCGTGACGTCCTGGCCGAGCCGGCCCAGCTCGTCGAGGCCGCCGCCCTCGATCTGCCACACGTGCTTCAGCGCCGGCAGCCGGTCGCGCACCGACTCGATCGCGGCCGAGTGGGCGTCCGACTCCACGACACAGGCGGTCGCGCCCGAGTCGCCGAGGATCCACTGCACCTGCTCCGGCGAACTGGTCTCGTACACCGGCACGGTCACCGCGCCCGCGCTCCAGATCGCGAAGTCCAGCAACGTCCACTCGTAGCGGGTGCGGGACATCAGGCCCACCCGGTCGCCCGGCTGGACCCCGGCGGCAATGAGCCCCTTCGCCGCCGTGTGCACTTCGGCGAGGAACGCGGTGGCCGTGACGTCCTGCCAGCTGCCGCCGATCTTGCGGGCGATGACGGCGACGTCCGGGTGCTGCGAGGCGTTTCTGCGGACGATGTCGGTCAGATTTCCGTCCGCAGGGACCTCGTACAAAGCCGGAAGGCTGAACTCGCGCAAGACTGCTGCTCCTCATAGGGCGCCGGCGCCACGACGGTGTGTGCTGCGACGGTGCGGTCCAAGGCTCGGGGAGGTGCTCAGGCATTCACTTGTTGAAATGCAGAGCACGACTGGACTGCCCGGACGTTACCCGCCGGTATGGCTTCTCCGACAGGGGGGCCCGTCGAGATGTTCGCTGCGTCACACACTCGGGTATTCCTTCGCGCACAGTAGTCCACGGACAAACTTACTGGCCAGTAACCGCAGGTCCGGCCGCCACTGTTCACGTTTGCCGCACACGCTTACGCTTGATCGTCATGGCACCCACACCAGCCGGAAACCACCGGACGCGCGTACACGTGGTGAGTGACGTGCACGGCAACGCCCGCGACCTGGCCAGGGCCGGCGAGGGCGCCGACGCCCTGATATGCCTGGGCGACCTCGTCCTCTTCCTGGACTATGCCGACCACTCGCGCGGCATCTTCCCCGACCTGTTCGGCGTCGAGAACGCCGACCGCATCGTCGCGCTGCGCACCGCCCGCCGCTTCCAGGAGGCCCGGGAGTTCGGCGCCCGGCTGTGGGCCGGCGTCGGCGAGGACCGCGCCTCGGTGATCGAGGAGGCGGTGCGCAAGCAGTACGCCGAGATGTTCGCCGCCTTCCCCTCTCCTACGTACGCCACCTACGGCAACGTCGACATGCCGCCCCTGTGGCGGGAGTACGCGGGCCCCGGTACGACCGTCCTCGACGGCGAGCGCGTCGAGATCGGCGGCCTGGTCTTCGGCTTCGTCGGCGGCGGCCTGCGCACGCCGATGCGGACGCCGTACGAGATCGACGACGAGGAGTACGCGGCGAAGATCGAGGCCGTGGGCGAGGTCGACGTGCTCTGCACGCACATCCCGCCCGAGGTGCCCGAGCTGGTCTACGACACCGTCGCCCGCCGTTTCGAGCGCGGCAGCCGGGCCCTGCTGGACGCCATCCGCCGCACCCGGCCCCGGTACTCCCTCTTCGGGCACGTGCACCAGCCGCTGGCGCAGCGGATGCGGATCGGGGCAACCGAGTGTGTGAACGTGGGGCACTTCGCGGCGACCGGGACCCCGTGGGCGCTGGAGTGGTGAGGACGTCCCAGGTCGGGTGAGATCACGGGGCCCCGTGCGCGGTAGCCTTCACGCTGCACACGCGTGCGCACGACCTCATACCGGCCCGCATCTGGAGGAGCCACGGCGATGGCGGAACACACCAGCTCGAGCATCACCATCGAGGCGGCCCCGGCCGACGTCATGGCGGTCATCTCCGATTTCGCCCGCTACCCGGACTGGACCGGTGAGGTGAAGGAGGCGGAGGTCCTGAAGACCGACGCCCAGGGCCGCGCCGAGCAGGTCCGCCTCGTCATGGACGCGGGCGCGATCAAGGACGACCAGGTCCTCGCGTACACCTGGACCGGCGGGAACGAGGTCTCCTGGACGCTCGTGAAGTCCCAGATGCTGCGTTCCCTGGACGGCTCGTACCTCCTCAAGCCGTCCGGCGCGGGCGGCACCGAGGTCACGTACGTCCTCACCGTGGACGTCAAGATCCCCATGCTCGGCATGATCAAGCGCAAGGCGGAGAAGGTCATCATCGACAGGGCGCTGGCCGGCCTGAAGAAGCGGGTCGAAGCGGGCAAGTAGCCCTGGCCGCGCACCCACCCGGCCCCAGCGGCAGCACCGGGCGCCTCGGCAACGCCCGGTACCGTCAAGCCCATGCGCACCATCTTGATCACCGGCCCCGGCGGCAGCGGTCGTACCACCCTCGCGGCCGCGACCGCCCTGGCCGCGGCGTCCGAGGGCACCCGCACCCTCGTCCTCGGCACCGACCGCACGGACACCCTCGGTGCCGCCCTGGGGGTGCAGACCGGCCCGGCCCCGGTCCAGGCAGCCCCGCACCTCACCGCCTGGCGCCCCGACGCCGCCCAGGACTTCCGCCGGGACCTCACCGCCCTCCAGGACCGCGCCTCCTCCGCCCTGGACCTCCTCGGCGCCTCCCGCCTCGACCCCGAGGAAGTGAGCGCCCTGCCCGGCGCCGAGGAACTCGCCCTGCTGCGCGCCCTGCGCGACGCCGCGCTGTCGGAGAAGTACGACACCCTCGTCGTCGACCTCCCCCCGGCCCCGCAGGCACTCGCCCTCCTCGCCCTGCCCGAGGAACTCCGCCGCTACCTGCGCCGTCTCCTCCCACCCGAACGCCAGGCCGCCCGCGCCCTGCGCCCCGTCCTCGGCCGCCTCGCCGGCGTCCCCATGCCCGCCGAGTGGCTCTACGAGACGGCAGCCCGCTGGGACCCGGAACTGGCCGCCGCCGAGGCGGTCGTCGCCGACCGCGACACCGTCGTACGCCTGGTCGCCGAGCCCGGCCCGGCCGGTGCCGACGCGCTGCGCACCGCCGGCCTCGGCCTCGCCCTGCGCGGTCTGCGCACCGACGTCGTGGTCGCCAACCGCGTCCTGCCCGAGGCGTCCCCGGACACCTGGCTCGCCGGTCCGGTCGCCCAGCAGCGCAAGACGCTGGAGGAGTGGCGCGAGTCGTACGACGTCCGCACCGTCGCCCACCTCGGACGCGACCCGCGCGGCCTCGACGACCTCACCGCCCTCGCCGTGCCCGGCGTCGAGCAGGCGCCCCCCGCGGCCGACTGGTCCGTGACGGACCGGCTCGGCGAGGACGGCGTGCTCGTCTGGCGGATCCCGCTGCCCGGCGCCATACGCGAGGAACTGGACCTCGTCCGGCGCGGCGACGAACTCGTCGTCACGGCGGGACGGTTCCGCCGGATCGTCCCGCTGCCCTCCGCGCTGCGCCGCTGCACCGTCGACGGGGCCGCCCTGCGCGAGGGCGCGCTGCGCATCCGCTTCGCACCCGACCCGAAGCTGTGGCCGCAGACCCCGTGAGCCGGCGGGCGGAATCGGACGGACACGGCCGGTCCCGGCCGGTGAACCCGGTACGCCCGTTCGGGTAACGTCGTAGGGACGAACCGTAGTCAGGAGTCCGTCATGAGCGAAGAGCTCCCCCCGTCCGACGCCGCCCGCGAAGAGGCCGCGGACGAGGTGCGGGCGAGCGACGCCGACGCCTGGGCGACCGCGTGCGCCGAGGACCTCCAGGCAGAGAAGGCCCGCCGCCGCACCGAGTACGGCACGCCCCCGGGCTCGGCGGCCGAGGAACTGAAGAAGCTCGTCGACGCCGTCGCCGAGAAGCTGTCCGATGTGCAGTCCCCGCTGCTCGGCGCGGTCGCGGGGCCCGCCGCCCAGCAGGTCGTACGGCAGGTCGTCCAGCAGGCCAAGGACGCCGTGGAACCCGTCATCGACCGCAATCCGGACGTCTTCGACCACCTGGCCGCGGCCGGGAACGAGCTGCTCGCCGCCTACCGCTCCGCCGTCCAGGCCCAGGAGCGGCGGTGGACCGGCCGCGACGACCGGGCCGACCCCCGTGACCAGGGCGAACGCCGGGACGGCGGCGACGACGCCGGTCCCGGGGAGCGCATCGACCTGGACTGAGTCCCCGGACTCGGCCGAGCGGCGGCCCCGGTGCGGCCGCCGGGGGTGCCCACCGTGCGGACGACCGCGAACCCGACGCCAGGGCCTCGGGTACCGTTGGCCGTAGCGGGGCTCGACCGAAACTGAGGGATTCATGGGACTCACCATCGGCGTCGACATCGGCGGCACGAAGATCGCGGCCGGCGTGGTCGATGAGGAAGGCAACATCCTCTCGACCCACAAGGTGCCGACCCCGGGCACGGCTGAGGGCATCGTGGACGCCATCGCCTCGGCGGTGGACGGCGCACGCGTCGGTCACGACATCGTCGGCGTGGGCATCGGTGCCGCCGGCTACGTGAACCGGCAGCGCTCCGAGGTCTACTTCGCGCCCAACATCCACTGGCGCAACGAGCCGCTCAAGGAGAAGGTCGAGGCCCGCACGGGCCTCCCGGTGGTCGTGGAGAACGACGCGAACGCCGCGGCGTGGGGCGAGTACAAGTTCGGTGCCGGCAAGGGCCACCGCAACGTCATCTGCATCACCCTCGGCACCGGCCTCGGCGGCGGCATCATCATCGGCAACAAGCTGCGCCGCGGGCACTTCGGCGTGGCCGCCGAGTTCGGCCACATCCGCATGGTGCCGGACGGCCTGCTGTGCGGCTGCGGTTCGCAGGGCTGCTGGGAGCAGTACGCGTCCGGCCGGGCGCTGGTGAGGTACGCCAAGCAGCGTGCCAACGCCACCCCCGAGAACGCCGAGATCCTGCTCGGCCTCGGCAACGGCACGCCCGAGGGCATCGAGGGCAAGCACATCTCCATGGCCGCCCGCCAGGGCGACCGGGTGGCCGTCGACTCCTACCGCGAGCTGGCCCGCTGGGTGGGCGCGGGCCTCGCCGACCTGGCCTCCCTCTTCGACCCCTCCGCGTTCATCGTCGGCGGCGGCCTCTCCGACGAGGGCGAACTGGTCCTGGGCCCGATCCGCAAGTCCTACAAGCGCTGGCTGGTCGGCGGCAACTGGCGCCCGGTGGCCGAGGTCCGCGCCGCGGAACTGGGCAACAAGGCCGGCCTGGTGGGCGCGGCCGACCTGGCCCGGGAGCCCGACCCGATCATGTAAACGCCCTCAGGGGACGCGCCTCAGGGGCGCGGGGAACTGCGCGACGAGCCACGAACAACCGGTACTCGCGCACAACCCCGCGCCCCGACCTGTTGGGCGTAAATTGATCACATGCCCCTGCTCCCCAACTCCCGTACCGAACCCGACGGTTCCGCGGTCATCAGGGTCCTCAGCTACAACATCCGCTCCATGCGCGACGACACCGACGCCCTGGCCCGCGTCATCAAGGCCTGCGCACCCGACCTCGTCCTCGTCCAGGAAGCCCCCCGCTTCTTCCGCTGGCGCAAGAAACTCGCCCGCCTGGCCCTCGCCTCCGACCTGGTGATCGTCACCGGCGGCGCCACCACCACCGGCCCGGCGATCCTCAGCTCGCTGCGGGCGAGCGTCGAACGCACGGAGGACGTCCTCCTGCCCCCCACCCCCGGCCTGCACCGCCGCGGCTTCGCCACCGCTGTCGTCCGGTTCGCCGGCACCCGCCTCGGCGTGCTCAGCTGCCACCTGTCCCTCCAGAAGGACGAGCGCTACGCGCAGTCCGGCATGCTCCTGGACCGGCTCGCCGCAATGGGGGTGGAGCACGCGATCGCCGGCGGCGACCTCAACGAACGCCCCGACGGCCCGGCCTTCCGCCGGCTGACCGACGGCCTGACCGACTGCCGGGCCGCGGCGCCCTGGGGCGGCGAGCACACCTGGACGCCCACCGACCCCTACCAGCGCATCGACGCGATCTTCGCGACGAAGGGCATCGAGGTCCTGGGCTGCGGCGTGCCGTCCGGGCAGCCCGGAGTGTCCGACGCAGACCTGAGGGCGGCCACGGACCACCTCCCGGTCCTGGCCGCCCTCAGGGTCCCGGCTTCCCCAGGGGCCTCCTGACAGATCTCCGCGGCGTCGCGACGCCGCGGAGATCCGCCAGCAGGCCCTAGACGACCGCGCCCCGCCCGGGGTCGTCGTCGTCCTCGTCGTCCGTACGCATGCGCATCACCAGCGTCGCGAACCCGCCGACGAACCCGCCGATCCCCAGCGTGGCCAGCCACCAGGTCATGTCCCAGCCGAGCAGCACGGCCAGCAGGAGCAGCACCGGCCCGCCGAGCACGCCGAGCCAGGCGAACTTGGCGGTCGGGTCGGCGGTGGGCAGCGGGGGCGGCTCCGGGGGCACGAAGTGGCCCTCGTCGTCCTCGTCGAAGTCGTCCTCGGTGGGCTCGGGCGTGGAGTAGTCGCGCGGGCCGACTCCGGGCGCGAACGAGACCGAGCCGCCCAGGGGCTTCACGGGCTTCACGGGCTTCTCCGCGGGCCCCTCGGCCTCCTCCGGCTCGGCCGGCTTCACGGCGTCCCCGGACTTCACGGCCGTATCGCCCCGGTCGCCGCCGATCCCGGCGTCGTTGGTCCCCGTCGCCGGCAGGGCCAGGTCCTCGATCGACTTGAACGGCTTGGCGCCCGGCGGGTCCGGCGGTTCCTCGCCGTACCCGGCGACGATCGCCGCCCAGGCGGCGTCCTCGTCGAAGGGGACGCCCTTCTCGTCCGGCTCCCGGCCCTCGCGGTCGGAGTCGTGCTCAGCCACCTGCGGTCGTCCCTTCCTTGCCGAGCCCGGGCTCCTTGCCGAGGCCGGACGCGATGCGGCCGATGAACGCGAGGCTCTCCTCGTGGATCCGGTCCGCGTCATGGTCCAACGTGGCGACGTGGTAGCTCTGTTCCAGGATGACCTCTTTCACGTCCGTCGACGAGATGCGGCTGAGGATCCGGGCGGAGTCGGCGGGCGGCACCACATGGTCCTGGGGGCTGCGCAGCAACAGCACCGGCTGGGTGACCTGCGGCAGCTCGCGGTCGGTGGCCTGGAAGAACCGGCGCAGCGAATGCGCCGCGTGCAGCGGCACCCGGTCGTAGCCGAGCTCCTTGCCGTCCGGCTTGGCGATGTCACTGGCGATGCCCTTCGTCGCGGGGACGAGGTGGCGCACCACCGGCAGGGCGTGCGCGGCCAGGCCGTGCACCTTGTTCGCGGGGTTGACCACCATGACACCGCGGACGGCGTCGCCGTGCTTGGCGGCCAGCCGCAGGGCGAGCGCGCCGCCCATGGACAGACCGGCCACGAAGACCGTCTCGCGGCGCTCGCACAGCTGACGCAGCGCGCGGTCCACCTCCGCGTACCAATCCTGCCAGCCGGTGATCCGCAGGTCCTCCCAGCGCGTGCCGTGCCCGGGCAGCAGCGGCAGGGAGACGGTCAGGCCGTGCTCGGCGAGGTGCTCCGCCCAGGGGCGCAGCGACTGCGGTGATCCGGTGAAGCCGTGGCAGAGGAGGACGGCGACCTCTCCGCCCTCGTGGTGGAACGGCTCGGCTCCGGCAAGGACCGGCACCTTCGGCCTCCTGGTCGTGAGAAGGGACTGGCACGATCACGGAATGTCACGGAACGTCATGGAAGGGGTCGCACGGCGTTCGCGGGACCTTCACCGTACGCGACCGCACTGACACCGACCAGGGCCGTCGGCGCCTTTGACAGCGCTCCGGGTTAAGGTCTGATCTACACATACAGGAGGCACTCGGTTGTTGTACGGCGCGATGAAGGTCACCATCGGGGGTCCGCTGAAGCTCGCCTTCAGACCCTGGGTGGAGGGCCTGGAGAACGTACCCGCCGAGGGCGCTGCGATCCTGGCGAGCAATCACCTGTCGTTCTCCGACTCGTTCTTCCTGCCCGCCGTCCTCGACCGCAAGGTCACCTTCATCGCGAAGGCCGAGTACTTCACCACGCCCGGAGTGAAGGGCCGGCTGACGGCCGCGTTCTTCAAGGGGGTCGGGCAGCTCCCCGTGGACCGCTCGGGTGCGCGCGGCGCGGGTGAGGCCGCCATCAAGAGCGGCATAGAGGTGCTGGAGCGCGGTGAGCTGTTCGGGCTCTACCCGGAGGGCACGCGCTCGCCCGACGGACGGCTCTACCGGGGCAAGCCGGGCGGCCTCGCGCGCGTGGCGCTCGCGACCGGCGCGCCCGTCATCCCCGTCGCCATGATCGACACGGAGAAGATCCAGCCGCCCGGGAAGGTCATGCCGAAGCTGATGCGGCCCGGCATCCGGATCGGCAAGCCCCTGGACTTCAGCCGCTACCAGGGCATGGAGCACGACCGGTTCGTGCTGCGCGCGGTGACCGACGAGGTCATGTACGAGATCATGAAGCTCTCCGGCCAGGAATACGTCGACATGTACGCCACGGCCATGAAGCGGCAGCTCACGGAAGCGGCGAAGGTGGAGAAGGAAGCCGAGAAGGCGGCCAAGGCCGCTCTCGCGCGGGCGGAGAAGGAACAGGCCGAGAAGGAAAAGCAGACGGAGCAGCGGCGGACCGAGCCCTAGACGGGGCCCGGGTCGGGGGCGGGGGAGATGGCCAAGCGCGAGCGTGTGATGAGGATGTCGGTCGAGCAGCCGCTGTGGCGTGCGCTCACCGCCTACCGGGTGCTCACGATGCTGTACGCGGTCGGCCTGTTCGCCACCGCCTACGACGAGTTCGTCCGCCCGTGGGTCGCCGTCGCCTACTACGCGGTGCTGTGCGGGTGGACCCTGGCCACCCTGCCCCGGGTCGCGAACGCCGCCCGCTGCACCAAGCGTTTCCTCGCCGCCGACCTCACCATCGCCGTCGCCGGCATCCTGCTCACGACCGTCGCCGACGCGCACGAGCGGGTCCAGGCGGGCGGCCCGACCCTGCCGTCGATATGGACCGCCGGTTCCGTCCTCGCCTTCGCCATCAAGGGCGGCTGGCGCTGGGCGGCCCTCGCCTCCAGCCTCGTGGCCGTCGCCAACCTGGTCGAGCGCGGCAGCCCGGCCCGCGACACCGTCCACAACGTCATCCTGGTCTGCATCGCCTCCATCGCCATCGGCTACGTCGTCGAGGTCGCCCGGGCCTCCGAGCGCACCCTCGCCCGCGCCCTGGAGATCGAGGCCGCCACACGAGAGCGGGAGCGCCTCGCCCGGGACATCCACGACAGCGTGCTCCAGGTGCTGGCGATGGTGCAGCGCCGCGGGGCCGTGATCGGGGGAGAGGCGGCCGAGCTGGGCCGGATGGCCGGTGAGCAGGAGGTCGCGTTGCGCACCCTGGTCTCCGGCGGACTCGTCCCCGTCTCGAGGGTCTCGGAGGACGCCGCCGAGGGCGCGGTCGTCCGGGCCGTCGACGAGGAGCCGGAGCCGAGCGGCCCCGTCGACCTGCGCGCCCTGCTCGCGCCGTACGCGGGGGCCATGGTCAGCCTCGCCGAGCCGGGCGCGCCCGTGCCGCTGGCGCTGGTCGCCGCCCGGGAGGTGGCCGCCGCCGTCGGGGCCGCCCTGGACAACGTCCGGCGGCATGCCGGGCAGGACGCGCGTGCCTGGATCCTGGTCGAGGACGAGCCGGACGAGGTGATCGTCACCGTGCGGGACGACGGGCCCGGCATCCCGGAGGGCCGGCTCGTCCAGGCCGAGGGCGAGGGGCGGCTCGGCGTCGCCCTGTCGATCCGCGGCCGGCTGCGCGACCTCGGCGGCAGCGCGGAGCTGATCTCGGTGCCGGGCCAGGGCACGGAGGTCGAGCTGAAGGTACCGAAGGACGCGAACACACGGGGGAAGGCGGAGCAGCGATGACGGAGACCACCGGAGACCTCAAGGACCCGATCAAGGTCATGGTCGTCGACGACCACCCCATGTGGCGCGACGCCGTCGCCCGCGACCTGGCCGAGTCGGGCTTCGAGGTGGTCGCCACCGCGGGCGACGGAGACCAGGCCGTGCGCCGCGCCAAGGCCGCCGCGCCCGACGTCCTCGTGCTCGACCTCAACCTGCCCGGCAAGCCCGGCGTGCAGGTCTGCAAGGAGGTCGTCGCCGCGAACCCCGCACTGCGGGTCCTGGTGCTGTCCGCCAGCGGCGAGCACGCCGACGTCCTGGAGGCCGTGAAGTCCGGCGCGACGGGCTACCTGCTGAAGTCGGCCTCCACCGAGGAACTCCAGGACGCGGTACGCAGCACGGCCGTCGGCGACCCGGTCTTCACCCCCGGCCTCGCCGGGCTGGTCCTCGGCGAGTACCGCCGACTGGCCTCCGAACCGGGCCCCGCCCCCGACACCGGCGAACCGAAGGCGCCCCGGCTCACCGACCGCGAGACCGAGGTGCTCCGCCTGGTCGCCAAGGGCCTGAGCTACAAGCAGATCGCCGAACGGCTGGTCATCTCCCACCGCACGGTGCAGAACCACGTCCAGAACACCCTGGGCAAGCTCCAGTTGCACAACCGCGTGGAGCTCGTCAGGTACGCGATCGAGCGCGGCCTCGACGACGAGTGAGGCGCACGTCACACTGACCCTTCGTCAGGCACCTGCGGCGAAGGGACTGTTCCATGCGCGTCGGAGTACTGACCGGAGGCGGCGACTGCCCCGGCCTCAACGCCGTCATCCGGGCCATCGTCCGCAAGGGCGTGCAGGAGTACGGCTATGACTTCACCGGCTTCCGGGACGGCTGGCGAGGACCCCTGGAAGGCGACACCGTCCGTCTCGACATCCCCGCCGTGCGCGGCATCCTGCCCCGTGGCGGCACGATCCTCGGCTCCTCGCGGACCAACCCGCTGAAGGTGGAGAACGGCATCCGCCGGATCAAGGAGACCCTCGCCGGGCTGGAGGTCGAGGCGCTCATCGTCATCGGCGGCGAGGACACCCTGGGCGTGGCCGCCCGCCTGTCCGACGAACACGGCGTGCCCTGCGTGGGCGTCCCGAAGACGATCGACAACGACCTGTCCGCCACCGACTACACCTTCGGCTTCGACACCGCCGTCGGCATCGCGACCGAGGCCATCGACCGGCTGCACACCACCGCCGAGTCCCACATGCGGGTCCTGGTCGTCGAGGTGATGGGCCGGCACGCCGGCTGGATCGCCCTCCACTCGGGCCTGGCCGGCGGCGCCAACGTCATCCTCATCCCCGAGCAGCGCTTCGACACCGAGCAGGTGTGCACCTGGGTGACCTCCCGCTTCCGGGCGTCGTACGCCCCGATCGTGGTCGTCGCCGAGGGGGCGATGCCGAAGGACGGAGACATGGTCCTCAAGGACCAGTCGCTGGACTCCTTCGGACACGTCCGGCTGTCCGGGGTCGGCGAGTGGCTCGCCAAGGAGATCGAGAAGCGCACGGGCAAGGAGGCCCGCACCACGGTCCTGGGCCACGTCCAGCGCGGCGGCACCCCCAGCGCCTTCGACCGCTGGCTCGCCACCCGCTTCGGGCTGCACGCCATCGACTGCGTCCGCGACCGCGACTTCGGCCGGATGGTCGCCCTGCGCGGCACGGACATCGTCCGGGTCCCGATCGCCGACGCGACGGCCCGCCTGAAGACGGTGGACCCCGAGCTGTACGAGGAGGTCGGCGTCTTCTTCGGCTGACCGGGAAACGGACGTCCGGGGGCGCCGGCCCCCGGACGGCTACACGGTGGTGTTGCGCAACTGCCCCAGCAACGCCTGTACGACCGCCGCGCCGTTCAGCGTCAGGATCGACTCCGGATGGAACTGCACACCGGCGAACCCGGGCCCGCGCATCGCGTGCACCTCTCCGTTCGCGGCCCGGCTGACCTCGACGCCGTGCGCGGCCAGCTCCTGGTGGGCCTCTCCGTCGCAGCGCGCCACGAAGCTGTTGTAGAAGCCGACGGTCTCACGCCGCCCGAACAGCTCGATCTCCGTCTGCGCGCCCTGGTACGGCACGTCCTTCCGTACGATCTCCAGCCCCAGCTCGGCCGCGATCAGCTCGTGCCCGAGGCAGACGCCGAGCACCCCGTGCGGGTGGCTGCGGATGACCTCGGTGGTGAGGTTCCGCAGGATCCGCATCTTGGGGTCGGTGAGATCGGCAGGGTCACCGGGACCCGGGCCGAGCACGACCGGGCCCTCGTGCGCGAGGACCGCTTCCCGCAGCCCCGGCTCGTCGTACCGCCGCACGCTCACCTCCAGGCCGCTGGAGCGCAGCACGTGCGCGAGCATCGCCGTGAAGGTGTCCTCGCCGTCGACGACCAGGGCGTGTCCGGCGAGCCCCTCGGACCGCTCCTGCATCCGCAGCCAGAACGGCGCAAGCGACGCCCGGCGCCCGTCGAGCGCGGCACGCACGCGCGGATCGTCGGCGAGCTTCGGGCGCACCGATTCCGCACGCGGCCTGCCCGGCCGTACTCCCAGCGCCGCCAGCACACCCGCCGCCTTGGCGTGGGTCTCGGCCACCTCGCTCGCCGGGTCCGACCCGCGCACCAGGGTCGCGCCGACCGGCACCCGCAGTCGCCCGCCCGCGTCGATGTCGGCGGTGCGGATCAGGATGGGGGAGTCGAGGGTCTGGGCACCGCCCGAATCCCGGCCGATCAGGGCCAGCGCACCGGCGTAGTACCCCCGCCCGCCGCTCTCGTGCCGCTCGATCACCCGGCAGGCGTTCTGCACCGGCGAGCCGGTGACGGTCGCCGCGAACATGGTCTCCTTCAGCACCTCCCGCACATCCAGCGAGGACTTCCCGCGCAGCTCGTACTCGGTGTGCGCGAGGTGCGCCATCTCCTTCAGCCGGGGCCCGACCACGACCCCGCCCTTGTCGCCGACGGTGCACATCATCTTGAGCTCCTCGTCGACGACCATCGACAGCTCCTCGATCTCCTTGCCGTCGGCGAGGAAGCCGAGCAGGTGCTCGGGCGTCGGCCCCTCGGCGGGGTAGCGGTAGGTGCCGCTGATCGGGTTCATGACGACCGTGCCGCCGGACATCCGCACATGCACCTCGGGGCTGGCCCCGACCAGCGTGCGCTCCCCGGTGTGCACGACGAACGTCCAGTACGCCCCCCGCTCGCCCTCCAGCAGCCGCCGGAAGAGCGCCAGCGCGTCGGCCCGCCCGAACCCGGGGATCCCGCCCTCGTACGTCCGCCGGATCACGAAGTTCGCCCCCTCGCCCCGCCCGATCTCCTCCCGCAGCACGCGTCCGACGATCTCCGCGTACTCCTCGTCGGCGACATCGAAGCCGCCGCCCTCGACCCGCACGTCGTGCGCCGGGAGCTGCTCCAGGGCTTCGGCCAGCGGAACGCCGTACGACTCCTGGGGCGTGAGTGCCAGCAGGGGTGTGCCGTCGTCGCGGACGTCGAAGCCGCGCTCGCGGATCTGCCGGAAGGGCACCAGCGCGAGGCTCCGGTCGGGCAGGTCGGCGAGGCGGTCGTGCGGGGCGACCGGGCCGATCAGGACCTCGACCAGATCGTGGTCGTGGCCCGGGGTGCGGCGGCGCAGCAGGGCGAACGGACGGGGGTCGTCCAGCAAGCCGAGCAGGTTCATGGGTCCGTGCTCCATCTCGGTGAGAGAGGAACGGACCCCGGGAAACACCGAAGGCCGCCCCTCGGGCGGCCTTCGCGAAGTCTTGAGTACGCGCAGTCAGCGGGCCGCCGGATGAGCGGTCCACCACCAGGTCTGGGTCGAGTGCGCGAACATGCGACGCACCCTACCCCACGTCCGAGGGGCGTACGGGGTGTCTCAATTGCTGGGCATGGGTCAGGACGTCCGACACGACCCCGTAATGTTGAGGTCGTGACCGTGAACGCTAAGACCAGCGCCTCCGCTGGCAACACCTGGCGAGACCTGCCCGCGGCGCAGCAGCCCGAGTACCCCGACACCGAGGCTCTGCGCGCAGTCGTTGCGGACCTCGAGTCGTATCCGCCGCTCGTCTTCGCGGGCGAGTGCGACCAGCTGCGCGCCCGGATGGCGGCCGTCGCCAAGGGAGAGGCGTTCCTCCTCCAGGGCGGCGACTGCGCCGAGGCCTTCGACGCGGTGTCCGCCGACCACATCCGCAACAAGCTGAAGACCCTGCTCCAGATGGGCGCCGTGCTCACGTACGCCGCGTCCGTGCCGGTCGTGAAGGTCGGCCGGATCGCCGGCCAGTACTCCAAGCCGCGCTCCAAGGGCACCGAGACCCGCGACGGCGTGACCCTGCCGACCTACCGCGGCGACTCGGTCAACGGCTTCGACTTCAACGAGGCCGCCCGCGTCCCGGACCCCGAGCGCCTGAAGCGGATGTACCACGCGTCCGCCTCCACGCTGAACCTGGTGCGCGCCTTCACCACCGGCGGCTACGCAGACCTGCGCCAGGTGCACGCCTGGAACCAGGACTTCGTGAAGTCGTCCCCGTCGGGCCAGCGCTACGAGCAGCTGGCGCGCGAGATCGACCAGGCGCTGAACTTCATGCACGCCTGCGGGGCCGACCCGGAGGAGTTCAAGACGGTCGAGTTCTACGCCTCGCACGAGGCGCTGCTGCTCGACTACGAGTCCGCGCTGACCAGGGTCGACTCGCGCACCGGGCAGCTGTACGACGTCTCCGCGCACATGGTGTGGATCGGTGAGCGCACCCGGCAGCTGGACCACGCGCACATCGAGTTCGCCTCGAAGATCCGCAACCCGATCGGCATCAAGCTGGGTCCGACGACGACGGCCGAGGACGCGCTGCAGTACATCGAGCGCCTCGACCCCGAGCGCGAGCCGGGCCGGCTGACGTTCATCGTCCGCATGGGCGCCGACAAGGTCCGCGACAAGCTCCCCGAGCTGGTCGAGAAGGTCACCGCCTCGGGCGCGACCGTGGCCTGGGTGACCGACCCGATGCACGGCAACACCTTCGAGGCGGCCTCCGGGCACAAGACCCGCCGCTTCGACGACGTGCTCGACGAGGTCAAGGGCTTCTTCGAGGTCCACAAGGCCCTCGGCACCCACCCGGGCGGCATCCACGTGGAGCTCACCGGCGACGACGTCACCGAGTGCGTGGGCGGCGGCGACGAGATCTTCGTCGACGATCTGCACCAGCGCTACGAGACCGCCTGCGACCCGCGGCTCAACCGCAGCCAGTCGCTCGACCTGGCGTTCCTCGTGGCCGAGATGTACAGGGATCAGTGATGTACAGGGACCAGTGACGGGTCCGCCTGTTACCGGGGCATGGACTGGGGCGCGGATCACACGATCCGCGCCCCTCTCCACTTTTGTGCTCCGGACCCGACGGGTAAGGTTAGGTTAGCCTCACCGATCAACGGGGACGGCGCATCAGAGAACGACCCGTCCGGAGGTGAACCGCGTGTACGTCTGCAGTTGTTTCGGGATCACCGAGCAGCAGGTCAAGCAGCACGCGGACGGCGGCGCCTGCACCCCCCGTCAGATAGCCTCCGCCTGCAAGGCGGGCACGGACTGCGGGTCCTGTGTGCGCCGCATCCAGGCGATTCTGGGCAGGGGGTCCTGCCCTCGGCGTGATCTGGCGGACCGGGGCGAGCCGGTGCTCGCGGAACTGGAAGACGCCGCCTGACGGCAGGCCCTAGCTCGGCTGCTCGATCTGCTGCGCGATGTACAGCGCCTCGCCGAGCTTGTCGATCAGCTCCAGCTGCGTGTCCAGATAGTCGATGTGGTGCTCCTCGTCCTCGAGGATCGACTCGAAGAGGTTCGCGGACGTGATGTCGCCCTTGCTGCGCATCACCTCGATGCCGCGCTTGAGCCGGTCGATCGCCTCGACCTCGACCTGCCGGTCCGCCTGGAACATCTCGGTGACCGACTGGCCGACCCGTACATGGAAGAGTCGCTGGTAGTTGGGTAGGCCGTCCAGCATGAGGATGCGCTCGGTGATCTTGTCCGCGTGCTTCATCTCATCGATGGACTCTTCACGCGTGTACTTGGCGAGCTTGGTCCAGCCGTTGTTGTCCTGGATCCGGTAGTGCAGCCAGTACTGGTTGATCGCCGTCAGCTCGCCGGTCAACTGCTCGTTGAGGAATTCGAGGACCTCGGGGTCGCCCTGCATCGCAGAGGCTCCTTCCGCGCGGGGGAACTGGCAGGTTGCGCCGCATGATTCCACTGGTGAAGAAGATCGTCCAGTAAGTCTGCACTTAGTAAGTAAGGGCATGCTTAGTTTACTTTGTCCCGTTTCGAAGCGGGGCCGGTCAGGGGCATCACCCGGGGTCTGTCAGGATGGAGTCATGGGTCAGCCGCTGGAACACGAATCGGGAGAAGGGCGCGATCCAGCAGGAGCGACGCAGCCCGAGCTGCCCCCGGGGCAGCGGTTGCAACGCGGCTGGCCGGTCACGCACTACGGCCCCGTCCCCAAGTTCCGGCCCGAGCGCTGGGAGTTCCGGGTCTTCGGCGCCACCGCCGGCGGCGGCAAGCACTGCTGGACCCACGAGGAGTTCACGGCCCTGCCCCACACCACCGTCGTGGCCGATCTGCACTGCGTCACGAAGTTCAGCATGCTGGGCGCCGAGTGGGGCGGCATCCCCGCGCGCACGCTCCTCGACCTCGCCCCGCCCGCGGACGACGTCACCCATGTGATGGTGTGGGCAGAGTACGGCTTCAGCTCCAACCTCCGGCTGTCCGACTTCGCCGACGAACAGGTCCTCTTCGCCACCCACAAGGACGGCGAACTGCTCACCGCCGAGCACGGCTTCCCGCTGCGCCTGATCGTGCCCCACCTCTACGCCTGGAAGGGCCCCAAGTGGGTGCGCGGCGTGGAGTACATGACCGCCGACCGGCGGGGCTTCTGGGAGGAGCGCGGCTACCACAACATCGGCGACCCCTGGCAGGAGCAGCGCTACTCGTACCAGGAGGAGCCCGGGGACGGCCCCGACCTCTGACGGGCTCAGCCGTCGCGCAGCTTCTTCAGCCGCTCCACGTCCGCCGCGTGCCCCTGCTTGCCGCCCGGCGTCTCGATGATCAGCGGCACGCCCTCGGTCGCGGGGTGGGTCATCAGGGCCCGGAACGGGTCCTCGCCGATGTGGCCGACGCCGATGTTCTCGTGCCGGTCCTTGTGCGCGCCCACCACGTCCTTGGAGTCGTTGGCGTGGATCAGCTTCAGCCGGCCCCCGCCGACCGTGTCCACCAGCAGGTCCAGCGTCTGGTGCATGCCGCTGGGGCCCGTCAGGTCGTGCCCTGCGGCGTAGATGTGGCAGGTGTCCAGGCACACGCCGAGCATCGGGTGGGCGTCCAGCGCCTCGAAGTACGGGCCGAAGTCCCACGTCCGTGAACACAGGGAGGCGCCCTGGCCGGCCGTCGACTCCAGCAGCAGGAACGGGTCGTCCTCGTGGGTCAACTCGTCCAGCAGCGGCAGCAGATGCTCCCGCACCTGTTTCAGCGCCACCGACCGCTCCCGGCCGCCGGTCGCGCTGCCCGTGTGCACGACCACGCCCAGCGCCCCGATCTCCCGCCCGCGCCGCAGCGAGTGCCGCAGCGACTCCACCGACCGCTCCACGGTCGCCTCGGTGTGCGAGCCGAAGTTGATCAGGTAGGGGGCGTGCACGTAGGCGGGGATCGACTCGGCCGCGCACGCCGCGCGGAACGCCTCGTCCTGCTTCGGGTTTCCGGTCGGCGTGGCCCAGCCGCGCGGGTTGGCGACGAAGACCTGGACGGTCTCCGCCTTCAGGTCACGGGCGTACGACAGGCCTACGGAATGGAGCCCACCGGCCACGGGGACGTGGCCGCCCACCGGGTTGCGGGAGGGGCCGGACAGCTGACTGTTCACCCGTTCAGGGTGTCATGCGTCCGGCCCTGCCCCGTCCGCGGGCTCCCCGCCCGCCGTCGTCACCTGATCTTGATGGTGATCGTCGAGCCCTTGGGCGCCCGCTGGCCGCCCTCGACGGACTGGCTCTTGACCTCGTCGCCGAACAGGCCGAGCAGCCCGCGGTCCTCGTCGACCTCGAAACCGGCGCCCTCCAGCGCCTGCCTGGCGGCGTCGACGCTGTCGCCGACCACGTCCGGGACCTCGATCATCTCGGGGCCCTTGGACAGCGTCAGCGTCACCGTGTCGCCCTCGGCCGCCCGGCCGCCGGGCTTCGGCGTCTGCCGGACGACCTGGCCCTTGTCGTACTCGGAGGAGTTGACCCGCTCGGTGGCGATCTTCACCTTGAGGCCGGCCTCGATCAGCTCGGCCTTCGCGTCCGCCTCGTCCGAGCCGGTGACGTCGGGGATGTCGATGGGGCTGCCCTTGCTGACGACCAGCGCGACGGCCGTGCCCGCGCGCACCTTCGTGCCGTCGGCCGGGCGCGCGGAGATCACCGAGCCGCGCGGCACGTTGTCGCTGAACTCCCGGGTGACCATGCCCGGCTCCAGCCCGCTCTCCTTCAGCTGGCCCCGCGCCTCGGCGAGCTTCTGGCCGGCCAGGTCGGGCACGCGCACGGTCTCGGGGCCGTCGGAGACGGTGATGCCCACCGAGTCGTTGCCGCGGATGCGCGTCCCGGCCTTCGGGTCGGTGCTGATGATCTGGCCGCGCTTCACGGTGTCGCTGTAGGCGTGCTTCACATTGCCGAGCTCCAGGCCGGCGTCCTGCAGCCGGTCCTCGGCCTGCTCCTGGGTCTTCGCCAGCAGCGGCGGGACCTCGGTGAACTGGCCGGAGTTGATGTACCAGACACCGGCGCCGAGGCCGAGCGCGAGCAGGACGGCGACGACGATCGCCACCGGGCCGCGCCGGGATCCCGAGCGGCGCCGGGACGGCGGGGGCGGCGGCGGGGACGCCAGGCGGCTGGTGCGGTTGAGGGCGGCCCCGGAGGCCTCGTCGTCCTCGTTGACCGGCAGCGGACGCGGCGTGGCCAGGGCGCGCGGGATCACGGTCGTCCGGTCGTCGCCGTTGTCGTGGTCCACCGTGAGCGCCTGCGGCGGCACCGCGTCCAGCTCGTCCTCGCTCAGCCGGCCGCGTCCGTCGCGGACCTGCGCGAGCAGCGCCACCGCGTCGTGCGGGCGGACGGCCGGAGTGCGGGCCGTCGCCGAGGCCACCATCGCGTCCAGCTCGTACGCCAGGCCGGGCACGGCGGCCGAGGGCGGCGGGACGTCCTCGTGCAGGTGCTTGTAGAGGATCACGGCGGGGGAGTCCCCGTCGTGCGGCCTGTCGCCGGTCAGCATCTCGTACAGCATCACGCCGCACGCGTACACGTCGACGCGGGGGTCGGCGGTGCCGTTCTCTATCTGCTCGGGGGCGAGGTACGAGACCGTGCCGAGGACGGTGCCGGTGGTGTTCGTCACCGTGTCCACGGCCCGGACGAGGCCGAAGTCGGCGACCTTGACCCGGCCGTCGTCCCCTATCAGGACGTTCTCGGGCTTCATGTCGCGGTGCACGAACCCGGCGCGGTGCGCGGCGCCCAGCGCGGCCAGCACCGGCTCCAGGATGTCCAGGGCGGCACGCGGCTGCAGGGCCCCGCGCTCGCGCAGCACGTCCCGCAGGGTGCAACCCGCGACGTACTCCATCGCCAGGTACACGTACGAGCCGTCCGTGCCCTGGTCGAAGACCTGCACCACGTTCGGGTGGGCCAGCCGGGCCACGGACTTCGCCTCGCGGATGAACCGCTCGACGAACGAGGCGTCGACCGCGAGCGAGGGGTGCATCACCTTGAGGGCGAGGACCCGGTCGAGCCGGGTGTCCACGGCCCGGTAGACCGTGGCCATCCCGCCGACAGCGATCCGCGCGTCGATGCGGTATCGGCCGTCGAGCACCTGCCCGACCAAGGGGTCTTGAAGGGTCGTGTCCACGCAGGCGAGTGTACGAGCCACGACCGACAGCCCTGTCCCCCCGGCTGTTTTCGGCGCGGGACTGCAGCCGACCTGTGACGTGTGTTCCGCCCCCTACCGGAAAGCGGGCCGCTCCGGGTCCAGCGCGGCCATGCCGTCCGTCGGGGACGACGCCTCCGCGAAGTGCCGCCGGGGAATCCGCCCCGCCCGGTAGGCCAGCCGACCCGCCTCCACGGCATGCCGCATGGCGTCGGCCATCAGCACGGGTTCCTGCGCCCGCGTCACCGCCGAGGCGAGCATCACACCCGCACACCCCAGCTCCATCGCCAGGGCCGCGTCCGAGGCGGTACCGGCGCCCGCGTCCAGGATCACCGGCACGCGCGCGTGCTCGACGATCAGCTGGAAGTTGTGCGGGTTGCGGATCCCGAGCCCGGAGCCGATCGGCGAGCCGAGCGGCATGATCGCCGCGCAGCCCGCGTCCTCCAGCTTCCGCGCCAGCACGGGGTCGTCGTTGGTGTACGGCAGCACCGTGAACCCGTCGTCGACGAGCGTCTCGGCCGCTTCCAGCGTCTCGATCGGGTCCGGCAGCAGCGTGCGCTCGTCGGCGATGACCTCCAGCTTGATCAGGTCGGTGCCGAGGGCCTCGCGTGCGAGACGGGCCGTGAGGACGGCCTCGCCAGCCGTGAAGCAGCCCGCCGTGTTGGGCAGCACCCGGATGCCGAGCTTGTCGAGGACGGACAGCACCGAGCCGTGCACCGAGGCGTTCACCCGGCGCATCGCGACCGTCGTCAGCTCCGTCCCGGACGCGACCAGCGACCGCTCCAGCACGTCGAGGCTGGGCGCCCCGCCCGTGCCCATGATCAGACGGGACGTGAAGGACGTACCACCGAGGACAAACGGATCGTCGGCCATGGTCAGCCTCCTTGGACGGCGGTGAGGACTTCCACGCGGTCTCCCTCGCAAAGGGGCGTGGAGGGCCACTGCGTGCGCGGGACGACGGTTTCGTTGAGGGCGGCGGCCACGCCCGAGGCGGAGGCGGTGAGCGACCTCACGACGGTGTCGAGAGCCGTGCCGGGCCGGACGTCCCGGGGCTCCCCGTTGACGGAGATGTTCATGCGGGCTGCTCCGTGAGTGCGGTGGCGGGAGAGAAGCGTTTGGGGGAGAAGGGGCGGGCCTCCTCGGGGAGTTCACCCGTGGCCAGGACGTGCGCCATGGCGTCGCCGGTCACCGGGGTGAGCAGGACGCCGTTGCGGTAGTGCCCGGTGGCCAGCAGCAGCCCGTCGAGACCGGTCGGGCCGAGCAGCGGCGCGTTGTCGGGGGAGCCGGGGCGCAGCCCGGCCCGGGTCTCGGTGAGCGGCAGTTCGGTGATGCCCGGCACCAGCTCGTGCGCGTCCCGCAGCAGCTCGTACACGCCGCCCGCGGTCACGGTGGTGTCCCAGCCCAGCTCCTCGCTGGTCGCCCCGATGACGAGTTCACCGCTCGCGCGGGGCACCAGGTAGACGTGGCTGCCGCGCACGACCGCGCGCACCGTCCGGCTCAGGAACGGCCCGTGCCGCTGCGGCATGGTCAGCCTCAGGACCTGCCCCTTCACCGGCCGCACGGGAGGCAGCACGTCCTCCGGGACGCCCGCGAGCCGGCCGCTGAGACTGCCCCCGGCGAGCACCACCTGCCCGGCGGCCGCCTCCGTCCCGTCGGCCAGGACGACACCCGCGGCCCGGTCCCGTACGACAGTCAGCCGCTCCGCCCACGCCCGGTGGAAGACCACGCCCGCCCGCTCGCACGCCGCGACCAGGGCCCCGGCCAGCCGCCGCGGGTCGATCTGGTGGTCGCCGTCGACCCGCAGCCCGCCGCGCACGCCCGGCGCGAGCATCGGCTCCAGGCGCCGGCACTCGCGCCCCGACAGCCACTGCGACTCCAGGCCCGACTGCTGCTGCAGGGCGTGCAGTTCGCGCAAGTGGGCCCGGTCGTCCGCGTCCAGGGCCACGGCGAGCGTGCCGCAGCGGCGGTAGCCGAGGTCCTGGCCGGTCAGCTCGGTGAGCTCGGCGGCGAAGTCCGGGTAGCGCCGGGCGGAGGCGAGGTTCAGGCCGAGCAGGGTCTGCTCTCCGTAGTGCAGTTCCGTGACGGCGGCCAGCATGCCGGCCGCCACCTGTGCGGCTCCGCCGCCCGGCTCGGGGTCCACGACGGCCGTGGCGAACCCGCGTTGCGCGGCCCGCCAGGCCGTGACCAGGCCGATGATCCCGCCCCCGATGACAAGGACGTCTGACGTGGTGGACGTAGGCGACATGGGCGTCCAGCCCCTCCCTTCGCCGGCATGACCCGGATCAGGTTCGTACGGTCGGAGGCCGCCAGCCTCCCTCTCAGCCCGGTGCGTCCGGGCTCCCGCGAGTGCTTTACGTTGGCCACCCTAGCCCGATGCCGTATGCCGCAGTAAGGGAGCCTCCGTCCATGGCCCGATCCCTCGACGGTCTCGTCCTCGCCCCGGTCGCCGACCAGGCACCGGGCCAGGTGGGCACCCGCACCCGGTTCACGTACCACGAGCGGGAGGGCGAGATCTGGGCCGAGTACACGGGCGGCGACGTCGTACGCGGGCATCTCGTGGGTACCCGGGAAGGTGACCGGCTGGACTTCCGGTACGTCCAGCTCAAGCGGGACGGGACCACGGCCTCGGGGCACTGCGTCTCGGCGGTGGTGGAGCTGCCCGACGGGCGGGTGCGGCTGGAGGAGACCTGGGAGTGGGAGTCCCAGCGGGGCAACGGCACGAGCGTTGTGGAGCAGGTCACGGCGCATGAGCACTGACTGACAATTCGTCAGGTGTCTATGGTGATCAGGTGAGCGAGCAGACGCAGGAACCAGGTTCGTCCGCGCCGCGGCGCGTCGTCGTGGCGGGTGCGGGCATGGCCGGGGTGCAGACCGCCGTGGCCCTGCGCGAGCAGGGCTTCACCGGTGACGTGATCCTGATCGGCGCCGAGCCCCACCAGCCCTACGACCGGCCCCCGTTGTCCAAGGCCGTCCTGCTCGGCAAGTCCGAGGGCTCCGCCTTCGACGTCGACTTCGAAGCCCTCGGCATCGAACTGCGGCTCGGCTGCGAGGTGCTGGGCCTGCGCCCCGCCGACCACGAGCTGGACACCGAGGCCGGGGCCGTGCCGTACGACGTCCTGGTCGTCGCGACCGGCGCCGAACCGGTCCGGCTGCCCGGTGCGGAGGGCGTGCCCGGCGTGCATCTGCTGCGCACCCTGGACGACGCCGAGCGGCTGCGGCCCGTGCTCGCCCGCCAGCAGGACATCGTGGTCGTCGGTGCGGGCTGGATCGGCGCGGAGTTCGCCACGGCCGCGCGCGAGGCGGGCTGCGCGGTGACCGTCGTCGAGGCCGCCGAACGGCCGCTCGCCGGGGCACTGCCCGCCGAGGTCGCCGCCCCGATGACCGGCTGGTACGCCGCCGCGGGCGCGGTACTGCGGACGCACGCGCGCGTGGAGCGCGTCGAGCCGGACGCCGTGCTCCTCGACGACGGCACGCGGCTGCCCGCGGGCGCGGTCGTCGTCGGCATCGGCGCCCGCCCCGCGACGGCCTGGCTGGCCGGCTCCGGGATCGAGCTCGGCGTCCACGGCGAGATCGTCGCCGACGAGCATCTGCGCACGTCGGCGCCGGACGTGTACGCGGTCGGCGACTGCGCCTCCTTCCCCTCCGGGCGCTACGGCGAGCGCCTGCTGGTCCACCACTGGGACAACGCCCTCCAGGGACCGCGCACGGTCGCCGTGAACATCGCCGGCCGGGCCACCGGTCAGACGCCGGCGGTGTACGACCCGGTGCCCTACTTCTGGTCCGAGCAGTTCGGTCGGTTCGTCCAGTACGCCGGGCACCACGCGGCCGCGGACACGACCCTGTGGCGGGGCGACCCCTCCGGACCGGCCTGGACGGTGTGCTGGCTGCGCGACGAGCGGCTGGTCGCGCTGCTGGCGGTGGGCAGGCCCCGGGACCTGGCGCAGGGCCGTCGCCTGATCGAGTCGGGCACACCGATGAATCCGGTGCTGCTGGCGGATCCGGCCAGGCCCATGAAGGCCGCGGCGGCATAGGCGCCGGGCCCGGCGCGTGCGCCCGGGTGGGCCGGGCCGACTTCCGACTGTCAGTGGCTAATGGCAGGCTGGTTCCGTGACCGAGATTGACGCAAAGATCGATGCTCTCGTCCCCGCCTGGCTCACCCTCCCCGACATCGCCGAACAGTTCGGCGTCGAGGTGACGCGTGTGCGGCAGCTGGTCAAGGACGGCCAGCTCATCGCCGTACGCCGAGGTGAGAACCGCGCGCTGCACGTCCCTGCCGCCTTCATCGACGGGGACAAGGTCGTCAAGGGCCTGTCCGGGACCTTGACGCTCCTGCGGGACGACGGCTTCACGGACGAAGAGATGCTGGAGTGGCTCTTCACCCCGGACGACAGCCTGCCCGGCACCCCCGCGCAGGCGCTCAGCGAGAATCGCGGCACGGAGGTGAAGCGCCGCGCCCAGGCGCTCGCGGTCTGACCCGGCCCCGACGTGACAACCGTCCGGTGCCGTGTGACCGGGGCCGGACCTGACAACCGCCCGATGTGGAGGCCGTGACCCGAGGGGTCACGGTCCGGCGGCCGCTCGCGCCCGTCCGGGGCCGCGGGCGTCCCCTGGAGAGCCCGGTGGCGTCCCGTGGGCCGTGGCGGACTCCAGGGGCAGGCGTAAGGTGCCCGAGGCGCTCGGAGCGGGACAGAGGCGCCGCCGCACGCCACGACACCCAGGGGGACACGCATGACCGGCACCGCAGCCGCCACCGCACGGGCCCAGCTCGCCGACGCCCGGGTCTACCTCTGCACCGACGCGCGCAAGCGGCAGGGCGACCTCGGGGAGTTCCTCGACGCCGTGCTGAGCGGCGGGGTCGACATCGTGCAGTTGCGGGACAAGGGCATGGAGGCCGGTGAGGAGCTGGAGCACCTGGCCGTCTTCGCCGACGCCTGTGCCCGGCACGGCAAGCTGCTCGCGGTCAACGACCGGGCGGACGTCGCCCACGCCGCCGGCTCCGACGTCCTGCACCTGGGCCAGGGCGACCTCCCGGTCCCCGCGGCCCGCGCGCTCCTCGGCGACGACGTCCTCATCGGCCGCTCCACCCACGCCGAGTCCGAGGCCGCCGCGGCCGCCGTCCAGCAGGGCGTGGACTACTTCTGCACCGGCCCGTGCTGGCCGACCCCCACCAAGCCCGGCCGCCATGCCCCCGGCCTGGACCTCGTCCGGTACACCGCCGCCCTCGGCACCGACCGGCCCTGGTTCGCCATCGGCGGCATCGACCTGGGCAACCTCGACCAGGTCCGGGAAGCGGGCGCCCGGCGCGTCGTCGTCGTACGGGCGATCACCGAGGCCGACGACCCGGGGGCCGCGGCGGCCGAATTCGCGAAGCGGCTGCGGGAGGCGTAGTGACGACGGGTTGTCCAAGGGATGGACAACAGGTGGACAATTCGGGCAAATGTCGGGCCCCGGTTGGGGGACCGACCGCCCCTGGCTAACCTGCCCGTATGGCCCTCGGCACCGCATCCATCAGGTCGGACCACGCTCGCACCGTCCGCGACATGCTCGCGGACGGCAAGACGACGTACTCGTTCGAGTTCTACGCCCCCAAGACCCCGAAGGGCGAGCGGAACCTGTGGAACGCGCTGCGCCGGGTCGAGGCCGTGGCGCCGGACTTCGTCTCCGTCACCTACGGCGCGGGCGGTTCCACCCGCGCGGGCACGGTCAAGGCGACCGAGGCGATCGCCTCCGACACCACCCTCACCCCGATCGCCCACCTCACCGCGGTCGACCACTCGGTGGCCGACCTGCGCAACATCATCGGCCAGTACGCCGACGCCGGGATCCGCAACATGCTCGCCCTGCGCGGCGACCCGCCCGGCGACCCGATGGGCGACTGGGTGCCGCATCCCCGGGGCCTCGCCTACGCCGCCGAACTCGTCGAGCTGATCAAGGCGTCCGGCGACTTCTGTGTGGGCGTCGCCGCCTTCCCGGCGATGCACCCGCGCTCCGCCGACTGGGACACCGACGTCCGCCACTTCGTCGACAAGTGCCGGGCGGGCGCGGACTACGCCATCACGCAGATGTTCTTCCAGCCGGAGGACTACCTCCGGCTGCGCGACCGGGTCTCGGCCGCCGGCTGCGACACCCCGATCATTCCCGAGGTCATGCCGATCGCGAGCGTGAAGACCCTGGAGCGGATCGGGTCCCTCACCAACGCCGCGTTCCCGCCTGTCCTGAAAGAGCGGATCCTCACAGCAAAAGACGATCCGGCCGCTGTACGCTCCATTGGGATCGAATTCGCCACGGAGTTCTGTGCGCAACTGCTCGCCGAGGGTGTGCCCGGCTTGCACTTCATCACGCTCAACAACTCCACCGCGACACTGGAAATCTACGAGAACCTGGGCCTGCACCACTCACCGCAGGCCTAGACCGTTCGCACCGGTATACGACACACTGCGTAGCGGCCACTGGGAGAGGGGCGTACATGGGCTGGACGGTCCTCTACATCGCGTTCGGCATCGTCGCGCTGTGGCTGCTGGGCGAGGTGCTGCTGCAGTACAAGGCGCGGCTGCGCTGGCGGCTTCTGGCCTTCGTCGGGTTCCTCGGTGTCGTCGTCGGTGTCCTGATCCCGTCGGTCGTGGTGATCGGACTGGGTGCGGCCGCCTTCGCGGTCGGGCAGACCTACGTCACCCTGTCGTTCCGCAGCGGCTTCGCGTCCGGCTGGGCGATGAACGCGCCCGTGCTGGGCGGCAGCAAGCGCCGCCGCGGTGAGCGCGGTCGCCAGGAGCCGACCCTGGAGGTCTCCGGCCTGGAGGCCGAGGGCGGCCACGACGACGAGGCCGGCGCCTACCGCCGCGACCCCGCCGCATTCGGCCAGGACGACGACTACGACCGCGACGACGTCTTCACCCCGGCCCGCCCCGTCCACCAGCCGACGTCCGCCGAGACCACGTCCGTCTACGAGCCGCAGCCCATGCCCGATGACACCGGCTCCTACGGCGTCTACGGCAACGGGTACCAGGCCGAGGGACAGCAGGCCCAGGACCAGTACGCCGCCCAGGCCGCCGACCAGTCCTACTCCTACGACTACTCCGGCTACGGCCAGCAGCAGGGCTACGACGCCACCGGTCAGCAGCAGTACGCCGCCTACTCCGACCCGTACATCGGCTCGTCGAACTACGGCCAGGCCTCGTACGACGGCACGTACGGCGACCAGCAGTACTACGGCCAGCAGGGCTACGGCCAGGACCAGTACGCCGGCAACGACGGCACCTACGGCGGCGAGGCCCCGCCCGGCGGGGTGTGGGTTCCGCAGCAGCGCAACACCGACGAGTACGGGCAGGAGCTGCCGCCGGAGCAGCCGTACCCGTACCAGGGCGGCGGGCAGCAGCCGCAGGGGAACGGCTTCGACGAGCAGTACCGTTTCTGAAGCCTGAGCCCTGCCGGGGTGGCGTGCTCACTGCGAGCCGCGGAACTCCGGTCCCTCCACGATCAGTCCCGCGACCAGCGCGCCCGACATGCCCGCGTGCGGCAGTCCGCCGCCGGGGTGGGTCCAGCCGCCCACGGTGAACAGGCCCGGCACCCGCGTGCTGTTGGACGGATGCAGCATTCGTCCGCCGGCCGCCGCCAGGGCCGGCACGGGCACCGCCCCGCCCTCCGCGCCCGTCGCGTCCGCGATGTCGGCCGGGGTGCGCACCTCGTGCCAGAGGAGGCGGTCGCGCAGGCCGGGTACGGCGCGTTCGGCGACGGAGATCATGTCGTCGACCAGGGTGTCGTGAGGCTGGTCGAGCCGCGCGGGCACCACCGTCGTGAGGGTGACCGCCTCGTGGTCCGCCGGGGCAAGGCGCGGGTCGTCGGGCCGTAGCACCGTGACCGTGGGACGGGGATTGCCCGCCGCCGTGCCGAACAGGGCGTCCAACTCGGCCTCTCGGTCCCGGGTGTGCACCACCGTGCGGTGTGCCGTGCCCTCGGGGCGGGCGCCGCGCAGGGCCAGCAGGAGGGTCAGCCGGGCGGCCGCCGCGGGCTGGGGCGGTACCTCGCCGTCACCTCGTACGACGGTGCCCGCCGTCAGCCGGGCCAGTGTGCCGGGCGCGACGCCGGCGACCACGAAGTCCGCCTCCACGAGGGACCCGTCGGCCAGTTCCACCCCCGATGCCCGGCCGTCCTTCTCCAGCAGACCGGTGACGTCGGCACCGAAATGGAACTCGACTTTCCGGGCCAGGCACCGCTCGTACACCGCCCGCGCCAGCTCGCGCAGGCCGCCGCGCACGTACCAGGTGCCGAAGGCGTGCTCCATGTACGGCAGTACGGCCGCGCTCGCCGGGGCGACCCGGGGATCCAGGCCGTGGCCGAGGGCATGGCTCTCCAGGAGCGCCGTGAGCCGGGGGTCGCGCAGCTCCCAGGCGCCGATCTCGGCGAGCGTGCCGGCCCGGCGGGTGCGCAGCAGCCGCTTGTGGGGCACCGACGGGTAGGGCTCACGCTCGGCCAGCACCTGCCAGTTCGGCCACAGCGGCTCCTCCAGGAGTGGCCGGCGGGTCCGGTCCCAGGCCTCGCGGGCCCGGACCAGGAAGTCGCCCCAGCGCTTCCCGGCGCCCGCGCCGAGCCCCTCGTCCAGGGCGGCGACGACACCCGCGCGCGAGGCGTTCGGCAGCGACACCTCGGTGCCGTCCGCGAACACGTGCCGGGACGACGGGTCGACCTGGACCAGCTCGACGCAGGACTCCAGCGGCTCCTTGCCGGTCTTGACGAACAGGTCGCGGTAGACGGCGGGCAGCGGCAGCAGGGCGGGGCCCGTGTCGAAGGAGAACCCGTCGCGCTCGAAGCGGCGCAGCGCTCCGCCGTAGGTGTCCGTCCGCTCGTACACCGCCACCCGGTGGCCCGCGACGGCCAGCCGGGCGGCAGCCGTCAGCGCGCCCATCCCGGCGCCGATCACCGCAATCCGTGCCATGCCAGGGACTTTATCGGCCCCCACCGTCAGCCCCCACCGACGGCCTCCCGAGTACGGGCGCGGAGGCGGTCGTGACCAGGCGGCGACGGAGCGTCCTGGGGCCCGGTGCGCAGGGCTGAGTATCCGTACCTAGCCGAGGAGTTGAGTACGCGCGCGGATGGGGGACGACCTGCGCGGACGAGAGAGTGGAGACACGGAGAGGGGCACGGCTCCGGCACCGGCGACACGGGGCGCCGGAACGGAGCCGGCCCGCGATCCGCTCCTTCCGCCGGCGGTGTCGGCGGGAGCGAGGCACGGGGGAGTACCGGGGGACGACCGAACGGGGGGTCCTGCGGGGGGACGCACGGGGGAGCAAGGAAGGCGCCGGTTCGAGGTGGCCCGCGGGGGACGCGGCCACATCGGACCGGCGCTTTCGCGTCCGGTCGGGGACAGCCGCCCCCCAGGCGACCGGCGGCGAGGGGCAGGGGCTCACCCCGTGCGCCGCAGGCGGCCGGGGACAGCCGCTCAGCTGCCCGCCGCGCGCGGTCTGCGGCAGATGCTCACCCGCCCGCCGCCCGCCGCCCGCCGCCCGCCGCCCGCCGCCCGCCGCCCGCCGCCCGCTGCCCCCGCCCGCCGTCAGCGGCAGCCGCTCACCCGCCCCTGGAGCAGGCGGGACAGTGCCGCGTGGACGTCGTCCAGTGAGCGTTCCGGCTGGAAGGACTTCCAGTCGAGGGCCGCCACCAGGACCATGCCGACCAGGGCGGACGCCGTCAGCGAGACGTCGATCTCCTCGCTGAACTCACACCCCGCCACGCCGTCGCGCAGGACGTCCTCCACGACCGCGACGACCTGCTGCCGGACCACCATCAGCGTGGACTGCCAGGCCCGGTTGGTGCGCCACAGCTCGGCCACGTACAGCTGGGTGAAGGCCGGGTAGCGGTCGATGAAGACCAGCCCCGCCCGGATCATCGCGTCCAGGGCATCGACCTTGCTGCCGCCCTCCCGTGCGGTCCGTTCGGCCGCTTCCCGCAGGGAGGCGGCCAGCAGCCCCACTCCGTGCCGCAGCAACTCCTCGAAGAGGACGGACTTGCTCGCGAAGTTGTAATAGACCGTGCCCTTCGCGACTCCGGCACGCTCGGCGATCTCGTCCACGGTCGTGGCGGAGAACCCCTGCTCGGCGATGAGCGTGACGGCCGCCTCGTAGAGCTTCTGCCGGGTGGCCTCGCGGCGCGTGCTGCCGCCCGACGCGGCACTGCTGCTTTCCATGGCCCTGATTGTCACAGGAACCTTTCCGGGGGACGTGCCGGTGGGGCTCACAGGCTCAGCTCCGGGTGCAGCCGGTCCAGCGTCCACACCTGGCGCCGGCGGGCCGCCACGGCGGTCAGCGCGAGGGCGCCCGCGGTGAACGCCGTCAGCACCACGCACGCGTGCCACACCGGATCGAGTCCACCGCCGGTGATGAGCCGCCGGAGGGCCTCGACGACGTAGCTCATCGGCAGGAACGGGTGGAGCGCGTTGAAGAACCCGGGGCTGGTCTGTACGGGGTACGTGCCGCCCGCCGAGGTCAGCTGGAGCATCAGCAACGCGAGGACGAGGATCCGGCCCGCCGCCCCGAAGCGCGCGTTCAGCCACTGCACGATCGCCGCGAAGCACGCCGTCACCAGGAACAGGAAGCCCACCGTCCCGGCCGCCCGCACCATCTCCAGGCCGACCGCCCAGTGCAGCACCGACATCAGAGCCACCGTCTGCAGCACTCCGATCGCCGCCACCGGCAGCCAGCCCGCCAGCGCGATCCGCCACGCCGAGGCGCCCGCGGCGAGCGCCCGCCGGTTCATGGGCGCGATCAGCATGTACGCCACCATCGCGCCCACCCACAGGGACAGCGGGATGAAGTACGGGGCGAACCCGGTGCCGTAGTTGGGCGCTTTGTGCAGGTCATGGGAGGCGAGCCGCACGGGGTCGGCCATGACCTCGGTGCGCCGGTCGCGGTCCTGCTCGTCGTAGTCGGGGATCTTCTCCGCCCCGTCGTGCAGGCCGCCGGCGAGCTTCCCGGAGCCGTCGACGAGCTTGAAGATGCCGCCGTTGAGGTCGTCCGCGCCCGTCTTCAGCTTGCCGACGCCCTTGTCCAGGTCGACGGCGCCGGTCTTGGCCGTGCCGATCCCCTTGTGCAGCTTCTTCGCGCCGGCGGCGACCCGGGCCGCCCCGTCGTTCAGCTTGTTGATCTTCTTGACGGCGTCGGCGAGGTCCTCGGAGAGGTGCGGTGCGCGGTTCGCCAGGGCCTGGGACTGCTTCTGGAGGGTGGCGAGGTTCTTGTCGAGCTTGTCCAGGTCGCCGTCCTGGTCCGCGACCAGGGTGTTGAGGTCGTCCGCGATGGTGGTGACGTCGGCGGCGGCGTCCTTGGCCTTCTTCAGGTCGGAGCAGGCAGCGTCGGGCAGGACGGGGTCGTCGCAGCGCCGGGCGTAGACGTCGTTCAGCGTGCCGGACGCCGCGCGGGCGCCCTTGGCGGCGGTCGGGGCCGTCTTCACCAGGGTGTCCAGGTGCTTGCGGATCACCCCCGAGGAGTCGGCGACCAGCTGGGCGGTGTCACCGATGGTCTTCTCGTTGCCCTTGAGGAAGGGACCGACCTTGTCGGCGGTGCCGTTGACCCGGTCGGCGAGCTTCTGCGTGCCCTCGGCAACCTGCTTCGAGCCGTCCTCAAGGTCGCCCGCGCCGGTGTGGAGCTTCTTCAGGCCCGTGGAGAGCTTGCCGCTGCCGTCCTTGGCGTCCTTCAGGCCGTCGGCGAGGTCCTTGGAGCCCTTCTCGGCCTTGCCGATCCCGCCGTTCAGCCGGTCGGCGCCCTTCGCCGCCTTCACGGTCTTGCCGTGGATGTCGGAGAACGACACGAAGATCTTGTCCAGGAAGGACCGGGACGTCTTCGTGGACGCCGCCTGCCGCACCTCGCTGAAGACCGTCCGGGAGATCTGCCCGACGATGTAGTTGTTCGCGTCGTTCGTGCGCACCTGGAGGGCGCCGGTCTCCGGGGTGTTCCCGGAGCTGGAGGCGATCCGCTCGCTGAAGTCGGCGGGCAGGGTGAGCGACAGGTAGTAGCTGCCGTCCTCGACGCCCCTGCGGGCCTCGGCGGCGCTCACCTCCTGCCAGTCGAAGGTCTTGCTGTCGTGCAGGCCCTTCGTGATGTCGTCGCCCGCCGTGATCTTCTTCCCGTCGGCGGTCGCCCCCTTGTCGGCGTTCACGAGCGCCACGGGGATCTTGCCCAGACGACCGTAGGGGTCCCAGAACGACCACAGGTACAGCGCCCCGTACAGCAGCGGCAGCACCAGCAGCGCGACGAGCGCGGCGCGCGGCAGCTTCCCCCGCCCGAAGCGGCGCAGCTCAAGCGCGGCCAGTCTCGGCGAGCGCATCGGCCTTCTCCTCTCCCTGGTCGGCCTGGTCGGCCTGGTCGGCTTCGTCGGCCCGAGCGTCCTCGACGGCCGGCTCTTCGGGGCTCTTCGCGGTGGAGACCTTGACGGCCCCCTCGGGAGCCTCGCTGCACACCGCCACGACCGTCGTCCCGGCGTCGGCCAGGGACCTGAGCAGCGCCCAGACCTCTCCCCGCTCACCGTCCGAGAGCTTGAGGTCGGTGTCGTCGATGCCGAGCAGCCGCGGCTCGCCGGTCAGGGCGAGCGCCACCGACAGCCGCAGCTCCTCCAGACGCTCCAGATCCCGAACGGCCGTGCGCGGCCCCTTGGGCAGTGCCTCAAGGTCGAGACCGGCGGCTTCGAGCGCGGCGTCGACGCGCTGCCGGGCCTCGGCCGCCCGCTCGCCGCGGGGCCGCAGGAGGCCGCGCAGCGATGCGCCGAACCGCCGCTGGAGCAGCGCCCGTTCCCGCAGGTGCTCGCCCACGGTCAGCGCCGGGTCGAGGTCGGTGACCCCCGGGACATGCGCCAGCGCGCTGATGCCGCGGACCGCCGTCATCTGCTTCGGCAGCCGCGCGTCGCCCACGGCGACCGTGCCCTCCGAGACCTTCATCCGCCCCGTCAGCGCCAGCAGCAGGCACGTACGGCCGGACCCGGACGGGCCCTCGACCGCGATGAGCGCCCCCGGCTCGGCGTCGACGGAGATCCCGCGGACCGCCCACCCCCGTGGCCCCTTGATCCCGAGGCCGTCGGCGGCGATCCGCACCCCTCCCGCCTGTTCCCCCACGAGTCTCCCCTGAATTTGAACTGACTGGTCAGTGCAAAAACTACTCCGAACCTACGAGCGAGGCAAAACAGCAGGTCAGATCGGATTGTCAGTGCCATACCTCACGATGGGTCACATACGGCACTCCGTAACGGACGCGCCGTCACACTGACGACAGGAGGTTCGTCATGGCCAACTACCACGCAGCAGCCGCCCGTCGGCGCCGCGCCACCGGCCCTGCCCCCTCACTGACCGGCCCGGCGAGCGACGTTCACCCCGTGCTGCGCCGGGCCACGGCCCCGCCCGCCGCCCTCGACCTGCTCGCCCAGGCCCGCGCGAGCCTCGACGAGGCCACCGCCCTGGAAACCGCGAACGAGCGCTACGCGACAGCCCACCTCGCCGCCCTGCGCACCGCCGCCGCGGTGCTCGCCGCCCGGGGGCGCCCGGAGACCTCGCCCCGGGCCCGGGCCAAGATCCGGAGCGCCTGGGAAGTGCTCCCCGAGATCGCGCCCGAACTGAGCGAGTGGAGCGCGCTGTTCGCCGCCGGTGCCCGGCGTCGCGCCCGGGCCGAGGCCGGCATCCAGGGCGCGGCCACCGGCCGGGACGCCGACGACCTGATACGGGACGTGGCGATGTTCCTGCGCCTCGTCGAGCGGATGCTGGTCCTCCAGCCGGTCCTCCCGCAGCCCCGCCCGGACCAGGACCGGCCGGAGGGCCCCGGCGCAAGGAGGGACATGCCGGACGCAGGCTGACCAGGCAGGGCCGGTGCGGGTGACGGGCAGCTCCGGCACCGGCGGGCCGGGTCCGTTCGGGGGCACGGGCCGACCTGACCCGTGAGGCATCTCGGGACCGGGTCATCCGGACGCCGCGGCCGAGGCAATAGGGTGGGGGACGCCTGAAGTCTTCCCTCCCCGTGGCCGGGGCCGGGGAAGACACCCCGTTCGCGCCGCCGTGCAAGAGGCGGTGCCGCGCCGAGGAGTCAACTGCCGTGTCGGACCCGATGCGCCCCCGCGCCTCACTCCGTACCGCCGTGGTCTGGGAGGTCCTCCAGGACGCCCTTGACCGCCGGGTCAAGGCCACGGGTCGGGAGTCGCTGGACGTCCTCGACACCGGAGGCGGCAGCGGCAACTTCGCGGTGCCCGTCGCCCGCCTCGGCCACCGGGTCACCGTCGTCGACCCCAGCCCCAACGCGCTGTTCGCCCTGGAGCGCCGCGCCGCCGAAGCCGGTGTCGCCGACCGGGTCAAGGGCGTCCAGGGTGACGCCCACGGCCTCTTCGACGTGGCCGAGCGCGGTGGCTACGACGTGGTGCTGTGCCACGGCGTCCTGGAGTACGTGGACGACCCGGCCGAGGGCGTCCGCAACGCGGTGGCGGCCCTGCGCGCGGAGGGCGTCCTCAGCCTGCTCGCGGCCGGCCTCGGCGGTGCCGTGCTGGCCCGCGCCCTCGCCGGGCACTTCAAGGAGGCCCTGCAGGCGCTCGACGACCCGAACGGCCGATGGGGCACGGGTGACCCCGTACCGCGCCGCTTCACCGCCGAGCAGCTCACCGGACTGGTCGAGGGTGCGGGGCTGCGCGTCGGTGCCGTGCACGGCGTGCGGGTCTTCGCCGACCTCGTGCCCGGCGTCCTCGTGGACACCGAGCCCGGAGCCCTGGAAGCGCTGCTGAAGCTGGAGGAGGCCGCGGCCGAGCTCCCCGCCTTCCGCTCGGTGGCCACGCAGCTGCACGTGCTGGGTGAGACCGGTGGGACCGGTGGGACCGGTGAGACGGGCGGGGCCGGCGAGGCCGATGGGGCGGCCGAGGCCTGAGCCGCTTCGTGAGGTACCGCCACTGATCAGCGCCTTGGCTGCGCATGGAGTGCGCCACAGGCCCCCCGAATGGGTGCGCCGCGCCGTATGATCGAGGGAGACCGTTCCGGCATGACGGGTCGGCCGCCGGGGAATGGAAGCCTCAGCGAGCCGGGACGCCCATGGCGGGTTCCGGTTGGTCAATTGGCGCAGAGGGGCGGGTTTCACGGGGGCGATTCCCTGCCTATCCTGAAGGGACCCCCCGGGTCGCCCCGGCGACTGCACGATGAGGAGGACTCCGTGCCGCTCTCGGAGCACGAGCAGCGCATGCTCGAGCAGATGGAGCGAGCGCTGTACGCCGAAGATCCCAAGTTCGCGACAGCGCTCGAGGGAAGCGGGCTGCGCACGTACACCCGGCGACGGGTCTACCAGGCGGTCGCGGGCTTCCTCGTAGGTATCGCGCTCCTCATGGCTGGAATGGTCGCCAAGCAGGTCTGGCTCAGCGTCGTGGGCTTCCTCGTCATGCTGGGCTGTGCGGTGCTCGCCGTGACCGGCTGGCGCAAGGCTCCCAAGCCGGGCGAACAGGCGGCCGGTGCCGCCGGGCCCCAAGCCCGCCGACAGGGTCGGCAGCGCCGCTCCGTGATGGACCGCATCGAGCAGCGCTGGCAGAAGCGCCGCGACGAGCAGGGCGGCCATTAGCCCTCCGCGCAGCCTCTCCAGGACTACGTGAACACGTACGTCAGGGGGTGACCACCGATCTGGTGGTCACCCCCTGACGCATGCGTGCGCCGACCGTCAGACAGGCCGTGGGGAGTCCCCGCAAGCTGGTGGCAGCCGGAGCCCTCGTGACGCCGGCCTGACGCAGACGCAGCACGGCCCGTGGCCGCAGACGCAGCACGACCTCGTGGCCTGGGCGCAGCACGGCCTCGTGGGCCCCGGGCGCACAGGCCCGGCCAACCCTGGACACGGCGCGGCCGACCGGTGCACCCGCACCGGTCGGCCTCAGCCGTCCCTACCCTCAGCCCTGCTGCCCCGACGCCTTCCGCCACGTCGGCCGTAGCGCCACGGCGCGTTCCCGGACCCTGGTCCACCAGTCCGACGCCGCCCACACCACACGCACGGTGGAACGGGGGGCCAGCAGCGCGCGAAGCCTGGCCGGACGGTTGACCGCCGCGCCGAGGCCCGCCGCCGCGCGGCGGACGTCGTCCGTGAGGCCCGCGGCCGGGCGGGGGTGCGGTGCGTACAGGACCTGCTCCACCGCGCTCGCCACCCGGTGCACCGAGGCCGCGGCCGTCGTGTCCAGGTCGCCGAGGCGGACGATACGGGCGGCCGCCGTGCGCGGTGTCTGTGACTCGTCCGGCGTGATGCCGAAGTCCCATGCCGTGTCCGTCAGCTCCTGCCAGACGGCCAGCGTGTGCAGCGCCGTATCCGCCTCGCTGCGGCCGTGCGCCCCCAGCCGTACCCTGCGCGTCCGCTGCCGCCACAGCATCGGGGCCAGGGGGAGGGCGAGGACGGCGAGCCCGGCGAGGGCCCACACCAGGAACGCGTACCTCTTCGGGCCGTCGTCGTCCGTGGGCAGCGCCGCCTGCGGCGACTCGCTCGCACAGCCGCCGTCCAGCTTCTTCTGCTCCGGCGTGCAGGTCTCGCTCGCCGAGGGCGTCGCGGAGGGCGCGGTGGACGTCGACTGGGACGGACGCGCCGGGTCCGGCACCGAGCTGTCGGGACTGTCCGGCAGGGTGTACGACGGAATCGAGCCGCGGTTGGGAGTGGGCTCGAAGCGCGTCCAGCCCACGCCCTCGAAGTACAGCTCGGGCCAGGCGTGCGCGTCCCGCAGCCCCACCGACACCGAGCCGTCCGCCTGCGGGGAACCGGGCGCGAAGCCCACCGCGACCCGCGCCGGTATGCCCAGGGAGCGGGCCATCGCCGCCATCGCGAAGGAGAAGTGCACGCAGAAGCCCTGCTTGTCCTTCAGGAAGCGGGCGATCGCCTGCGAGCCGCTGCCGACCTGCACCTGCGTGTCGTACTCGAAACCGCCGGTCACGGCGAACCAGTCCTGGAGCTTGACCGCCTGGTCGTACGGGTCGGCGGCACCCGCGGTGACCTTGCGGGCGGTGCGGGCCACCACCGACGGCAGCGAGTCGGGCAGCTCGGTGAAGTCGCGCTCGACGTCCGCGGGCGCCGGCCCCGCCGAGGCGAGCTGCTCCGCCGTCGGACGCACGTCCAGGCTCGTGACCTGGTACGTCAGGCCTCGGGTGTTCTGCCCGTGGTCGCCGACCAGCGTCATGCCCAGCGGCTCGTACCGCCAGTTGCCGCTGATGCGCACGTCGCTCGGCGGGTACGGCATGGGCAGCCAGTCCTGGGCGTACCAGTCGGCCGCCGTGATCGTGGTGTCGACCTTCGTGCGCTTGACGTCCGGGCTGAGGCCGACCGGGTCCGGGAAGGTGCCGTCGGGGACGGCGGTGATGGACCGGCGGGACGGCTTCCACGTGGTGCCGTCGAAGTCGTCCAGGGACACGATCCGCAGATACAGGTCCGAGACGTCTTCCATCTTGGTGCGCACGGACAGCACCTGCTGGTCCTCGTCCGCGTTCAGGCTGTCCCGCAGCGACACCAGCGGGTTCACGGCGGAGATCGTGCCCCCACCGCCCGAACCGGCGCCCGCGCCCGCTCCGACGGAGTCCAGCAGGCCGCCGTTCATCGCGGGCAGGCCCAGCGGCACCACCAGGGCGATGCCCAGCGCGACCACACCGATGCGCCGGCCGGTGCGGACCGGGGCGAGCGCGCCGCTCGGCTCCCCGCCGGCCGTGCGCGGGGCACCGCCGAAGACCCGCCCCCACTGCGAGAGCCGGTCCCGCCCCTCGGCCAGGAGCAGCATCAGATAGCCGGCCGCCGCCACCAGGAACCACAGCCAGTCCATGCCCCCGTCGGACAGCCCCGCGGCCACGGAGTACAGCGCGAGCAGGGGCAGCCCGGCCGGGGCGGCACTGCGGAAGGTCACCGCGAGGGCGTCCACCAGCAGTCCGATGATCAGGACCCCGCCTATGAGCATCAGCCGGATGCCGTCGGACTCCAGAGGCGCCGGGATCGCGTACCGCGCGATGTCGTCCCCGCCCTGCTGGAGCAGGAGCGCGAAGCGGTCGAAGGCCCGCGGCCCGGGGATCAGCCCGGCCAGGGCCTGCTCACGGGCGAAGACGAAGGTCAGCATCATGACGGTGACCACGGCCTGCGCCGCCACCGTCAGCGGCCGGGCCAGCGGCACCCTGCGGGCGGCGGCCCCCACGCCCGACTGCAGGGCCAGCAGGAAAGCCGCCTGCACGATCCACGTGGCCGGCTTGACGAGGGGCAGCAGCGCGCACGCGGCCATCAGCGTGGCCGCCCAGGCGCTCAGCGTCAGTCGAACCCGCCCGCTCATCACGGTCCCTCCCCGCCGCTCGCGGCGGCCACGCCCCTGCGCTCCCGGTCGGCCTGCCGCCACAGCTCGTCCACGGAGGAGCCCCGCGGCACGCGCAGGGCCGTCCACCCCGCCTCGCGCAGCATGCGCAGCCGCTCTCCGCTCCTGTCCAACGGGCCGGGCACGTCGCCCGGTTCCCGCACCCAGGTGTCGCTGTCCAGTACGAAGGCGACCGCGCCCGGGCTGCGCTGCCGCATCCGGCCCAGCACGGCGGCCTGGTCCTCGTCCAGGTCGCCGAGGAAGGCCACCAGCAGTCCCTCGTTCCCGCCGCGCAGTACGTCGTAGGCCCGGGACAGGCCCGCGCCGTCGGAGTGGTCGATCACCGCGAGGGTGTCCATCATCAGCCCGGCCGCGTCCGCCGACTCCCCGCTCGCGCCCGCGAAGCCGTCACCGCCCTCGCCGGGCACCGCGTCGCCGGTGTCCGTCAGCAGCCGCACCGAATAGCCCCGTTCGAGCATGTGCACCAGGACGGACGCGGCGCCCGACACGGCCCACTCGAAGGCCGAGTCCGGTCCCGCGCCCTGGTAGGCGATGCCCCGGGTGTCCAGCAGCACCGTGCAGCGGGCGCGCTGCGGCTGCTCCTCGCGGCGCACCATCAGCTCGCCGTAGCGGGCGGTGGAGCGCCAGTGCACGCGGCGCAGGTCGTCGCCGTAGCGGTACCCGCGCGGGATGACGTCGTCCTCGCCGGCCAGGGCGAGCGAACGCTGCCGTCCGTCGCCGTGGCCCTTCGCCTCGCCGCTGAGGCGCACCGGCGCCAGCGGCTCCACGCGCGGGATGACCGTGAGGGTGTCGTACGTCGAGAAGGACCGGGTCAGCTCGCACATGCCGAACGGGTCGGTCAGGCGCAGCTGGAGCGGGCCCAGCGGGTAGCGGCCGCGCAGGTCGGAGCGCACCCGGTAGGACACCTCGCGCCGGCCGCCCGCCTCCACCCGGTCGAGCACGAAGCGGGGCCGGGGGCCGAGCACGTACGGCACCCGGTCCTGGAGCATCAGCAGGCCCGTGGGCAGCCGCGAGACGTTGTCCATCCGCAGGTGGACACGGGCCTCGCTGCCGGCGGGCACGCGAGCGGGGGAGAGCCGGCGGCTGCCGGCGACCCGGTAGCGCGTGCGGTACAGCACCGCCGCGCACACCAGCGGCAGCACCGCCAGCAGCAGACCCACGCGCAGCAGGTCGCTCTGCCCGAGCACGTAACTGCAGATCGCGGCCGCGACGCCGGCGGCCAGGAAGGAGCGTCCGCGGGTGGTCAGACCGGCCAGGGCGGTGCGGATGCCGCCCTTCTCGCCCCGGTCGGCTTCCGCGTGCCCCGCCCCCGCGGTGGTCATCACAGCCTCCGCGGCGGCTGCTGGGGATACGCCGGCGCCGGACGGCCGAGGCCGCCGAAGCCGCTCTGCTGCTGCGGCGCCGCCGGCACCGGGGTGCGCTGCAGGATCTCCTCGACGACCTGCTCGGCGGTACGCCGGTTGAGCTGGGCCTGGGCGGTGGGCAGCAGTCGGTGGGCCAGGACGGCGACGGCGAGGGCCTGCACGTCGTCCGGCAGCGCGTACTCCCGGCCGCTGAGGGCCGCGGTCGCCTTCGCCGCGCGCAGCAGGTGCAGCGTCGCGCGCGGAGAGGCGCCGAGTCTCAGGTCGGGGTGCGTGCGCGTGGCGCCGACCAGGTCCACCGCGTAGCGCCGGACCGGCTCGGCCACGTGCACGCCGCGCACCGCCTCGATCAGCTTGAGGATCTCGTGCGCGTGGGCCACGGGCTGGAGGTCCTCCAACGGCGAGACGCCGCCGTGCACGTCCAGCATCTGCAGCTCGGCCTCCGGGCTCGGGTAGCCGACCGACACCCGGGCCATGAAGCGGTCGCGCTGGGCCTCCGGCAGCGGGTAGGTGCCCTCCATCTCGACCGGGTTCTGCGTCGCCACCACCATGAAGGGGCTGGGCAGCTCGTAGGTCTTGCCGTCGATGGTGACCTGGCGCTCCTCCATCGACTCCAGGAGCGCGGACTGCGTCTTGGGCGAGGCGCGGTTGATCTCGTCGCCGATCACCACCTGCGCGAAGATCGCGCCCGGCTTGAACTCGAAGTCGCGGCGCTGCTGGTCCCAGATGGACACACCGGTGATGTCCGACGGCAGCAGGTCGGGCGTGAACTGGATGCGCCGCACCGAGCAGTCGATGGACCGCGCCAGCGCCTTGGCCAGCATCGTCTTGCCGACTCCCGGGACGTCCTCGATCAACAGATGTCCCTCGGCGAGCAGTACGGTCAGCGAGAGCCGTACGACCTCGGGCTTGCCCTCGATCACGCCTTCCACCGACTCCCGCACGCGCTCCACGACGGCGGTCAGATCAGTGAGGCTCGCTCGATCGTCATAGGTCGTCACCCGGCCCTCCTCGGCCTTTCCCTTGCTCCCTGGAAGCGCGGGATACCCCATTTTCCCGGGCCGACGCCGCATGACGCAGACCGGCCCACCCCGAACCACGGACACCACGCGTGAAAAGTTCCGCGCGACGCCACTCCCGCATTCTTGCTGCCGTTACCGTTTCGTGTCACTCGACTGTGGACAACTGGCCGCGATATGTCGGTCTTGCGACCATTCGAACGCGTGACTGACAGGCTTTCGACAGCTACAGCAGGTGGCCTTCCGGGGTGGGCGGCCCGCGGCGCCCAGGCCGGCAGGCCGGGTCAGGAGGCCGGGTCGATCTCCCGCAGTAGGCCGGTCTTCACGTCGAACACGAATCCGCGCACGTCGTCGGTGTGCGGAACGAACGGCGAGGTGCGCACGCGCTGCATCGACTGCCGCACGTCCTGGTCGACGTCCCGGAAGGACTCCACGGCCCACGCGGGGCGCTGGCCGACCTCGGCCTCCAGCTCGTTGCGGAAGTCCTCGGTGAGGCTCTCCAGGCCGCAGCCGGTGTGGTGGATGAGCACCACGCTGCGGGTGCCGAGCTTGCGCTGGCTGATGGTGAGGGAGCGGATCACGTCGTCCGTGACGACGCCGCCGGCGTTGCGGATCGTGTGGCAGTCGCCGAGCTCCAGGCCGAGCGCCGCGTGCAGGTCGAGGCGGGCGTCCATGCAGGCCACGACGGCGACGTGCAGCACGGGCCGGGCGTCCATCCCCGGGTCGGTGAAGGCGTCGGCGTACCGGGTGTTGGCCTCGACGAGGCGGTCCGTGACCGTGCCGCCGGCCGCGATGGCGCTCTCCGAACCTGTGGGAACCGATGCAGAAGTCGTCATAGGTATGACGTTACTGGTCACACCCCGTCCAAGCCTCCTGTGAGAGTGGACAAAGAATGCCGCCGAGGGGCGGTTGTGAGGTAACCCACAGGAGTGGCGCCCGGGTCCCCGTGCGAACGGCGGCGACGCGCAGGCCGGTTGATTGACCGGGCGACACGGTGGACTAAAGTGACGCGAAGCGGGAGGCGAGACTCTCCCCGCTGGACTGATTTTCTTCGGAGACCCCGGCGACGACCGGAGATCTCCCCACGTGCGCGGCGCGTACGTACGGCTCGGCCTCCTCCCGCTCCCGGTCGGCTGACGCTTCCGGCGCCGGCAGGCCTCCCCTTCACGAGCGGGCGGGGACCCGGCGGTGCGTGCGGCCGCGCCGGATCTGAGAGGGCCCCTTGAGCGAGAGTCGACACGTCCCGGTGATGCTCCAGCGGTGCCTGGATCTGCTGGCACCCGCCCTGGAGGGCCCGGACGCCGTGGTCGTCGACTGCACCCTCGGCCTCGGCGGCCACAGCGAGGCCCTCCTCGCGAGGTTCCCCGAAGCCCGGCTCGTCGCCCTCGACCGCGACAAGGAGGCCCTGCGCCTGTCCGGCGAGCGCCTCGCGCCCTACGGTGAGCGCGCCACCCTCGTCCACGCCGTCTACGACGAGCTCCCCGAGGTGCTGCGCCGGCTCGGCATCGCGCGCGTGCAGGGCGTCCTGTTCGACCTGGGCGTCTCCTCCATGCAGCTCGACGAGGCCGACCGCGGCTTCGCCTACGCCCAGGACGCCCCGCTCGACATGCGCATGGACCAGACGACCGGCGTCAGCGCCGCCGAGGTCCTCAACACCTACCCGCCGGGCGAACTCGTGCGCATCCTGCGGGCCTACGGCGAGGAGAAGCAGGCCAAGCGGATCGTGAGCGCGATCGTGCGCGAGCGGGAGAAGGAGCCGTTCACCAACAGCGCGCGGCTGGTCGAGCTGATCCGCGACGCCCTGCCGCAGGCCGCCAAGCGCACCGGCGGCAACCCGGCCAAGCGCACCTTCCAGGCCCTGCGCATCGAGGTCAACGGCGAGCTCTCCGTCCTGGAGCGGGCGATCCCGGCCGCGGTGAAGCGGCTCGACGTGGGCGGGCGGATCGCCGTGCTGTCGTACCACTCGCTGGAGGACCGGCTGGTCAAGCAGGTCTTCGCGGCGGGCGCCGCCACCACCGCGCCGCCCGGACTGCCCGTCGTCCCCGAGCGCTACCAGCCGCGGCTCAAGCTCCTCACGCGCGGTGCCGAACTCCCCACCGAAGAGGAGATCGCCGAGAACCGGCGAGCGGCACCGGCGCGGCTGCGCGGCGCCCAGCGCATCAGGGAGGACGTCGAGTGAGGCGTGTGCAGGCCGGACCTAGGGAGCGTGCGTGAGCGGCAAACCCGAACTGAAGGGGAGGGCGGCCCGACTCGCGCGGCTCCTCCCGACCGGCCCCGGGCAGGCGGCCCGCACACCTTTCGTCCTGCTGGTCGTCCTCCTCCTCGGCGGCGGTCTCATCGCCCTCCTGGTGCTGAACTCGGCCCTCAGTGAAGGCGCGTTCAGACTCGACGACCTCCAGCGCGGAACCAAGAACCTCACTGACGAGGAGCAGGCCCTCCAGCGGGACATCGACGCCTACTCCGCTCCCGACGCCCTGCAGCGCCGCGCCCGCGAGCTCGGCATGGTGCCCGGCGGCGACCCCGCCTTCCTCGATCCCGACGGCACCGTCAAGGGCGTCCCCAGCGCGGCCCCAGGTGTCCGGCAGTCCTCCGCGTACACCCCCCTGGTCCTGGCCCCCGAGGCCATGCCCAACGGCCCCACCCCGACCCCCGGCAGGTGACGGAAGTGTCCGACCGGCAACCGCCACGTCGCCGCGTGCCCGGCCCCGCCAGGCCCGCCCGCCCCGACGCCCGGCGCCGTCCCGGCCCCGGTGCCCGTCCGGCCCGGAGGCCGGGGCAGGGCCGTCCCGCGGCACCCAAACAGCTGAGGCTCGGCAGCCCCCGCCCCCGCCTGCGCCTGGTCGGGCTCGCGCTGACCCTGGTCCTGGCCGCGTTCGTGGTGCGGCTCTTCCAGGTGCAGGCCGTGGACGCGAGCACGTACGCCGCCAAGGCCGAACAGAACCGGTACGTCGGCCAGGTGCTGGCCGCGGACCGGGGCGAGATCACCGACCGGTCCGGGGTGGCCCTCGCGACCAGCGAGGACGCCTACGACATCACCGCCGACCCCACGATGTTCGCTCCCGACCAGCTGAAGATCGCTGACGGGCCCGAGCAGGCGGCGGCTCTCCTCGCGCCGATCCTCGGCCAGGAGCAGGAAACCCTCGTCGAGAAGCTGCGGCCGAAGAACACGGCCCTGCGCTACGTCAAACTGGCCTCCCGCCAGACCCCGCAGGTCTGGAAGCAGATCAAGGACCTCAAGTCGGCGCTCGCCGAGAAGGCGGAGACGGACAAGTCCACGCACAACGTCCTCTCGGGCGTCTTCTCCGTGGCCACCAGCAAGCGCGTGTACCCGGGCGGCGACCTCGCCGCCGGGATACTGGGCTGGGTCAACGGCGAGGGCAAGCCCGGCGGCGGCATCGAGCTGCAGCTGAACAAGCAGCTCGCCGGCAAGGACGGCAAGATCCGCTACGCCCAGTCCGGCGGCCGTCTCGTGCCCACCGCGGGCTCCACCGAGACACCTGCCGTCCCCGGCAGCGACGTCGAGCTCACCATCGACCGCGACATCCAGTGGGCCGCCCAGAACGCCATCAGCGAGCAGGTGAAGGAGTCCGCGGCCGACCGCGGCTACGTCATCGTCCAGGACACCCGCACCGGGCAGATCCTGGCCATGGCGAACTCGCCCGGCTTCGATCCGAACGACCTGTCGGACGCCGACCCGGCCGCCCTGGGGAACGCCGCCCTCCAGGACGCCTTCGAGCCCGGCTCCACCGCCAAGGTCATGTCGATGGCCGCAGTCCTCCAGGAGAACGCGGCCACACCGGGGACCCACGTGGTCGTGCCCAACCGCCTGCACCGCGGCGACCGGCTCTTCAAGGACGACATCGACCACCCGACCTGGTACCTGACGCTCAACGGCGTCCTCGCCAAGTCCAGCAACATCGGCACCATCCTCGCCACCGGGCAGCTCGGCAGGACCCAGGCCCAGGCCAACAAGGTCCTCTACGACTACCTGCGCGAGTTCGGCCTCGGCAGCTACACCGGGCTCGGCTTCCCCGGCGAGACCAAGGGCATCCTCGCCCCGCCCGACAAGTGGTCGACCTCGCAGCAGTACACGATCCCTTTCGGCCAGGGCGTCTCCATCAACGCCATGCAGGCGGCCTCCGTGTACTCGACCATCGCCAACGGCGGCGTCCGTGTCGAACCCACCCTCGTGCGGGGCACCAAGGGGCCCGACGGGCGCTTCACACCCGCCCCGAAGCCCGCCAAGAACCGGGTCGTCAGTGCCAAGACGGCGAAGACCCTCGCCCAGATGCTGGAGTCCGTCGTGGACGACGAGGAGGGCACCGGCACCAAGGCGCGCATCCCCGGCTACCGCGTCGCGGGCAAGACGGGTACCGCCAACCGCGTGGATCCGGCCACCGGCAAGTACCACGGCTACACCTCGTCGTTCGCCGGGTTCGCGCCCGCCGACAAGCCCCGCATCACCGTCTACTGCGCCATCCAGAACGCCACCCAGGGCAGCTACTTCGGCGGTCAGATCTGCGGGCCCGTCTACAAGAAGGTCATGGAGTTCGCACTGAAGTCCCTCCAGGTCCCGCCGACCGGCGCCAAGCCCGCGAAGCTGCCCGTCTCCTTCAAGCAGTGATCAGGGCCGACACGCCCTGATCAGCACTCAGCCCCACCGAGCCACCAGGACCGCCTCCGTGACAACGATCACCCCCGACCCCGGGAATCAGAGCAGCTCCAGCCCCTCGCTTCGCCCGGAGGCGGGTACGCCCGGTACGCTCACCGCCGTGCCACACGCTGATCAGTCCCAAACCACCCAGAAGGGCCATCCCGTGACATACCCCGGGCCGCCCAGGCCGGTGCAGGTCCCCGCCACACCCCTCGCGGAACTCGCCGATCAGCTGGGTGCTTCCGCGCCGGAGAGCGCCGCCGGGGTCACGGGCATCACCCACGACTCGCGCGCCGTACGCCCCGGCGACCTGTACGCCGCCCTGCCGGGGGCCCGGCTGCACGGTGCCGACTTCGTCAACCAGGCCGCGGGCCTCGGCGCCGCCGCCGTGCTGACCGACCCGACCGGCGCCGAGCGCGCCGCCGCGTCCGGGCTGCCGGTCCTGGTCGTCGACGACCCGCGCGGGCGGATGGGCGAGCTGGCCGCCACGATCTACGGCCACCCCGGCCGGGACCTGCTCCAGATCGGCATCACCGGCACCTCCGGCAAGACCACCACCGCCTACCTCGTCGAGGGCGGCCTCAAGACGGTCAGGTCCACCGGCCTGATCGGCACGGTCGAGATGCGCATCGGCGACGAGCGCATCAAGTCCGAGCGCACCACCCCCGAAGCCACCGACCTCCAGGCCCTGTTCGCCGTCATGCGCGAACGCGGCGTCGACGCGGTCGCCATGGAGGTCTCCAGCCACGCCCTGGTCCTCGGCCGGGTCGACGGCTGTGTCTTCGACATCGGCGTCTTCACCAACCTCAGCCCGGAACACATGGAGTTCCACTCCGACATGGAGGACTACTTCCGGGCCAAGGCGCAGCTGTTCACGCCGAAACGCGGCAAACTCGGCGTGGTCAACGTCGACGACGAGTACGGCCGCAGGCTGGCGAAGGAAGCCACCGTCCCGGTCGTCACCTACTCCGCCGAGGGCCACCCCGACGCCGACTGGCGTGCCGAGGACGTCCAGGTCGGCCGGCTGGACTCGACGTTCACCGTCGTCGGCCCCAAGGGCGAGCGGATCAGCGCGAAGTCGCCGCTGCCCGGGCCCTTCAACGTGGCCAACACCCTGGCCGCCATCGTCGCCCTCGCCGTCGCCGGCCTCGACCCGCAGGCCGCCGCCGACGGCGTGGCCGCCGTCCCGGGCGTCCCGGGCCGCCTGGAGCGCGTGGACGCCGGGCAGCCCTACCTCGCGGTCGTCGACTACGCCCACAAGACCGACGCCGTCGAGTCCGTGCTGCGCGCCCTGCGCAAGGTCACCGAGGGCAAGGTGCACATCGTCCTCGGCTGCGGCGGCGACCGGGACAAGACCAAGCGCGAGCCCATGGGTGCCGCGGCGGCCCGGCTCGCCGACACCGCCACACTGACCTCCGACAACCCCCGCGGCGAGGACCCCCTCGCGATCCTCGCCACGATGCTCCAGGGCGCGGCGTCCGTGCCCGCGCACGAGCGCGGCGAGGTGCAGGTCTTCGAGGACCGGGCCGCCGCGATCGCCGCCGCCGTCGCCCGCGCCGAACCCGGCGACACCGTGCTGGTCGCGGGCAAGGGCCACGAGCAGGGCCAGGACATCGCCGGGGTGGTCCGTCCCTTCGACGACCGCCAGGTGCTCCGCGAAGCCATCCAGAAGACCCAGGGATGAAAATCCAGAAGACCCAGGGGATGAACTTGTGATCGCCCTCTCCCTCGCCGAGATCGCAGAAGTCGTCGGCGGGCAGACGCACGACATACCGGATCCGTCCGTCCAGGTCACCGGCCCGGTCGTCCGGGACTCCAGGGAGGCGGGGCCGGGCAGCCTGTTCGTGGCCTTCGCCGGGGAGCGCGTGGACGGCCACGACTTCGCCGCGGCGGTCGTCGAGGCGGGAGCGGTGGCCGTGCTCGGCACCCGCCCCGTCGGCGTGCCCGCGATCGTCGTGGACGACGTCCAGACCGCCCTCGGCGCCCTCGCCCGCCACGTCGTACGGCGTCTCGGTGCCACCCTCGTCGCCCTCACCGGCTCGGCGGGCAAGACCAGCACCAAGGACCTCATCGCGCAGGTGCTCCGGCGCAAGGCCCCCACGGTGTTCACGCCCGGCTCGCTCAACAACGAGATCGGGCTGCCGCTGACCGCGCTCAGCGCCACCGAGGAAACCAGGTTCCTCGTCCTGGAGATGGGCGCCCGCGGCATCGGGCACATCCGCTACCTCGCCGGCCTGACGCCCCCGAAGGTCGGTCTCGTCCTCAATGTCGGCAGCGCCCACATCGGCGAGTTCGGCGGCCGCGAGCAGATCGCGCAGGCCAAGGGCGAACTCGTCGAGTCCCTGCCGTCCGAGGCCGAGGGCGGCACCGCGATCCTCAACGCGGACGACCCTTACGTACGGGCCATGGCCTCCCGTACGAAGGCGAAGGTGCTTCTTTTCGGAGAGTCCGGCGAAGCGGACGTTCGCGCCGAGAACGTGCGACTCACGGACACCGGACAGCCCTCGTTCAGGCTTCACACACCCTCCGGTGCAAGCGATGTGACCATGCGCCTGTACGGTGAGCACCACGTGTCGAACGCGCTCGCCGCGGCCGCCGTCGCCCACGAGTTGGGCATGTCCGCTGACGAGATCGCCGTCGCGCTCTCCGAGGCGGGCTCCCTCTCCCGCTGGCGGATGGAGGTCACCGAGCGCCCGGACGGCGTGACGGTCGTCAACGACGCCTACAACGCGAACCCCGAGTCCATGCGAGCCGCTCTGCGCGCGCTCGCGGCGATGGGCAAGGGGCGTCGTACGTGGGCGGTGCTCGGCAAGATGGCCGAGCTCGGGGACGAGGCTCTCGCCGAGCACGACGCGGTCGGACGGCTCGCCGTCCGGCTCAACGTCAGCAAGCTCGTCGCGGTCGGTGGCAGGGAAGCCGCCTGGCTGCAACTGGGCGCATATAACGAGGGTTCGTGGGGTGAGGAGTCGGTGCACGTGTCCGACGCACAGGCGGCGGTCGACCTGTTGCGCAGCGAGTTGCGCCCGGGGGACGTCGTGCTCGTGAAGGCGTCCCGTTCGGTCGGCCTCGAGAGCGTGGCGCAGGCGCTCATCGAGACCGGTGCCGAGGGTGAGGTTTCCGCCCGATGATGAAGCAGATCCTGTTCGCAGGAGTCATTGGTCTCTTTCTCACGCTGATCGGCACCCCGCTGCTGATCAAGCTCCTCGCGCGCAAGGGCTACGGCCAGTACATCCGCGACGACGGCCCGCGCGAGCACGCCAGCAAGCGCGGTACGCCGACCATGGGCGGTATCGCCTTCATCCTGGCGACGGTCGCCGCGTACTTCCTGGCCAAGGTGATCACGGGCTATCTGGACCCGGACGTCGACGCGGCGCCGACCTTCTCGGGCCTGCTGGTGCTCGGCCTGATGGTCGGCATGGGCCTCGTCGGCTTTCTCGACGACTACATCAAGATCGTCAAGCGGCGTTCGCTCGGCCTGCGCGCCAAGGCGAAGATGGCCGGCCAGCTGATCGTCGGCATCGGCTTCGCGGTGCTGTCACTGCAGTTCGCGGACAACCGCGGCAACACCCCGGCCTCCACGAAGCTGTCGTTCATCACGGACTTCGGCTGGACGATCGGCCCCGTGCTGTTCGTGGTCTGGGCGCTGTTCATGATTCTGGCCATGTCGAACGGCGTGAACCTGACCGACGGTCTGGACGGTCTGGCCACCGGCGCCTCGGTGCTCGTCTTCGGCGCCTACACCTTCATCGGCGTCTGGCAGTTCCAGGAGTCCTGCGCCAACGCGCAGACGCTGACCAACCCGGGCGCCTGCTTCGAGGTGCGGGACCCCCTCGACCTCGCGGTGGTGGCCTCCGCGCTGATGGGTGCCTGCCTCGGCTTCCTGTGGTGGAACACCTCGCCGGCCAAGATCTTCATGGGTGACACCGGTTCGCTCGCGCTCGGCGGTGTGCTCGCCGGCCTCGCGATCTGCTCCCGCACCGAGCTGCTGATCGCCCTCCTCGGCGGCCTGTTCGTCCTGATCACCATGTCGGTGGTCATCCAGGTCGGCTCCTTCAAGCTCACGGGCAAGCGCGTCTTCCGGATGGCGCCACTCCAGCACCACTTCGAACTCAAGGGCTGGTCCGAAGTGCTCGTGGTGGTCCGCTTCTGGATCATCCAGGGCATCTGTGTGATCGTCGGACTTGGCCTCTTCTACGCAGGATGGGCAGCGGACAAGTGACCTCCCCGGAGCCCTTCGACTTCCAGGGCAAGCACGTCACCGTCGCCGGGCTCGGCGTCTCCGGCGTCCCGGCGGCCAAGGTGCTGCACGGACTCGGCGCGATCGTCACGGTCGTCAACGACGGCGCCGACGAGCGCGCGCGGGCGCAGGCGGCCGACCTGGAGGCGCTCGGCGTCACCGTGCGCCTCGGGGACGGCGACACCCTGCCGGAGGGCACCGAGCTGATCGTCACCGCGCCCGGCTGGAAGCCGGACAAGCCGCTGTTCGCGGCGGCGGCACAGGCGGGCGTTCCGGTCTGGGGCGATGTCGAACTGGCCTGGCGCCTGCGCGGCCCCGACGCCGCCCCCTGGCTCGCCGTCACCGGCACCAACGGCAAGACCACCACCGTCCAGATGCTCGCTTCGATCCTGAAGGCGGCCGGCCTGCGCACGGCCGCCGTGGGCAACATCGGAGTCTCCCTGCTGGACGCGGTGCTCGGCGAAGAGCAGTACGACGTCCTGGCCGTGGAGCTCTCCAGCTACCAGCTGCACTGGGCGCCGTCCCTGCGCGCCCACTCGGCCACCGTGCTGAACCTCGCCCCCGACCACCTCGACTGGCACGGCTCCATGGAGGCGTACGCCGCCGACAAGGGCCGCATCTACGAGGGCAATCGCGTCGCCTGCGTCTACAACGCCGCCGACAAGGCCACCGAGGACCTGGTCCGCGCGGCCGACGTCGAGGAGGGCTGCCGGGCCGTCGGCTTCACGCTGGGCACCCCGGCGCCGTCCCAACTCGGCGTCGTGGAGGGCATCCTGGTCGACCGCGCCTTCGTCGAGAACCGGGAGAAGAACGCCCAGGAGCTCGCCGAGGTCGCCGACGTCAACCCGCCGGCCCCGCACAACATCGCCAACGCCCTGGCGGCGGCGGCCCTCGCCCGGGCCTACGGTGTGCCCGCCAAGGCCGTACGCGACGGCCTGCGGGCGTTCACCCCGGACGCGCACCGCATCGCGCACGTGGCGGACGTGGACGGGGTCGCCTGGGTCGACGACTCCAAGGCCACCAACACGCATGCGGCGGAAGCCTCGTTGGCGGCGTACGAGCCGATCGTGTGGATCGCGGGCGGGCTCGCCAAGGGCGCGACCTTCGACGAACTGGTCGCCAAGTCGGCGAAGCGGCTGCGGGGTGCCGTGCTGATCGGCGCGGACCGCGCGCTCATCCGGGAAGCCCTCGCGCGACACGCCCCGCAGGTACCGGTCGTCGACCTCGACCGGACCGACACTGGGGCGATGCGCGCGGCGGTCCAGGAGGCGCGTCGGCTCGCACAGCCCGGCGACACGGTGCTGCTGGCCCCGGCCTGTGCCTCCATGGACATGTTCGCCAACTACAACAAGCGCGGGGACGCTTTCGCGGACGCCGTTCGCGAGCTCGGCTCCGTCGACGGCTGACCCGGGTCCGCCTCGCCCGGCGGGGGTGCCGGGCGTACCTGGGAGGGACGCGTGACACGGATGTGGCTGGTGCCAGAGCGGCCTGGGGGCGTTCACCGCGCAGCGCTGCCCTCCGGCACGGCAGGGTGAGCGGCGATGCCCACCAGCCGCACCGGACGGCCTCCGACCCCACGCGCCCCCAAGCGCCCCGTCGCGCCCCGGCTCGCGCGTGAGAACGGCGTCCTGGGCCTCTACACCCGCGCGCGCAGGGGCTGGGACCGGCCGCTGACCGCCTACTACCTGATCCTCGGCGGCAGTCTGCTGATCACCGTGCTGGGCCTGGTGATGGTCTACTCGGCCTCCCAGATCACCGCGCTGCAGATGTCGCTGCCGGGTTCGTACTTCTTCCGCAAGCAGTTGCTCGCGGCGGGCATCGGCACCGGTCTGCTGCTCGCGGCCTCGCGGATGCCGGTGAAACTGCACCGGGCGCTCGCCTACCCCATCCTCGCGGGCGCCGTCTTCCTCATGGCCCTGGTGCAGGTCCCCGGGATAGGAGTGTCGGTCAACGGCAACCAGAACTGGATCGCCGTCGGCGGCTCCTTCCAGATCCAGCCCAGCGAGTTCGGCAAGCTCGCCCTCGTGCTGTGGGGCGCGGACCTGCTCACCCGCAAGCAGGACAAGAGGCTGCTGAACCAGTGGAAACACATGCTGGTGCCGCTGGTTCCGGCCGCCTTCATGCTGCTCGGTCTGATCATGATCGGCGGCGACATGGGCACCGCGATCATCCTCACGGCCATCCTCTTCGGCCTGCTCTGGCTGGCCGGCGCCCCCACGCGGCTGTTCGCCGGAGTGCTGTCGATCGCCGCCGTCCTCGGCCTGATCCTCATCAAGACCAGCGCCAACCGCATGGCCCGTCTTCAGTGCCTGGGCGCCACCGAACCCCAGTCGGGGCCCGTCGACTGCTGGCAGGCCGTGCACGGGATCTACGCCCTCGCGTCGGGCGGAATCTTTGGTTCCGGGCTGGGCGCGAGTGTGGAGAAATGGGGCCAACTCCCCGAAGCCCACACCGACTTCATCTTCGCCGTCACCGGTGAGGAACTGGGCCTGGCGGGGACGCTGTCGGTACTCGCCCTCTTCGCGGCTCTAGGCTATGCGGGTATCCGCGTGGCCGGACGCACGGAGGACCCGTTCGTGAGGTATGCCGCGGGAGGCGTGACCACCTGGATCACGGCCCAGGCCGTGATCAACATCGGTGCGGTGCTCGGTCTGCTGCCGATCGCCGGCGTCCCCCTCCCGCTGTTCTCCTACGGAGGATCCGCCCTGCTGCCGACCATGTTCGCCATCGGGTTGCTGATCGCCTTCGCGCGTGAGGACCCCGCTGCGCGGATGGCGCTTGCGATGCGGCAACCCCGCTTTGGTAGAAAGCGGGGGGCGGGGGGCACCGGTTCCGGCCGGAGCCCCCGGAGATGGAACACGATGCGACGGCGCGCCTCGGCGGCGCGCTCGTCCGGAGAGCGGTGAATTTCGGTGCATGTCGTACTCGCCGGCGGAGGAACCGCGGGCCACATCGAGCCCGCGCTCGCCCTCGCGGACGCCCTGCGCAGGCAGGACCCGAGCGTGGGCATCACGGCCCTGGGCACGGAGCGCGGCCTCGAGACCCGTCTCGTACCAGAGCGCGGGTACGAACTCGCGCTGATCCCCGCCGTTCCGCTGCCGCGCAAGCCCACCCCCGAGCTGATCACCGTCCCGGGCCGGCTGCGCGGCACCATCAAGGCGACCGAGCAGATCCTGGAGCGCACCAAGGCGGACGCCGTGGTCGGCTTCGGCGGCTACGTCGCCCTGCCCGGCTACCTCGCGGCCAAGCGCCTGGGCGTGCCGATCGTGATCCACGAGGCCAACGCCCGCCCGGGTCTGGCCAACAAGATCGGCTCGCGGTACGCCAGTCAGGTCGCCGTCTCCACGCCCGACAGCAAGCTGCGGGGTGCCCGCTACATCGGCATCCCGCTGCGCCGCTCCATCGCCACCCTCGACCGGGCCGCCGTACGCCCCGAGGCCCGGGCCGCGTTCGGTCTCGACCCGAACCTGCCCACGCTGCTGGTCACCGGCGGCTCCCAGGGCGCCCGCCGGCTGAACGAGGTCGTCCAGCAGGTCGCGCCCTGGCTCCAGCAGGCCGGAATCCAGATCCTGCACGCGGTCGGCCCGAAGAACGAACTGCCGCAGGTCCACCAGATGCCGGGAATGCCCCCCTACATCCCGGTAAGTTACCTGGACCGGATGGACCTCGCGTATGCCGCTGCCGACATGATGCTCTGCCGCGCCGGCGCGATGACCGTCGCCGAACTCTCCGCCGTCGGGCTCCCGGCCGCCTACGTCCCGCTGCCCATCGGCAACGGCGAACAGCGGCTCAACGCCCAGCCGGTGGTCAAGGCCGGCGGCGGACTGCTGGTCGACGACGCGGAGCTGACCCCCGAGTGGGTCCAGCAGAACGTCCTGCCCGTGCTCGCCGACCCGCACCGGCTGTACCAGATGTCCCGCAGCGCCGCCGAGTTCGGCCGCCGGGACGCCGACGAGCTGCTCGTCGGCATGGTGTACGAGGCGATCGCCGCCAGCCGTGCACACCGATAGGACTGTATGACGGAAGGCAGGGAGCGTGGCCGGATCGACCACCGCCGAGCGCGGTGAACGCCAGCAGGAGTCGTCCGGCCCGCCGCCCCGCCTGCGGTCGCGGCGGGCCCGGCTCCGCGCGATCGTCCTCCTGGGCCTCGCCGTGGTCTTCCTCGGTATCCCGACGGTCTGGCTGTTCTACGGCTCCGACTGGCTGCGCGCCGAGCACGTCTCCGTCTCCGGCACCCGGGTCCTGACGCCGGCTCAGGTCGAGGCGGCCGCCGAGGTTCCGCTCGGGAAGCCACTGATTTCCGTCGACACCGATGCGATCGAGACGCGACTGCGCCGGAAATTGCCCCGAATTGACGCGGTTGACGTGGTCCGTTCCTGGCCCCACGGAATCGACCTGAAAGTGGTCGAGCGGACTCCGGTTCTGATTGTCCAAAAGGGCGGAAAGTTCGTCGAAGTGGACGATGAAGGTGTCCGCTTCGCCACGGTTTCTGAAGCCCCGAAAGGCGTCCCCGCACTGGAATTGACGCTCTCCCGGTCCAGCTCCGCCGCGGCGAGCCTGCGTCGCTTCGGCGAGCCCAGGCTGGTGCGCGAGGCGGTCGGCGTCGCCCGTGCGGTTCCGGCCGCCGTCGCGCGCGGGACACGGACCGTCAAGGTCCGTTCCTACGACGACATCTCACTGGAGTTGACGGACGGTCGCACCGTCCTCTGGGGAAGCAGTGAGAAGGGTGCCGCGAAGGCCCGTACGCTCACCGCTCTGATGAAAGCCTCGCCCGGTGCGCAGTACTTCGACGTGAGCGTCCCCACCGCGCCCGCGTCATCAGGGAGTTGACGCACATCCGCGCAGGCCAGCACCCTGGTTGGGCAGTGCTACGGCTGATCACATAGGGTGAAAAGAAAAACGGGAGGTTCGGCGTGTTCGTTGAACGTGCGCCACTTGTCGACTTAGTGTCCTGTTCAGAAGACTCCAAGGAACAGACACACTGGTAACCCTAAACTTCAGGGTTAGGGTTCGGGTCGGCGATACGGACCGTCCCATTCGGCATCAGTCGTCGGGTCGCGGGGCGCAGGGCGTCACGGTGATTCGGCGACACGTAACTCGAGGCGAGAGGCCTTCGACGTGGCAGCACCGCAGAACTACCTCGCAGTCATCAAAGTCATCGGTGTCGGCGGCGGTGGTGTCAATGCCATCAACCGGATGATCGAGGTCGGTCTCAAGGGCGTCGAGTTCATCGCCATCAACACCGACGCGCAAGCTCTGTTGATGAGCGACGCCGACGTCAAGCTGGACGTCGGCCGTGAACTCACCCGCGGACTCGGCGCCGGAGCCAACCCGGCCGTGGGCCGCAAGGCCGCCGAGGACCACCGCGAGGAGATCGAGGAGGTCCTCAAGGGGGCCGACATGGTCTTCGTGACAGCCGGTGAAGGCGGCGGCACCGGCACCGGCGGCGCGCCCGTCGTGGCCAACATCGCCCGCTCGCTCGGTGCCCTCACCATCGGCGTGGTCACGCGCCCGTTCACCTTCGAGGGACGGCGCCGCGCGAACCAGGCCGAGGACGGCATCGCCGAACTCCGCGAAGAGGTCGACACCCTCATCGTCATCCCGAACGACCGGCTGCTGTCCATCTCGGACCGCCAGGTCTCGGTGCTGGACGCCTTCAAGTCGGCCGACCAGGTCCTGCTCTCCGGTGTCCAGGGCATCACCGACCTCATCACCACCCCGGGCCTCATCAACCTCGACTTCGCCGACGTCAAGTCGGTCATGTCCGAGGCCGGCTCGGCCCTGATGGGCATCGGCTCGGCCCGCGGCGACGACCGCGCGGTGGCCGCGGCCGAGATGGCGATCTCCTCGCCACTGCTGGAGGCGTCCATCGACGGCGCCCGCGGTGTCCTGCTCTCCATCTCCGGCGGCTCCGACCTCGGTCTGTTCGAGATCAACGAGGCGGCCCAGCTGGTGAGCGAGGCCGCCCACCCCGAGGCCAACATCATCTTCGGCGCGGTGATCGACGACGCCCTCGGTGACGAGGTCAGGGTCACCGTGATCGCGGCCGGCTTCGACGGCGGCCAGCCGCCCGCCAAGCGGGACAACGTCCTCGGCTCGTCCTCGGCCAAGCGCGAGGAGCCGACCCCGGTACGGCAGACCGAGAGCCGCCCGTCCTTCGGATCACTCGGCAGCGTGACGCCGAAGGAGGACCCGGAGCCCGCGCCGGAGCCGGTCAAGGACATCCCGGTCGCCCCGCCGGTCCCGCCGGCGCCGCGGACCTACTCGGACAGCGCGGCCGAGGAACTGGACGTACCGGACTTCCTCAAGTGATCCTTCAGTCGTGATAGGACAGCGCGAAAGCGCGAGCGGCGCGCACTTCGGCTTCACCGACCGGTGGGGCGGGGTGAGCGCCGCTCCGTATGAGGAGCTCAACCTCGGCGGAGCGGTCGGTGACGATCCCGACGCCGTACGCAACAACAGGGACCTGGCCGCCAAGTCCCTGGGCGTCGAACCGGACCGGGTCGTGTGGATGAACCAGGTGCACGGGGCCGACGTGGCGGTGGTCGACGGGCCGTGGGGATCTTCGACCGAGATCCCGTCGGTCGACGCCATCGTCACCACGCGCCGGGGGCTCGCCCTCGCCGTGCTCACCGCCGACTGCGTGCCGGTGCTGCTCGCCGATCCCGTCGCCGGGATCGCCGCCGCGGCTCACGCGGGCCGCCCCGGCATGATCGCCGGAGTCGTACCGGCCGCGCTACGCGCGATGACGGAACTGGGCGCCGAGCCCTCGCGGATCATCGCCCGCACGGGGCCCACCGTCTGCGGCCGGTGTTACGAAGTGCCCGAGGCGATGCGCGCCGAGGTGTCCGCCGTCGAGCCGGCGGCGTACGCCGAGACGAGTTGGGGCACACCGGCGGTGGACGTGAGCGCCGGAGTGCACGCTCAGCTGGAACGGCTCGGGGTGCGCGACCGGGAGCAGTCGCCGGTGTGCACGCTGGAGTCGCGCGATCACTTCTCGTACCGCCGCGACCGCACCACCGGTCGGCTCGCGGGTTATGTGTGGCTGGACTGACAGGACATGACGGACCGTAAGGACGAACTCGCCGCGAATCTGGCGAAAGTGGAACGGCGCATCGCCGACGCGTGCGCGGCCGCGGGGCGGGCACGCGAGGAGGTGACCCTGATCGTGGTCACCAAGACCTACCCCGCGAGCGATGTGCGGATCCTCGCGGAACTCGGCGTGCGGCACGTCGCCGAGAACCGCGACCAGGACGCGGCCCCCAAGGCCGAGGCCTGCTCGGATCTGCCCCTCACATGGCACTTCGTGGGTCAACTGCAGACCAACAAGGTGCGATCGGTGGTCGGTTACGCGGACTTCGTGCAGTCCGTCGATCGTTCCAAGCTCGTCACCGCTCTGTCGAAGGAGGCCGTCCGGGCCGGGCGCGAACTGGGATGCCTTCTGCAGGTCGCACTCGACGCCGGTGAGAGCGGCCGGGGCGAGCGGGGAGGTGTCGGGCCCGGCGGAATCGGGGAGTTGGCCGATCTCGTGGCCGGCGCCCCGGGGCTCCGGCTCGACGGACTGATGACCGTCGCGCCGCTCACCGGGGAGTACGCGGGACGCGAACGGGCGGCCTTCGAGCGGATGATGGATTTGTCGACTGACCTGCGCCGCAGTCATCCGGCTGCCACCATGGTCTCGGCAGGGATGAGTACGGACCTCGAACAGGCCGTGACGGCCGGAGCGACACATGTGCGCGTCGGCAGCGCGGTACTCGGAGTCCGCCCCAGGCTCGGGTAACGTCGCCAAGAAGTCGGACCACAGCAGAAAATATGGTCATTGCCGCCGATAGGCGGATTCAAGGACCTCGTGGATCGCGGGCACTTGGCAGTCGTCAGCCGATCCACCACAGAGCGGAGGACTCAGAGCATGGCCGGCGCGATGCGCAAGATGGCGGTCTACCTCGGCCTCGTGGAGGACGATGGGTACGACGGCCGCGGATTCGACCCCGACGACGACTTCGAACCCGAACTGGACCCGGAGCCCGAGCGGGACCACCGACGGCACGAGCCGTCCCACCAGCCGCACGTCTCACATCAGCCCCAAAGGGACGAAGAGGTACGAGTCGTACAGCCGCCCGCGCCTCGCGAACCGGCCCCCCGCTCCGCTTCGCTACCCGCGGAATCCAGCCGCCCGGCGCGCATCGCGCCCGTGGCGTCCATCACACAAGAACGCGCAAGTCTGGAGAAGAACGCACCGGTGATCATGCCCAAGGTCGTGTCCGAACGAGAGCCTTACCGGATCACCACGCTTCACCCGCGGACCTACAACGAGGCCCGTACCATCGGGGAACACTTCCGTGAAGGCACCCCGGTGATCATGAATCTGACTGAGATGGATGACACAGATGCGAAGCGACTTGTCGACTTTGCGGCCGGTTTGGTGTTTGGTCTTCACGGCAGTATCGAGCGGGTGACGCAGAAGGTGTTCCTGTTGTCGCCTGCTAACGTCGATGTCACGGCGGAGGACAAGGCCCGCATCGCAGAGGGCGGGTTCTTCAACCAGAGCTGAGACGCACCACCGGAACAGCAGTACCGAGTAAGGCACAGGGGAGAGGGAAGCAAGAGGTCATGAGCGTGGTCTTGGATGTCGTCTACATCGCGCTGATGTGCTTCCTCATCGTGCTCATCTTCCGGTTGGTCATGGACTATGTCTTCCAGTTCGCCCGCTCATGGCAACCCGGCAAGGCGATGGTGGTCGTTCTGGAGGCCACCTACACTGTCACTGATCCACCGCTCAAGCTTCTGCGGCGGGTCATTCCGCCGCTGCGTCTCGGGGGCGTGGCGCTCGACCTGTCCTTCTTCGTACTGATGATCATCGTCTACATCCTGATCTCGATCGTGAGCCGGCTGTGATGAGCGATGTGACCTACCGTCTTGCCGAATGCCGACGACTACGTTGAGGTGAAGAGATGCCGTTGACCCCCGAGGACGTGCGGAACAAGCAGTTCACGACCGTCCGCCTCCGAGAAGGCTATGACGAGGACGAGGTCGATGCCTTCCTCGATGAGGTCGAAGCCGAACTGACCCGCCTGCTCCGCGAGAACGAGGACCTGCGCGCCAAACTGGCCGCGGCCACGCGCGCTGCTGCGCAGAACCAGCAGAACATGCGCAAGCCTCCGGAGCCGCAGCAGGATCAGCAGCAACAGCAGCAGCAGGGCATGCGCGGTCCTGGTGGTCCCGTCCCCGCCGGCATATCGGGCCCGCCGCAGCAGCAGATGGGTGGCCCCATGGGTGGCCCGCCCCAGCTGCCGAGCGGTGCCCCGCAGCTGCCCGCCGGTCCCGGCGGTCAGGGTGGACCTCAGGGTCCCGGCCCGATGGGCCAGGGTCCGGGTCCGATGGGCCAGCCCCCGATGCAGCAGCAGATGGGCGGCCCGATGGGCGGCCCCGGCCCCATGGGCGGTCCGATGGGCGGCCCCGGTCAGCAAGGCCCCGGTGGCGACAGCGCCGCCCGTGTCCTCTCGCTGGCCCAGCAGACCGCCGACCAGGCGATCGCCGAGGCTCGTTCCGAGGCCAACAAGATCGTCGGCGAGGCGCGTTCGCGTGCCGAGGGTCTGGAGCGTGACGCCCGTGCCAAGGCCGACGCCCTGGAGCGGGACGCGCAGGAGAAGCACCGCGTCGCGATGGGCTCCCTGGAGTCCGCCCGCGCCACGCTGGAGCGCAAGGTCGAGGACCTGCGCGGCTTCGAGCGCGAGTACCGCACGCGCCTGAAGTCGTACCTGGAGTCGCAGCTGCGTCAGCTGGAGACCCAGGCCGACGACTCGCTGGCCCCGCCGCGCACTCCGGCGACCGCGTCCCTCCCGCCGTCCCCGGCGCCTTCCATGGCTCCGGCCGGCGCGAGTGCCCCGTCCTACGGCGGTGGCAACCAGACGATGGGCGGCGGCCCCTCGCCGTCCGGTCCGTCCTACGGCGGTCAGCAGCAGATGTCGCCGGCGATGACCCAGCCGATGGCGCCGGTCCGTCCGCAGGGCCCGTCCCAGATGGGTCAGGCGCCCTCGCCGATGCGGGGCTTCCTGATCGACGAGGATGACAACTGACGGCCTGATGGCCAGTAGTACGGCATAGACGTCGGCAGCGTTCAGGGCGAGGCCCCGGGTTCCCACCCGGGGCCTCGCCCTTTTGCTGGCGCGTTCGTGCCTGCGCAACCGTGTTCGTGCGTACGCAACGCCGAAGGCCCGGACCCACCAAGATCTTTGGCGGGTCCGGGCCTTCGGCCTGAGGGTTACGCCTTGCGCAGGCGGAACGTCAGCGTCAGGCCCTCGTCCGTGAACGGGTTCCCGTAGCTGTCGTCCGCGTCACCCTCCGCGAAGTCCGTCGCCAGGACCTCGTCGGCGATCAGGCCGGCGTGGTCGGTCAGGGCGGCGACCGTCGCCTCGTCCGTGGCCGTCCAGCGCAGCGCGATGCGGTCGGCCACGTCGAGGCCGCTGTTCTTGCGGGCCTCCTGGATCAGACGGATCGCGTCACGGGCCAGGCCCGCTCGGCGGAGCTCCTCCGTGATCTCCAGGTCCAGGGCGACCGTCGCGCCCGAGTCGGACGCCACCGACCAGCCCTCGCGCGGAGTCTCCGTGATGATGACCTCGTCGGGAGCCAGCGTGATGGTCTCGCCGTCGACCTCGACCGACGCCGTGCCCTCGCGCAGGGCCAGGGACAGGGCGGCGGCGTCCGCGTTCGCGACGGCCTTGGCCACGTCCTGGACGCGCTTGCCGAACCGCTTGCCCAGCGCTCGGAAGTTGGCCTTCGCCGTGGTGTCGACCAGGCTGCCGCCGACCTCGCTCAGCGTCGCCAGGGACTCGACGTTCAGCTCCTCCGTGATCTGCGTGCGCAGTTCGGAGTCCAGCGTCTCGAAGCCCGTCGCCGCGATCAGGGCGCGGGACAGCGGCTGACGCGTCTTGACGCCCGACTCCGCGCGCGTGGCCCGGCCCAGCTCCACCAGGCGGCGCACCAGCACCATCTGCTTCGAGAGCTCCGGGTCGATGGCCGTGAGGTCCGCCTTCGGCCAGGACGACAGATGGACCGACTCCGGAGCGCCCGGGGTGACCGGGACGATCAGGTCCTGCCAGACCCGCTCGGTGATGAACGGGGTCAGCGGGGCCATCAGCTGCGTGACCGTCTCGACGACCTCGTGCAGCGTGCGCAGGGCCGCCTTGTCGCCCTGCCAGAAGCGGCGACGGGAGCGGCGCACGTACCAGTTGGACAGGTCGTCGACGAACGCGGACAGCAGCTTGCCGGCGCGCTGGGTGTCGTAGGCGTCCAAGGCCTGGGTGACCTGGTCGGTGAGCGCGTGCAGTTCGGACAGCAGCCAGCGGTCCAGGACCGGGCGGTCGGCCGGGGCCGGGTCGGCCTCGGACGGCGCCCAGTTCGACGTACGGGCGTAGAGGGCCTGGAAGGCGACCGTGTTCCAGTACGTCAGGAGCGTCTTGCGGACGACCTCCTGGATCGTGCCGTGGCCCACGCGGCGGGCCGCCCACGGGGAGCCACCGGCGGCCATGAACCAGCGGACCGCGTCGGCACCGTGCCGGTCCATGAGCGGGATCGGCTCTAGGGTGTTGCCCAGGTGCTTGGACATCTTGCGGCCGTCCTCGGCGAGGATGTGACCGAGGCAGACCACGTTCTCGTACGACGACTTGTCGAAGACGAGCGTGCCGACGGCCATCAGCGTGTAGAACCAGCCGCGGGTCTGGTCGATGGCCTCGCAGATGAACTGCGCCGGGTAGCGGGCCTCGAACAGCTCCTTGTTCTTGTACGGGTAGCCCCACTGCGCGAACGGCATCGAACCCGAGTCGTACCAGGCGTCGATCACCTCGGGCACGCGCGTGGCGGTCTTCCCGCAGCCGCCCTGCGGGCAGGCGAAGGTGACCTCGTCGATGAACGGGCGGTGCGGGTCGAGGCCCGACTGGTCCGTGCCGGTCAGCTCGGTCAGTTCCGCGAGGGATCCGGCGCAGGTGAGGTGGTCGTCCTCGCAGCGCCAGATGGGCAGCGGGGTGCCCCAGTAGCGGTTGCGGGACAGCGCCCAGTCGATGTTGTTGTTCAGCCAGTCGCCGTACCGGCCGTTCTTGACCGTGTCCGGGAACCAGTTGGTGCCCTCGTTCTCCGCGAGGAGGCGGTCCTTGAGCGCCGTGGTGCGGATGTACCAGGAGGGCTGTGCGTAGTAGAGGAGCGCGGTGTGGCAGCGCCAGCAGTGCGGGTAGCTGTGCTCGTACGGGATGTGCTTGAAGAGCAGGCCGCGGGCGTCGAGGTCGGCGGTGAGCTTCTCGTCGGCCTTCTTGAAGAAGATGCCGCCGACGAGGGGGACGTCCGCCTCGAAGGTGCCGTCCGGGCGGACCGGGTTCACGACCGGCAGGCCGTAGGAACGGCAGACCTTGAGGTCGTCCTCACCGAAGGCGGGGGACTGGTGGACCAGACCCGTGCCGTCCTCGGTGGTGACGTACTCGGCGTTGACGACGAAGTGTGCCTCGGCCGGGAACTCCACCAGCTCGAAGGGGCGCTGGTACGTCCAGCGCTCCATCTCGGCGCCCGTGAAGGTCTGGCCGGTGGTCTCCCAGCCCTCGCCGAGGGCCTTGGCGAGAAGCGGCTCGGCGACGACGAGGTTCTCCTCGCCGTTCGTCGCCACGACGTACCTGACCTCGGGGTGCGCGGCGACCGCCGTGTTGGAGACCAGGGTCCAAGGGGTGGTCGTCCACACCAGGAGCGCGGCCTCGCCGGCCAGCGGGCCGGAGGTGAGCGGGAAGCGGACGAAGACCGACGGGTCGACGACCGTCTCGTAGCCCTGCGCCAGCTCGTGGTCCGACAGGCCCGTGCCGCAGCGGGGGCACCAGGGGGCGACGCGGTGGTCCTGGACCAGCAGGCCCTTGTTGAAGATCTCCTTCAGCGACCACCAGACCGACTCGATGTACTGGGGGTCCATCGTGCGGTACGGGTCGTTCAGGTCGGTCCAGTAGCCCATGCGAGTCGTGAGCTCTTCGAAGGCGTCCGTGTGCCGGGTCACCGACTCGCGGCACTTCTCGTTGAACTCCGCGATGCCGTACGCCTCGATGTCCTGCTTGCCGGAGAAGCCGAGCTCCTTCTCGACGGCGAGCTCCACCGGGAGGCCGTGGCAGTCCCAGCCGGCCTTGCGGGCCACGTGGTAGCCGCGCATGGTGCGGAAACGGGGGAAGACGTCCTTGAAGACGCGCGCCTCGATGTGGTGGGCACCGGGCATGCCGTTGGCGGTGGGCGGGCCCTCGTAGAACACCCACTCGGGGCGGCCCTCGGACTGCTCCAGGCTCTTGGCGAAGATCTTCTGCTCGCGCCAGAAGTCGAGCACGGCGTGCTCGAGGGCGGGCAGGTCGACCTGGGCGGGCACCTGGCGGTACGTCGGCGATGTCATCAGCGGGCTTCCTCCGGCGGACTTGCTGCCTTCCGTCCGGAGGGACGAGAGCTACGTCTGCCTGCGCCGCCTTCGGCGCGCTCCCGCGGTACCACCCTCCTTGGCCCTCCGGTGCGGGGTGTGCGCCGGTGAGCCCCCTCATTGAGGTCGCGATGCCGGTTCTACGGCCCTCCTGGGCTTTCTTCCGGCGGCTCCGGGGTGATCTTCACGTCGCGCTCGCCCCCGGGCTTCCACCGTCCCCGGGTCGCTCTGGGCTGCGTACGCCGCTACTCGTCCCCATCCATGCTTTTCGCTCCGCCCAGTGTACGGCGCCGGGCGGACGGCGGCCGACCGGATTTCGGGGCTGCCGGGGGTGGGGTGCCGGGTGGGGTGCGAAATGGGTTTGATGACCCGAATGGCGCGGTATAGGTGTTCGGATCCTGGGACGTCCGGCTCGGCGGATTACCGGACGGGGAGCTGGGCACAACGGATGCATGTTCGCCGCGCGGCGTGCGCGAGGCGGGCGAATCGGGCGGTGTGCCCCGTTGCCGCGGGACTCAAGTCGATTTATCGTCCCAGCACGATTCGCGAGCAAGATCACAATATGTGAAGGGGCCGCGGCCATGGTGGCGAAGAAGACCGCCGTACAGCAGCCGGCGTCCGGCAGGTCCGCGGAGGCCTCCGGCGGTGCGGCCAAGGACGTGGGCGGGAAGAAGTCCGCGCAGGGGGGCTCGGCGGGGCGGGCGGCGAAGGAGGGCGGGGGGACGGCGGCCGAGGGGACGAAGGCCGCCGAGAAGAAGGCGACGGCCAAGAAGGCCGTGGTCAGGGAAGCAGCGACCAGGAAGGCCGAGGTCAAGAAAGCCGAGGTCAAGGCATCCGTGGCCGGGAAGGCGCCGACCGAGGCGGCAGCGGCCGGAGCGACAGCGGCCGGAAAGGCCACGGCCGAGGCGCCGACGGGGAAGGCATCGCCCGAGGCGCCGACGGGGAAGGCATCGGCGGAGAAGGCACCGGCCGACGAGGCGGCAGGGAAGAAGACGGCGGCCAAGAAGACCGTCCCGGGGGCCACCGTCAGGAAGACGGCGGGCAGGAAGGCGGCCGTCAAGAAGACCGCCGCCAAGAAGGCCCCGGCCGAGAAGGTCGCCGGAGGCAAGAGCACCACCACGAAGAGCGCGGCCGGGAAGGGCGCTGCCCGGACCGGCGCGGTCACACAGGACACGGCCGCGAGCAGCACGGCCACAAAGGCGGGTGCGGCCGAGGCCGCGCAGCAGACGGGAGCGACGACGGTGGTTGCGAAGAAGACTCCTGGCACGGCCACGGCGGCGAAGACAGCCGTTCCGAAGGCACGGGTAGCCGCGGCGGAGCCCGATGAGCTCGCGGTACGCCCGGGCGAGGACCCCTGGACGGCGGAGGAGGTCGAGGAGGCGCGATCCGAGCTGACGTCCGAGGAGACGCGGCTGCGCGAGGAGATCACGTCGTCGGAGCGGTCGCTCGCCGGTCTGATGCGGGACTCCGGGGACGGCGCGGGCGACGACCAGGCGGACACCGGCACCAAGAACATCACCCGCGAGCACGAGCTGGCCCTGGCCGCCAACGCGCGCGAGATGCTCCTCCAGACCGAGCGCGCCCTGGAACGCCTGCACGCGGGCACCTACGGCCTGTGCGAGAACTGCGGCAACCCCATCGGCAAGGCACGCATGCAGGCCTTCCCCCGGGCGACGCTCTGCGTGGAGTGCAAGCAGAAGCAGGAGCGCCGGTACTGACCGGCCGCCGAATGCCTCCTGAGCACGTGCGACGTACGGGGTGTGCCGTACCCTCGTCCTCAGTCAGGCACCTAGGTTGAGGGACTCACGTGGCAGAGGCGGAGCGCATCATCGGTACGCCGGACACACCGGACGCGGCCGGGGGCGGCAAGGAGCGGCCCGACTCCGAGGGCACCCCGGCCGGCGAGTCCGGCAGTGGACCGGCGGCCGCGGCAGGAGCGTCCGGTACCGGCGAGCCGGAGGACGCCGCTGGGCAGCCCCGCGGCCGGCGCCGGATCGCGGTGCTGTTCGCCGTCGCCTCGATCGCGTACGCCCTCGACCTGATCAGCAAGATGCTCGTGGTGGCCAAGCTGGAGCACCACCCGCCCATCGAGATCATCGGGGACTGGCTGAAGTTCGAGGCGATCCGCAACGCGGGCGCGGCCTTCGGCTTCGGTGAGGCCTTCACCGTGATCTTCACCATGATCGCGGCGGCGGTGATCGTGGTGATCGTCCGCCTCGCCCGCAAGCTCTACAGCCTGCCCTGGGCGATCGCGCTCGGCCTGCTGCTCGGCGGTGCGCTGGGTAACCTCACCGACCGGATCTTCCGGGCGCCGGGCGTCTTCGAGGGTGCGGTCGTGGACTTCATCGCGCCCAAGCATTTCGCCGTCTTCAACCTGGCCGACTCGGCGATCGTGTGCGGCGGCATCCTGATCGTGCTGCTGTCCTTCAGGGGCCTCGACCCGGACGGGACCGTCCACAAGGACTGAGCGCGCGTAAAGCCCCGCCGGTGCCGTCCGGCATACTCGACGGGTGAGCACGATTCCCGAGATCCGTACCCTGCCCGTGCCCGACGGCCTGGAGGGCGAGCGCGTCGACGCCGCCATCTCCCGCATGTTCGGCTTCTCCCGGACCAAGGCGGCCGAGCTCGCCGCCTCGGGGAAGGTCACGGTCGACGGGTCGGTGGTCGGAAAGTCGGAGCGCGTGCACGGCGGCGCCTGGCTGGAGGTCGAGATGCCGCAGGCGCCCGCGCCCGTGCAGGTGGTGGCCGAGCCGGTCGAGGGCATGGAGATCGTGCACGACGACGATGACGTGGTCGTGATCGTCAAGCCGGTCGGCGTGGCCGCGCACCCGTCGCCGGGCTGGACCGGGCCGACCGTCATCGGGGGCCTGGCCGCCGCCGGGTACCGGATCTCCACCTCCGGTGCCGCCGAGCGCCAGGGCATCGTGCACCGGCTCGACGTCGGCACCTCGGGACTGATGGTGGTCGCCAAGTCGGAGCGCGCCTACACCTCGCTCAAGCGCCAGTTCAAGGAGCGCACGGTCGACAAGCGCTACCACACCCTCGTCCAGGGGCACCCCGACCCGACCAGCGGCACCATCGACGCGCCCATCGGCCGGCACCCGCAGCACGACTACAAGTGGGCCGTCACCGCCGAGGGCAAGCCGTCCGTCACGCACTACGACCTCATCGAGGCGTTCCGCGCGGCCTCGCTGCTCGACGTGAAGCTGGAGACCGGCCGCACGCACCAGATCCGCGTCCACATGGCCGCCCACCGGCACCCCTGCGTCGGCGACCTCACCTATGGCGCCGACCCGACGCTCGCCAAGCGTCTCGGCCTGACCCGGCAGTGGCTGCACGCGGTGCGGCTCGGCTTCGAGCACCCCGGGGACGGGCAGTGGGCGGAGTTCTCCTGCGACTACCCGGAGGACCTGCAGAAGGCCCTGGACCAGGTCCGCGAGGAGACGTACGCGTGAGCACCCCGTACGCGGTGCGCGTCGCCGGGGACCCGGCCGATCGTGAGGCGTGCTTCGCGGTGCGCAAGGAGGTCTTCGTCGGCGAGCAGGGCGTGCCCGAGGACCTCGAGTACGACGCGTACGACGCCGACGCGGTCCATGTGCTGGCGGTCCGGGACGACGGTGTGCCGCTCGGGACCGGGCGGCTGCTGCACGGGGAGGCGGCCGTGGCGCAGACCGGCGCCGACCCGTCCGTGGGTTCCCTCGGCCGGCTCGCCGTGACGGGTCCCGCGCGCGGGCTCGGTGTCGGTGCCGCCCTGGTGCGGGTCATCGAGGACGCGGCACGGGCGCGCGGGCTCGCGGTCGTCGACCTGCACGCGCAGACGCACGCGCTCGGCTTCTACCAGCGGCTCGGCTATGAGCCGTACGGGCCCGAGTACTTGGAGGCGGGCATTCCGCACCAGGGGATGCGGCGTTCCCTTTAGCCCTTCATGGCGGGTGCCGAAACGGTTTGTCCCGGGAGTTGCGTGGCAGGCTTGAGGTCAGTCGTGTGAACATTTGACCTCCCGGAGCGCTGACCGTGGATCAGTTGGCCCTGCTGTTCGTGCTGCTGCTCGGGGCCGTGATCAGTGTCCCGGTGGGCGACCGGCTCGCGGTGCCCGCGCCGGTGCTGATGACGCTCCTGGGGATAGTCCTCGCGCTGCTCCCGTTCGTGCCGAATGTCGAGATCCCGCCGGACCTGATCCTGCCGCTGCTGCTGCCGCCCCTGCTGTACGCCGCCGTGCGGCGCACGTCCTGGCGGCAGTTCGCGGCGAACAAGCGACCGATCTTCCTGCTGGCCGTGGCGCTGGTGTTCGTCACCATGGCCGCCGTGGCCACCGTGGCCGAAGCGATCGTGCCGGGGCTGCCGCTCGCCGCGGCGTTCGCGCTGGGCGCGCTGGTGGCGCCGCCGGACCCGGTCGCGGCGACGGCCGTGGCCGGTCAGCTGGGCCTGCCGCGCCGGCTGGTGTCGATCCTGGAGGGCGAGGGGCTGTTCAACGACGTGACGGCCATCGTCCTCTACCACGTGGCGATCGCCGCCGCCGTCAGCGGGACGTTCTCGCCCTGGAAGGCCGGGTTCGATCTGGTGCTGTCGGCCGTCGTGGCGGTGGCCGTGGGCCTCGCGCTGGGCTGGGGCGCGAACAAGTTGATGGAAGTGCTCGGCGACGCGACCCTGCAGATCGGGCTGACCCTGCTGGTGCCGTACGCCTCGTACGTCATGGCCGAGGAACTGCACGGCTCCGGCGTGCTCGCCGTGCTCACCACCGCGCTGTTCCTCGCGGAGTACGGCTCCGACGCCGACGACGTCATGACGCGGCTGGCCGGGCACACGTTCTGGAACATCGTCGACACGCTCGTCACCGGCGTCGCATTCGGGCTGGTCGGGCTGGAGTTGCACAACGCGATCCGCACGGCGTCCGGGCGGTGGGGCGAACTGCTCTGGTGGGCGGCGGTCGTGGTGGGCGTCGTCGTGTTCGCCCGGCTGCTGTGGCTGCTGCCGGCGACCTGGCTGACCAAACGGCTGCACGCGCGGCGGGACTACGACGAGGACATCCCGGTGAGCTGGCGCGAGACCGTGGTGATGTGGTGGTCGGGGATGCGCGGGGTGGCCTCGGTCGCGCTGGTGCTGGCGATTCCGCTGGAGACCGATGCGGGCGCGCCGTTCCCCAGCCGGGACGAGATCATCTTCATCGCGTTCGGGGTGATCATGGCGACGCTGGTGCTGCAGGGGCTGACGTTGCCGTGGCTGGTGCGGCGGCTCGGGGTCAAGGCCGACACGGACCGGGAGAAGGAGTTCGCGAAGGCGCTGGCCATCCGGGCGGCCAAGGCCGCCAAACGCAGGCTGCGGGAGCTCGAGGGGGACGAGGAACTGCCGGAGGAACTGTCCGAGCAGATGCTGCGGCGGGCCTACGACATCGGGGTGCGGATCAGTCCCGAACTGGCCGAGGACGAGCGGCGGGAGGCGTACCGGGAGGGGGCCCGGCGGGTGAAGCGGGTGCGGCGGATCCACCAGGAGATGCTGAGTGCGGCACGGCACGAGGTGCTGGCGGCGCGCAGTGAGCCGGGGGCGGATCCCGAGGTGGTGGACCGGGTTCTGCGGCACCTCGACGTCCGTAGCCTGCGGTGAGCGGGTGGCTGCGGCTGCCGGTTTGACGGCGGACGGCCGGGGCGTCGTAGGGTCGTCGGTATGGCACGGAATGTAGTGATCAGTGGTGGAGGAACGGGAATTGGGCTCGCGGCGGCCCGGGTGTTCGCCGCCGGCGGCGATCGGGTGTTGCTGCTCGGGCGGCGGGCCGAGGTGCTGGAGAAGGCCGAGGTGCCCGGCGCGCTGACGTACGCGGCCGATCTCGCCGAGCCGGAGGACGTGCGCGGTGTCGCCGCCTTCGTGGAGCGGGAGTTGGGGGCTGTGGACGTGCTCGTGCACAGCGCCGGGGGCAGCGGGCTGCTCGAACCGGATGCCCCGGGTGGCGATCCGCTCGCGGCCGTCGCGCACACCTGGAGCGTGAACTTCCGGCTCAACACCCTGACCGCCGTCCTGCTCACCGAGGCGCTGAAGCCGCGGCTCGCCGAGCCCGGCGGACGGGTGCTGTTCCTCAGCTCCATCGCCGCCTACCGGGGGTCCGGGAGCGGGGCGTACGCGGCGGCCAAGGCGGGGCTGCATCCGTACGCCCATGATCTGGCCCGGGAGCTGGGGCCGCGCGGCATCACCGTGAACGTGGTCGCGCCCGGGTACATCGAGGACACCGAGTTCTTCGGGGACGCGATGGCCGAGGAGCGGCGGGCGCGGCTCATCGGCGAGACGTCGAACGGCCGGGCCGGGACCCCGGGGGACGTCGCCGAGACCCTGCACTGGCTGGCCTCCCCGGGCGCCGGGCACATCACCTCGCAGATCATCCAGGTCAACGGCGGCGCCGAGCGCGGCCACTGACCCGGGAGACGACAGGAGGGCTGCCCGCGCCGCGGGCAGCCCTCCTGTCGTCCGTGCGGGCGTCGGCCCGTGCCGTCAGCGCTCTGACCGGCCCGAGCCGTTGCCGTGGTAGCGGCGCTGCTGGGCCGGTACGCCGTCCGAGGAGGGGTGGTGGCCATTGCCGTTTTGGGACGGCGGGCGGATCGCGTCGGCCGTGTTGACCCGGGGCAGGGCGTACGGGTGCTCGTCGGACAGCCAGCCGATCATCTGCTCGCGGACCGCGACCCGCACCGTCCAGAGGTCGTCCGCGTCCTTGGCCGTCACCAGGGCCCGCACCTGCATGGTGTTCGGGGTGGTGTCCGTGACGGACAGGTTGTAGGCGCGGCCGTCCCAGGCCGGGCACTCGCGCAGGATGTCGCGGAGCTTGTCGCGCATGGCCTCCACGGGCGCCGAGTGATCGACGTGCCAGAAGACGATGCCGGTCATCTGCGGGGTGCCGCGCGACCAGTTCTCGAACGGCTTGGACGTGAAGTACGACACCGGCATGGTGATCCGGCGCTCGTCCCAGGTGTGGACGGTCAGGAACGTCAGGGTGATCTCCTCGACGGTGCCCCACTCGCCGTCCACGACCACGGTGTCCCCGATGCGCACCATGTCGCCGAAGGCGATCTGGAACCCCGCGAACATGTTGCTCAGGGTGGACTGCGCGGCGACACCGGCGACGATGCCGAGGATTCCGGCCGAGGCCAGCAGCGAGGCGCCCGCAGCGCGGAACGCCGGGAACGTCAGCAGCATGCTCGCCGCGGCCACCACCCCGACGATCGCGGACACCACCCGCATGATCAGCGTCACCTGGGTGCGCACCCGGCGGACCCTGGCCGGGTCGCGGTGGGCCCGGGCGTTGGCGTACCGGCTGTACGACGTCTCGACGATCGCCGCCGCGATCCGGATCACCAGCCAGGCGGCCGACCCGATCAGCACCAGGGTCAGCACCCGGCCGACGCCCTCGTCGCGGCTCGGAAGCAGTTGTGCCTCGTCGTACGACCCTCTCAGCAGGGCCGCGCACAGCACGAGCATGTAGGGAATGCGGCCACGGCGGAGCAGACCCCACAAGGGGGTCTCGTGGTGCCGTTCGTCGGCCTTGCGCAGCAGGAAGTCGGTCGCCCAGCCGATCACCAGCGTGAGCACGACCGAGCCACCGACCACGATCAGCGGTCGTAGCAGGTTCTCCATGCCCCCGAACCTAACCGGCTCGGGGGGTGCATGAACATGTGACTTCTGCGGCGTCATGGGTAGTGCCGTGATCTCGGGTTGTCACACCCGGCTGGCACCATGGCCTCATGAACATCATGCTCTTTCACTCGACCCATGGACTGCGGCCCGCGGTGCTCCAGGCCGCTGACCGGCTGCGTTCGGCCGGACACGAAGTGTGGACGCCCGACCTCTTCGAGGGGCGCACGTTCGAGTCGGTCGAGGAGGGCATGGAGCACAAGGAGAAGATCGGCAAGGAGGAGCTGCTGAAGCGGGCCGTGCTGGCCGCTGCTCCCTACTCCGAGCGCGGGCTGGTGTACGCCGGGTTCTCGCTCGGCGCCTCCATCGCCCAGACCCTCGCCCTCGGCGACGACAAGGCGCGCGGCCTGCTGCTCCTGCACGGCACGTCGGACATCGCGCCGGATGTCACGGTGGAGGACCTGCCGGTCCAGCTGCACGTGGCGGAGCCGGACCCCTTCGAGACGGACGACTGGCTGAGCGCCTGGTACCTCCAGATGGGCCGCACCGGCGCCGACGTCGAGGTGTACCGGTACGCCGGGGCCGGCCACCTCTACACCGACCCCGACCTGCCGGACTACGACGAGGAGGCCGCCGAGGCCACCTGGCGGGTGGCACTCGGCTTCCTCGACACCCTCTGAGAGGGCCGGCTCAGACCGGGGCGTAGACCCGCTCGATCTTCTGCGTGCCGCTGCGGGTGCGGTACGAGCGGGCCCACTTGGCCGTCGCGTCGTGCTTCGTGCGGTCGGAGATGACGTAGAAGTCCATCTGCGCGCGCTCGGCCGTGATGTCCAGGACGCCGAAGCCGTGCCGGTCGGTGTCGACCCAGTGGACATGGCGGTTGGCGGCACGGATGACCGGCGAGGCGACCGCGGAGACCGTGCCCTCCGGGACCTTGACGATGTCGTCGAGGTTGTCGGAGGTGACCGACGTGACGACGAACTCCGTGGCGGCCGACGGGGACAGCGGATACGTACCGGCGTCCACGGGCACGTCGTTGGCCCAGGCCATGTGGATGTCGCCGGTGAGGAAGACCGTGTTGCGGATCGCGTTGGTCCGCAGGTGCGCCAGGATCTCGCGGCGGTCGTCGGTGTAGCCGTCCCACTGGTCGGTGTTGAGGGCGAGGCCCTCCTGCGGCAGGCCCAGCAGCTTGGCCAGCGGCTTCAGCAGGTCGGCGGAGAGCGAGCCGATGGCGAACGGCGAGACCATCACGGAGTTGCCGACCAGCCGCCAGGTGGTGTCGGACGACGTCAGCCCCGCCTTGAGCCAGTCGAGCTGGGCGCGGCCGGTGAGCGTGCGGTCCGGGTCGTCGACGTCGCCGTTGCCGACCTTGACCTGCTGCGAGCGGAAGGAGCGCAGGTCCAGCAGCGAGAGGTCGGCCAGCTTGCCGAAGCGCAGCCGGCGGTAGGTGGTGCCCGCGATCGCCGGACGCACCGGCATCCACTCGAAGTAGGCCTGCTTGGCGGCGGCCTGACGGGCGGACCAGGCGCCCTCCGCGCCCTCGGTGTGGTTCTCCGCGCCGCCCGACCAGGCGTCGTTGGCGAGCTCGTGGTCGTCCCAGATCGCCACGACCGGGGCCGTGGCGTGCAGCGCCTGGAGGTCCGGGTCGGTCTTGTACCGCGCGTGCCGGATGCGGTAGTCGGCGAGTGTGACGATCTCGTGGGCCGGGGCGTGCGGGCGGACGACCTTGTCGCGGGTGCCGTACTCGCCGGTGCCGTACTCGTAGATGTAGTCGCCGAGGTGCAGCCAGGCGTCCAGGTCGCCGCGGGCCGCGAGGTGGCGGTACGAGGAGAACCAGCCGGCCTCCCAGTTGGCGCAGGAGACGACGCCGAAGCGCAGGCCCGGGACGGCCGCGTCGTGCGCCGGGGCGGTGCGGGTGCGCGCGACGGGGGAGTCGGTGCCGCCGGCGGAGAAGCGGAACCAGTAGTCGGTGCCCGGCTGCAGGCCGCGGATGTCGGCCTTCACGGTGTGGTCGGAGGCGGCCGTCGCGGTGGTGGAGCCCTTGGCGACGACGCTGCTGAACGCCTTGTCCCTGGCGACGACCCAGCTCACCTCGGTGTCCGGGCCGACTCCGGAGCCGGGTATCGCCTCCGGGACCGGGGTGACGCGGGTCCACAGCAGGATGCCGTCGGGCAGCGGGTCACCGGAGGCGACGCCGTGCAGGAAGGCGGGGGCCTGGTCGACGGCGCGCGCCGGCAGGGTCGCCGCCAGCGGGCCGGCCAGGACAGCGGTCGCCGCCGCGGCCTTGACGACCGTACGGCGGCGCGGGGTGAGGGAGTTGAGGCCCTCTGACGTTTTCGATGATCTGTATCGACTGGTCACGACCGATCAGGTTACTGATCGGTACGCGCCAGAGCGGGCGAACTCGCGAAGTTCGCCCGCTCTTCACATGCCGGCCGGTCCCTGACCTGCCGTCACTTCTTGAGGGCCTCGCCCACGACCCTGTTGAAGTCGGCCACGGTCATCAGCGGAGTGCCCTGGTTGTCGGCGGTGAGCTGCTTGCCGTCCATGACGAAGCCCGGGGTGCCCGTGACACCGTCCTTGTTGTCGTCGAAGGTCTTCGACATGGCCATCGCCCAGGCGTCGTAGGTGCCCTTCTCGACCGCGTCCTGGAACTTCTTGTTGTTCTTCAGCTCGGGGACGGTGTCGGCGACCTTGATGAGGTAGCTGTCGTCCTTGAACTTGTCGGTCGTCTCGTCCGGGTGGTACTTCGCCGAGTACAGCGCGGCCTTGTAGTCGAGGAACGCCTTGTCGCTGACGTTCAGCGCGGCGCCCAGGGCGCTCAGGGCGTTCTTGGAGCCCTCGCCGTTGTCCTTGTTGTCGATGAACGTGGCGCCGACGAACTGCATCTTGTACTTGCCGCCGTCGATGTCCTTCTTCACGGTCGGGCCGACGGTCTGCTCGAACTGGGCGCACACGGGGCAGCGCGGGTCCTCGTAGACCTTCAGGGTCTTCTTGGCCGAGTCCTTGCCGATGACGACCGTGGTGCCGTCGGTGCCCGTGGTGTTGGCCGGGGCGGTGACCTTGGCGTCCTTCTGGCCCTCCCAGTAGCTGGGCTTGTTGGCCTGGACGACGGCGTACCCGATGCCGCCGGCTATCGCCAGCACGCCGACGATGGAGCAGGCGACGATGACCTGCCGCTTGACCTTCGCGCGCTTGGCCTCGCGCTCACGCTCGACGCGCAGCCGCTCGCGGGCCGCCGTCTTCGCCGCCTGGGTGTTCCGCTTGCTCATGGTGATGTTCTCCGTGGGGGACGCGCACACCTGCGTGTGCGGAATACGTAAGGGGGACTGCCGGTGCTCGAAAGTGCCTCATGCCAGGGCGGGTGAGCACGGCGGTCCACGCCGTCCCAGGGAGTACGCGAGGATCCGGTCGCGGGCGGTGGGAGTGCGGTCGGCGGCGCGCGCCGGCAGGCGCCGCCCGGCCGGGGCCCGCTCCACCGCGACCGCGGCGACCGCCAGCAGCAGCGGCCGGAACGTGGTCGCCGTCACCGCCCGCAGCAGCTGGGCCAGGGCGCGCTCGCCGCGGCGCAGCCATGCGGCGGCGAGGAGCCCGACGCCGATGTGCGCGCCGAGCAGCAGCCAGGCGGTGGCGGGGTCGGCAAGGGCGGCCGCGGCAGCGAGCCGGTCGGTGCCGGTGGCCCCGGCCATCCGGGCCAGGGGTGTGCCGACCTCGCCGCCGCCGCAGAGCACGTCCAGGCCGACCGAGCGCAGGGGACCGGTGACCGGCCCGCCCGCCCGGCCGTAACAGGCGTGCTGGCCCGTGGTGAACACCGTGTCGGCGGCCAGTTCCAGCGGGATCAGCAGGGCCGCGATCCTCCCGAAGGAGCGCTCGCGGCCCGCCAGGGCGAACGCGATCACGAACACGGAGGCGGCGACCGCGGCCACCGTGCCCACCGGCAGCGGGGCCCGGGACAGCAGCACGTGCGACGCGGTGCTGAGCGTCACGACCACCGTCGTGAACAGCGCCGCGCGTACGGCTCTGAGCTGGATCCCGGATATGTCCATAGCGAAAGGAGAGTCTGTCATGGGGGCCGGTAAGGGACCCCTAAAGGATGCCTGTGAGTGAGCGGATGGCCAAAGCCGGTTACAGACCCGGAATCCGTCCGTTGCGGAACAGGTCCACGAAGGTCTGGTGGTCGGCACGCGCGCGTGCGCCGTAGCGGTGCGCGAAGTCGACCAGCAGGGGGGCGAAGCCCTCCTCGTCGGCCGCGAGCGCCGCGTCGATGGCCCGCTCCGTGGAGAACGGCACCAGGGACTCGCCGGACTGGTCGTCCGCCGCCGAGTGCATCGTGGCCGTCGCCCGGCCGAGGTCGGCCACCACCAGGGCGATCTCCTCCGGGTCGTCGATGTCGCCCCAGTCGAGGTCCACGGCGTACGGCGAGATCTCGGCGACCAGCTGGCCCGCGCCGTCCAGCTCGGTCCAGCCCAGCCACGGGTCGGCGTGCGCCTGGAGGGCGCGCTGGGAGATCACCGTGCGGTGTCCCTCGTGCTGGAAGTACCCGCGGATCGCCTGGTCCGTGATGTGCCGGGAGACGGCCGGGGTCTGGGCCTGCTTGATGTAGATCACGACATCGTTCTCCAGGGCGTCGCTGTGCCCCTCCAGCAGGATGTTGTACGACGGCAGACCCGCCGAGCCGATGCCGATGCCGCGCCGGCCGACGACGTCCTTCACTCGGTAGGAGTCCGGGCGGGCCAGCGAGCTGTCCGGGAGCGTCTCCAGGTAGCCGTCGAAGGCGGCGAGGACCTTGTAGCGCGTGGCCGCGTCCAGCTCGACGGAGCCGCCGCCCGAGGCGAAGCGGCGCTCGAAGTCGCGGATCTCCGTCATCGAGTCCAGCAGGCCGAAGCGGGTCAGCGAGCGGGCGTCACGCAGCGCGTCCAGCAGCGGACCCTGCGCCGTGTCCAGCGTGAACGGCGGCACCTCGTCGCTCTTCGCGCCCGTCGCCAGCGCGTGGATCCGCTCGCGGTAGGCGCCCGCGTAGATCGTCACCAGCTCGGTGATCTGCTCGTCGCCGAGCGCCTTCGCGTACCCGATCAGCGCGATGGAGGCGGCGAAGCGCTTCAGGTCCCAGGTGAAGGGGCCGACATAGGCCTCGTCGAAGTCGTTGACGTTGAAGATCAGGCGGCCGTTGGCGTCCATGTACGTGCCGAAGTTCTCCGCGTGCAGGTCGCCGTGGATCCACACGCGCGAGGTGCGCTCGTCCAGGTACGGGCCGCCCCGCTTCTCCTCGTCCATGTCGTGGTAGAAGAGGCACGCCGTACCCCGGTAGAAGGCGAAGGCCGAGGCCGCCATCTTCCGGAACTTCACGCGGAAGGCGGCCGGGTCGGCCGCCAGCAGCCGGCCGAAGGCGGTGTCGAAGACGGCGAGGATCTCCTCACCGCGGTGCTCGTCGTCGAGCTGCGGGAACGACATCGCTGGGTGCCTCCTGGTGCATGCGTTTCAGGGCGGCTGGTCCGCCCTCTGCCTAACGTGCGGCGGTCCGCGGGAGTGCCCGCGAACCCTCGGACGAAGGTACGCGGGTCAGCCCTCCGGGTGTCAGTGCCGAGGCATAGACTTCGACGCTGTCCCCCAGACTGTCCGCAGCCTGCCGGGCCCCATTCGACCCCTGTTCTCTCTGGAGGCCGCAGCCGTGTCAAAGCCGCCGTTCACGCACCTGCACGTCCACACCCAGTACTCGCTGCTGGACGGTGCCGCGCGGCTGAAGGACATGTTCAACGCGTGCAACGAGATGGGCATGACGCACATCGCCATGTCCGACCACGGCAACCTCCACGGCGCGTACGACTTCTTCCATACCGCCCAGAAGTCCGGAGTGACCCCGATCATCGGGATCGAGGCCTATGTCGCGCCCGAGTCCCGGCGCAACAAGCGCAAGATCCAGTGGGGCCAGCCGCACCAGAAGCGGGACGACGTCTCCGGTTCCGGTGGCTACACCCACAAGACGATGTGGGCGGTGAACTCGACCGGATTGCACAACCTCTTCCGGCTGTCCTCCGACGCCTACGCCGAGGGCTGGCTGCAGAAGTGGCCCCGGATGGACAAGGAGACCATCTCCCAGTGGTCCGAGGGGATCGTCGCCTCCACCGGCTGCCCCTCCGGCGAGGTCCAGACCCGGCTGCGCCTCGGCCACTTCGACGAGGCCCTGAAGGCCGCCGCCGACTACCAGGACATCTTCGGCAAGGACCGTTACTTCCTGGAGCTGATGGACCACGGCATCGAGATCGAGCACCGGGTCCGCGACGGCCTGCTGGAGATCGGCAAGAAGCTCGGCATCCCCCCGCTGGTCACCAACGACTCGCACTACACGTACTCGCACGAGGCGTCCGCACACGACGCCCTGCTGTGCATCCAGACCGGCAAGAACCTCTCCGACCCCGACCGCTTCAGGTTCGACGGCACCGGCTACTACCTGAAGTCCACGGACGAGATGTACGCCATCGACTCCTCGGACGCCTGGCAGGAGGGCTGCGCCAACACCCGCCTGATCGCCGAGATGGTCGACACCACGGGCATGTTCCAGAAGCGCGACCTGATGCCGAAGTTCGACATCCCGGAGGGGTACACGGAGGTCAGCTGGTTCCGCGAGGAGACCCTGCGCGGCATGAACCGCCGCTTCCCGGACGGCATCCCGGACGACCGCATGAAGCAGGTCGAGTACGAGATGGACACCATCATCTCGATGGGCTTCCCGGGCTACTTCCTCGTGGTCGCCGACTTCATCATGTGGGCCAAGAAGCAGGGCATCGCGGTCGGCCCCGGCCGAGGCTCCGCGGCCGGCTCGATCGTCGCCTACGCCCTCGGCATCACCGACCTCGACCCCATCCCGCACGGACTGATCTTCGAGCGGTTCCTCAACCCCGAGCGCATCTCCATGCCCGATGTCGACATCGACTTCGACGAGCGCCGGCGCGTCGAGGTGATCCGGTACGTGACGGAGAAGTACGGCGCCGACAAGGTCGCCATGATCGGCACGTACGGCACCATCAAGGCCAAGAACGCGATCAAGGACTCCGCGCGCGTGCTGGGCTATCCGTATGCGATGGGCGACCGCCTCACCAAGGCCATGCCCGCCGACGTCCTCGGCAAGGGCATCAACCTCGACGGCATCACCAACCCCGAGCACCCCCGCTACTCGGAGGCGGGCGAGATCCGGGCGATGTACGAGAACGAGCCGGACGTGAAGAAGGTCATCGACACCGCCAAGGGCGTCGAGGGCCTGGTCCGGCAGATGGGCGTGCACGCCGCCGGCGTGATCATGTCCAGCGAGACGATCACCGACCACGTGCCCGTCTGGGTCAGGCACACGGACAAGGTCACCATCACCCAGTGGGACTACCCGAGCTGCGAGTCGCTCGGCCTGCTGAAGATGGACTTCCTGGGCCTGCGCAACCTGACGATCATGGACGACGCCGTCAAGATGGTGAAGTCCAACAAGGGGGTCGACATCGACCTCCTGAGCCTCCCGCTCGACGACCCCACGACCTTCGAACTGCTCCAGCGCGGCGACACCCTCGGTGTCTTCCAGTTCGACGGCGGCCCCATGCGCTCCCTGCTCCGGCTGATGAAGCCGGACAACTTCGAAGACATCTCCGCCGTGTCGGCCCTGTACCGCCCGGGCCCGATGGGAATGAACTCCCACACGAACTACGCGCTGCGCAAGAACGGGCAGCAGGAGATCACACCGATCCACCCGGAGCTGGAGGAGCCGCTCAGGGAGGTCCTGGACGTCACCCACGGCCTGATCGTCTACCAGGAGCAGGTGCAGAAGGCCGCCCAGATCATCGCCGGCTACTCGCTCGGCGAGGCCGACATCCTCCGCCGCGTGATGGGCAAGAAGAAGCCCGAGGAGCTCGCGAAGAACTTCGTCCTCTTCCAGGAGGGCGCCCGCAAGAAGGGCTTCAGCGACGAAGCCATCCAGGCCCTGTGGGACGTGCTGGTCCCCTTCGCCGGCTACGCGTTCAACAAGGCGCACTCCGCCGCGTACGGACTCGTCTCGTACTGGACGGCGTACCTCAAGGCGAACCACCCCGCCGAGTACATGGCCGCGCTGCTCACGTCCGTGAAGGACGACAAGGACAAGTCGGCCGTCTACCTCAACGAGTGCCGCCGCATGGGCATCAAGGTGCTCCCGCCGGACGTCAACGAGTCGATGTCCAACTTCGCGGCCCAGGGCGACGACGTGATCCTCTTCGGCCTCTCCGCCGTCCGCAACGTCGGTACGAACGTGGTCGAGTCGATCATCAGGTGCCGCAAGGCCAAGGGGAAGTACGTCTCCTTCCCGGACTACCTCGACAAGGTGGAGGCGGTGGTCTGCAACAAGCGCACCACCGAATCGCTGATCAAGGCCGGCGCCTTCGACGCCATGGGCCACACCCGCAAGGGCCTCACCGCGCACTACGAGCCGATGATCGACAACGTGGTCGCGGTCAAGCGCAAGGAGGCCGAGGGGCAGTTCGACCTCTTCGGCGGCATGGGCGAGGCCGAGACCAGCGAGCCGGGCTTCGGGCTCGACGTGGAGTTCTCCCCCGACGAGTGGGACAAGACCTATCTGCTCGCCCAGGAGCGGGAGATGCTCGGTCTGTACGTCTCCGACCACCCGCTGTTCGGCCTGGAGCACATCCTGTCGGACAAGGCCGACGCGGGCATCTCCCAGCTGACCGGAGGCGAGCACTCCGACGGCGCGGTCGTCACCATCGGCGGCATCATCTCGGGCCTGCAGCGCAAGATGACCAAGCAGGGCAACGCCTGGGCCATCGCCACCGTCGAGGACCTCGCCGGCTCGATCGAGTGCATGTTCTTCCCCGCGACCTACCAGCTCGTCTCGACCCAACTCGTCGAGGACGCCGTGGTGTTCGTCAAGGGCCGCCTCGACAAGCGCGAGGACATCCCGCGGCTCGTCGCGATGGAGCTGATGGTCCCGGACCTGTCCAACGCGGGCACCAACGCGCCCGTGGTCCTCACCATCCCGGCCACCCGGGTCACCCCGCCGCTGGTCAGCCGCCTCGGCGAGGTCCTCAGCCACCACAAGGGCGACAGCGAGGTCCGGATCAAGCTCCAGGGACCGACCAAGACGACCGTGCTGCGGCTGGACCGGCACCGGGTGAAGCCGGACCCGGCGCTCTTCGGCGACCTGAAGGTGCTGCTCGGACCGTCCTGCCTGGCGGGGTGACGCAGGGCTCTTGATGCGCTTGAGGGGCGTACCCGGTTGCGGGTACGCCCCTCGTGCATGTGCGTGGGCTCAACAACCCGTCACGCAGATGTCAGTTGTGGCCGAAGCTGCGCTTTCGCTTGCCGGTCGGGGCCATCTCGCCGGGGGTCACCTCGACCTCGGTCTGGGGCTCCGCCTGCGAGGCGGGGCTGCGGTCCGCCCGCTGGCCACGCTCGGTGGGACGCTGCTGCTTACGGTCACGGTTCTTGTTCTTGGCCATGGTGATGCCTCCTGTGGGGGACTAGGGGCCAGGGCCGGGACCAGATTCACACAGGCCGACAACGATCGCATGTCGGACAATTACCGTGCGTGACAGGGGTGGTCGGAGCCGGAAGTCCCGAAACGCCACGCCGAAGATCGAGTTCCGGCCGTTAACCTCCGCGCGGTCGGGCAGACTCGAAGCAAGCCCGAAGCAAACCTCCTGGGAAGAGGGTGAGTCGCGTGGACCGCTGCATCGTCCTGGTGGACGCTGGGTATCTGCTGGGAGCCGCGGCGAGTCTCCTCGCCGGGGAGCCCTCGCGGTCCCGCATCACCATCGACCACACCGCTCTCATCCAGGGGCTGCGGGAACGCGCCGAATCGGACACACAGCAGCCGCTGCTGCGCATCTACTGGTTCGACGGCGCCCCCGACCGCGTCCCGCAACCCGAGCACCGCAGGCTGCGCGTGATGCCCCGGGTCACCGTCCGGCTCGGCGCCCTGACCCGCAGCGACGGCCGCTGGGCGCAGAAGGGCGTGGACGCCGCGATGCACGCCGAGCTCACCGAACTGGCCCGCAACCGCGCCTGCTCCGACGTCGTCCTCGTCACCGGCGACGGCGATCTGCTGCCCGGCATGATGGCCGCCAAGGAGCACGGCGTCGCCGTCCACCTGTGGGCCGTCCAGGCCGCCGACGGCGACTACAACCAGTCCGAGGACCTGGTCGCCGAAGCCGACGAGCGGCGCGTCCTGGACCGCACGTGGATCACCAAGGCCGTCCGCGCCAAGGACTACACCGGGGTGTGCGCGCCGCAGCCCGCGCCCCGGCCCGAGATCGCCGCGATCCTCTCCGCGCCGCTGCCCGAGTCCGCGCTCGGTGCCACGACCGAACGGCCCGCCCCGCAGCCCCGGCACCCGGCGGCCGGCCCCGGGCAGAACGGCACCGAAGAGCGGGTGCCCGCCGCCAAAGGCGTCCCCACGCCCAAAGACCTCGCCGCCCTGCGCGCCCCCGGCACCCAGCCGGCCCAGCCCCCCGCCTCCGCCACCCTCCGGTGGTCCTCCGACAAAGGCTGGGTCGACCGGCCCACAGCCGAGCCCCCCGAGGCCGCCTCGATGCCGACGCTCGCCCAGCTGACCACGGCAGAGCAGCGGTGGGCCGACCGCGAGGAGGACATCACCACCGTCGGCGGTGACCCGTTCGAGGTGGGGCAGGTCTTCGCCCGGCGCTGGGTCGAACGCCTCGGCGACCAGAACCACCTGCAGAAACTGTCCGGGATGTACCCGCGGATCCCGCACCGCGTCGACGGCGAGCTGCTGCGCTACGCCGCCCGCTTCGGCCTGCTCGCCCACAAGGACGACCAGATCGACGAGCGGGACCGGTACGCCATCCGGGCGGGCTTCTGGCGGGAGATCAGCGTGCGCACGGGCGTGGAGCACCCACCCCTCGACGACTGAGTTCTTTGCCGGCGGATTTCCCGGTATGGACCGACCCGAGAGCGGACCGGGGTCGCCGACCCCGTAGTCTCGTCCCTTGTGAGTAAGCGCGCGGCACAGGCATTTCGGCACGATGGTGACGTCGTGTGCGCGGTGCGCGGGCTGACCAAGACCTATCCGGCGGTCCGGGGCCGGCGCGGCACCCCCGGAACACCCGAGGTGCGGGCCACGGACGACGTGACCCTGGACATCCGCCGCGGCGAGATCTTCGGCCTGCTCGGCCCGAACGGCGCCGGCAAGTCCACCCTCGTGCGCCAGATGACCGGGCTGATGCGGCCCGACCGCGGCAGTGTGGAGATCCTCGGGCACGACATCGTGCGCCACCCCGAGCGGGCCGCGCGGATCCTCGCCTACCTCGGGCAGGAGTCCACCGCCCTCGACGAGCTGACCGTGTCGCTCGCCGCCGAGACCACCGGGCGGCTGCGCGGTCTGGACGTACGGACGGCGCGGGCCGAGCGGGACGCCGTCCTCGACGAGCTGGGGCTCGCCCCACTCGCCGGGCGGCCGCTGAAGAAGCTCTCCGGGGGCCAGCGGCGCCTGGCGTGCTTCGCCGCGGCCCTGGTGGGGGAGCGTCCGCTGCTCGTGCTGGACGAGCCGACCACCGGCATGGACCCGGTGGCGCGGCGGGCCGTGTGGTCCGCCGTCGACCGGCGGCGGGCCGAGCACGGGACGACCGTGCTGCTCGTCACCCACAACGTCATCGAGGCCGAGACGGTGCTGGACCGGGTGGCCGTCCTCGACCGGGGGCGGGTGATCGCCTGCGACACCCCCGCCGGGCTCAAGGAGCAGGTCGCCGGTGAGGTGCGCGTCGACCTGGTGTGGCGGGACGCGGCTCCGCTGCACGTGCCCGAGGTGGCCGCGCTGAAGGACCGTGTCGTGGAGTCGGGCCGCCGCTGGACGCTCCGGCTCGGGCCCGAGGAGGCCCGGGCGGTCGTCGCGACCGTCACCGGCGGGGCCGCCTTCGCCGCCTTGGACGACTTCACCCTGGCCACGCCGAGCCTGGAGGACGTGTACCTCGCCCTCGGCGGTGCCGTGCAGCAGGGGCTGGTGAAGGTGTGAGCACACCGGCCGCCGCATACGTACCGAAGACGACTGCCGCAGTGGACCCGAGCGAAGGGGAGCAGCGCGACGTGAGTGTCGTACCCGCCGATGTCCTGCCGGGCAGTGCCCTGGCCGCGGAGGAGCCCGCCGCGCGAGCGGCCGAGCTCGGACCTCGGGCGCGGCTGTGGCCGTCGCTGGCGGCCGTGTACCGGGCCCAGCTGTCCCGGGCGAGGGTGGCGCGGATCCCGCTGCTGTTCGTGGCGACGTTCCAGTCGATCGGGATCATGATCCTGATGCGTGGGGTCGTGGACGACGGGCGGGAGGCCCAGGCCGTCGTCGCCGGGTCGTCGGTCCTGGTGGTCGCCTTCGTCGCGCTGAACCTGCTCGCGCAGTACTTCGGGCAGCTGCGGGCCAGCGGCGGGCTCGACCACTACGCGACGCTGCCGGTGCCGCCGGCGGCCGTGGTGCTGGGCGCGGCGGGCGCGTACGCGTCGTTCACCGTGCCCGGGACCGTCGTGACCGCGGTGTTCGGCTGCGTGCTGTTCGGGCTGCCGATGGCCCACCTGTGGGTCCTCATGGCCGTGATCCCGCTCGCGGGCGCCGCGCTCGCCGGGCTCGGTGCGGCGCTGGGGCTGCTCGCGCCCCGGCCGGAACTGGCCACGCTGCTCGGGCAGCTGGGCATGTCGGCGGCGCTGCTGCTGGGCGTGCTGCCGGCGGACCGGATGCCGGAGGCCGTGCGCTTCACGCGGGACCTGCTGCCGTCGACGTACGGCGTGGAGGCCTTCGCGCGGACGTTCGGACCGCGTCCCGACTGGGCCTTCGTGCTCGGTGACCTCGCCGTGTGCGGGGTCGTGGGCGTCGTCTCGCTGGCCGTGGCGACCTGGGCGTACCGCCGGGCGGCCGTCCGTTGAGCGCGGAGCGGTCGTCCGGTGACGCAGCACACAAGCGGGCCTGGCACGATGGCAGGGTGACCGCACCACTGACTCCGCCACCGCCGCCGCACGAACGCTCCGCACAGGACGCATGGCAGGACGCCGGGCCGGCGGCTCCCGGGTCCCAGCACGCCGAGTACGCCGGGCACGGCTGGTACGGACAGGACGGCCCCGGGATGAAGACGGAACTGCGGGAGGCCGCCGTGGTCGCGGTGGCCGTGGCGCTCGGCGGGGTGCTGCTCGGAGTGCTGTGGTGGTGGCTCGCGCCGCACGTGCCGCTGGTCGGTGACGTGGTCGAGAAGAGCTGGGTCGTCTACCTCAAGGACACCGAGGGGGAGCAGGCCATCGGTGTCGACGGCACGTTCACGCTGCTCGGGCTGGGCTTCGGGGCCGTCAGCGCGCTGGTCGTCTTCCTGCTGCGGCGGCGCGGGGGCGTGCCGCTGGTGGTGGGGCTGGCCCTCGGAGGGCTGCTCGGGTCGTTGCTCGCCTGGCGGGTCGGGGTGTGGCTCGGGCCCGCCGAGGACGTGATCGCGCACGCGCGGGAAGTCGGGCGGGGCGTGACGTTCACCGCGCCGCTGAAGCTGGGCGCGAAGGGGGCGTTGCTGGCCTGGCCGCTTGCCGCACTGGTGCTGCATCTCGGGCTCATGGCGCTGTTCGGACCCCGAGACCCTGAGCCGGAGTTCGGCGAGAGCCCGTATCCGGGACCGCCCGCCGCTAACGGCCGATAGGCGCCAGGACCGCCTCCGTCAGCTCGAGCAGGTCGTCGGGGGCGAGCTCCACCTCCAGGCCCCTCCTGCCCGCCGACACGCAGATCGTCGCGTGCGCCGAAGCGGAGGCGTCGAGGACCGTCGGCAGCTTCTTGCGCTGACCCAGGGGCGAGATGCCGCCCCGGACATAGCCGGTCGTGCGTTCCGCCAGGGCCGGGTCGGCCATCGTGGCGCGCTTGCCGCCGACCGCCGCCGCCAGGGCCTTCAGGTCCAGCTGGCCCGCCACCGGGACCACCGCGACCGTCAGGGTGCCGTCGACGTCTGCGACCAGGGTCTTGAAGACACGGTCCGGGGAGACACCCATGGCCTCGGCGGCCTCCTCGCCGTAGGAGGGGTGCGCGGGGTCGTGGTCGTAGGAGTGGACCGTGTACGCCGCGCCCGCCGCCGTGAGGGCCACCGTCGCGGGGGTGCCGCCCGGCTGCTGCTGCTTCTTCGACTTCTTCGCCATGCCGATCCGCTCAGTTGAGACTCATCGGGCCGCGCGTCAGCTCCGACGCCGGCAACGACGGCAGACTACGGATGATCGCCGTCTCGGAGCGAAGGAGTTTCAGCTCGTCGCGCAGACGGGACGCCGTGTCGGGGGCCTGGAGCAGGCGCTGCTTGGCCGGGGTGTCCAGCATCATCGCGGCCGCCACGAGGTACGACACCACGCCCGGCTCGTCCGGCAGGTCGGCCCCCGTCGCCAGGGACCGTTCCCGCGCCCCGGCCAGCCGCTTCTGGTACTGGCGGAAGGACCGCAGCACCCCCTCGGCCAACGGCGCGGCCTCGTCGCCCGGCTCCTCCTCCAACGGCTCCAGCTCGGCCGTCAGGAAGGGCCCGGACGCCTCGACCGACAGCAGCTTCACCCGGGTCGTGCCGGTCGCCAGCACCTCGAAGGAGCCGTCGGTGCGCTCCCGGATCGTCGCCGCGTCCGCGATGCAGCCCACCTTGTGGAACGCCTTGACGGGGTCCGGGCCGAAACCGGCGGCCGGTCCCCGCTCGGGCAGGGCCGTCGGGTCGGGCATGCCGGGCGCGGTCGAGGCCACCTCGTGGCCGTCGCGGATCGCCACGACGGCGAACCGGCGCGGCTCGTCCTCGGGCGTCTTCAGCAGCTCGCGCATCATGGCGCGATACCGCTCCTCGAAGACGTTGAGCGGGAGCACGAGCCCCGGGAACAGCACCGAGTTCAGGGGGAAGAGGGGGAGCCGGACGGTGGTCACGACGTAAAAGCCTAATGGTCGCCGGGACGGGCTCGCCCGCCCCGTTCATTCCGTGGATGCCCGGACGGGTTCCCGGCCGCCCCGACCCGGATGCCCTCGCGCACCCGCAGGAAGTGCCCGAGGGGGTCGTCCGACACCCGGTCCCAGGGGAAGGAGGTGGCGTACGGGCCGTTCAGGCGCAGTTGCTCGGTGGCGTCCGGCCAGCGCTCCAGGCACACCAGGACGAAGATCAGCAGGTTGCGCATCCGGGCCGGCCAGGGGTCGGCCGCCGGCAGCCGCGGGGACAGCGCGATCGCCCGGTCGGCCGCCGCGTCCAGCCGCTCGCGCGGGATCTCGGGCCCGCAGTCGTCGGTGAGGTAGCCGAAGGCCGCCCGCAGCGGCAGGGCCTGGACGAGCGCGCCGGCGGGAGCGTCCTGGGCGGCCCGGTCGGCGAAGTCGAAGCACTCGTGGTGCGAACCGTGCCAGTAGGTGGCCAGGTAGCGCAGGGCCGCCACATGGCACCCGTAGTGGTGCGGGGCACGGCGGACGGCCGCCGCCCACAGTTCCTCGAAGTACGTGTGCCCGGCCTGGGCGCCCCGGGCGTGGTCGAGCGCGAGCCGCCACGGCACCGGGTCCCGCTGGTCGCCGCGGGCCGCGGCCGTGATCAGCGGGCTCACCTCGCGCAGCAGCTCGGCCCGGGCCGGTGACTGCCAGGCGCGGTCCACCGCCAGCTGGGCCCCGACCAGCAGCGCGTCGGGGTCCTGCGGGGCGGTGGCGAGCCAGGCGTCCAGCCACTCGGGCCGCGAGCGGGCGAAGGCGGCCAGCCGGGTCACGTACCGGTCGCGCCGCTCCCACTCGGAGGCCACGCGGGTGGCCAGGAGCAGCGAGGCGGCCGGGACGTGGTCGCCCCGGGCCGCGGCGACCAGCGCCGGGCTCAGCCGGGCGTCGGGCGCGTCGAGCAGCACCTCGTCGTCGGCCCGCGGCTCGCCGACGAGGTGGGGGGCGGTCCTTGCCATCCGGCTCGTGCGGATGAACGGGAGCTGCATTGCCATGGTGCCGACCATTGAAAGTCCGCTGGTCATGACGGCGCCAGACCGTTCATGGAACCTACGGAAAGTTGTACATCCAATGGTCAAGAGAGCGTAAAACCGTGACCGTTCAATGACTGTGGTCACACCAGCACCATCAGTTGCGCCGCAACAGTCGTGTCGCCCCCGCCGCCACCGTCGTCGCCAGGATCCAGCCCAGCAGGATCATCGCCGTCGCCAGCCACTGCCAGGCCCCCCGCAGCTGCCAGAAACCCACCTGGCCCAGGTCGATGACCGGCAGCAGCAGATCGAGGGTGAAGAGCGTGGGGTTCCACTCCGGATGCTCGCCCCGCTTCATCGGCGGATGGCCGGCCTGCGCGAAGGCGAACGAGCCCGCCGCCCACAGCACCGCCATCCACACCGCGGCCCGGCCCGGCCGGTATCCGTAGGCGACCGTCCAGTCCTGCGCGTAGCCCCACAGCTTGGCCGCCATCGGCAGACTCTCGCGATGTCGGCGCTGCTTGGCGAGCAGCACCTCGCGGGCGTCCTCGTCCTCCCCGCCGGCCCGCAGCACGGACGCGAGCCGCTCGTACGGCTCCGGGTTGTACTCGGCGGTCGCCGCGGCCACCCAGTCCAGCCGCTCGGCCAGCGGGAACGGCCCGCGCGGCACCAGGTTCTCGTAGGCGAAGCCGCCCATGTGCAGCCGCCCGGGGCCCGGCCAGGCGTCCGCCCGGTCCATCAGGTTGATGACCTTCGCCCCGGACAGCACCACCCGCCCGCGCACCGGCTGCTCCCCGAGGAACCGCAGCTCCGGCGTCTGCACCCGGCGCAGCGACAGCTCCTGGTCGTCGGTGAGGGTGAACCGGGCCTGCTCGAAGTCGACGGCGTCGCCGAACCGCCCGTCGTCCAGCCGCATCCCGCCCTCGCACGCGAAGCGCTGGATGCGGGTCCCCTGCGCCGGGGTCATCCCGCTCATCGCCTGGGCGCCGACCCCCGCCGGGGTGAGATACAGACTGCGCTCGACGGTCAGCTGCGGGGCGTTCAGCGCCAGCCGCTCGAAGGGGTTGGACAGACGCGCCCCGCGCAGGCTCAGGGACACGCCGATGGTGGCGGCGCGCAGGCTCAGCTCGCCGTGCGACTCCAGCAGCTCCGCCTGTAAGTCCTGTCCGACGGTCATGCCGTCCGCGGCGATCGACCGGCCGCTGCGGTCCCGGTGCACGATCGCCTGGTTGAGCATCAGGTCCGTGCCGATCTGCGCGTCCGTGAGCCGGATGCCGTGGTGGAAGCGGCAGCGCGGCAGGTGCAGATCGCCCTCGGTGTGCACCCGGGCCGCCTCCAGCCGGGGCACCGAGCAGTCCACCATCCGCAGGGTGGTGAAGCGGGCCTCCGGCAGCAGCACGTCCTGCTCGAACCGGCACCGGCGCATCTCGACGTACGGCACCACTGTGCCGCCCGCGAGGTCCAGCGAGCCGCTGACCTGCACACCGATCAGCTTCAGCGACGACACACGGCCGGCCAGGGCGGGCGGGCCGTCGAGGAGCAGCCAGCACACGATCCGGGCCCGTACGGTCCGCTCCTCGCCCCAGGGGTGGCCGCCGTGCGGATCGTCCACCACGGTGTCGCCGCTGCTCAGGTCGTACACGGTGCCGTTGCGGAAGGCCTGCCACATGCCGGCCTCGGTCGCGGTCAGGTCATCGGGCAGATCCCCGGCACGGACGCCGGCCCCCTCGGTCACAGCTCTTCCTTCCTCCCCGGGTACTCGCGGGTCACTTGCCTCGTACACCTGTTCATGCCCGCTGCGTGACGCCCCGAACACAAGACGTGAAGGTGATCTTCCGGGTTGCTGCGGCGTTCTGTATCAGCCATTGATACGCGCGGACGGTGCCTCACCCGGGTCTGAGAGAATTGAGCACGTGATCTCCCGAATCGATCTGCGCGGCGACGCCCTTCCCGAGGGCCCCGCCCTGCGCGACCTGCTGCCCCGAGCCGACTTCGACGTAGCGGCCGCCCTCGAGAAGGTGCGTCCGATCTGCGAGGACGTGCATCATCGGGGCGACGCGGCGCTGATCGACGCAGCCGAGCGGTTCGACGGGGTCAGGCTCGACCAGGTACGGGTTCCGGCCGCCGCGCTCACGCGCGCGCTGGAGGAGCTCGACCCGGCCGTGCGCGCGGCCCTGGAGGAGTCCATCCGCCGCGCCCGGATCGTCCACCGCGAGCAGCGCCGTGAGACGCACACCACCCAGGTCGTCCCCGGCGGCACCGTGACCGAGAAGTGGGTGCCGGTCGAGCGCGTCGGGCTCTACGCGCCCGGCGGCCGGTCCGTGTACCCGTCCTCCGTGATCATGAACGTGGTGCCCGCGCAGGAGGCCGGCGTCGGGTCCGTCGCGCTCGCCTCTCCCGCCCAGGCCGACTTCGGCGGCCTGCCGCACCCGACGATCCTCGCCGCCTGCGCGCTGCTCGGCGTCGACGAGGTGTACGCGGCCGGCGGTGCCACGGCCGTCGCGATGTTCGCCTACGGCACCGAGTCCTGCGCGCCCGCGAACATGGTCACCGGCCCCGGCAACATCTGGGTCGCCGCCGCCAAGCGCTACTTCACCGGCAAGATCGGCATCGACGCCGAGGCCGGACCGACCGAGATCGCGGTCCTCGCCGACGACACGGCCGACCCGGTGCACGTCGCCTCCGACCTGATCAGCCAGGCCGAGCACGACCCGCTGGCCGCCGCCGTCCTCGTCACCGACTCCGTCGAGCTCGCCGACGCGGTCGAGAAGGAGCTGGACCCGCAGGTCGCCGCCACCAAGCACGTCGACGACCGGATCGTCCCGGCCCTCAAGGGCAGGCAGTCCGCGATCGTCCTGGTCGACGGTGTCGACGAGGGCCTCAAGGTGGTCGACGCGTACGGCGCCGAGCACCTGGAGATCCAGACGGCCGACGCCACCGCCGTGGCCGACCGCGTCAGGAACGCCGGCGCGATCTTCATCGGCCCCTGGGCCCCGGTCTCCCTCGGCGACTACGCCGCCGGCTCCAACCACGTCCTGCCCACCGGTGGCTGCGCGTGCCACTCCTCGGGCCTGTCCGTCCAGTCCTTCCTGCGCGGCATCCACATCGTCGACTACACCGAGGACGCGCTGGCCGAGGTCGCGCATCACGTGGTCACGCTGGCGGAGGCGGAGGACCTGCCGGCACACGGCGCGGCGATCAAGGCGAGGTTCGGCTGGAAGGTACCTGAGAGCAAGTGAGCGACGTACGTATCGACGATCTCCCCGTACGGGACGAGCTGCGCGGCAAGTCCCCTTACGGCGCGCCCCAGTTGGACGTCCCTGTACGGCTGAACACCAACGAGAACCCCTACCCGCTGCCCGAGCCGCTCGTCGAGCGGATCGCCGAGCGGGTGCGTGAGGCGGCCCGGAACCTCAACCGCTACCCGGACCGGGACGCGGTCGAGCTGCGCACGCAGCTGGCGAAGTACCTGACCGACACCTCCGGCCACGAGGTCGGCGTGGCCAACGTCTGGGCGGCCAACGGCTCCAACGAGGTCATCCAGCAGCTGCTGCAGACCTTCGGCGGTCCGGGCCGCACGGCCATCGGCTTCGAGCCGTCGTACTCGATGCACGGCCTCATCTCGCGCGGCACGGGCACGGGCTGGATCTCCGGTCCCCGCAACGAGGACTTCACGATCGACCTCGCCGCCGCCGAGAAGTCGATCGCCGAGAACCAGCCGGACGTCGTCTTCGTCACCACCCCCAACAACCCCACGGGCACCGCGGTTCCGCCCGAGACGGTCCTCGCGCTGTACGAGGCCGCGCAGGCGGCGAAGCCGTCGATGGTGGTGGTCGACGAGGCGTACATCGAGTTCAGTCACGGCGCCTCGCTGCTGCCGCTGCTGGAGGGCCGCCCGAACCTCGTCGTCTCCCGCACGATGTCGAAGGCGTTCGGCGCGGCGGGCCTGCGCCTCGGCTACCTCGCGGCGCACCCGGCCGTCGTCGACGCCGTCCAGCTGGTCCGGCTGCCCTACCACCTGTCGGCCGTGACCCAGGCGACCGCCTTGGCCGCCCTGGAGCACACCGGCACGCTGCTGGGCTACGTCGAGCAGCTCAAGACCGAACGGGACCGCCTGGTCACCGAACTGCTCGCGATCGGCTACGAGGTGACCGCCTCGGACGCGAACTTCGTGCAGTTCGGCCGGTTCGAGGACTCCCACCGGACCTGGCAGAAGATCCTCGACCGGGGCGTCCTGGTCCGGGACAACGGCGTGCCCGGCTGGCTCCGGGTCACCGCCGGAACCCCCGAAGAGAACGACGCGTTCCTCGACGCGGTCCGTGCACTGAAGAAGGAGCAGACTTCATGACTCGCGAAGGCCGCGTCGGCCGAATCGAGCGGACGACCAAGGAGACCTCGGTCCTCGTCGAGATCGACCTCGACGGCACCGGCAAGACGGAGATCTCCACCGGCGTCGGCTTCTACGACCACATGCTCGACCAGCTCGGCCGGCACGGTCTGTTCGACCTGACCGTGAAGACCGAGGGCGATCTGCACATCGACTCGCACCACACGATCGAGGACACCGCCCTCGCCCTGGGCGCCGCCTTCAAGCAGGCCCTCGGCGACAAGGTGGGCATCTACCGCTTCGGCAACTGCACGGTCCCGCTGGACGAGTCCCTCGCCCAGGTCACCGTCGACCTGTCCGGCCGCCCCTACCTCGTGCACACCGAGCCCGAGAAGATGGCGCCGATGATCGGCGAGTACGACACCACCATGACCCGGCACATCCTGGAGTCCTTCGTGGCCCAGGCGCAGATCGCACTGCACGTGCACGTCCCCTACGGGCGCAACGCGCACCACATCGTGGAGTGCCAGTTCAAAGCGCTGGCCCGGGCCCTGCGGTACGCCTCCGAGCGCGACCCGCGCGCGGCCGGCATCCTCCCGTCCACGAAGGGCGCCCTGTGAACGGCACCTCGACCCTGCTGATCGTCGTCGGCCTCTTCCTCGCCGGCGGGATCTACTCCTTCGTCAAGCAGAAGATGCCCAAGGGCCTCATCGTGCTGCTGTCGATCGGCGCCGCGATGTGCCTGGCGGCCGGTGTCGTGAGGCTGGAGGTGTGGAATTGAGCAACCCCCTGAAGACGCGGAAGAAGGTCGTCGTCTTCGACTACGGCTTCGGCAACGTCCGTTCCGCCGAGCGTGCCCTCGCCCGCGCGGGAGCGGACGTCGAGATCACGCGTGACTACGACAAGGCCATGAACGCCGACGGCCTGCTGGTGCCCGGCGTCGGCGCCTTCGCCTCCTGCATGACGGGCCTGCGCGAGGTGCGCGGCGACTGGATCGTCGACCGCCGGCTGTCGGGCGGCCGCCCGGTCATGGGCATCTGCGTCGGCATGCAGATCCTCTTCGCGCGCGGCATCGAGCACGGCGTGGAGAGCGAGGGCCTGGACGAGTGGCCCGGCTCGGTCGAGCCGCTCCAGGCCGAGATCGTGCCCCACATGGGCTGGAACACCGTCGAGGCGGCGCCCGGTTCGCAGCTGTTCGCCGGCCTCGACCCGGACGCCCGCTTCTACTTCGTGCACTCCTACGCCGTCCACGACTGGTCGCTGGAGACGCACAACCCGGCGCTGGAGGCCCCCAAGGTCACCTGGTCCACGCACGGCAAGCCGTTCGTCGCGGCCGTCGAGAACGGCGCCCTGTGGGCCACGCAGTTCCACCCCGAGAAGTCCGGCGACGCCGGAGCCCAGCTCCTCACCAACTGGATCGGAACACTGTGAGCAAGCTCGAACTCCTCCCCGCCGTGGACGTCCGTGACGGCCAGGCCGTCCGCCTGGTGCACGGCGAGTCCGGCTCGGAGACCTCGTACGGCTCCCCGCTGGAGGCCGCCCTCGCCTGGCAGCGCTCCGGGGCCGAATGGCTGCACCTGGTCGACCTGGACGCCGCGTTCGGCACCGGGAACAACCGGGAACTGATCGCCGAGGTCGCGCAGGCCATGGACATCAAGGTGGAGCTGTCCGGCGGCATCCGCGACGACGACACCCTCGCCGCCGCCCTCGCCACCGGCTGCAAGCGCGTCAACCTGGGCACGGCCGCCCTGGAGACGCCGGAGTGGGTCGCCAAGGTCATCGCCGAGCACGGGGACCAGATCGCGGTCGGGCTCGACGTCCGGGGCACGACCCTGCGCGGGCGCGGCTGGACCCGCGACGGCGGCGACCTCTACGAGACGCTGGCGCGCCTCGACAAGGAGGGCTGCGCGCGATACGTCGTCACCGACATCGCCAAGGACGGCACGCTCCAGGGCCCGAACCTGGAACTGCTGCGCAACGTGTGCGCCGCCACCGACCGCCCGGTCGTGGCGTCCGGCGGGGTCTCCTCGCTCGACGACCTGCGGGCCATCGCCGACCTCGTCCCGCTCGGTGTCGAAGGTGCCATCGTCGGGAAAGCGCTGTACGCGAAGGCGTTCACCCTGGAAGAGGCCTTGGAGGCTGTGTCGTCATGACCGTGCGGCGTGTGCAGAGCGGAAGTCCCTGGGAAGAGTCCTTCGGTTTTGCACGCGCCGTGGCGGCGGGCGACCGTGTGCTGGTCGCGGGCACGACCGCCTTCAAGGGCGATGTGCTCTACGGCGACGGCGACCCGTACGAGCAGGCCAAGGTGGCCTTCACCTCCGCCCTGGAGGCGATCGGCGAGTTCGGGCTCGCACCCGAGTCCGTGATCCGCACCCGTGTGTACCTGGCACACGCCCGGGACGTCGACGCCGTGGGCCGGGCCCACAAGGAACTGTTCGACGCCGTACGCCCGGTCACGACCCTGCTGGTCGTGCAGGGCTTCATCGACTCCCGGGTCCTGGTGTCGGTGGAAGTGGAAGCAATCAGAGGGACATCAGAGGAGCAGGATTCATGACCCTGGCGGTCCGAGTCATCCCCTGCCTGGACGTGGACAACGGCCGGGTCGTCAAGGGCGTCAACTTCCAGAACCTGCGCGACGCGGGCGACCCCGTCGAGATGGCCAAGGTGTACGACGCCGAGGGCGCCGACGAGCTGACGTTCCTGGACATCACCGCCTCGTCGGGCAACCGCGAGACCACGTACGACGTGGTGCGCCGCACGGCCGAGCAGGTGTTCATCCCGCTCACGGTCGGCGGCGGCGTCCGCACGACCGAGGACGTGGACAAGCTGCTGCGCGCGGGCGCGGACAAGGTCGGCGTCAACACCGCCGCCATCGCCCGCCCCGACCTGATCCGCGAGATCGCCGAGCGCTTCGGCCGCCAGGTCCTGGTCCTGTCGGTCGACGCCCGCCGCACGGAGTCAGGCTCCTTCGAGGTCACCACCCACGGAGGCCGCAAGGGCACCGGCATCGACGCCGTCGAGTGGGCCCACCGGGCCGCCGAACTGGGCGCGGGCGAGATCCTGCTCAACTCGATGGACGCGGACGGCACCAAGGACGGCTACGACCTGGAGATGATCCGGGCGGTCCGGGGGCACGTCACGGTCCCGGTCATCGCCTCGGGCGGCGCCGGCAAGCTCACCGACTTCCCCCCGGCCGTCGAGGCGGGCGCGGACGCGGTGCTGGCGGCGTCGGTGTTCCACTTCGGGGATCTGCGCATAGGCCAGGTCAAGGAGACGCTGCGGGAGGCGGGGCACCCGGTGCGGTGACGCCCCCGTCTGCTGAAGGCCCCGGCCGCATGGAGCGGCCGGGGCTTCTTCATGCCCTCAGATGCGGAGCTGCCCTCAGATCCCGAGCTGCTTCGTCTCGTGGAGCTTCGCGATCGCGTTCTCGTCGCCGTCCAGGTCGACCTTGGCAGCGCTCTGGCGGCCGTAGCAGAACAGGACCAGTTCGGACGGTTCGCCGGTCACGGTGACCACCGGGGTGCCGCGGTGGGCGACCGCCGTCTGGCCGTCGGGGCGGCGCAGGACCAGACCCGTCGGGACACCGCGGCCCATCAGGCGGGCGGTGCGCTCCAGGCGGGACCACAGGGCGTCCTGGAAGACCGGGTCGAGGTCGCGCGGCGACCAGTCGGTCTGGGCGCGGCGGACGTCCTCGGAGTGGACGTAGAACTCGATGATGTTCGACGCCTCGTCGACCGGCTTGAGGGAGAAGGGGGAGAAACGCGGGGGACCCGTACGGATCAGCTGGATCAGCTCCTCGTACGGCTTGTCGGTGTACTCAGCCATCACCTTGTCCAGGCGTGGCGCGAGCTGCTTGATCAGTATCCCGCCGGCCGCGTCCGGGCGGCGCTCGCGCACCACCACGTGCGCGGCGAGGTCCCGGGACGTCCAGCCCTCGCACAGGGTGGGCGCGTCCGGGCCCGCGGTCTCCAACAGATCGGCGAGGAGGAGTCGTTCACGCTTGGCATGGGTCGACATGCGGCCCACCTTACGACCGGCGGCAGGGTCCGCCCAGTGGACACTCCACCTGGCCTGTCAGTGGCGCGCGGCACAATAGTCGTCATGACCAGCACGCCCAGTCGCCTCGACCCGGAGATCGCCGCGCGCCTCAAGCGCAGCCCCGACGGCCTCCTGCCCGCCATCGCCCAGCAGTACGACACCGGAGAGGTGCTGATGCTCGGCTGGATGGACGACGAGGCGCTGCATCGCACCCTGACCACCGGCCGCTGCACGTACTGGTCGCGCAGCCGCCGGGAGTACTGGGTCAAGGGCGACACCTCCGGCCACTTCCAGTGGGTGAAGTCCGTCGCCCTGGACTGCGACGCCGACACCGTGCTCGTCAAGGTCGACCAGGTCGGCGCCGCCTGCCACACGGGCGCGCGCACGTGTTTCGACACCGACGTGTTGCTCAAGGACGGCGGTTCCGACGGCTCCGCCACGGATCAGTAAGGTCAGCGGCCATGGACCTCGAGACCTTCCGCAAGCTCGCCACCGACCGGCGGGTCATCCCCGTCACCCGCAAGCTCCTCGCCGACGGTGACACCCCGGTCGCGCTCTACCGCAAGCTCGCCGCCGAGCGCACCGGCACCTTCCTGCTGGAGTCCGCGGAGAACGGCCGCTCGTGGTCCCGGTACTCCTTCGTGGGCGTGCGGTCCGCGGCGACGCTGACCGCGCGCGACGGGCAGGCCCACTGGCTCGGCGCCCCGCCCGTCGGCGTCCCCACGGACGGTGACCCCCTCGCCGCCCTGCGCGCCACCATCGATGCCCTGCACACGCCCCACCAGGAGGGCATGCCGCCCTTCACCGGCGGCATGGTCGGCTACCTCGGCTACGACATCGTCCGCCGCCTGGAGAAGATCGGCCCCGGCGAGCGCGACGACCTGAAGCTGCCCGAGCTGACCATGCTCCTCACCAGCGACCTGGCCGTCATGGACCACTGGGAGGGCTCGGTCCTGCTGATCGCCAACGCGATCAACCACAACGACCTGGAGACGGGTGTCGACGAGGCCTACGCCGACGCCGTCGCCCGCCTCGACGCCATGGAGGCCGACCTCTCCCGCGCGGTCGCCCAGCCCCCGGCCGTCCTCCCGCCCTCCGAGCTCCCCGAGTACACCGCGCTGTGGGGCGGCCCCGACTTCCAGGTGGCCGTCGAGGACATCAAGGAGCGCATCCGGGCCGGCGAGGCCTTCCAGGTCGTCCCCTCCCAGCGCTTCGAGACCCCGTGCACGGCGAGCGCGCTGGACGTCTACCGGGTCCTGCGGGCCACCAACCCGTCCCCGTACATGTACCTGTTCCGCTTCGACGGGTTCGACGTCGTCGGCTCGTCCCCCGAGGCCCTGGTCAAGGTCGAGGACGGCCGGGCCATGGTCCACCCCATCGCCGGCACCCGCTGGCGCGGCGCCACCCCCCAGGAGGACCAGGCCCTCGCCGACGAGCTGCTCGCCGACCCCAAGGAGCGCGCCGAGCACCTGATGCTCGTCGACCTGGGCCGCAACGACCTGGGGCGGGTCTGTGAGCCCGGCTCGGTCGAGGTCGTCGACTTCATGTCCGTCGAGCGGTACTCGCACGTCATGCACATCGTCTCGACCGTGACGGGCCGCGTGGCCCAGGGCCGCACGGCCTTCGACGTCCTCACCGCGTGCTTCCCGGCCGGCACCCTCTCCGGCGCCCCGAAGCCCCGCGCCATGCAGATCATCGACGAACTCGAACCGTCCCGGCGCGGCCTGTACGGCGGCTGCGTCGGCTACCTCGACTTCGCCGGCGACTCCGACACCGCCATCGCCATCCGCACCGCCCTCCTTCGGGACGGCACCGCGTACGTGCAGGCCGGCGCGGGCATCGTCGCCGACTCCGACCCGGTCGCCGAGGACACCGAGTGCCGCAACAAGGCGGCGGCGGTCCTCAGGGCCGTACACACGGCGAACCGGCTGGGAAAGGCCTGAGATGAACCCCGGGTGACGGTTCGCCCGGGGTTCAGGCGATAGTGGGGTACGTGACTGCTGTACCTCACCCCCGTTCCGAAGCCCCCGGATCCGCCCGGGCCGGCCGCCTGAGCCTCGCCGTCGCCCTGCTGAGCGGCGCGCTCGGCGCCGCCGTGGCGCTGCTCGCCACCCGGCAGCAGTGGTCGCAGGGCACGGCGACGGTGGCCGGTGGCGCCTTCCCCCTGACCGCCAAGGGCAGCGACGTCACGGGTGTTCCCGCGGCGCTCGCCATAGTGGGCCTCGCCGCGCTCGTCGCCGTCTTCGCCGTCCGCCGCGCCGGCCGCTTCGTCGTCGCCGCGCTGCTGGCGCTCTCCGGCGTCGGCATCGTCGTCGCGGCCCTGCTCGGCGCCTCCGACAGCTCCGCGCTCGACGAGCAGGCCGCCCAGGCCTCCGGCGACACCTCGGCCTCCGTCTACGCCCTCAGCCACACCGCCTGGCCGTACGTCGCGGCCGTCGGCGGCGTCCTGATCCTCCTGGCCGGGCTGCTCGCCCTGCGCTACGGCCGGCTGTGGCCCGCCATGTCCGGCCGCTACGAGCGGGGCGGCACGCCCCAGCCGCGCCGCAAGGCCCCCGCCGTCGACCCCGACCGCCCCGAGGACCTGTGGAAGGCACTCGACCGCGGCGAGGACCCGACCGGGGCCTGAGCCCACACGGGGGACCGGGGGAGCACCCCCGCTCACTCCGCAGGCGCGCGTGCGGGACAATGGGCCCGAGCGTCCTGCTCAGACACGCACACAGCAACGAGGAGCAAGCAATGGCGGGCAGCAGCCACGGTCACACCCCGGCCGCCTGGACCGGTGTCACGATCGCCTTCATCGGTTTCTGCGTCTCGGGCGCGTTCATGGTGATGGACCAGCCGCTGGGCTTCTGGGCGGGCATGGTGGTCGTGCTGCTCGGCGGTGTCGTCGGCGGCATCATGCGGATGATGGGCCTGGGCCAGCCCAAGGAACTGCACCAGCCGCACCGGACCACGGGCGACCGCGAGCCGGCCGGCGCCGGGAGCTGACCCCCGCGGCACGATCCGCGGAGCACGTCCTCACGTGAGGGGCGGCCGGCACGCGAGTGCCGGGACCGCCCTTCACGCGCGTGAGGGGCACAATGCATACCGTGAACGCCGAGAGCCGAAGGGTGACGCCGAGCGTCCCGAGCCGCCTGGCCGTCCCCGCCGGCGTGCTCGCGGCCGTGGCCGCCGCCTTCGCCTACGTGGGCACCGTGGACCCCAACGAGCCCGGCCACTACCCCGTCTGCCCGCTGCTGCGCTACACCGGCCTCTACTGCCCCGGCTGCGGCGGACTGCGCAGCGCGCACGCCTTCGTCCACGGGGACGTCCTGGCGGCGCTGCACGCCAACGCGCTCGCGACCGTCGGTTATGTGGGCTTCGCCGTGCTGTGGACCGTATGGGTGGTCCACGCGGTCCGCGGGCGCTCCCTGCGGATGGACCCCCACCCGGGGCTGGTGTGGAGCCTCGGGGCGTTGCTGCTGGTCTTCACGGTTGTCCGGAACCTGCCCTTCGGTGGCTGGCTCCATCCTTGATCAACGGGCGGATGTCCAGCTAGTGGGACCGGCGTCAACCGGATGTGAGGCCTACGCCCCGCTGCGGATACCATCGCAGTGACCATCGGTTTTCGATCGGTCGCTGGAACTGTCAAGAGTCTGGAAGGGGGCCGCTCGCGTGAGTGTGCTCGACGAGATCATCGACGGAGTCCGTGCCGACCTCGCTGAGCGGCAGGCGCGCGTCAGCCTCGACGAGCTCAAGGAGCGCGCGGCGAAGGCTCCCGCGGCCAAGGACGGCGCGGCCGCGCTGCGCGGCGACGGCGTCAAGGTCATCTGCGAGGTCAAGCGCTCCAGCCCGTCCAAGGGCGCGCTGGCCGCGATCGCCGACCCCGCCGGACTCGCCGCGGACTACGAGGCGGGCGGCGCGGCCGTCATCTCCGTCCTCACCGAGGAGCGCCGCTTCGGCGGCTCGCTCGCCGACCTCGAGGCGGTCCGCGCCCGGGTGGACATCCCCGTGCTGCGCAAGGACTTCATCGTCACCTCCTACCAGCTGTGGGAGGCCCGCGCCTACGGCGCCGACGTCGTGCTGCTGATCGTCGCCGCACTCGACCAGCCCGCCCTGGAGTCCCTCATCGAGCGCGCCGAGTCCATTGGGCTCACGCCGCTCGTCGAGGTGCACGACGAGGACGAGGTCGAGCGCGCGGTCGACGCCGGCGCCCGGGTGGTCGGCGTCAACGCGCGCAACCTCAAGACCCTCGAGGTCGACCGCGGCACCTTCGAGCGTGTGGCACCGGAGATCCCCGACCACATCATCAAGATCGCCGAGTCCGGTGTCCGCGGCCCGCACGACCTCATCGCCTACGCCAACGCCGGCGCCGACGCGGTCCTGGTCGGCGAGTCCCTCGTCACCGGCAAGGATCCCAGGACCGCGGTCTCGGACCTGGTGGCGGCCGGCGAACACCCCGCACTCCGGCACGGCCGGAGCTGATCACCCGCTAGGCTTGCCCCGATGACTCTCACCATGACGACCGTGGACCGGTACGCCCGCCTCGCGCGCGGCTGCCGCCCCCGCGGCTGCCGTGCGCCCGCGCGCCGCGTACACGGCCGCCGCGTCCGGTACGTCATCGGTGACGAGCCCGGGCAGGTCAACGGCATGCGATGGCAGCGCGCCCTCTAGGGGCGCGGGGAACTGCGCGACCAGCCCCAACGGGCCCGCAGCCAACAGATAGTCCTCGCCCCCACGGCGATTAGTGCATCCAACACACTCACCGTGAGGTATCCGCATGCCCAGCCAGTTCTTCATCCCCGACCCCGAGGGTCAAACCCCCAACCCCGAAGGCTACTTCGGGGCGTTCGGCGGCAAGTTCATCCCCGAGGCCCTCGTCGCAGCAGTAGACGAGGTGGCCGTCGAGTACGACAAGGCCAAGCACGACCCGGAGTTCGCGAGGGAGCTCGACGACCTCCTGGTCAACTACACCGGCCGCCCGTCCTCGCTCACGGAGGTTCCCCGCTTCGCCGAGCACGCCGGAGGCGCCCGCGTCTTCCTCAAGCGCGAGGACCTCAACCACACCGGCTCCCACAAGATCAACAACGTCCTCGGCCAGGCCCTGCTCACCAAGCGCATGGGCAAGACCCGGGTCATCGCCGAGACGGGCGCCGGCCAGCACGGCGTGGCCACGGCCACCGCCTGTGCGCTGTTCGGCCTCGAGTGCACGATCTACATGGGCGAGATCGACACCCAGCGCCAGGCCCTCAACGTGGCCCGCATGCGCATGCTCGGCGCCGAGGTCATCGCCGTGAAGTCCGGCAGCCGCACGCTGAAGGACGCCATCAACGAGGCCTTCCGCGACTGGGTCGCCAACGTCGACCACACCCACTACCTCTTCGGCACCGTCGCCGGACCCCACCCGTTCCCGGCCATGGTCCGCGACTTCCACCGGGTCATCGGCGTCGAGACCCGCCGCCAGCTCCTGGAGCGCGCCGGGCGGCTGCCCGACGCGGCCGTCGCCTGCGTCGGCGGCGGTTCCAACGCCATCGGCCTCTTCCACGCCTTCATCCCGGACACGGACGTCCGCCTCATCGGCTGCGAGCCGGCCGGGCACGGCGTCGAGACCGGCGAGCACGCCGCGACCCTCACCGCGGGCGAGCCCGGCATCCTGCACGGCTCGCGCTCCTACGTCCTCCAGGACGACGAGGGCCAGATCACCGAGCCCTACTCGATCTCGGCCGGCCTGGACTACCCGGGCATCGGCCCGGAGCACTCGTACCTGAAGGACACAGGCAGGGGCGAGTACCGCGCGGTCACCGACGACGCGGCGATGCAGGCCCTGCGCCTGCTGTCGCGCACCGAGGGCATCATCCCGGCCATCGAGAGCGCCCACGCGCTGGCCGGCGCCCTGGAGGTCGGCAAGGAGCTGGGCAAGGACGGGCTGATCGTGGTCAACCTGTCCGGCCGCGGCGACAAGGACATGGACACCGCCGCCCGCTACTTCGGCCTCTACGACACCGACGCCGAGGTCGCCGCCGACGCGGACACCGACACCGCCGAGATCGAGGGGGACGCCAAGTGAGCGGCAACATCCAGCTGTTGAGCGACACCCTCGCCACGGCGAAGTCCGAAGGGCGCTCCGCCCTCATCGCCTACCTCCCGGCCGGGTTCCCGACCGTGGACGGCGGCATCGAGGCGATCAAGGCCGTCGTCGACGGCGGCGCCGACGTCGTCGAGGTGGGACTGCCGCACAGCGACCCGGTCCTCGACGGCCCCGTCATCCAGACCGCCGACGACATCGCCCTGCGCGGCGGCGTCAGGATCGCCGACGTGATGCGCACGGTCCGCGAGGCCCACGCCGCCACCGGCAAGCCGATCCTCGTCATGACGTACTGGAACCCCATCGACCGCTACGGCGTCGAGCGGTTCACCGCCGAGCTCGCCGAGGCGGGCGGCGCCGGGTGCATCCTGCCCGACCTGCCCGTGCAGGAGTCGGCACTGTGGAGGGAGCACGCCGAGAAGCACGGCCTCGCCACCGTCTTCGTCGTCGCGCCCAGCAGCAAGGACGAGCGGCTCGCGCAGATCACCGCGGCGGGCAGCGGCTTCGTCTACGCCGCCTCCCTCATGGGCGTCACCGGCACCCGCGCCAGCGTCAGCTCGCAGGCCCAGGGCCTGGTGGAACGCACCCGGGCCACGCGCGCCGACCTGCCCGTCTGCGTCGGGCTCGGCGTCTCCAACCCCGCCCAGGCCGCCGAGGTAGCCGGCTTCGCCGACGGCGTGATCGTCGGCTCGGCCTTCGTCAAGGCCATGCTCGACGCCCCGGACGACGCGGCCGGTGTGGAGGCCGTGCGCGTCCTCGCCGGCGACCTCGCCAAGGGCGTGCGCCGACAGGCGTAAGAAGCCGGGAAGTCATACAGGTCCCTCGTACGGGTGGACCTGCGGCCGGGGAGGCGCGGTGCGCCTCCCCGGTTCGTTTCCGGGGTGTGAGCGAGAAGAACCGTGAGGGAAAGCGCACCGCCCGGGAGAAGCTGGCGGTCGAGCGCGAGAAGCAGAAGTCCGCGGACAAGCGCCGACGCGCGCTGATCGTGGGCGGGGCCGTCGTCGCCGTCCTGGGACTCGCGGCGGTGATCGGCGTCGTCGCGGCCAACGCCGGCAAGGACGACGACAGCGAGGCCGCGGGCCCGGTCGTGGCGCCCTCGGGAGCCCAGGGCAAGGACAGCCTGGCCATCCCGGTCGGCAAGGACAGCGCCAAGTCCACGCTCACGGTGTGGGAGGACTTCCGCTGCCCCGCGTGCAAGTCCTTCGAGACGGCGTACCGGCCGGTGATCCACGAGCTGACGAACGCCGGCCAGCTGAAGACCGAGTACCACCTGGTCACCCTCATCGACGGCAACATGCGCGGCACCGGCTCCCGCAACGCGGCCAACGCCGCGGCCTGCGCCCAGGACGCCGGGAAGTTCCCCGCGTACCACGACGTGCTCTTCGACAATCAGCCTTCGGAAGTCGACGACGCCTTCGCGAACAACGCCAAGCTGATCGAGCTGGCCGGCAAGGTCGACGGCCTGGACACCCCCGCCTTCCGCACCTGCGTCGAGGACGGCACGCACAACGGCTGGGTCGCCAAGTCCCACGAGGCCTTCAACAAGGGCGACTTCTCGGGCACGCCGACCGTGCTGTTCGACGGCAAGAACATCTACCAGGACCGCACGATGACCCCGGCCAAGCTGAAGCAGATGGTCCTGGAAGCGAACAAGGGGTAAGGGGCATTCTCACGCCCCCGTTATGGACCCGTAGCCGGGCTGCCTGCCGCGGGCCCGGTGCGGCACGGTAGCGTCGACCTTGCCATGGAACTTGCCTTCATTCCCAGCCCGTCGCGCGGGGTGCTGTACCTCGGCCCCGTTCCGCTGCGCGGCTACGCGTTCTGCATCATCATCGGCGTCTTCGTCGCGGTCTGGCTCGGCAACAAGCGCTGGATCGCCCGGGGCGGGCGGGCCGGCACGGTGGCCGACATCGCTGTCTGGGCCGTGCCCTTCGGCCTGGTCGGCGGCCGGCTCTACCACGTGATCACGGACTACGAGCTGTACTTCAGCGAGGGCCGCGACTGGGTGGACGCCTTCAAGATCTGGGAGGGCGGCCTCGGCATCTGGGGCGCGATCGCACTGGGCGCACTGGGCGCCTGGATCGGCTGCCGGCGCCGGGGCATCCCGATGCCCGCCTACGCCGACGCCGTCGCGCCGGGCATCGCCTTCGCCCAGGCGATCGGCCGCTGGGGCAACTGGTTCAACCAGGAGCTGTACGGCAAGCCCACCGATCTGCCGTGGGCCCTGGAGATCACCTCCTCGTCGGACGGGCGGGTGCCGGGCACGTACCACCCGACGTTCCTGTACGAGTCGCTGTGGTGCATCGGCGTGGCGTTCCTGGTCATCTGGGCGGACCGCCGTTTCCGCCTCGGACACGGCCGGGCGTTCGCGCTGTACGTCGCCGCGTACTGCTCGGGCCGGGCGTGGATCGAGTACATGCGCGTCGACGACGCCCACCACATCCTGGGTCTCCGGCTGAACGTCTGGACCGCGATCCTCGTGTTCCTGCTCGCGGTGACGTACCTGGTGCTGTCGTCGAAGAAGCGGCCCGGGCGGGAAGAGGTCGTGGAGCCGGGTGCCGCGGCCTCCGGTGACGAGGCCGACGGCGGCGAGAAGTCCGAGGACGCCGGCAAGGACGACGAGCTCGCGGACGAGACCGAGGCGGACGCGGCCAAGAACGAGGCCGGGTCGGGGAAGAAGACCTGACGGCCTGCCGTATGTGACATGCCGAGAGCGCCCGGGAAGCTTCCCGGGCGCTCTCGGCATGTCAGCGGCGGCGCGCCAGGGACAGGGTGCGCTGGGCCGCCGTCACGACCGCCGCGTCGATGAAGCGGCCGTCCGGGAGGGCTTGGGCGCCCTGCTCCGTCGCGGCCGCCTTGAGAACCGTCTCCGCGTGCTCGATCTCCGCCCCGGTGGGCAGGTAGGCGCGCTCGATCACCGCGAGCTGGCGGGGGTGGATCGCGGCCCGGCCGAGGAAGCCCAGGGCGCGGCCGTGGGCGCAGGAGGCGGCGAGGCCGTCCAGGTCGCGGGTGTCGGCGTGGACGGACTGGGGCGGTGGGGGCAGACCGGCGGCCCTGGCTGCCACGACCACCCGGGAGCGGGGCCAGTCGAGGCCAGTGTCGCCGCGCACACCGAGGTCGGCCTGCAGATCGGCCTCGCCGAGTGCGATGCCGCGCAGGTTCGGGTGGGCGCCGGCGATGGCGTACGCCTGTTCCACGGCGAGGGCCGTCTCCAGGAGGGCGTACAGGTCGGCCCCAGCGGCTCGGCGTGCGGCGTGGTGGACCTCGGCGGGTGAGGTGATCTTGGGGAGTCGGAGGCCGGACAGCCCGGGAGCCGGGGCCAGGGCCGCGAGGTCCTGCTCGCCCCAGGGGCCCTCCAGGGCGTTGACCCGTACGTGGACCGGGACGGCCGGCGGGTCTTCGAGCAGGTCGGCGGTGGTGGCGCGGGCGTAGGCCTTGCGGTCGGCGGCGACCGCGTCCTCCAGGTCGACGACGACGACGTCGGCGCCGGAGGTGAGGGCCTTCGCCACCACGTGGGGGCGGTCGCCCGGGACGTAGAGCCAGGTGAGCGGGTACGCCGTCACAGGGCGCCCTCCGCGCGCAGTGCCGTGAGGTCGTCCGGGGACAGGCCCAGCTCGGTCAGGACCTCCTCGGTGTCCGCGCCGTGCGGGCGGCCGGCCCAGCGGATCGCGCCCGGCGTGGCGGAGAGCCGGAAGAGGACGTTCTGCATGCGCAGCGGGCCGAGTTCGGGGTCGTCGACGGTGGTGATGGTGTCCAGGGCCTGGTACTGCGGGTCCTGCATCACGTCCCGGACGTCCTGGACCGGGGCCACCGCCGCTTCGGCCTTCTCGAAGGCGGCCATGACGTCGGTGCGGGTGCGCGCGGCGATCCAGCCGCCGACCGCCTCGTCCAGGACGTCGGCGTGGCGGGCGCGGTCGGCGCCCGTGGCGAACCAGGGCTCGTCGATCAGTTCCGGGCGGCCCACCAGGTGCATCACGCGTTCCGCGACCGACTGGGCCGAGGTGGAGACGGCGACCCAGGTGCCGTCCGCGGTGCGGTAGACGCCGCGCGGGGCGTTGTTGGGGGAGCGGTTGCCGGTGCGGGGCTGGACGTGCCCGAGCTGGTCGTACCAGAGGGGCTGGGGGCCGAGGGCGGCCAGGATCGGTTCGATCAGGGCCATGTCGACGACCTGGCCCTCGCCGGTGCGGTCGCGGGCGGCGAGCGCCGTCATCACCGCGTACGCCGTCGTCAGGCCCGCGATGGAGTCGGCCAGGCCGAACGGCGGGAGGGTCGGGGGCGCGTCGGGTTCGCCGGTGATCGCGGCGAAGCCGCTCATCGCCTCGGCGAGGGTGCCGAAGCCGGGGCGGTGCGCGTAGGGGCCGAACTGGCCGAAGCCCGTGACGCGGGCCAGGACCAGGCGCGGGTTCACGGCCGACAGCTCGGGCCAGCCCAGGTCCCACTTCTCCAGGGTGCCTGGGCGGAAGTTCTCGATGATCACGTCGGTGCCGGCGGCCAGGCGCAGGAGGGTGGCGCGGCCGCCGGGCTTCGACAGGTCCAGGGTCATGGTCCGCTTGTTGCGGCCGAGCATCTTCCACCACAGGCCCACGCCGTCCTTCGACGGGCCGTGGCCGCGGGAGGGGTCCGGCTTGGTCGGGTGCTCGATCTTGACGACCTCGGCGCCGAAGTCGCCGAGCAGGGTGGCGGCCATCGGGCCGGCGAAGAGGGTGGCGAGGTCGAGGACGCGCAGGCCGGTGAGGGGCGCGGTCGTGGGAGCGGTCATGGGCGGTGGATCTCCCGGTGCGTGAGGTGGGCGAGGGTGTCGAAGCCGATGCCGTTGAAGTCGCCGATGGACGTCGACAGCCGGTTCTTCAGGGGCGCCGTCCAGCGGTCGGGCAGTGCCGCGGGGTGTCCGGCCAGCAGTCCGGCGATGCCGCCGGCCGTGGCGCCGTTGGAGTCGGTGTCCCAGCCGCCGCTGACGGCACGGCAGATGGAGCCGGCGAAGTCGCCGTTCGCGTGGGTGAGGGCGGCGGCGATCAGGGCGGTGTTGGGGACGGCGTGCACCCAGTGGTGCGTGTCGGCGTGAGTGGCGTGGAGTTCGTCGACGACCCTGTCGAAGTCCTCGTGCTCGTGCGCCAGTCGGACGGCGTCGCGGACGGCTCGGGCCAGTCGGGAGCGTGGGGGAACGACGGTGAGGCCGGTGCGCAGGCAGCTGTGGATGTCGTGTTCGCCGGTCGCGGCCGTGGCGACGGCGGCCGCCGTGAACATCGCCGCGTAGACGCCGTTGGCGGTGTGCGTGAGGGTGGCGTCCCGGTGGGCCTGCGCGGCTGCCGCGGCCGGGTGGCCGGGGTTGGTCCAGCCGTGGACGTCGGCGCGGATCAGGGCGCCGATCCATTCGCGGAACGGGTTGCGGTGACGGGCGGTGTGCGGGGGTTCCAGGCCGGTCAGGAGGTTGCGGTAGGCGACGCGTTCGGCGGTGAAGGTGCGGCCGGCGGGGAGTTCGTCGAGCCAGGTGCGGGCCACGTCCGTGGTGGTGAAGGTTCTGCCGTGGCGCTGGAGGAGGACGAGGTTGAGCAGGGGGTAGTTGAGGTCGTCGTCCTCGGGCATGCCGTCGATGTTCTCGGCGAGCGAGGTGGGTGCCGAGCGGCGGTTCCAGGGGTGCTGCCGGAGGAGGTCCTCGGGGACGCCCCGGGCGGTGAAGTACGTGGTGAGGGGCCAGTTGCCGGTGGACCGGGCGAGTTGGCGGATGGCCGTGAGGGGGAGCTTCTCGACCGGTTTGCCCAGGAGGCAGCCGGTGGCTCGGCCGAGCCAGGCGGCTTCGAGGCGGTGAAGGGGGGCCGTCGGGGTGCCCGCGGGCTCCGGCCACTCGGGGCAGGCGGACCGGATCCTCTCCAGGTCCGTCGGTTCGTCGTCCGCCAAGGCGCTCGGGAGATCGGCCAGTTCGTCCAGGAGGTCTTCCGCCAGTTGCCGGAGGTAGCGGGACGCCGGGGTGGGGGACGCGCCTGCGGTGGCCGGAGTCTGCGGGCCGCCTGCCGCCCGCCAGCGGGCCGCGATCGCCTTCGGCTCGCGGCCGTCCTGGGCCGCCTGGCGGAGCTCGTGGCCGATCAGGTCCTCCGGCTGGACCCAGGTCAGTCGGAGCATTCCCGGCCTCCGAGGGACGCGAAGGCGTGTTCGTGGGTGCGGCGGCGGGCCACGTCCCGGGCGAAGATCTCGCGGGTCACGGCCGTGAGGGCGGTCGCCGGTTCCCAGAGGTCCAGGCGGCTGGCCTCCGCGACCGTCTTGGCCCAGTCCTCCGGGACCGGCGAGCCCAGGGCACCCGCCAGGGCGCCGGCCATCGTGGCGATGGAGTCGCAGTCGCGGCCGTAGTTCACCGCGCCGAGGACCGCGTGCCGGTAGTCGCCCCGCGCCACGAGCAACATGCCCAGCGCGACGGGCAGTTCCTCGATCGCGTGCAGGCGCGACGGGCGGCGGGCGCCGAGCGAAGGGGCACGGTAGTCGGGTCCCACCGTGTCGTAGGGGGTCACCGCCTCGCGCAACGGGCGCAGCGCCGACTCGAAGTCCGGGTGCCGGGACGCCTCCTCGCAGACCCGCTCGATCGCGGCCCGGGTGCCGTCCTTCGCGAGGGAGAGACAGGTCGAGACGACCGAGTCCGGGGTCGCGCCGGGGGTGCACGCCGCCGCGACCGCCGCGGCCAGGACGCCGGCCGCCTCACGGCCGTACGACGACTGGTGGGCGCCGGCGATGTCGAGGGCCTCGGCGTACGCCGCCCGCGGGTCGGCGGCGTTGACCAGGCCGACCGGGGCCATGTACATCGCCGCACCGCAGTTGACGATGTTGCCGGTGCCGGCCTCGCGCGGGTCGGCATGGCCGTAGTGGATCCTCGTCACCAGCCATTTCTCCGCCAGGAAGATCCGCTGGAGGGGGAGGGCCTCGGACTCCAGTTCCGGGATCCAGCGCGGCTCGGTCATCAGGTCCGGGACCAGGTGGTCGGCGATCGCGTAGGCGTCGAGGTGGTCGCGGACCCGGGAGTAGACGCGGACCAGGGCGTGCGTCATCAGGGTGTCGTCGGTGACGTGGCCGTCGCCCTTGTGGTACGGGGCGAGGGGGCGGGCGGTGCGCCAGTCGTCGCCGTGCCAGGGGCCGACGATGCCGTGGACGCGGCCGCCGTGGCGTTCGAGGATCTGCTCGGGCGAGTAGCCCTCGACGGGGCCGCCGAGCGCGTCGCCGACCGCGGCGCCTACGAGGGCGCTCGTGATTCGCTCGTCCAAGGGTGCGTTTTGGTGTGGTTTGGGCTGCATGGCCGCATCATCCACCCGGGCGGGCCGGTTGTACGGCTTCCAGGAGTTCGGCGAGTTCTACGAGGTCGGTGCCGGTGAGGCGGGGGAGGACGCAGCCGGAGAGGGTGCGGCAGGTCTCCCGCCAGGAGCCGGGGATCGACGCGCCGCCGCCCACGGCGCCGGTCAGGGCGCCCACCAGGGCCGGGGCGGAGTCCGCGACGCGGGACAGGCAGGCCGCCGCGGGGATCGCCCCCGCGACGCGGCCGCGGGCGGCGGTGGCCAGGGCGAGGGCGACCGGGACCGTCTCGGCGGCGGCGATGCCGTAGCTGTAGACGTGGTCGACGATCTGGTGCTCCAGGGGCGGGACCAGGGCGAAGGCGCTGTCGGCGTCGGCGGCGAGCTTCAGGGCGTGCCGGGCGTTGCGGCCGATCTCCGTCTCCCCGGGGAGTTCGGTGAGGGCCGCCGTGACGCAGGCGTCGACATGGGCGCCGGCCAGGGCGAGGGCGAGTGCCGCCGCCATCGCGCGGGCGCCGTGGACGCCGTCGCCGTCCTGGGTGTAGCGGGCGTCGAACTCGGCGAGGTCGGCGGCGCTCCGGGGATCTCCGGGGTGGGCCACGGCCAGGACGCAGGCGCGCACGCAGGCGGCGTCGTCGAAGTAGTGCGGGTTGTCGTGGCCGGTGGCGGGCGGGCGCAGGCCCGCGGCGAGGTTGCCGAGGCCGGCGCGGACGGAGATGCGGGCCCGCAGGGGCAGGACGGCGGACTCGATCTCGGGGGCGCGGTCCGCCGCGGCGGCGACCTCGGCGGCGAGGGCGTTCCAGGTGAGGTCGATCGCGGCTCGGGTGCGGCGTTCGCGGCTGAGGTCGTTCAGGACGGTGTCGTCGCCCGCGCGCAAGAGGGCTTCCGCGGCGAAGGCGGCCCATTCGGCGTCGTCGGAGGGGCCGAGGCGGAGGGGCTCGGGGGGCTGGTTCAGGGCGATGGGGACGGGGAGGGTGGTCGTGGCGTTCTGTTCGGCGAAGGTGTCGAGTTCGCGGGTGAGGCGGCGGGTCCAGTTGGGCATGCGGGCGGCTCTGTGGCGGGCCGCGGGCCAGCCGGCGGCGTCGCCTGCGGCCAGTCCGAGCAGGAGGCCTTCGACCTTTCGTGTGGCCTTGGCTTCGCCTTCGGCCCTTTTGTCTCCCACCCGCGCACCGCCCGTAACTGTCACCCGAGGGGTCCTGGTCTCCCGTGGGGCGCGTTCGCCGTCGGCGACTTCCGCTTCGTACGTCGTCATCGGAGGACCTCCGCCGGTGTCAGCAGGTCCGCCACGTCCAGGACGTGGTAGCCCGCCATCGCCGGGAGGCATGACCCGCGGGCCGGGGTGATGGCCGCGGCCCAGGCCGCCGGGATCGCCGACACGCCCCGCGTCGCACCCGCCAGCGCCCCCGCCACCGCCGCCGTCGTGTCCGCGTCGCGGCCCATGTTCACCGCTGTCAGGACGGACTGCTCGAAGTCGCCGTCGGCCGCCGCGTACGCGCCGAAGGCGAGGGCGACCGCCTCGGGGGCCAGGTCGGTCCAGGGGTAGCCGCCGACGACGACCGCGGAGCGGACCGCTCGTTCGCCGCGGTGGGCGACGGCCACCGCGCGGCGCAGACTGCGGGCCGTCCAGGAGTCGTCGGGTACGACCGCGAGGGCCGCGGCCACGACCGCGACCGACGGGGCGCCGGCCATCGCCGCCGCGACGCCCGCCGCCACCGCCTGGCCGCCGTAGATGCCCTCGCCGTCGTGGCTCACCGAGCCGTCGATCGCCACCAGTCGTGCCGCCTCCGCCGGGCGGCCCGCCGCGAACACCCCGAAAGGGGCCGCGCGCATGGCCAGGCCGTCGCTCCAGGCGTGCCGGTGCTGCGCGGAGATCGGGGCGGCCAGGCCCCGGCGCAGGTTCTCCAGGGTGCCGCGTTCACTGAAACCGGCGCCCCGGAAGGGGCCCTCGTCGCGGTCGGCGATCCACTCGTGCCAGGCCGCTTCCACGTGGGCGGGGGTGAGTGCGGAGCCGTGCCGGGCCAGCAGGAGGCCGGAGAAGATCGCGTACTCGGTGTCGTCCGTGCCCGCCGGCTTCTCGGCCACGTACCCGGTGATCCGGCCCCACCGGGCGCGGATCTCGGAGGGCTTCATGTTCTCGGCCGGGGCCCCGAGGGCGTCACCGACGGCCAGGCCCAGCAGTGCGCCCCGGGCCCGTGCGCGGAGTTCGGTGGCGTCCCCGGGCGCCGGGACGGAGGGGATGCAGGCGGTCGATGCCATACGGCATGTGTCCCACTCCGGTGACTCCGCCGAGCCTCACGAGCCCCAGCATCACCCGGTCGACATCTGCGCGCACTGATGATCATGTGAGCGCGAAACGGTAAAACCGCAGGTTAGCGCAGCCTTTCCTTGCTGGCGAGGTCGGAATGCTCGGCGTACTTTTGTTGCTGTAAAACTCTGGAACATGTCCAAAAGACGGGGAGTGGGGTTCCTTTCATGGCCATCATCGAGACCGAGGCGACGCTGCACGAGGCGCACCGGGACAACCACACGCACCGGGACGTGAACGGCGGCTGGCTGCGCCCCGCGGTGTTCGGTGCGATGGACGGCCTCGTCTCCAACCTCGCCCTGATGACCGGTGTCGCGGGCGGAGCGGTCAGCCAGCACACCGTGGTCCTCAGCGGGCTCGCGGGCCTGACCGCCGGTGCCTTCTCCATGGCCGCCGGCGAGTACACCTCCGTCGCCTCGCAGCGTGAGCTCGTCGAGGCCGAGCTGGACGTGGAGCGGCGCCAGCTGCGCAAGCATCCCAAGGACGAGGAGGCCGAGCTCGCCGCGCTCTACGAGTCGAGGGGCGTCGAGCCGCGACTGGCCCGCGAGGTGGCCCGGCAGCTGTCGGAGGATCCCGAGCAGGCGCTGGAGATCCACGCCCGGGAGGAACTGGGCATCGACCCCGGCGAGCTGCCCTCGCCGACCGTGGCCGCGGTGTCGAGTTTCGGCTCCTTCGCGCTCGGCGCGCTGATTCCCGTCCTGCCCTATCTGCTGGGGGCCGGCAGCATGTGGCCGGCCGTGATGCTGGCGCTGCTCGGGCTCTTCCTGTGCGGTGCGGTGGTGGCCAAGGTGACGGCCCGCACCTGGTGGTACAGCGGGCTGCGGCAGCTGCTCCTGGGAGGCGCGGCGGCCGGTGTGACGTACGCCCTGGGCACCTTGTTCGGAACGGCCGTAGGATAGCGCGGCTCGGACTTATGCACGGGACTGCATAGGTAGCCGTTACTCACTGGTTTCGAATGTGCAATCACCGGGCATGAGCCGTAAGCGCTGCGGGCAACGACGCTCGCCGCGCACCCCCAGCGGGGTGGGCGAAGACGCCTGTCCCCGCTCCTCGGGCCGACGAACACCGATCTGACCCGATCGTTTCGTGCGGTCCCTCCATAGCTTCCACTGCTGGCGCGGCACCCCCGCCGCGAACCCGCAGTGTCCGCATGCTGGAACGGATTATCCCGGTTCCCGAGAACCGCTCCATCATGTAACCTGCACGAAATTTTGCGATCACGCGAGGGCCAACGTCGTCCCTCGGCACATGCACATATGCCAGATGACGACGACGGGAGAGCCGATGCGTACGCCGCGCCAGCCGTCCCAGCATTCCGCGAATGGCCAGAACTGGTCGTTCATGGATGCTCGCCCTGCTGCGCAGGGTATGTACGACCCCCGCAACGAGCACGACGCCTGCGGCGTCGGCTTCGTCGCCACCCTCACCGGCGAGGCGTCCCACACCCTGGTCGAGCAGGCTCTGACCGTCCTGCGCAACCTCGAACACCGCGGCGCCACCGGCTCCGAGCCCGACTCCGGCGACGGCGCCGGCATCCTGTCGCAGGTTCCGGACGCCTTCTTCCGTGACGTGGCCGGATTCGACCTGCCCGACGCCGGTTCCTACGCCGTCGGCATCGCCTTCCTGCCGGAGGACTCCACCGCCGACGCCGTCTCGCAGATCGAGACGATCGCTGCCGACGAGGGCCTGACCGTCCTCGGCTGGCGCGAGGTGCCGGTCGCTCCCCAGCTGCTGGGTGCCACCGCCCGGTCGACCATGCCGGTCTTCCGCCAGATCTTCGTCAGCGACGGCGCGGCCGTGCCCGCCACGGGCATCGACCTCGACCGCAAGGCCTTCGTGCTGCGCAAGCGCGCCGAGCGCGAGGCCGGCGTGTACTTCCCGTCGCTGTCCGCGCGGACCATCGTCTACAAGGGCATGCTGACCACCGGCCAGCTGGAGCCCTTCTTCCCGGACCTGTCCGACCGCCGCTTCGCCTCCGCGATCGCGCTCGTGCACTCCCGGTTCTCGACGAACACGTTCCCGTCGTGGCCGCTGGCCCACCCCTACCGCTTCGTCGCCCACAACGGTGAGATCAACACCGTCAAGGGCAACCGCAACTGGATGGTGGCCCGCGAGTCGCAGCTCGTCTCGGACCTGTTCGGCTCCGACGACAAGGCCATCGACCGGATCTTCCCGGTCTGTACGCCGGACGCCTCCGACTCCGCCTCCTTCGACGAGGTCCTGGAGCTCCTGCACCTGGGCGGCCGTTCCCTGCCGCACTCCGTGCTGATGATGATCCCGGAGGCGTGGGAGAACCACGACTCCATGGACCCGGCCCGGCGCGCCTTCTACCAGTTCCACTCCACGATGATGGAGCCCTGGGACGGCCCGGCCTGTGTCACCTTCACCGACGGCAAGCAGGTCGGCGCGGTCCTCGACCGCAACGGCCTTCGCCCCGGCCGCTACTGGGTCACCGACGACGGCCTCGTCGTCCTCGGCTCCGAGGTCGGCGTCCTCGACATCGACCCGTCCAAGGTCGTCCGCAAGGGCCGCCTGCAGCCCGGCCGGATGTTCCTCGTCGACACCGTCGAGCACCGCATCATCGAGGACGACGAGATCAAGGCCGAGCTCGCCGCCGAGAACCCCTACGCGGAGTGGGTCGAGGCCGGCGAGATCGAGCTGTCCGACCTGCCCGAGCGCGAGCACATCGTGCACACGCACGCCTCGGTCACCCGCCGCCAGCAGACCTTCGGTTACACCGAGGAGGAGCTGCGCGTCATCCTCGCGCCGATGGCCAAGGCCGGCGCCGAGCCGATCGGCTCGATGGGCACCGACTCGCCCATCGCCGCCCTGTCGGACCGCCCGCGTCTGCTCTTCGACTACTTCACGCAGCTGTTCGCGCAGGTCACCAACCCGCCGCTGGACGCCATCCGTGAGGAACTGGTCACCTCCCTGCGCTCGTCGCTGGGCCCGCAGGGCAACCTGCTCGACCCGAACGCGGCCTCCTGCCGCAGCGTCCTGCTGCCCTTCCCGGTGATCGACAACGACGAGCTGGCCAAGCTCATCCACATCAACGCCGACGGCGACATGCCCGGCTTCAAGGCCGCGACGCTCTCCGGCCTGTACCGGGTGCACGGCGGCGGTGACGCGCTGGCCGCGCGCATCGACGAGATCTGCACCGAGGCCGACGCCGCCATCGAGAACGGCGCCCGCCTGATCGTCTTGTCGGACCGCCACTCGGACGCCGAGCACGCGCCGATCCCGTCGCTGCTGCTCACCGCGGCCGTCCACCACCACCTCATCCGCACCAAGCAGCGCACCCAGGTGGGCCTGCTGGTCGAGGCCGGTGACGTCCGCGAGGTCCACCACGTCGCCCTGCTCATCGGCTACGGCGCCGCCGCGGTCAACCCGTACCTGGCGATGGAGTCCGTCGAGGACCTGGTCCGCGCCGGCACCTTCCTGCCCGGCATCGAGCCCGAGCAGGCCATCCGCAACCTCATCTACGCCCTCGGCAAGGGCGTGCTGAAGGTCATGTCGAAGATGGGCATCTCGACCGTCGCCTCCTACCGCGGCGCCCAGGTCTTCGAGGCCGTCGGTCTCGACGAGGCCTTCGTCGAGAAGTACTTCAACGGCACGGCCACCAAGATCGGCGGTGTCGGCATCGACGTCGTCGCCAAGGAGGTCGCCGCCCGCCACGCCAAGGCCTACCCGGCCTCCGGCATCGCCCCGGCGCACCGCGCGCTGGAGATAGGCGGCGAGTACCAGTGGCGCCGCGAGGGCGAGCCGCACCTGTTCGACCCGGAGACGGTCTTCCGCCTCCAGCACTCCACGCGCTCCGGCAAGTACGACATCTTCAAGAAGTACACCGAGCGCGTGAACGAGCAGTCCGAGCGGCTGATGACGCTCCGCGGGCTCTTCGGCTTCAAGTCGGACCGCCAGCCGATCTCCATCGACGAGGTCGAGCCGGTCTCCGAGATCGTCAAGCGGTTCTCCACGGGCGCCATGTCGTACGGCTCCATCTCCCAGGAGGCTCACGAGACCCTCGCCATCGCCATGAACCAGCTGGGCGGCAAGTCCAACACCGGTGAGGGCGGCGAGGACCCGGAGCGGCTGTACGACCCGGCCCGCCGGTCGTCCATCAAGCAGGTCGCCTCCGGCCGCTTCGGTGTGACCTCCGAGTACCTGGTCAACTCCGACGACATCCAGATCAAGATGGCCCAGGGCGCCAAGCCCGGCGAGGGCGGCCAGCTGCCCGGCCACAAGGTCTACCCGTGGGTCGCCAAGACGCGGCACTCGACGCCGGGCGTCGGCCTCATCTCGCCGCCCCCGCACCACGACATCTACTCCATCGAGGACCTGGCCCAGCTGATCCACGACCTGAAGAACGCGAACCCGCAGGCGCGGATTCACGTGAAGCTGGTCTCCGAGGTCGGCGTCGGCACCGTCGCCGCGGGTGTCTCCAAGGCGCACGCGGACGTCGTGCTCATCTCCGGCCACGACGGCGGTACGGGTGCCTCCCCGCTCACCTCGCTGAAGCACGCCGGCGGTCCCTGGGAGCTCGGCCTCGCCGAGACCCAGCAGACCCTGCTGCTCAACGGCCTGCGCGACCGCATCGTCGTGCAGACCGACGGCCAGCTGAAGACCGGCCGTGACGTGGTCATCGCCGCGCTGCTCGGCGCCGAGGAGTTCGGTTTCGCGACCGCGCCGCTCGTCGTCTCCGGCTGCGTCATGATGCGCGTCTGCCACCTGGACACCTGCCCGGTTGGCATCGCCACGCAGAACCCGGTCCTGCGCGAGCGGTACAACGGCAAGGCCGAGTACGTCGTCAACTTCTTCCAGTTCATCGCCGAAGAGGTCCGCGAGATCCTCGCCGAGCTGGGCTTCCGCACCATCGAGGAGGCCGTCGGTCACGCCGAGACCCTCGACGTCACGCGGGCCGTCGACCACTGGAAGGCACAGGGCCTGGACCTGGAGCCGCTGTTCCACGTGCCCGAGCTGCCCGAGGGTGCGGTGCGCCACCAGGTCATCGCACAGGACCACGGCCTGGAGAAGGCGCTCGACAACCAGCTGATCAAGCTGGCCTCCGACGCGCTCGCCGCGGCCGGTGCCACAGACGCCCAGCCGGTGCGCGCCCAGGTGCAGATCCGCAACATCAACCGCACGGTCGGCACCATGCTCGGCCACGAGGTGACGAAGAAGTTCGGTGGCGCGGGCCTGCCCGACGACACCATCGACATCACCTTCACCGGCTCCGCCGGCCAGTCCTTCGGCGCGTTCGTGCCGCGCGGTGTCACGCTGCGCCTGGAGGGCGACGCCAACGACTACGTCGGCAAGGGCCTCTCCGGCGGCCGGATCGTCGTCCGCCCGGACCGCGCGGCCGACCACCTCGCCGAGTACAGCGTCATCGCCGGCAACACCATCGGCTACGGCGCCACCGGCGGCGAGATGTTCCTGCGCGGCAAGGTCGGCGAGCGGTTCTGCGTCCGCAACTCCGGTGCGACGGTCGTCTCCGAGGGCGTGGGCGACCACGGCTGCGAGTACATGACCGGCGGCCACGCGGTGGTCCTCGGCGAGACGGGCCGCAACTTCGCGGCCGGCATGTCCGGCGGTATCGCGTACGTGATCGACCTGGACAGCGACAACGTCAACGCCGGCAACCTGGACGCCGTCGAGGCGCTGGACGACGCCGACAAGCAGTGGCTGCACGACGTGGTCCGCCGCCACCAGGAGGAGACGGGCTCGACCGTCGCCGAGAAGCTCCTGGCCGAGTGGGACACCGCCGTCGAGCGCTTCAGCAGGATCATCCCCAGCACGTACAAGGCAGTGCTCGCCGCCAAGGAAGCCGCCGAGCGAGCCGGTCTCTCCGAGACCGAGACCCACGAGAAGATGATGGAGGCGGCGATCAATGGCTGACCCGAAGGGCTTCCTGAACCACGGGCGCGAGCTCGCCAAGTCCCGCCCGGTCGAGGAGCGCGTCAAGGACTGGAACGAGGTCTACGTTCCCGGCTCCCTGCTGCCCATCATCAGCAAGCAGGCCAGCCGCTGCATGGACTGCGGCATCCCGTTCTGCCACAACGGCTGTCCGCTCGGGAACCTGATCCCCGAGTGGAACGACTACGCCTACCGCGAGGACTGGGCGGCCGCCTCGGAGCGTCTGCACGCGACGAACAACTTCCCGGAGTTCACGGGCCGTCTGTGCCCCGCTCCCTGCGAGTCGGCGTGTGTGCTCGGCATCAACCAGCCGCCGGTCACCATCAAGAACGTCGAGGTCTCGATCATCGACAAGGCGTGGGAGACCGGGGACGTCGCCCCGCAGATCCCGGAGCGCCTGTCCGGCAAGACCGTCGCCGTCATCGGCTCGGGCCCGGCCGGTCTGGCCGCCGCCCAGCAGCTGACCCGGGCCGGCCACACCGTCGCCGTCTACGAGCGCGCGGACCGCATCGGAGGCCTCCTCCGCTACGGCATCCCCGAGTTCAAGATGGAGAAGCGGCACATCAACCGCCGTATCGAGCAGATGCGCGCGGAGGGCACCCGCTTCCGCACGGGCATCGAGATCGGCCGCGACCTGAAGGCCACGGACCTGAAGAAGCGCTACGACGCGGTCGTCCTGGCCGTCGGCGCGACCACGGCCCGCGACCTGCCGGTGCCCGGCCGTGAGCTCAAGGGCATCTACCAGGCCATGGAGTACCTGCCGCTGGCCAACAAGGTGCAGGAGGGCGACTTCGTGGCGCCCCCGATCTCGGCCGAGGGCAAGCACGTCGTGGTCATCGGCGGCGGCGACACCGGCGCGGACTGCGTGGGCACGGCCCACCGCCAGGGCGCTGCCTCCGTCACGCAGCTGGAGATCATGCCCCGCCCGGGCGAGGAGCGGAACGCGGCCTCCCAGCCGTGGCCGACCTTCCCCATGCTGTACAAGGTCACCTCGGCCCACGAGGAGGGCGGCGAGCGGGTCTACTCCGTCTCGACGACCCACTTCGAGGGCGACGAAGAAGGCAACGTCCAGTGGCTGCACCTCACCGAGGTGGAGTTCATCGACGGCAAGCTGACCCCGAAGCCGGGCTCCGAGCGCAAGATCCCCGCGCAGCTGGTCACCCTCGCCATGGGCTTCACCGGCACCGACCGGGAGAACGGCCTGGTGGACCAGTTCGGCCTGGAGCTCGACGAGCGCGGCAACATCGCCCGTGACGACAGCTACCAGACCAACGTGCCGGGCGTGTTCGTCGCCGGTGACGCGGGCCGCGGCCAGTCGCTCATCGTCTGGGCGATCGCGGAGGGCCGCTCGGCGGCGCGCGGGGTGGACCGTGCCCTCACGGGTGCGAGCGAGCTGCCGGCGCCGATCCGTCCGACGGACCGCGCGCTGATGGTCTGACCGCACCTCACAAGACGTCCCGTACAAAGGCGTGCGGAACACTGACGGCGCCTGCCCAACAGTCCCCGACCGGACGACCGGGCAGGCGCTGTCGCTTTCCCCCGCCGGCCACGACACCCTGTACGGGCCCAGGTCACGGCACCTTGTACGTGTCCCCGTAGACGGCCCACTCCAACGGCGTCTCGAGACGCAGGTTGCCCTCGTCCAGGAAACGACGCTGGGCGGTGTCGACACGGCTCGTGTCCGTGCGTTCGGTGGCCATGGCGGTGCGGCGGATGTCGAGGAAGGCGTCCAGGTACGCCTTCTCACTGCCGCCCTCGGCCGGGGTGTCCGCCACGCGCAGCGCGCGTTCGCGCAGGCCGTAGAAGCCCTCGGGGCCGGCGTCGGGGCCGTGGAAGATCAGAGCGTCGTAGTAGACGAACTGGCCGAGCGTGCCCAGGCCGTCCAGCTTGGCGAGGCGGACCGCCGGGTCGAAGGAGACACGGTCACGGTGCTCGTCCTGGGCCTTGCGGAAGGCCGGGAGCTTCGCCTCCGCCTTCCAGGCCGCGGTGAAGCCGGGGTCCAGGCCCTCGTGGGAGTCCGTGCCGTCGACCTCGCGCAGGGCCGGCAGGTAGCGGGCCAGGCCGTTGTCCGGGTGGGTTTCGGTGTAGCGCTCGACCAGGGCGAGCAGGTCGTGGGTGCCGGTGCAGAAGCCGGCGATCCCGGCGGTGTAGCCCCGCCCGTCCTCCAGGTCCTCGATGGAGCCGTAGAGGGTGCGCCAGTTCAGCGTCGACTGGTGGGCGCTCGCGACGATCCGCTGCGCCAGTTCCTTCTTCTGAGGGGCGGCCAGTCCCGCGGGCAGCCCGGCGATCACCTTGTCGTCCTCCGCCCGCTCCTGCTCGGCCCGGTCCTTGGCCTCCTCCCGGGCCGCCTGGGCGGCGGACACGGAGGGTTTCGCCGTGGGCTCGGCGGAGTCCGCGGGGACGAGGAAGTAGGCCGACGCCGCGGCGACCGCGGCGACGAAGAACGCCGCACCAGCACGCTTCACTGGGATCACCCTGCCTGTCAGCTCCGTCACGTTCCCCGCCGTCCCGGCCGCTTGGAGCACCAGCGGCCCGGCGTACGCCCCCCGCCCGCACCGGCGCGCGGCGCCGGTCCAGGGGCGCGTAAGCGTACGCCAGCGTCGGCGCGTGTCCACCGGCGGGGCGCCGAGGCACAGGAGGCCGCTCCCGCGCTGGTCGGGGAAGACCGGCTGCCACCTGGCGAGGGACGCCCGGTCGCATGGCCTCAGCCGTTCCCGCTCCCGTTGCTGTCCGGCCACACCTGGATGTGGTCCTCCTCCAGCTCCAGCAGCACCCGGTCCGCCATGCCCAGGGCCGCCGTGTACTCGGCCGGCAGCTGAAGGCGGCCCGCGCGGTCGAGCATCGCGTACTCACGGGCCACCAGGGACTCCCGGCCCGCCGCGTCGACCTCCGTGCGGCGCAGTACCTCCGTCGAGGTGCGGCCGTCGCGGATCGCGACCGTGCGGCGGACCTCGCCGGCGACCGCCTGGTCGTGGGTGACGATGACGATCGTCGTGCCCAGCTCCTCGTTGGCCCGGCGGAACGCCGCGAAGACCTGCTGCCCCGTCGCCGAGTCCAGCTCGCCGGTCGGCTCGTCGGCGAGCAGGACGACCGGGGCGTTGGCGAGGGCGACGGCGATCGCGACGCGCTGCTGCTGGCCACCGGACATCTGATGCGGACGCCGGTCACGGCAGTCGGCGACGCCGAGCAGGGACAGCAGGTCGTCCGCCCGTCCGGCGCGTTTGCGCCGCGAGGCGCCCGCCAGCTGCAGGGGCAGGGCGACGTTCTGCGCGGCCGTCAGATACGGCAGCAGGTTGCGTGCCGTCTGCTGCCAGACGAAGCCCACCACCTCGCGCCGGTACCGCAGCCGGGCCTTCGCGTCCATCGTCAGCAGATCGCGGCCCGCGACCTTCGCGGCGCCCGCGGTCGGGACGTCCAGGCCCGCGAGAATGTTCATCAACGTCGACTTGCCGCTGCCGGACGCTCCCACCAGGGCCATCAACTCGCCCTCCCGCACCAGGAGATCGAGCCCCTGGAGCGCCTGCACCTCCACGGCGTCCCCGCCGCCGCGCCTGGCGAAGATCCGCACCAGCCGGTCGCAGGCGATCAGGGCGTCATGCCCGTACGCGGGCCGGTCGCGGTGCCGCGCCACCCGCCGCTCCAGTTCGTCGAGCGACTCCGTCGTACCGCTCATCGCATGTCTCCCGCCCTGAGGTGAGTGATCGGTGTCCGGTGCCCCGCCCACCAGGCCTGTGCGACGGCCACCGCCCCCGCCAGCAGTACGGCGCCCGCGGCCGGCAGGGCCAGCGACCACAGGTCGGCCCGCAGCACGGCATCCGGTGCCGTGGTCCCCGACGGGTCGGCCAGCGCGAGCCGGTCCAGGTCGATGCCGGGGGCGAGCAGCCCCACCGTGGCCCAGCCGGCGGCCATGCCCCCGGCGGCCGCGAGCAGCGTCTGGGGCAGCGCCTCCAGGCCGAGCAGGTGCCGCCCCTGGCGGGCCGTCATACCGAGGGTGCGCAGCCGGGCCAGCAGCGCGGCCCGTTCCGGTGCGGTCCGCAGCAGGCCGAGCACCAGGGCGAGTACGGCATAGCCCGCGCCCGCGGCGACGGCCCAGACGTAGATCCGTTCGGCGCCGGCCTGCAACGGCGAGTCGGACAGCGCCGCGCGTTCCTCGCTCCGCAGGGTCACGGAGAGGCCCGGACCGGCGCCGCGCACGGCCGCCCGCAGCGCCTTCGTGTCGAGCCCGGCACCGGCCGCGAGCAGGGTCGTGGGACCGCCGGAGCCCTTCAGACCCGCCGCGTCGACCAGCAGGAACTCGCCCTCGGGGACGGCCGGGGTGCGGGGGCGCACGGCGGTGATCCGCACCGTGACAGGTCCGCCGTCGGTCATGATCCGGCGCGGAACCCGCCCCAGCCGCTCGGCGACTTCGGGGGAGGCGACCGCGTCCAGCACCCCGCCCCGGATCCGCAGCCGGTCGGCCGCGAAGCCCCCGAGCCCCATCCGCCGGGCCAGTTCCGCGTACGAGTCCGGCTCGACACCGGCCACGGTCAGCGACTGCGTTTCGTCGGACGCGCGCTCCGAGGCGTACTCGATGCCCACGGCCGTGGTCTGCCGTACGCCCGCCACATCCCGTACCGCCCGCGCCAGCCCTGCCGGGAGCGGGGTGGCGTCGGTCGTGGAGATCAGCGCGTCCGCCCCCGTCTCCAGCAGCGCGGCCCGGTCCCGGGCGTCCGCCACGCCCGTCAGCACGGACCCCCCGAACGCGGCCGTCGTCAGGGCCGTCAGCAGGGCGAGCAGCGGCAGCGTGGCGACCGACGCCGGTGAGCGGCCCGCGCGGGCCAGCGACAGGAACCCGACCACGCCGCGCAGCCGCCCGGCCGGGCCCGCGGCCCACCGCAGGGGCAGCGGATACAGCCGGACGAGGACCAGCGCCGCGACCAGCCCGACGAGCACCGGGGCAGCGCTGACCAGCAGATCGCCCGCCCCGCCCGTACCGCGGCGGCGCAGCGTCAGCACCGAGCCGGCGGCCAGCACCAGCAGGGTCAGTTCGGCGACCGTGCGGCGCCCGCCGGGCCGGGCGTGGGCCAGGTCGTCGCGCTCCGGGTGCGCCCGCGGTCTGCGATGTGCCACGACAGCGCGCACCGGCAGCGCGGCACAGGCGAGCAGCGCCACGGCACCCGCCCCGAGCACGGCGGGCAGCAGCCGGGCCTCGTCCACGACGAGCACGGCGAGCAGCAGACCGCACGCCGCGGCGGGCAGCGCCGGCACCGCGCTCTCGGCCAGCAGCCGCCCGGCGATGCCGGGCAGGGAACCGCCCCGGGCCCGCAGCAGGGCGAGTTCGACGTCACGGCGGGCGGCGGCCAGGCCCCCGCTCATGACCAGGACGACGAAGGCGACCGCGGCGATCCCGAAAGCCGCGACGGCGACCACGGGCGTGATCGCGTCGCGTGTCTGCCCGTAGGAGCCGACGACCTGCTCCAGGCCGGTGGACAGCTGCGCCGTAGGACCGGCGGCCCCGCGCATCCGCACCAGCCCGGGCCCGTCCTCAAGGGACGCCACCGCCTCGACGAGCGCCGAGGTGTCCGCCCCGGTGAGCCGTTCGGTCGAGGGCGCGAACCGCCAGTACTTCTCCGGCTCGCCCTGACCGCCGAGCAGCGCCGGTGCGGCACCGGGCGCCAGCAGGACGCCCGCCTCCCAGTAGAACAGCGGCGGACGGCTGCTGACGGAGGCCAGGGCCGGTGTGCGCAGGACCGGTTCCGCGGACCAGTAACTCCGCCCCGGATTCCGGGGTTCGAGGATGCCGGTGATCCGTACGGTCAGCGGGCCGTCCGGGAAGCCGGCCAGGGTGAGCGTGGACCCGGCCCGCAGCCGCAGCGTGCGGGCCGTCTCCGTGGTCACGACGCCCTCCACCACCCTCGTGTCCACGGACACCGGGCCGGCGGTGGGCAGCCGGCCCTCCCGCACGGTGGCGTGGCCGGCGACGGCCGACTGCGTGGCCAGGGTGAACCGGGGCGGCAACCCGTTTGGCCGGGGCAGCGACGCGTCCAGCGCCTCCAAGCTCTTCCCGGTCCGCACCCCGTACGCCGACTCGGTGGGGTCCGCACTCAACGGTGCGGGGAGCAGGGCCCTCGCCCGTGTGCCGACCGACGCGAGCGCCTCGGGCCGGACCGCGTTCGCACGGGCCTCGTCCGGCCGTTCGAGACCGGGCTGCGGCGCCTTCAGCTCCAGCACGGTGGACTCGGGGGCGGCGACGGCGACGGCCTCGCGCAGCCCGTCCGTCTCGTACGCCTCGACGGCCCGGGGCAGGACGGCCGCGAGGAACGCCGTGACCAGCACCAGCACACCGAAGGCGACGGTGGACACGGGCGCGGCCCGCAGCCGGGTCCGCACCCAGGGCGCGCCCTGCGCGTTCGGTGGCATCTCAGTCCTCCCCTTGGTGGCGGAGCGCGACCGCCGGCTCGGCGCGGCGCAGCGCCGACGCGGCGGTGATCAGCAGGAGCGGGGCGGCCACCCCCGCGACGAGCAGGGCCACCCGGGCCACCGGGAGTTCGACGAGGACGGGCGGGACCGGCCGTGCCGCATCGGAGGTCAGCACGATCAGCGGCAGGACGGCCCGGGTCAGGACGGTGCCCAGCGCCAGCCCGGCGAGCAGGCCGGCGCCGATGAGCAGGCTCTGCTCCGTCGCGACCAGCCGGGCGAGGTCCCGGCGGGGCGTGCCCAGGGCGCGCAGCACAGCGAACTCCGCCGACCGCTCCCGCCGCGCACCGGCGGCGCTCACCGCGAAACCCCCGGCGGCCAGGGCCGCGGCGGCCACCGCCACCGCCGTCAGTGCCGAGCGCGGTCCGGCGCCGAGCGGATCACGCAGCAGTTCGGCAGCGGTCTCGTCCCGCACCAGCACCTGCCGGGGTTCGAGGTCGGGGCGCGCCCTGAGCGCCGCGGCGACCTCGGCCTCCTTGCCCGGGGCGGTGCTCACCCACCACTCGGTGGGGGTGAGCGGCGCGGCGGCCCGCTGGGCCAGCACGGCGTCGACGGCCCGCAGATCGAGCAGCAGCGCCCCGCCGTCCGCGGCCTCTTCGTCCGGGCCGGTGCCGGTGGTCGGCAGTTCCTCCACCGTTCGTACGATCCGCACCCGCAGCTGTTCCCCGGACAGCGGTACGTCGATGGTGTCGCCGGGCCCGGCCCCCGCCGCCCGCAGGAAGTCCCGGGTGGCGACGGCGGCGATGCTCCGCGGCGCCCCGCCCCCGGCGGTGGTGACCTGGACGGTGTAGAGCGGGGCGGCGTTGAAGTTCTCGTCGGGGTCGGCGCCGGTGCCGTACGACACGGTCAGCGGCGCCGACCCCGACGCGGCGGGCTTTGTGGCTCCACGGGCGAGTACGGTGCCGTTCTCCGTCACGGTCCGTCCGCCCCGCCAGCGCGTCCCGTCGGGCGCGGGGACGGCCCGCGCGGCGCCGTCGCGGCCGGTGGCGAGGAGCCGTTCGACGGTGAACCGGTGCTGCTCGGGGCGGCCGAGGGGCGAGGTGTCGTCGAGCTGGAGGCCGGTCAGTCGCAGCGGTCCGGCCGGGGCGGCGCGGCGGTCCGTCGCCGTCACGTCCAGGCCGAGTGCGATCCGGTGGACCCTGTTGTCCACCGGGATCTCTCCGGCGCCCAGCCGGTACACGATGCCGTACCGGTCCTCGACGACCACCGTGAGCCGGGGCGCGCGGCCGGAGGCGGACCGTCCCGTGCGGGCCCGCAGATCGGCGATCCGCACGTCGAGCCCGAGCCGCCGAGTGCCGTCGGGCAGCCGTATCGCCCGGTCCTCGTCCTGCTCGGGCGGGGCCAGGGCCCGCAGCAGCTTCGCCGGGGGCTCGTCGGCGAGGTCGTCGCGCATCCGCATCCCGTCCGCGGCGCGGGCCGTGTCCAGGGCGAGGACCGTCGCGTCGCGGCCCCCCGACAGGCTCAGGCTGGTGCGGTGCGCGGGAGCGGTGTCCCGGGCCCCGGGCAGCGCGGCGTAGAGGCCGGTCTGCCCGGGACTGCCGGGCCGGTGGTCGAGGATTCGGACGGAGGCGCCCGTCCTGAAGTCGGCCTGGTCGTCCTGCGACCGGTCCCAGGACGCGCCGTGCCCGATCGCCAGCATCCCGGTCGCCACGGCGATGACCAGCAGCAGCACCGGACCCGCCCCGCGCAGCGGACGCCGGCTGAACTGCCATCCCGCGAGCGCCGCCGGCAGCCCGCGCCCGCTCGCCGAACGCCGCTCCGCGAGCCGGGCCGCGAGCGGCAGCAGACGCAGCGTCAGCACCGTGCCCGCCAGCAGCGCCAGGGCGGGCGCCGCGACCAGCAGCGGATCGATGCCCAGCCGACCGGCCCCGTCCCGGCTGAGCACACCGCCGCCGGTCGCGTCGGTCTGCCGTTCGAGCTGCCAGTACGCCACGCCCGCGATCAGCAGCAGCCCGACATCGGCTCCGGCGCGCACGGGCGCGGCCGTCGTGGCGGCACGGACGCGTCGCAGCCGTGCCGGCGCGCCCGCCGTCGCCGCCAGCGCGGGTGCCACGACCGCCACCGCGCACGCCAGCGCCACGCCGCCCGCGACCAGCCAGACCCGGCCCGACGGGGCGGTGTCGAGCCGCAGCCCGATCCGGTCGAGCGAGGACCAGCGGGCCAGCAGCCGGGCCAGCGGGCCGGACAGCAGCGCGGCACAGACCGCGGCCGGTACCGCCAGCAGCAGCGCCTCCAGCGCGGCGAGCCCCGCGATCCGGCCGCGCGAGCCGCCCCGGGCGCGCAGCAGTTCGGTCTCACCCGCCCGTTCGCCGTCCAGCAGCCGGGCCACCAGCAGCAGCGCGTACCCGGCCAGCAGTACCAGCTGCACGGAGACGATCATCAGGGTGGACCGGGACACCAGCAGGGTCCGCCCGGTCCGGTCGAGCACCTCCGGCAGCCCGGTGCGTACGGTCGCGTCGCCTCCGAGGGCCGGGTCCTCGCGCAGCGCCCCGGCCGCGTGTACGGCTTCCTCGCGAAGTGCGCCGATGCCGCCGGTGGTGAAGGTGCGGTAGTCGGCCGTCGCCACCCAGCCGGTGCTGTCCACGGAGGCGCGGCCGGAGGCGAGCACCGACGCGTCGGCCAGCAGCGGTCCGTAGGTCGTGAAGGCGACGGTGCGCACGCCCTGGCCGCCGACGGCGTCCGCCTGCCAGTAGGGATCCGAGCTGTCGGCCGCCCGGTACACCCCGCTCACCCGCACCCGGAGCGGCGCGCCGCCCAGCCGGTCGGTGAGCTTCAGGTGCGCTCCGGCCCGCAGCTTCAGCCGGTCGGCCGCCGCCTCGGGCAGGGCGACGGGCACGGCGGCCTCACCGCGCGCCGGGGCCGGGCCCGGCAGGGCGCCCGAGACCAGCCTGATCCGGGACCGGTCGAGGGCGGCGAGATGCGTGAGGTCGGGCTGCCCGGACCGGGCGTCAGCGTCCTGCAGGGACCGGGGCAGCGCGTACGGTCCGGACCGCTCCAGCCTCCGCACGGTCACCGGCAGCCCGCCGAAGGCCTCCCGAGCCCCGCGCACCACGGCCCGGTGCGCCGCGTCCCGCCGCTCCCGGGGTACGTCCGCCTCGACGACGAGGGAGGCGGCCACCGCGGCCCGGCCTCCCAGGGTGCCGCGCAGCGCCGCGTCCCCGACGGAGCCGGAGAAGGCCGCCAGGGTGGCGAGGACCGAGGTGGTCAGCAGGACGGCGAGCAGGGCGGCCGTGAGCAGCAGCCGATGCGCGCGCAGGCGCAGCAGCAGTAAGCCCGTCACTCTTCCCCCACCCGATGGCCGAGCCACTGTTCCCCAACGCGGCATGCATATCACGGAGTTACCGGCTCGGCACATGAGTTCGAACGTGCGTTGTCCGGGTCTTGACCACCCGCACCGGTTCCGTATGGGATGCGCTGATGACCGAGAACACCAGCCCGTGGCCCGGTGCCGCCCTCGCCGACGACACGTCAGGCGGGCCGATGCTACGGGTGGAGGATGTGCACCACTCCTACGGCACGGGTGCCGCGGCCGTGCACGCGCTGCGCGGGGCGTCCTTCACCGTCCGGCGCGGTGAGCTGGTCGCTCTCAGGGGCCGTTCGGGCTCCGGCAAGTCGACGCTGCTCCATCTGATCGGCGGCCTCGACTCCCCGCAGAGCGGCAGGGTCGTCGTGGGCGGCACCGACCTCTCGGCGCTGAGCGAGAGCGAGCAGCTGGAACTGCGCCGTGACCGCATCGGCTTCGTCTTCCAGTCCTTCGGGCTCATCCCGATCCTCACCGCCGCCGAGAACGTGGGCGTGCCGCTGCGGCTGCGCCGGGCCGAGCCGCGTGAGCGCGAGGAGCGGGTGGCACTGCTGCTCGCCCTGGTGGGGCTGGCCGGTCACGAGGCACAGCGGCCCGCCGAGCTGTCCGGCGGGCAGCAGCAGCGGGTCGCCATCGCCCGGGCCCTCGCCAACCGCCCGGCCCTGCTGCTCGCCGACGAACCGACCGGCCAGCTCGACGCCGCCACCGGCCTGGCGGTGATGGAGCTGCTGCGGGCGGTGGTGCGCAGCGAGGGCGTCACGGTCCTCGTCGCCACCCACGACCCCCAACTCCTCGGCCTGGCCGACCGGGTGCTGGAACTGAGCGACGGAGTGGTCGTCGAGGAGTGAGAGGATGCGGGCCATGGTCGCGATCAGTCTCAGCAAGGTCCAGGAGACCGCTCCCGCGCTGGTGAACCTCTACAAGACCGCCGGGGTCTCCCTCGCGAAGCACGGGCTCGACGGGCTGCGGGCCGCGGTCTACCTCGTGGTCGACTACTCGGGCTCGATGAAGCCGTACTACAAGGACGGCAGTGTGCAGGCGCTGGCCGACCGGGTGCTCGGGCTGTCGGCGCATCTGGACGACGACGGGAGCGTGCCCGTGGTGTTCTTCTCCACCGACGTCGACGCCGTCACCGACATCGCGCTCGCCGACCACCGGGGGAAGATCGAGCGGATCGCGGCCGGGCTCGGGCACATGGGGAAGACCAGCTACCACCTGGCGATGGACGCCGTGATCGACCACTACCTCGACAGCGGGTCGACGGAGCCCGCCCTGGTCGTGTTCCAGACCGACGGCGGGCCCATCAACAAGCTCGCCGCGGAGCGGTATCTGTGCAAGGCGGCGAAGCTGCCGCTGTTCTGGCAGTTCATCGGGTTCGGCGACCCGGGCAGCAAGCAGTTCGACTTCCTGCGCAAGCTCGACGAGCTGGCCGTGCCCGGCAAGCGGGTCGTCGACAACGCCGGGTTCTTCCACGCGGGGGGAGATCCGCGGAAGGTCTCGGACGCCGAACTGTACGACCGGCTGGTGGGGGAGTTCCCGAAGTGGCTCGTGGCCGCGCGGGCGCAGGGGATCGTCAGGGAGCCCGGCAGCCGCTGAGCAGGCCGCTCGCCCCCTTGGCCCAACCGCCCCGCCGCTTGGCCCACGCCCCGTTTGCACGTCCGCCGCACCGTGCCACGCTGGGAAGGATCCGACGGGGAGGCGACGACGTATGGGCGACGACGGCGCACGACGGGTGTACGGGACGGACTCCGCCGACCGGAGACCTCCCGCGGGCAAGGGCGAGAAGCTCGCCGACTGGGCGGACGGGCGGCTCGGGCTCTACGCCCTGGCCAAGGCCAACATGCGCAAGGTCTTTCCGGACCACTGGTCCTTCATGCTGGGCGAGGTCACCCTCTACAGCTTCATCGTGCTGATCCTCACCGGCGTCTACCTCACCCTGTTCTTCGAGCCGAGCATGCAGGAAGTCGTCTACAACGGCTCCTACACGGAGCTGAACGGCGTGCTCATGAGCAGGGCGTTCGAGTCCACGCTGGACATCAGCTTCGACGTGCGCGGCGGGCTGCTGATCCGGCAGATCCACCACTGGGCGGCGCTGGTCTTCATCACCGGCATGCTGGTGCACATGATGCGGGTGTTCTTCACGGGAGCCTTCCGCAAGCCGCGCGAGCTGAACTGGGTCTTCGGCTGGACCCTGCTGATGCTCGGCATCATCACCGGCCTGACCGGCTACTCCCTCCCCGACGACCTGCTGTCCGGCACCGGCATCCGCTTCGCGCAGGGCGCGATCCTGTCGATCCCGATCGTCGGGACCTATCTGTCGTTCTTCCTGTTCGGCGGGGAGTTCCCGGGCGAGGACATCATCTCGCGGCTGTACCCCGTCCACGTCCTGCTGCTGCCCGGGATCATGCTGGGCCTGGTCACCGCCCATCTGATCCTGGTCTTCTACCACAAGCACACCCAGTTCCCGGGCCCCGGACGCAAGGAGCGGTCGGTCGTCGGGATGCCCTTCCTGCCCGTCTACATGGCGAAGGCCGGCGGCTTCTTCTTCCTCGTCTTCGGCGTCCTGACGGTGATGGGCGCGATCGCCCAGATCAACCCCGTGTGGGCCTTCGGCCCCTACCGCCCCGACCTGGTCACCACCGGAGCCCAGCCCGACTGGTACCTCGGCTTCTCCGAGGGCCTGATCCGGGTGATGCCGGGATGGGAGATCAACCTCTGGGGGCACACGCTCGCCCTGGGCGTGTTCATCCCCTTCTCGCTCTTCCCGCTGATCCTGCTCGCCCTCGGCCTCTACCCCTTCATCGAGGCGTGGATCACCGGCGACAAACGCGAGCACCACATCCTGGACCGGCCGCGCAACGCGCCCGTGCGCACCGGCCTCGGCGTGGCCTGGCTGACCCTGTACGCGGTGCTGCTGATCGGCGGCGGCAACGACATCGTCGCCATCCATCTGCATCTGTCCATCAACGTGATCACCTGGTTCGTGCGGATCGGCGTCTTCGTGCTGCCGGTCGCCGCCTTCATCGTCACGAAGAAGATCTGCATGGGCCTGCAGCGCCGCGACCGCGCCAAGGTGCTGCACGGCATGGAGACGGGCACGATCAAACGGCTGCCGACCGGCGAGTACATCGAGGTGCACGAGCCCCTGTCGCAGGCCCAGCTGTTCACGCTCACCCAGCACGAGCAGCACCCGCCGTACGAGATCGGGCGCGAGGTCGACGCCGGGGGTGTGCGCCGCAGGGTCAAGCGGTCCGAGCGGCTGCGCGCCCGGCTCGCGAAGGCCATGTACGGGCCCGACGCGCGGATCGAGAAGCCGACGGTGGAGGAGTACCGGGAGATCACCAGCGGCGATCACCAGCCGCACTGACGACCAGGGCCCGGCACTCCCGGGGATCGCCCCAGGCGGTGCGCAGGGCCCGGGCCTTGGTCAGCCACAGCGACAGGCCGTACTCCGCGGTGTAGCCGATCGCGCCGTGCAGTTGCAGTGCGGTACGGGCGGTGGCGTACGCCGCCTCGGACGCGGCGGCCTTGGCGGCGGCGACGTCGGCCGGACGCAGGGTGAGCGCGGCGCCGAAGAGCAGCGGACGCGCGAACTCCAGGGCCGTCTTCGCCTCGGCCAGCCGGTGCTTGACCGCCTGGAACGAGCCGACCGGGACGCCGAACTGGGTGCGCTGCTTGACGTATCCGACGGTTCTGTCGAGGAGCGCGAGGCCCACGCCGAGGGCCTGGGCGGCGGTGGCGAGGCGGGCCCAGGTGAGGGCCTCTTCCGTGGGGAGATCGAGGAGCTCGCCGCCGGGGGAGAGGAGGGTGAGGCGGCGGGCCGGGTCGAGGGAGGGGAGGACGGGGCCGTGGCCGGGGGAGAGGCGGATGCCCTCGGGCGTGACGGCGATCCGGAGGGGGGCGGCGTCTCCGTCCAGGGCGTACGCACCTTCGGGAGCCACCGTCGCCATCGTCCGCCCGGACGCCAGCGCCGGCAGCAGCCGCTTGGCGGTCTCCGGGCCGGCCCCCTTGAGGAGCACCGCCGCCGTGACCGTCTCCACCAGAGGTCCCGGCACCGCATGGCGGCCCAGCTCCACGAAGGCCACGGCCAGTTCCGCGGGCCGTGGGCCCAGTCCCTCGTACGCCTCCGGCACTGCCAGTGCGAACACGCCCGCCGCCGCGAGACGGGACCACAGCGCCCGCCCGCTCGCATGGTCGCCCCGGCTCCAGTCCCGTATCACCGCCGGGGTGTCCGCCGCCGTCAGCAGGGCGTCCAGCGACGCGGCGAAGGCCCGCTGCTCGGCGTCCAGCAGGAAACGCATCAGCGGCGCCCCTTCGGCAGGCCGAGCAGACGCTCGGCGATGATGTCGCGCTGGATCTCGTTCGTGCCCGCGTAGAGAGGGCCGGCGAGGGCGAAGACGTACCGCTCCGCCCAGTCGGTGTCCGCCCTCTCGCCCTCGGGGCCGAGCAGGTCGAGGGCCGTCTCGTGCAGTGCGATGTCCAGTTCGGACCAGAAGACCTTGTTGAGGCTCGACTCGGGGCCGACGGCCTCGCCGTCCAGGAATCGGGAGGCGGCCGCGTACGTGAACAGCTGGTAGGAGCGGGCGCCGATCAGGGCGTCGGCCACCCGGTCCCGCGCGGACAGCGGGCTGCCCCGCTCCCGCCACAGCTCCTCCAGCCGGCGCGCGGCGGCGAGGAAACGGCCGGGGGAGCGGAGCATCAGGCCGCGTTCGTTGCCCGCCGTCGACATCGCGATCCGCCAGCCCTGGCCCGGCTCGCCGATCACGTCCTCGTCGGGCACGAACACCTCGTCCAGGAACAGCTCCGCGAAGGCCGGCTTGCCGTCGAGGCGGGCGATCGGACGGACCGTGACGCCGGGGGCGCGCAGGCCGAACATGAGGTACGTCAGGCCCTGGTGGGGCTTGGCGGTGTCCGGGTCGCTGCGGAACAGGCCGAAGGCACGGTCGGCGAACGCGGCCCGGGAGGACCAGGTCTTCTGACCGCTCAGCAGCCAGCCGCCGTCGGTGCGCACGGCCCTCGCCCGCAGGGAGGCCAGGTCCGAACCGGCCTCGGGCTCCGACCAGGCCTGCGCCCAGATCACCTCGCCGGAGGCCATCGGGGGCAGGACCCGGGCCCGCTGCTCCTCGGTGCCGTGGTCGAGGAGGGTCGGGGCGAGCAGCTGGATGCCGTTCTGGCTCACGCGCCCTGGGGCGTCCGCCGCCCAGTACTCCTCCTCGAACAGCAGCCACCGCAGGAGCCCGGAGTCCCTCCCGCCGTACCGCGAGGGCCAGTTGACGACCGACCAGCGGTCCGCGGCCAGCTCCGCCTCCCAGGAGCGGTGCGCGGCGAAGCCCTCCTCGGTCTCCAGGGAGGGCAGGGGGAGGCGCGGCACGTGCGCGTGCAGCCACTCCCGCACCTCGGTGCGGAACTCCTCGTCCGCGGGGGAGAACGCCAGGTCCACGACGCCCCTCCTTCCCTAACAAGTGTTTGGTAGGTTAGCGTGAGCCCATGACAGACGTCGAGAGTCCGTCGTACGTACCCGGCCACGGCCTGCTGAAGGGGCGGACCGCCGTCGTCACCGCGGCGGCCGGTGCGGGGATCGGCGGAGCCACGGCGCGGCGCTTCCTGGAGGAGGGCGCGCGCGTGCTGATCAGCGACGCGCACGTGCGGCGGCTCAAGGAGTACGAGGCGCGGCTGGCCGGTGAGTTCGGCGGGACGTCGGTCGCCGCGGTGCCCTGCGACGTCACCGACGAGACGCAGGTGCGCAGGCTCTTCGAGGCGGCCGCGGCGGAGCACGGGCGCATCGACGTCGTGGTCAACAACGCCGGTCTGGGCGGCACGGCGGAGCTCGTCGACATGACCGACGAACAGTGGTCCCGCGTCCTGGACGTGACGTTGAACGGCACGTTCCGCTGTGTGCGCGCCGCGCTCCGGCACATGAAGGGGACCGGCGGCGGGGTGATCGTCAACAACGCCTCCGTCGTCGGCTGGCGCGCCCAGGCCGGTCAGGCCCACTACGCGGCCGCCAAAGCGGGCGTGATGGCGCTGACCCGGTGCGCGGCCGTCGAGGCGGCCGGGTACGGGGTGCGGGTCAACGCCGTGGCGCCCAGCCTCGCCATGCACCCCCACCTGGTGAAGGTGACCACGCCCGAACTGCTCGCCGAACTGACCGCCCAGGAGGCCTACGGGCGGTACGCCGAACCCTGGGAGGTGGCCAACGTGATCGTGTTCCTGGCGTCCGGCTACTCCTCCTACATGACCGGAGAAGTGGTGTCCGTCAGCAGCCGGCACCCCTAGGACAATGGACCCGTGCCTCCCACGAAGAAGAAGCCCCAGGTGAACGCCACAGAGCCCGCCACAGAGCCCGCCGCGGCCGCCGCCGCTCGCGACCGTCGCGGTGAACTCCTCGGGACCGCCGCCGAGGTGTTCGCCGAGCAGGGCTACAACGCCACCACCGTCCGCAAGATCGCGGATCACGCGGGGATGCTCGCCGGCAGCCTCTACTACCACTTCGACTCCAAGGAATCGATGCTGGAGGAGATCCTGCGCACCTTCCTCGACGAGCTGTGGGACGGCTACGACACCGTCCTCGGCGCCGGTCTCGGTCCGCGCGAGACGCTTCAGGCCCTGGTCACCGAGTCGTTCCGGGAGATCGACCGGCATCGCGCGGCCGTCGCGATCTACCAGAAGGAGAGCAGGCAGCTCGTGGCGCAGGAGCGGTTCGCGTTCCTCGCCGAGTCACAGCGCAGGTTCGAGAAGGCCTGGCTGTCCACGCTGGAGCGCGGCGTCGCAGAGCGGGCCTTCCGGGCCGACCTCGACGTCCGGCTCACCTACCGGTTCGTGCGCGACACGGTGTGGGTCGCCGCGTCCTGGTACCGGCCGGGCGGACAGCACAGCCCGGACGAGATCGCCCGGCAGTACCTGTCGATGGTGCTGGACGGGATCGCCGTACGCGAATAGCCCCTATCTGCGAGGGAGTGGTCATGGCCGAGGCCTACATCGTCGAAGCGGTCCGCACGCCCGTCGGGCGGCGCGGGGGAGGCCTGAGCGCGGTCCACCCGGCCGACCTCGGCGCGCATGTCCTCAGGGAGCTGATGAGCCGCTCGGGCGCCGACCCGGCCGCCGTGGAGGACGTCGTCCTCGGCTGTCTGGACGCCGTCGGGCCGCAGGCCGGGGACATCGCGCGGACCTGCTGGCTGGCGGCCGGGCTGCCCGAGGAGGTGCCGGGCGTAACCGTCGACCGGCAGTGCGGCTCCTCGCAGCAGGCCGTGCACTTCGCCGCGCAGGCCGTACTGTCCGGCACCCAGGACCTGGTCGTCGCCGGCGGGGTGCAGAACATGTCGATGATCCCCATCGCCTTCGCCACTCGGCAGGCCGCCGAACCGCTCGGGCTGACGCAGGGCCCCTTCGCGGGCAGCGCCGGCTGGCGGGCACGGTACGGGGACAAGCCCGTCAACCAGTTCGTGGGCGCCGAGATGATCGCCGCGAAGTGGGGGATCAGCCGGCGGGACCAGGAGGAGTTCGCCCTGCGCTCCCATCAGCGGGCGGTGCGGGCGATCGACGAGGGGCGCTTCGGCCGCGAGAGCGTGCCGTACGGCGAGGTCACCGCCGACGAGGGCCCGCGCCGGGACACCTCCCTGGAGAAGATGGCCGGCCTCAAGCCGGTCCTCGACGGCGGCACCGTCACCGCCGCCTGCTCCTCGCAGGTCTCCGACGGGGCGGCGGCGATGCTGCTGGCCTCCGAGCGGGCCGTGCGCGACCACGGGCTCACCCCACGCGCGCGCGTGCACCACCTCTCGGTGCGCGGCGAGGACCCGATCCGGATGCTCACCGCGCCGATCCCGGCCACCGCCCACGCCCTGAAGAAGACCGGCCTGACCATCGACGACATCGACCTCGTCGAGATCAACGAGGCCTTCGCCCCGGTCGTCCTGGCCTGGCTGAAGGAGACCGGCGCCGACCCGGACCGGGTCAACGTCAACGGCGGTGCGATCGCCCTCGGGCATCCCCTCGGCGCGACCGGCGTCAAGCTCATGACGACCCTGCTGCACGAACTGGAGCGCACCGGCGGCCGGTTCGGCCTGCAGACCATGTGCGAGGGCGGCGGCCAGGCCAACGTGACGATCATCGAACGGCTGTGAGCCGCGTCAGCGTCTCGTCGGCCTCCTTCATGATCCGCTCCACCAGCTCCGCACACGACGGCAGGTCGTCGATCACCCCGGCGACCTGCCCGGACGCCATCACGCCCAGATCCGTACGGCCGTCCACCATCGCCGACCTCAGCAGCATCGGCGTGTTCGCGGCGAGCAGCACCTGACTCCAGGACAGGTCCTTGCCGTGCTTGAGGGCCAGCCCGTCACGGACCAGCTGCCGCCAGGTCAGCCCGGACAGCCTGCGGAATCCGGCCGCCCTGCGCACGGCCTGCACCAGCGCCCCGGCCCGGCCGGTGTCCTCCAGGGCGGCCACCAGTTCCGTCCGCAGCATGCGGTGCGGGAGCCCGTCCACCGCCCTGGTGACCGTCACGTCCTTCACGGTCGCAGCGAGGTACCTCGCCTTCACCGCGTCCGGCACGGTCGAGTCCGACGTCAGCAGGAACCGCGTGCCCATCGCCACGCCTGCCGCGCCGTAGGCGAGGGCCGCGGCCAGCCCGCGCCCGTCGAAGAACCCGCCCGCCGCGACCACGGGTATCGGCACCACGTCCACCACCTGCGGCAGCAGCACGGTCGTGGCCACCTCGCCGGTGTGCCCGCCGCCCTCCGCGCCCTGGACGAGCACCGCGTCCGCGCCCCACGCCGCGACCTTCTCGGCGTGCCGCCGCGCCCCCACGGTCGGCATGACGACCACACCGGCCTCCTTGAGCTCGCCGATCAACTCCCGGGAGGGGGCGAGGGCGAAGGAGGCCACGCGGACGCCCTCCTCGATCAGGATCCGGACCCGGTCGCCCGCGTCGGCGGCGTCGGCGCGCAGGTTCACCCCGAACGGCGCGTCGGTCCGGGCCTTCACCTCCCGTACGGCCGCGCGCAGCCGGCCGGGGGTCATCGTCGCGGAGGCCAGGATGCCGAGGGCGCCCGCGTTCGCCGTGGCGGAGACCAGACGGGGGCCCGCCACCCAGCCCATCCCGGTCTGCACGACCGGATGACGCACGCCGGTGAGCCGGGTGAGCGCCGTCCCCCTCACGAGGCGACCTCCCGGGCCCGGGCCCCGGCCGGGTCGACGACCTCGCGGATCAGCCGGAGCTCCTCACCGGTCGGTTCCCGGGTCGCCGGCACCTCGTCCGGCACGGTCAGCTCGAAGCCGGTCGCCTCCCTGACCTGCTCGAGGGTGACTCCCGGGTGCAGCGAGGCCAGCCGCATCGAGCGGCCGGGGGTGGCGAAGTCGAAGACGCCCAGATCCGAGACGACACGCGGGATCCGGTGGAAGCGCGCGCCGGCCGCATGGTCGTAGCCGACTCCGCAGACCATGTCGACCCGCTCGACGAAGACCCGCCGCGAGTGCTTCGGGATCCAGTAACTGGTCGGATTGTTCAGGGTGTTGACCGGTGCACCGCGCACCCCGAGCAGCTGCCGCTTCGGCCGCTCCCAGTCGCCGATGCACGAGATGTTCTGGTTGCCGAACCGGTCGATCTGGCTCGCGCCCATCATCACGTGCCGCCGCCCACCGGTGACCCAGGCCAGATGCTCGCGGTACGGCAGCCAGCCCTCGGGCGTCCCGTCCGGGCGGACGAGCATCGCCTCACCGTCGGTCAGCAGCAGGTCCGGCGCGAAGGTGAGCCGGGCCAGCCGGGCGCCGATCGAGGGGATCAGCCCCATGGGGCTCGCCAGCACCTCACCGTCGTCCCGCCAGGCCTCGGCGCAGGCGATCACGCAGTACTCGGCGCGGGTGGGCCCGCTCATGTCCCCTCCCGCACGGCCGACTGGTACGTCTGCTCGTCCCCGGTGAGGAACCCGGCCGCGAACTCGGGCCAGGGCGTGGTCGCGTACCTCTTCTGAAAGGCCTCGTCCCGGCCGTAGTCGGGCGCGCAGGACGTGAAGTGCGCCCCGTTCGGGGCCTCGACGACACCGGTGACGGTGTGGCGCTTGACCAGCAGGGTCTGCGGTGGGCCCTCCTTCGTGAGCTCGGCCGTGCCGACGATCCGCTCGCAGCTCAGGTACGCCGTGTCGGCCGCCGCGCAGAACAGGTCGTCGAAGTACGGGTCGGGGCCCAGGTACTGCCCGTTGCCCGACCGGTCGGCGCGGTTGACGTGCACCAGGGCCGCGTCCATCCGCAGGGCGGGCACGGCGACGAACGTCTCCCCGTCCTCGTACGGCGAAGTGACCGTTCGCAGAGCGGGGTTGACCCGCATGACGTCCGAGCCGAGCCCGGACCGCACCGGCAGGAACGGCAGCCGGTTCGCCGCCGCCCGCAGGCCCCACAGGAACATCGCCTCGTCGATCTCCATCAGGTCGAAGGCACCCCGCTCGCGGGCCGCCCGGTAGTGCGGCTCCAGGGGGATCGAGTCGAGGGTGACGAAGGCCGTGACCAGTTTCCGGATCCGCCCGGCCGCGGCCAGCATGCCCACGTCCGGGCCGCCGTACGAGACGACCGTGAGGTCGGTGATGTCCGACCTGAGCAGGGCTCTCACCAGGGCCATCGGCTTGCGGCGCGAGCCCCAGCCGCCGATGCCGAGGGTCATGCCGTCGGCCAGCCGGGACACGGCCTCGTCCGCCGACATCGTCTTGTCCCTCATCGCGCTCCCTCCTGACCGAACCGGTCGCGCGCCCGCGCGCCCACGCCGCTGAGGCCCGCCTCGAAGGTGAAGCCCTGCTCGAAGCGGTAGCTGCGGCGCACGTCCACGGGGTCGATGCCGTTGAGCGCGGCCTTGGCCAGGCGGAGCAGCCGCCCGTCCTTGGCGGCGATCTCCCGGGCCAGCTCCAGGGCCGCGGCGCGCAGTTCGGTGCGCGGCACCACCCGCCACACCGAGCCGTGCGCGTGCAGGTCGGCCGCGCTCGCCGTGCGCGCCGTGTAGTACAGCGCGCGCATCAGGTGCTGGGGGACCAGGCGGGCCAGGTGCGTGGCCGCCCCCAGGGCGCCGCGGTCCAGCTCGGGCAGCCCGAACACCGCGTCCTCGCTCGCCACGATCGCGTCCGCGTTCCCCACGAGACCGATGCCGCCGCCCAGGCAGAAGCCCTGCACCGCCGCCACGACCGGCACCTCGCACTCGTAGACCGCCGCGAAGGCCTCCGCGCAGCCGCTGTTCGCGCCGAGCAGTGCGCTGTGCTCCCGGTCGTCCGCCTGCAACTCCTTGATGTCCACGCCCGCGTTGAACCCGCGCCCCTCGGCGGCCAGCACCACGCACCGGACCTCCGGGTCGCGTCCGGCCGCGCGCACCGCGTCGGCCAGCGCGTACCAGCCCGCCACCGGCAGGGCGTTCACCGGCGGGAAGTCGACCGTGACGACCGCTACGCCCTTTTCCCCGCACGAGGTGGAGACACCCATGGCCGCATCAGCTACCTTTCCACCAAACGTTTGTTAGGTGGAAAGGTAGCAGCGCATGGAGCTGGACGGGAAGGTCGCCGTCGTCACGGGCGGGACCCGCGGCGTCGGTGCCGGCATCGCGCGCGCCTTCGTACGGGCGGGCGCCGAGGTCGTGGTCTGCGCCCGCCGGCCCCCGGAAGTCCCGTTCCCCGGCGTCGAGTTCGTGCCGCTGGACGTCCGGGACACCGACGCCGTCGGACGCCTGTTCGCCGGTCTGCCCCGGCTGGACGTCCTCGTCAACAACGCGGGTGGCGCGCCCCACCGGCTGCTCACCGAGGCCGGGGCGGACCGGCACGCGCGCGTGGTGGAGCTGAACCTGCTCGCGCCGCTGGCCGTGTCCCTCGCCGCGTACGACCGGCTCCGGAGCGCCGGGGGCTCGATCGTCATGATCGGCAGCGTCAGCGGCGGCCGCCCCTCGCCCGGCACCGCCGCCTACGGCGCCGCCAAGGCGGGCCTGGAGAGCCTCGCCCGGTCGATGGCCGTGGAGTGGGCGCCCGACATCCGGGTCAACACCCTCGTCGTGGGCATGGTCCGCACGGAACTGTCCCACCTCCACTACGGCGACCAGGACGGCATCGACGCGGTCGCCCGCACGGTCCCGCTGGGGCGTCTCGCCGAGCCGTCCGACGTGGGTGCCGCTGCGGTGTTCCTGGCGTCCGACGCCGCCGCGTACATCAGCGGGGCGAGCCTGCCGGTGCACGGGGGCGGGGAGCGGCCGGCGTTCCTGGACGCGGCCACCGCCGACCACACGCCTGCCGCGGACGAGGAGAGCTGACATGAACGGGATCTGCGCGGGCCGGGTCGTGGTCGTGACGGGCGCGGGGCGTGGGCTCGGCCGGGCCCACGCGCTCGCGTTCGCGGCCGAGGGGGCACGGCTGGTCGTCAACGACCTCGGGGTGGGGCTCGACGGCACGCCCGAATCCGACGGTCCCGCCGCCCGGGTCGTCGCGGAGATCCGCGCGGCGGGCGGCGAGGCGGTGCCGCACGGCGGCGACATCGCCACGTCCGACGGCGCCGCCTCACTCGTCCGGACCGCCCTGGAGACGTACGGCCGGCTGGACACCCTCGTCAACAACGCGGGCTTCCTGCGCGACCGGATGCTGGTCAACCTCGACGAGGACGACTTCGACGCCGTCGTACGCGTCCATCTCAAGGGCCACTTCCTGCCCCTGCGGCAGGCGGCCGCGCACTGGCGGTCCGAGGCGAAGGCGGGCCGCCGCCCCGAGGCCAGGATCGTCAACACCAGCAGCGGCGCGGGCCTGCTGGGCTCGGTCGGGCAGGGCAACTACAGCGCCGCCAAGGCCGGAATCGTCGCCCTGACCCTGGTCGCGGCGGCCGAACTGCACCACTACGGCGTCCAGGTCAACGCGATCGCCCCCGCCGCCCGGACCCGGATGACCGAACGCACCTTCGCGGACACCATGACGGCCCCCGACTCGGGCTTCGACGCCATGGCCCCGGAGAACGTCTCGCCCCTGGTCGTCTGGCTGGGATCGGCCGCGAGCGCGGGGGTGACCGGCCGGGTCTTCGAGGCGGAGGGCGGCCGGATCACGGTGATGGAGGGCTGGAGGCCTGGTCCGAGCACGGACAGGGGCGGACGGTGGACCCCGGCCGAGGCGGGCGAACAGACCCGGAGACTCCTGTCGGAGGCGGAGGTACCCGGGGCGGTCTACGGGGCGCAGTGAAGGCGCGCGCACCTCGCATGCGACGGGGGCGGGCTGGGGCTTCGGGGCAGGGCCCGGCACCCCGCGCACGCCCCGCTACGTATCGCACTCCAGCACGCTCCGGCACAGCGCGCACCGCGCCCGGACCCGCCCCCGCACCGGCACCCTGATCCGCTGGTGGCACGTGGGGCAGGGAAACGACACCCGCAACCGCCCGCCCCCGTCGGGGGAGAACGCGTACCGCACCCCCGGCTGCGGCGGGCCCGCCGACGCGTGCCGCCGGTCCCGGGCGTAGCGCCGCCGCCCCGCCCACCCCGCCGCGGTCAGCGGCGGCTGCTGCTCGTCACGGCGGGCCAGCTCCACCCCCCTCACATACGCCGTGTAGGCCTGCGCACTGGTGAACCACACCGACGGGTCCTCCCCGAAGACCAGCGCCCGCTTGGCCAGCACGTACCCGAACTCCTCCGGCGTGAGATACCCCAGCTTCTGCGACGAGGCCCCGTCCTCCCGGTACGCGTCCAGCAGCAGCCACCCCGCACCCAGGTACGTCGTCGCCGTGTCCGTGAGGATCTCGTTGTCCCGCACGCCCGGGAAGGACAGGTCGAGGCGGTGCAGATACACGTGCATCACCTCGTGCGCGAGGGCCGCCCCGATGTCCCGCCGATGCGTACGGAACCGGTCGTTCAGCTCCACGAAGTACTCCGGCCCGGCCGTGAGCTCCACGTTCGCCGCGTGCTGCATCTCCCGGAAGCCCACGACCAGCCGGGCGTCCGGCAGCCGGTAGTGCCGCACCAGCTCGTGCGCCACCCGCTGCGCCCCCAGATGCAGGTCGTCGGTGTCGCAGAACGCCACGTCGGCCGGGACCACACTGGTCGCGAACGTCTGGATGGTGTCGTACGACAGACGCTTGTACAGCGCCGTGATGGCGGCCCGCACCGTCTCCAGATGCGGGTAGCCGTGCTCGACCGGCCCGTCGTTCGCCACGCCTCACCCCCAAGACGCCCCTGAACCCGGTTCCACTGTACGAGGACGCGACCCGTCGCGGGCGGGCGCCGGCACGGCGAAAAACGGTCGTCGCCGCCCGGCGCCTGCGGCAGAATCCCGGCCGTGACCAGCGAACAGCACACCGTGGCCGCCTCGCTCCGGGTGGGCGGCCAGGACGACGACCTCGAAAAACGGCTCGACGAGGAGCTGACCGCCTTCAACACCGCCGCCGCCGACGGGGCCGTCACCGAGCCCCTCTCCGTCCGCGTCACCGACGGGGCCGGCGAGCTGGTCGGTGGGCTCACCGCCTGGACCTGGGGCACCCTGTGCTCGGTGGACATGCTCTGGGTGCGCGAGGACCAGCGGCACTTCGGCTGGGGCGGCCGGCTGATGCGCGCGGCGGAGGCCGAGGCCGCCCGGCGCGGCTGCACCGACATGATCGTCTCCACGTACAGCTTCCAGGCACCCGGTTTCTACCCGAGGCTCGGCTTCCGGGAACGGGCCCGCATCCAGGGCGTCCCCGGCGGTCACGAGGACGTCTACTTCCACAAGCGACTCCTACCGCTTTCACAAGCGACTCCTACCGCCGAAGGATGAGACGGCCGGCGGCCACCCGGCGTGATCCCCGTAGGCTGACGCCCCATGACCACCAGCAACACCGGTTCGGGTGACGTCGACCCCGCCGTCCGCGAAGAGCTCGCCCGGCTGCGCAACAGCATCGACAACATCGACGCGGCCGTCGTCCACATGCTCGCCGAACGCTTCAAGTGCACCCAGCAGGTCGGCCTCCTCAAGGCCCGGCACCAGCTGCCGCCCGCCGACCCGGCCCGCGAGGCCCGCCAGATCGCCCGGCTGCGCGCGCTCGCCGAAGACGCCAAGCTGGACCCGGCCTTCGCCGAGAAGTTCCTGAACTTCATCGTCGCCGAGGTCATCCGCCACCACGAGCGCATCGCGGACGAGGCGCTCAACGGCTCGGCGACCGCCGGTAACTGACCTCGGGGGAGTGACACGGCGCCCGGGGCGGGGCATGCTGCGCTGTGCACAGCATGTCAGCTGACGAGCACTGCGCGTCAGTGTCCCGGACTTACTCTGGTCCTCCACGAGGGAGGGGCGTCGGGCCATGCCGTCGGATACCAGGATCCTCATCGTCGACGACCACGAGGAAACGCTGTACGCGCTGGAGAGCGCCCTGGCCCCGCTGGGCTACCTGCTCGGCCGGGCCACCAGCGGCGACGAGGCACTCAAGCAGGTCCTCCGCGGCCAGGTCGGCCTGCTGCTGCTCGACGTGCGCATGCCCGGCGTCAGCGGGCTGGAGGTCGTGCGCTACATGCGGCGCGTGGAGCAGACCCAGCACATCCCCGTGATCCTGCTCACCGGCTTCGGCGCCGACCACGAACTGACCACCACCGCCTTCGCACTGGGCGTCGCCGACCTCGTCCTGAAGCCCGTGGACCCCTGGGCCCTGCGCACCAAGGTCCGCTACCTCTACGACGCCCACCGGCGCCATCTCGCCCTGGAACGGGAAGTGCACCGCCTGCGCGCCCTCGCCGCGGAGCACACCGGGACCGCCGCGCACCTCCGGCCCGGCCTGCCGCATCCCGACGCGCGCGTGCCGACGCAGCGGCCCATGGGGGCGCACGCCGGGGAGCTCGAAAAGGACCGCACCTAGACCGGACATTGGGCACGTACCGATCCGCCTCTGTGCCTTGCCGACACCATCAGGCAGCATGTCACGCATGTCCGTACTGACGCGCGACGAAGCGCAGACCCGAGCACAGCTCCTGGCCGTCCACCGCTACACGATCGAACTCGACCTGACCGGCGGAGACGAGACCTTCGACTCCCGCACCCTGATCAGGTTCGATGCCCGCGTGGACGGGGACACCTTCGTCGAGCTCAAGCCCGCCGAGCTGCGCTCCGTCACCCTCGACGGACACCCCCTGGACCCGGAAGCGCTGGACGGCAACCGGCTCGCCCTGCCGAACCTCACCGCCGGCGAGCACGAACTGCGCGTGGACGCGCGGATGCGCTACTCCCGCACCGGCGAGGGCATGCACCGCTTCACCGACCCCACCGACAACGAGACCTACGTCTACACCCAGCTGTTCATGGATGATGTCCAGCGGGTCTTCGCCGCCTTCGACCAGCCCGACCTGAAAGCCGTCTTCGAGCTGTCGGTGAAGGCCCCCCAGGACTGGACCGTCCTCGCCAACGGCGTCACCGAACAGGTCGACGGCGTATGGAAGGCGGCCCCCACACCGCTGATCTCCACCTACCTGGTCGCCGTCGCCGCCGGCCCCTGGCACTCCGTGCGCACCGAGCACCGCGGCCTGCCCTTCGGCCTGCACTGCCGCCGCTCCCTCGCCCCCCACCTGGACGCCGACGCCGACGAGCTCCTCGACATCACGCGCGCGTGCTACGACCGCTACCACGAGAAGTTCGACGAGCCCTACCCGTTCGACTCCTACGACCAGGCCTTCGTCCCCGAGTTCAACGCCGGCGCCATGGAGAACCCGGGCCTGGTCACCTTCCGCGACGAGTTCGTATACCGCTCAGCCGTCACCGACACCGAACGCCAGACCCGCGCCATGGTCATCGCCCACGAGATGGCCCACATGTGGTTCGGCGACCTCGTCACCCTCAAGTGGTGGGACGACATCTGGCTGAACGAGTCCTTCGCCGAGTACATGGGCTACCAGACCCTCACCGAAGCGACCCGCTTCACCGACACCTGGACCGACTTCGGCGTCACCCGCAAGTCCTGGGGCTACGACGCCGACCAGCGCCCCTCCACCCACCCCGTCGCCCCCGAGGCCGTCGACGACACCGCCTCCGCGCTGCTCAACTTCGACGGCATCTCCTACGCCAAGGGCGCCAGCGCGCTGCGCCAACTGGTCGCCTGGCTCGGCGAGAAGGACTTCCTCGCCGGCATCAACACCCACTTCGCCCGGCACAAGTTCGCCAACGCCACTCTCGCCGACTTCATCGACAACCTCGCCGGCGCCACCGACCGCGACGTCCACGCCTGGGCCGACGCCTGGCTGCGCACCACCGGCGTCGACACCCTCACCCCGCGGGTCACCACGGGCGAGAACGGCACCTGCGCCCTCACCGTCGACCGCGCCGGCAGCCGCCCGCACCGCATCGCCGCCGGCCTCTACGACCGGGACCTCGGCGACGACGGCGGCCAGCTCGTCCGGCGCGAACGCCTGCACCTGGACCTCCCGCAGACCGACGCCCACCCCATCGGCAAGCGGCCGGCCCTGCTCCTCCTCAACGACGGCGACCTCACCTACGCCAAGGTCCGCTTCGACCCCGAGTCCTTCGAGACCGTCCGCAAGGAGCTGTCCGGCCTGCCCGAACCGCTCACCCGCGCGGTCGTCTGGAACGCCCTGCGCGACGCCGTCCGCGACGGCGAACTCGCCCCCGGCGCCTACCTGGAGACCGCCAGGGCCCACCTCCCGCTGGAGACCGACCTCGCCATCGTCCAGGGCGTACTGGCCTTCGCCTCCGCCTACATCACCGACCGCTACCTCACGCCCGAGGAGCGGCCCGCGGCACTCGCCACCCTCTCCGATCTGTGCCGCGACCTCATCCGCCGCACCGAGGACGGCGACAACCCCGGCCTGCGCCTCATCGCCGTACGCCACCGCATCGACGTGGCCGCCCACCCCGACACCATCGCCGCCTGGCTCGCCGACGGCACCGTCCCCGGCGGTCCGGAGCTCGACCCCGAGCTGCGCTGGCGCGTGCTCGCCCGGCTCGCCGTCCTCGGTGCGACCGACGAGGCCGCGATCGCCGCCGAACTGGAACGCGACCCGAGCGCCACCGGCCAGGAGGGCGCCGCCCGCTGCCGGGCCGCCCTGCCCGACCCGGAGGCCAAGGCCCGCGCCTGGCAGGCCATGTTCGGCTCCGACGACCTGTCCAACTACCTCTTCACCGCCACGGCCCGGGGCTTCTGGCAGCCCGAACAGGCCGACCTGGTGCGCGAGTACGTCGGGCGCTACTACGCGGACGCGGTCGCCGTCGCCGACCGCCGCGGCCCCGCCATCGCGGACGCGGCGGGCCGCTGGGCCTTCCCGGCGCACGCCGTCGACGCGGACACCCTCCGCCTCGGCGAGGAATGCCTGCGCGACGCCGATCCGATCCCCGCCCTGCGCCGCAAGCTCGTCGACCAACTCGACGACCTGGCAAGGGCGTTGCGGGTCCAGGGCGTCGGGGAGAACTAGGACCGCCGACGTAGGGCGCCCGCGGGGCGGCTGGTCCCTTTCGCCGATGCGGCGGACCGGCCGCCCTTTCTAGCCTCGGTCAGGACACCCACCCCGGCCCGAGGAGCCCTCCATGATCGCAGTGACCGGTGCCACCGGAAACGTCGGCCGCGCCCTGGTCGAACGCCTCGTCACCGCCGGCCGGCCCGTGCGGGCCCTGACCCGCGACCCGGAGCGGGCCCGCCTGCCCGCAGGCGCCGAGACCGTACGACTCCAGTACGACGACCCGGCAGCCCTGTTCGAGGGCGCCACCAAGCTGTTCCTGTACGTCCAGGCGGGCGGCGACCGCACGCCCGGCCTGCTGGCGGCCGCCCGGGCCGCCGGGGTGCGCCATGTCGTCCTGCTGTCCTCCGCGATCATCGAACCGGGCGCCGACGAGACCCACCCCATCCACGTCATGCACGCCACCGCCGAACGGCAGGTCCGCGACAGCGGCCTGGCGTGGACGTTCCTGCGGCCGGGCGCGTTCGCCGCCAACGCCTTCCAGTGGGCCCCGCAGATCCGCACCGGCGACACCGTCCGCGGTGTCTTCGCCGACGCACGGTCCGCGCCCATCCACGAGGACGACATCGCCGCCGTCGCCGAACGCGCCCTCCTCGACGACGGCCACGAGGGCGCCGCCCACCGCCTCACCGGCCCCGAAGCCGTCACCAACGCCGAGCAGGTCGCCGCGATCGGCCACGCCCTCGGCCGCGACCTGCGCTTCACCGAGCTGCCCCCGGACGAGGCGGGCCCCGAACTGTTCCCGCACGTCCCGCCCGGCATGCTCACGGCCCTGCTCAAGTCCTTCGCCGACACGGTCGGTACCGCCCCCGAGATCACCGACACCGTCCGGGAGATCACCGGCAGGCCGGCCCGCCCCTTCGCGGCCTGGGCCGAGGACCACACCGCCGACTTCAGGAACTGAGGCCGGGGCCGCCCGGCCCGACAGGTTTTCCCGCACGGAGGTACCTCCACCCGGGTTGGGTCGTTGGGCTCTTCGGGCGCGCCGCCCCGCGCCCCGGAGGTCAGCCCCATGAGCACGCCGCCCCTCTCCTCAGGCCCAGAAGGCCCCCGCGCCCTGCGGCCGTTGCTCGACATCGTCCTCGACGCACTGGACACCGGGGCCCGGGCGCGGGGCGGGCCGCTGCCGGCGGGCGGCCCGGAGGCCGTCGCGGCCCGGACGCGGCAGGCGGTGGGAGACCTCCTCCCCGACCGGGGCGACCCGCACGCCGTCCGCACCCTGGTCCACGCCTTCGCCGAGACCGCCGCCGACCCCGCCCACCCCCTGTGCGCCGCCCACCTCCACTGCCCCCCGCTCGCCGTCGCCGCGGCGGCCGACCTCGCCGCCTCCGCCCTCAACCCGTCCCTGGACTCCTGGGACCAGGCGCCGGGGGCGTCGGAACTGGAGAGGCTGGTCGCCGGAGCACTGGCCCGGGAGATCTACGGGACCGGGAAACCCGGAACTCACGACTCGCTCATCACCACCGGCGGCACCGAGTCCAACCAGCTCGCCCTGCTCCTCGCCCGGGAGGCCCACGGCGGATCCGTCCGGCTCGTGTGCGGGACCAACGCCCACCACTCGCTGCCCCGCGCCGCCTGGCTGCTCGGACTGCCCGAACCCGTCGTCGTCCCCGCCCCGGGCGGCACGCTCGACCCCCAAGCGCTCGACCAGGCCCTCACCGGCCTGACCGGCCCGCTGCTCGTCGCCGCCACCGCCGGCACCACCGACGCCGGACGCATCGACCCACTGCCCGAGATCGCCGCCCGCTGCGCGGCCCACGGCGCCCGGCTGCACGTGGACGCCGCCTACGGCGGAGGGCTTCTCTTCAGCGACCGCCACCGCACCCGGCTCACCGGGCTCGACACCGCCGACACCGTCACCCTCGACCTGCACAAACTCGGCTGGCAACCGGTCGCCGCCGGCCTCCTCGCCGTCCGGGACACCCGCGATCTCGCCGCCCTGCGCCAGCGCGCCGACTACCTCAACGCCGACGACGACACCGACGCCGGGCTGCCCGACCTGCTCGGCCGGTCCCTGCGCACCACCCGCCGCCCCGACGTCCTCAAGATCGCCGTCACCCTCAAAACCCTGGGGCGCAGCGGACTCGGCACGCTCGTCGACCAGGTCTGCGCCCACGCGCGGCAGTTCGCCGCCCTCGTCGACGAGCATCCCGGCTTCGAACTGCACGCCCCGCCCGTCATCAGCACCGTGCTGTTCAGGCCCACCGGCGCCACCGACACCACCGTGGCCGCCGTACGCCGCGCGCTGCTCACCGACGGCCGAGCCGTCCTCGGCCGGGCCCGCCTCGACGGCCGGCTCTGGCTCAAGGCCACCCTCCTCAACCCCGCCACCGGGCCCGACGACCTGGCCGCCCTGCTGCACCTCGCGGCGGCGAGCCGAGCGACACTCGTGGAAGGACACACCCCCTGATGAACCCCACGCCCCACCCCCACCAGGAGCCCGACGCCCCCCGCGACCTCGTGGGCATCGGCATCGGCCCCGCCAACCTCTCCCTCGCCGCGCTCGCCCACCCGCTCGACGGCCTCGACACCGTCTTCTACGACCAGCGCCCCGCCTTCGGCTGGCACTCCGGGCTGCTCATCGAGGGCGCCACCATCCAGGTCCCGTTCCTCGCCGACCTGGTGTCCCTCGCCGACCCCACCAGCCCCTGGACCTTCCTCAACCACCTCAGGTCCCGCGAGCGGCTGTTCCCCTTCTACTTCGCCGAGCGCTTCCACATCCAGCGCGCCGAGTACGACGCCTACTGCCGCTGGGTCAGCGAGAACCTCCCCGGCCTGCACTTCGGCCACCAGGTCGACGCCGTCCGCTGGAACCCCGAACGCGACGTCTTCGAGGTCGACTTCACCCAGCTCGACGCCGACGGAGAAGCCGAGGCCCTCGGCCGGACCTACGCCCGGGGAGTCGTCCTCGGCATCGGCACCGAGCCCTACGTCCCCGACCCCCTGAGGCCCCTCGTCGAGGCCCCCGGCGTGCCCGTCGTGCACGCCGCCGACTACCTCGACCACCGCGCCGCCCTCCTCGCCGCCGAACACGTCACGGTCGTGGGCATCGGCCAGTCCGGCGCCGAGATCTTCCTCGACCTGCTGCGCAACAGACCGGCCGGCCGCGAGAAGCTGCACTGGCTGGGCCGCACGGAGGCCTTCGCCCCCATGGAGTACTCCAAACTCGGCCTGGAGCACTTCACCCCCGACCACACCCGCTACTTCCACGCCCTGCCCGAGTCCACCCGCGACCGGCTCGTCGAGGGCCAGTGGCAGCTGCACAAGGGCATCGACGCCGCCACCATCGCCGCCGTCCACGACGAGCTCTACCGCCGCACCCTGCACGGCGGCTGGCCCGACGCCGTCCTCACCCCCGGCGTGCGGGTCCGCACCGCCGGCCGGGTCGCGACCACCAAGGTGGAACTGCACCTGGAGCACGGCCCGCAGGACAGCCGCTCCCGCCTCACCACGGACGCCGTCGTGCTGGCCACCGGCTACCGCGAGCGCCCCCTCGACCGGATCCTCGCCGGCCTCGACCCCTACATGCGCCGCGACAACCAGGAGCGGCCCCGCATCGACGAGGACTACCGCCTCGTCCTCGACCCGTCCGTCACCGGCACGGTGTACGTCCAGAACGCCGAGACCCACACCCACGGCATCGGGGCCCCCGACCTCGGCCTCGCCGCCTGGCGCAGCGCCATCATCCTCAACTCCCTGACGGGCGGGGAAGCCTACGCACTCCCCGCCCGCACCGCCTTCACCACCTTCGGCCTCACCCAGCGGGCGCACGTCCCGCCGCCCCGCGAGGCACCGGCACTGACCCCGCTCGTCGACGACCGAAGGTGACGAGGCGCGCGGCTCAGAAGACGGGCGTGCCGTTGCGCGTGAGCTTCCAGTCCACCGCAGCGAACACAGCCGGGTCGATCGCCCCCTTCGCCTTCACCCAGGCGATCATGGTGTTGCGGATCTCCTCCGAGTTCGACCACAGCACCGGGGCGGCGGCGACATGCGGGAAGTTGCCGCCGCCGTTGGCCCGGTAGTTGTTCACCGCGAACACGAACTTCGCGTCGTCCGCGAGCGGCTGCCCCTCGAACCGCACGTTCGTCACCCGCGAGCCGGCCGGCTTCGCGATGTCGATCTCGTACGTCAGACCACTCACCACGTCGTAGTTGTAGTCCGGCGTGCCGTTCGCGTTCGTCAGCTTCGCCGGATCCACCGCGGCGTCCGGCGCCGTCTGCACGAAGTAGTTCGCCGAGAACTCCAGGTACGCCTTCATCTGCGCGCCCGTCATCAGACGCGCCTCCAGCGTGTTCTCGAAGACGTACAGACCCGCCACGTCCCGGATCGTCACCTGGCCCGCCGGGATCCGGGCACTGCGCGAGAAGCACGCCGCCTGCGACAGCACCGGCAGCGAGGCGTGCTCCGTGCCCGCCAGCGCCTGCTTCACCGTGTCGGCCTGGATGTGGTTGATCAGGTCGATGATCGGCACGTCCTTGTAAGGCGCCTCGACCGACGTCATCTCCGCCGCGTTCGTGCCGATGACCTGGTTGACGTACGCCACGACCTTCTCGTGCTCGTCCCCGAGCAGCTTCGTGATCTTCGGGTCCTCCTCCACCGTGTTGGAGTTGAGGACCTTCGCGCCCACCTTCTCGACCTTCCAGCAGCCCTTCTCCCAGACCAGCTCGAAGTCGAACAGCGTCAGCCGCTGGCCCCACTTCAACGGCTCCGACAGCACGACCTGCTTGCCGGTCTTCTTGTTGGTGACGAAGTACTCGGGAATCTCCGTGTGCGCGTGCCCGACCAGGATCGCGTCGATCCCCGGCACCTGCTCGGCCACCAGAGCGGCCGCGTTCTCGATGTACGGCAGCTGGTCACCGTAGGACGACGTCCCCGACGAACCGCTGTGCGCCGACACGATGACGACGTCCGCGCCCATCGACCGCAGCTTCGGCACCCACTTCGCCGCCTGCTCCTCAAGACCCGGGAACGTCATCTTCCCCTGCACGTTCGCCTTGTCCCAGATCGCGATGCCCGGATTGGTCAGCCCCAGCACCGCCACCTTCACGTCCCGCCCGAACGGCGTACGCAGCCGGTGCATGCTGTACGGCGCGAACGCCGGGCGCAGCGTCTTCGCGTCCAGCGCGTTCGCGCCCAGCAGCGGGAAACGGCACTGCTGCTCGAACTTCCGCAGCACCGGGATGCCGTAGTTGAACTCGTGGTTGCCGAGCGCCGCCGCGTCGTAGCCCATGGCGTTCATCGCCTGCGCCATCGGGTGCACCGGGCCGCCCTCGGCCGTGATCGGGTCGACCTTGGCGTAGTAGTACGACAGCTGCGTGCCCTGGATGGTGTCGCCCGCGTCGATCAGCAGCGTGTTGCGGCGGCCCTTCTCCGCACGGACCCGGTTCACGAGCGTCGAGACCTTCGCGAGGCCCACGTCGTTGTGGTCCTTGTCGTCGAACTCCTTGTCCGTGAAGTAGTCCCAGTTGAAGACGTTGCCGTGCAGGTCCGTCGTCCCCAGCACGGTGAACGCGTACCGCTTGGCGCCCTGCTTCGCCTCGGCCGCCTGCGCACCCGGCGCTGAGACCGCACCGGCCAGCGCCACCCCCGCCCCGGTCACGGCGGACTTCTCCAGGAACTTCCGGCGGTTCAACGGCATGTCTGGCTCCTTGCGGAATCTGTGAACGACGCGCGTAGATAACGCGCGTAGATTCTGACCCGTCCATGACCGGCCGCAACAGACCCGACAGGTTGCGATCTGATGACTCGACCCCCCGAACCCGGGCCGCCAACCAGCCCAGACATGACAGAGTGGGGCGTATGACCGCGGCCACCCCAGACGCCTCCCAGCCCGCCGTCCCCTACGGCACACCCGAGGCCCCCCGCATCGCCGTCCGCGGCGAAGCCCGCCTCGAGGTCGACCCGGAGATCGCCCGCATCGGCATCACCGTCGCCGCCCGCGGCCGCGACCGCCGCTCCGCCCTCGACGACCTCACCCGCCGCAACGCCGGCGTCCTCGACCTCGTCAAGACCTACGGCGACGCCGTCGAACGCCTGGAGACCGGCGCCTTCTCCATCACGCCCGAACTCACCAAACACGGCCGCGGCGAACGCGTCCGCACCTACCACGGCAGCGTCCGCGTCACCGCCGAACTCACCGACTTCACCGCCCTCGGCGAACTCACCACCCGCCTCGCCGACCTCGACCTCACCCGCGTCGACGGCCCCTGGTGGGCCCTGCGCCCCGACTCACCCGCCCACCGCGAAGCCCGCAAGAAGGCCGTACGAGAAGCCGTCCAGCGCGCCCGCGAGTACGCCGAAGCCCTCGGCACCAGCCTCTCCGCCCTCGTCGAACTCGCCGACATCGGCGCCGAGAGCGCTCCGCCGGCCTACCCCCAGGCCCCCGGCCGCATGCGCTCCGCAGCCTTCGCCGGCGCCGCCGAGGACACCCCCGCCCCCCTCGACCTCGAACCCCAGCGCCAGCGCGTCCACGCCCAGATCAACGCCCGCTTCACGATGGTGCCGCCGAAGCTCTAGGCACTCCCGCGCGCCCATTCCGAAAATCCGACCGAATTCTCAGACGCTCATCGGAGCACTCCGCCGCACAATTCAACACTTGTCAATAACGCTTCACGCAAAGTCTGTTGAGTAGTCATGCCCGACCAATTCTCTACCAGTCGGTAACTCATAGGCTCGTCTCATGCGCCGAGCAAAAATCGTCTGCACTCTAGGGCCCGCCACCGACTCGTACGACCAGATCAAAGACCTGGTCGACGCCGGAATGGACGTAGCCCGCTTCAACCTCAGCCACGGCGGCCACGCCGAACACGAGGAGCGCTACCACCGGGTCCGCAAGGCCGCCGACGAGACCGGCCGCAGCGTCGGCCTCCTCGCCGACCTTCAAGGCCCGAAAATCAGGCTCGGCCGCTTCACCGAAGGCCCCGTACTCCTTGAACGCGGCGACACCTTCACCATCACCGTCGAGGAAGGCGTCGAAGGCGACCGCACCACCTGCGGCACCACCTACGCCGGCCTCGCGGCCGACGTCACCACCGGCGAACGCATCCTCGTCGACGACGGCAAGGTCTGCCTCGAAGTCACCCGGATCGACGGCCCCCGCGTCCACACCACCGTCGTCGAGGGCGGCGTCATCTCCGACCACAAAGGCCTCAACCTCCCCGGCGTCGCCGTCTCCGTCCCCGCCCTCTCCAAAAAGGACGAGGACGACCTCCGCTGGGCGCTGCGCACCGGCTTCGACGTCATCGCCCTCTCCTTCGTCCGCTCCGGCCGCGACATCCAGGACGTCCACCGCATCATGGACGAGGAAGGCCGCCGCCTCCCCGTCATCGCCAAGGTCGAAAAACCCCAGGCCGTCGAGAACATCGACGACATCGTCGCCGCCTTCGACGGCATCATGGTGGCCCGCGGAGACCTCGGCGTCGAAATGCCCCTGGAGCAAGTCCCCCTCGTCCAGAAGCGCGCCATCAAACTGGCCAAGCGCAACGCCAAACCGGTGATCGTCGCCACCCAGATGCTCGACTCGATGATCGACAACGCCCGCCCGACCCGGGCCGAAGCCTCCGACGTCGCCAACGCCGTCATCGACGGCACCGACGCGGTGATGCTGTCCGGCGAGACGAGCGTCGGCAAGCACGCGATCGAGACCGTCCGCACGATGGCCCGCATCGTCGAAGCGGCGGAGGAGGACATCCTGGCGAAGGGCCTCCCGCCCCTGACGGAACGCAACAAGCCCCGCACCCAGGGCGGCGCGGTGGCCCGGGCGGCGGCGGAGATGGGCGACTTCCTCGGCGCGAAGTTCCTGGTCGCCTTCACCCAGTCCGGCGACACCGCCCGCCGCCTCTCCCGCTACCGCTCCCCGATCCCCCTCCTCGCCTTCACCCCCGACCAGGCGACCCGCTCCCAGCTCAGCCTCACATGGGGCGTCGAGACGTTCCTCGGCCCGTGCGTGGACTCCACGGACGCGATGGTCGAACAGGTCGACGAATTGCTGCTCCGCTACGGCCGCTGCCGCCAGGGCGACACGGTCGTCATCACGGCCGGCTCCCCGCCCGGAGTCTCCGGCTCGACGAACATGGTCCGCGTCCACCACATCGGAGAGGACGACAGCCCGAAGTAGGCGTCAGTACTTGGGGCCTACGTGGGCGTCCATGAGAGCCACGGAGGCTTTGCGGGCGACGGAGATGTTGTACGGGTTGCCGTCGCGGGTGCAGTGGGTCCACTCGACGCCGAGCTTGTCCAGGGTGTCGGTGTAGAGCCGCCGGATGTCCTCGGAGACGTTGGTGAAGAAGTACCGAGGGTATTCGTAGCGCTTGCGCTCGCCGGCGACCATGCGGGTCGTCCAATTGGTGATGCGGCAACCGTCGGAGTGGATGAGGCCACGGATGAATTCCCAGGGGTGCGCGTCGACGATGGCCTGCTGCCAGGGTTCGAGGGTGATACGGCGTTCGTGCTTCTTGCCGGGGCCGTGCTGCGGGAAAAGGCAGTGCAGGTGCTTCGAGTAGACCTTCACGTTGCGGCAGCCGGTCTTGCGGACACGGCAGACAGAATTGTCGGGGAAGACCGCACGCATGGCCTGTTCGCAGTCGTCCATGAGCCCCGGCCATGACTCCGTGCAGGTGATCATGAGGTTGGGAACGCGGTGCTCCGAGTAGTGGCTGATGTGTCCGTCCCCGAGATACAGACCCAGCAGGTAGGCATAGGCGGGCCCATCCAGCTCCCGCCCGTCGCACCGCGGACACTTCGGATCGTGGCGACCGGGACACTCGCCCCGCTTCGCCCGGTCCAGGTGCTTCCAGTAGCCGACCGTCCCCAGTGGCACGTTGAGGCTGCGGGCCACCTCCGCGTTCCTCGCGCCGCCGCGCAGCAGGGTCAGGGCTTTCTGTCGCACGTCAGTGCCATGGAAGTTCATGCGACCACTGTGGGTCACCGAAGGTGACCGAATGCAGCAAAAAGCGGAGAACCACGCGAACGTGATCCTCCGCTTCTGATCTTGTGGTGCCCGGTGTGGGATTCGAACCCACATGCCCAAAGGGCACGGCATTTTGAGTGCCGCGAGTCTGACCAGTTCCTCCAACCGGGCAAGTCAGGGGACCGATGAGCAGTGTACCGGTTCACTGTGTGGCCTTGCTGCTAGGTACGCTCTTGGGAGCAGTACCGGCCTGCCCCTACCAAGGAGCCCACGTGAGTGCCCCCGAGTCGCCCCAGCCTGTTGACGTGCCTGATGACGACAAGTCGCACGTGCCTCCGATGACGACGCGGGTCGTCATCGCCGAGGACGAGGCGCTGATCCGGCTCGATCTCAAAGAGATGCTGGAGGAGGAGGGGTACACGGTCGTCGGTGAGGCCGGGGACGGTGAGCAGGCCGTGGAGCTGGCCCGTGAGCACAGGCCCGATCTGGTGATCCTCGACGTGAAGATGCCGAAGCTGGACGGCATCTCCGCGGCGGAGAAGATCGCGGAGGAGAGCATCGCGCCGGTGCTGATGCTGACCGCGTTCTCGCAGCGCGACCTGGTGGAGCGGGCCCGGGACGCGGGTGCCATGGCCTATCTGGTGAAGCCGTTCAGCAAGACGGATGTCGTGCCGGCGATCGAGATGGCCGTCTCGCGGTTCACGGAGCTGAAGGAGCTGGAGAAGGAGGTCGCCGACCTCACGCTCCGGCTGGAGACGCGCAAGCTGGTGGACCGGGCGAAGTCGATTCTGCAGACCGAGTACGGGCTGTCGGAGCCGGCCGCGTTCCGGTGGATCCAGAAGACGTCGATGGACCGGCGGATGTCGATGCAGCAGGTCGCGGAGGCGGTCATTCAGGACGCCGACGAGAAGAAGGCCGACAAGGGCTGAGAACGAGATGTGAGAGGCCCGCTCCCCTTCCGAACGGAAGGGGAGCGGGCCTCTCGGCGTACTGGGTGGGACCTCAGTCCTCGCCCAGGTACGCCTTGCGCACCGACTCGTCGTGCAGCAGGTCCTGTCCCGTGCCGGAGAGGACGACGTTGCCGACCTCCATGACGTGGCCCTGGTCCGCGAGGGACAGTGCGGCCTGGGCGTTCTGCTCGACGAGGAGGATCGTCGTGCCCTGGGACTTCAGCTCCGAGATGGTCGCCATGATCTTCTGCATCATGATCGGGGAAAGGCCCATGGAGGGCTCGTCGAGCATGAGGAGCTTGGGCTGCGACATGAGGGCGCGGCCCATGGCGAGCATCTGCTGTTCGCCGCCGGAGAGGGTTCCTGCGGCCTGCTTGCGGCGTTCCCCGAGGATGGGGAAGAGGTCGTAGGCGCGCTGGATGTCCTTCTCGATGCCTTCCTTGTCCTTGCGGAGGAACGCTCCGAGCTGGAGGTTCTCGGCGATGGTGAGGCGGGGGAAGATGTGCCGGCCTTCGGGGGAGTGGGCGAGGCCGAGGGCGACGATCTTGTGGGCGGGGACGCCGCTCAGCGGCTTGCCGTCGAAGAGGATCTTCCCGGAGGTGGGCTTGAGCAGACCCGACAGCGTGCGCAGGGTGGTCGTCTTGCCCGCGCCGTTGGTGCCGATCAGGGTGACGACCTGGCCGGCTTCGACGCTGAAGGAGATGCCCTTGACGGCTTCGATCTTGCCGTAGGAGACCCGGAGGTCCTCGACTTCGAGGAGTGCGGTCACTTGGCTTCTCCCTTGGTGCTGCTGGTGGTGCTGGGCGCTTCCGCGGCGGCTTCGGCGGCCTCGACCTCGGCGGCTTCGGCCTCGCCGGGGTCTCCCTCGAAGGGTTCTCCCAGGTAGGCGGCGACGACGCGTTCGTCGGCCTGGACGACCTCGGCGGTTCCTTCGACGAGCTTCTCGCCCTGGACGAGGACGGCGACGCGGTCGGAGAGGTTGAAGACGAAGCGCATGTCGTGCTCGATGAGCAGGACGGCGATGCCCTTGTCGCGGATGGCGAAGACGAGTTCCTCGGTGGCCCGCGTCTCCTGCGGGTTCATGCCGGCGGTGGGCTCGTCGAGCAGGAGCAGGCCGGGCTCGGAGGCCATGGCGCGGGCGATCTCCAGCTTGCGCTGCTCGCCGTAGGGGAGGTTGCGGGCGAGGTGGTCGCGCTTGTGGGCGAGGCCGATGAACTCGAGGAGTTCCATGGCGCGTTCCTCGCTGTCGCGTTCGGCCTTCTTGAAGCCGGGGCCGCGCAGGAGGGCGGACCAGAGGCCTTCCTTGGTGCGGGTGTGGCGGCCGACGAGCACGTTCTCCAGGACCGTCATGTTGGCGAACAGGCGGATGTTCTGGAAGGTGCGGGCGATGCCGGCCTGGGTGACCAGGTGGGGCTTGGGCGGGAGGACGGTGCCCTTGTAGGAGACGGTGCCCTCGGTGGGGACGTACAGGCCGGTCAGGCAGTTGAAGAAGGTGGTCTTGCCGGCGCCGTTGGGGCCGATGAGGCCGACGATCTCGCCGGCGTTGACCGTGAAGTCGACGGAGCGTACGGCGGTGAGGCCGCCGAAGCGCATCGTGACGTCGCGTGCTTCGAGTACAGGTGTGGTCATGTTTCTTACGCCCCCGCCTTGGTGACGGCCGGTTCGTCGGTCAGCGTGGTCTGTTTCGGTACGTCGAGTTGGCCGGTCTCGTGGAATTCGAGCTGGCGCCGGCGGTTGGCGATGATGCCTTCGGGGCGGAAGCGCATCAGGAGGATGAGCGCGATGCCGAAGGCGAGGAGCGACTTCTCCTGGAGGAAGACGAGCTTCTCGGGGAGCAGGTAGAGCAGGGCCGCGCCGAGGAGCGGGCCGGCCACGGTGCCCATGCCGCCGAGGACGACCGCGGCCAGGAGGAACGCGGAGTTGGGCGGGGTGGAGCCGGCGAACTGGTACGGCGTGGGGACGACGCTGTAGGTGACGTGGGCGCTGACGGTGCCGGCGAGGCCGGCGAGGGAGGCGCCGAGGGCGAAGGCGACGAGCTTGACGCGGAAGCCGTTGATGCCCATGGCGGTGGCGGCGGTCTCGTCCTCGCGGATGGCGATCCAGGAGCGGCCGATGCGGGAGTCCGCGGCGCGCGTGTAGACCAGGACCACGATGGCCATGATGAGGACCATCAGCAGGTAGTAGTTGGCGAAGCGGCCGAGGGTGAATCCGCCGATGTCGTGGGCCTGGCCGAAGTTGAAGCCGAAGAAGTTCAGGTCGGGGATGTTGGCGATGCCGTTCGGGCCGTTGGTGACGTCGGGTCCGGAGTCGCCGTCCATGTTGTTGACGGCGATGCGGAAGATCTCTCCGAAGCCGAGGGTGACGATGGCGAGGTAGTCGCCGCGCAGTCGCAGGGTCGGGGCGCCGATGAGGACGCCGAAGATGAGGGACGCGGCGGCGCCGGCCAGGGCGGAGGCCCAGAAGGGCAGGTGGACGCCGGAGATGGTGGAGAACTCGGAGCCGGAGACGAGGGCGGCGGTGTAGGCGCCGACGCCGAGGAAGGCGACGTATCCGAGGTCGAGGAGTCCGGCGAGGCCGACGACGATGTTGAGGCCGAGGGCGACGGTCCCGAAGATCAGGATGTTGACGCCGATGTTGGCGTAGTGGTCGTCGGTCTGGGTGAAGGGGAAGGCGATGGCCGCGGCGAAGCCCATGGCGAGGGTGAAGCTGCGGTTGGCGGCGACGAGCGCGGAGAAGCGGTCCATGAGGCCGGCGGTGTGCACTGCCCACATCGCGAAGGTGACGACGAAGAGGTAGCCGATGAAGAGTTCGCCGTACTCGGTGTCGATGCCGTAGGTGAAGACGCCGAGGCCGATGATGGTGACCACGGTGATGATGGCGCGCTGGATCCAGGGCGCGATGGCCTGGGCGGCGGGGATGCGGTCGGGCTTGGCGATGTAGGCCTTGATGGCTTCCTTGGTGCCGTCGGTGCCGGTGCGCTCCTGGGGGAGGGCGAAGGCGCCGAGGACGGGCAGCAGGGAGGCGATGGCCGCGATCCAGCCACCGGGTTCGAGGTTGACGACGCCGCCGAGGTTGGCGCTGATGGCGATGACGGTGAACCAGGTGACGGTGAAGCCGCCGAGTGCGGTGAGCACGAGGGGTGCGTTGTTGCGGGCGGGCAGGAGCCAGCCGAGGCCGCGGACGCCGTAAGAGGCGAGCGCGAACAGGGCGGTGAGGACGCCGGCGGTGAAGGTCAGCCACTGCAGGCCACCGGGGTAGCCGTAGTAGGTGAGGTCGCCGGGGAATTCGGCGGTCCAGGTCCAGGCGAGGAACGCGGAGGCGGCGGTGGCGATGCCGCCGGCGAGCAGCAGGGCGCGGGCGGCCGCTGCGGGCAGCGGGATGAGTCCGCGCAGTGCGGGCGGCGGGGTGGGGACGGCGTCCGGCACTGGGGTCTTGGTCGTCTCGGTCATGTCATCACGCCCTGTCCGCGACGCGCTCGCCGAGCAGGCCCTGTGGCCTGAAGAGGAGCACGAGGATGAGGAGGCAGAAGGCCCAGACGTTGGCCCAGCTCTGACCGCCGAGCTGCTGCATGCCGGGGATCTCGTCGATGTAGGCGGAGGCGAGGGTCTCGGCGATGCCGAGGACGACGCCGCCGAGCATGGCGCCGTAGATGTTGCCGATGCCGCCGAGGACGGCCGCGGTGAACGCCTTGAGGCCCATGAGGAAGCCCATGCGGTAGTCGACGTTGCCGTACTTGAGTCCGTAGGCGACGGCCGCGACGGCGGCGAAGAAGCCGCCGATGGCGAAGGCGATGACGATGATGCGGTTGGTGTCGATGCCCATCAGCTGCGCGGTGTCGGGGTCCTGCGCGGTGGCCTGCATGGCGCGGCCGGTGCGGCTGCGGCGCACGAAGAAGGCGAGGGCGGCCATGCAGATGATGGCGGCCAGGATGAGGAAGATGTCGGCGTCCTTGATGGTGACGGAGCCGATCTCGTGGGTGGCGTCGAGACCCGGGAAGGCGCGGGCGCGGTCGGCGCCGGGGTAGAAGTTGCGCACGACCTCCTGGAGGGCCAGGGACAGGCCGATGGCCGTGATGAGCGGTGCCAGGCGTGGTGCTCCGCGCAGTGGTCGGTAGGCGAACCGTTCCGCTCCGACGGCTATGAGGATGGCCACGAGGGCTCCGCCGAGGAGCATGAGGGGTACGGCGAGGGCCATCGAGGTGCCGTCGGGCAGGATGTAGAAGTAGACCGTGAGGGCGCCGAACGCCCCGGTCATGAAGATCTCGCCGTGCGCGAAGTTGATGAGCTGGACGATGCCGTACACCATCGTGTAGCCGATGGCGATCAGCCCGTACATCGAGCCGAGAAGCAGCCCGTTGGCCAGCTGCTGCGGCAGGGTGTTCACCGCATGGCCTCCATGTCGCTGGTGGTCGTGTGCACTGGATGTGTGCGTGGTCGTGTGCTGTGTGGGGGTGTGGAAACGGGCCGCGCGGTCGGGGTCCCCTTCCGCGCGGCCCGTGGTGAGGCGTTGTGGCGGGCCGGACTACTTCAGGTCGGCGGTGCCGGTCTCCACGTCCTTCCAGGCACCCTTCTCGACCTGGTAGACCGTCAGCTGCTTGTTGGTGGTGTCGCCGTACTGGTCGAAGGAGATCTTGCCGGTGAGGCCTTCGAAGTCGGACTTCTGGACACCGTCGACGACCTTGGAGCGCAGGTCGTTGATGTCGGTCGGAACCTTGCCGCCGTTGGCGTCGGCCGCGGCCTTGACGGCCTTGATGATGGCGGTGGTGGCGTCGTAGGCGTAGGCGCCGTACGCGCCGTAGTCGCCCTTGTAACCCTTGTCCTTGTACGTCTGGATGAACGTCTTGGCCGCGGGCAGGGTGTCGGCGGGGACACCGATGGCGGTGGCGAGGTCACCCTCGGAGGACTTGCCGGCGGCCTCGATGTAGGTGGAGGCGAACATGCCGTCGCCGCCGAACAGCGGGATCTTGACGCCGGCGTCCTTGAGCTGCTTGGTGATCAGCGCGGACTCGTCGTACTGGCCGCCGTAGTAGAGCAGGTCGGCACCGGAGTTCTTGATCTTGGTGACGAGGGAGCCGAAGTCCTTGTCGCCGGTGTTGACGTGGTCGGTGCCGACGACCTTGCCGCCGAGCTTCTTGTACTGCTCGTTGAAGATCTTCGCGAGGCCGGCGCCGTAGGTCTGCTTGTCGTCGACGACGAAGGCCTTCTTCTTCTTGAGGCCGTTGTACGCGTAGCCGGCGGCGAAGCTGCCCTGCAGCTCGTCCGTGGTGGCGGTACGGAAGTAGGTCTTGAACGGGCGCTTCTTGTCCGTCTGCCAGTTCTTGCCCTGGGTGAGCTCGGGGGCGGTGTTCGCGGGGGAGATCTGGACCATGTTGGCCGAGGCGAAGACCTGCTGCATCGTCTGGGCGACGCCGGAGTTCAGCGGGCCGACGGCGCCGACGGCGGTCTTGTCGCCGACGATGCTGGTGGCGTTGGACTGGCCGGTGGCGGGCTGCGCCTTGTCGTCCAGGGCCTTGAGCTTGAACTTCACGCCCGGGACCCAGTTGTTCTTGTTGGCGTCGTCGATGGCGATCTGGGCGCCGTACTGGATGCCGAGGCCGGTGGTGGAGTTCTCACCGGAGAGGGGGGCGTCCACGCCGATGGTCAGCGTGGTGCCGCTCCCGTTGTCTCCGCCCTTGTCACCGCTGTCGTCTCGGGAGCCGCAGGCGGTGAGAGTCAGAGCTCCGGTCGTGAGAACGGAGGTAAGAATCACCAAGGAACGCTGTCGCACAATCAGTCCTTTCACAGGCAGGCCCCGCCCTGGTCGGGGGGTGAGTGCCGCGCTGGTACCGAACTCCCGATGGAGGCGGTGACTGGCCGTGACTCTAAGCCCGGTTTCAGGGCAGGGTCAGCGGCGCGGGCTCGCTTGTGACTTTCTTGTTATGACGGGGTGGATGCCTGGTCTCGGCGGAGGACCCTCTCGACGGGTTTGGTGGATTATCGTCGAGGTCCGCATTCTGAGAACCCGCACTTCCGGTTGGCCATGGCTGAGATCGTGCCGTACTCGGGCCGCAGGCGGCCCGGAAGAGATCGGAAAGGTCCCGGGCGTAGGCGCGGCCGAAGATGAAACTGTGGCGTTGTATTGCGCGCGCGTTACGGAGCGTTACGCCGAGAAAAGGATGGTCGACGTCCAGGGGGAGTGCCGGGCAATCGGAAACGGCGATTTCCACGGTGACGCCGCGGGGTATGCCGGCCGGCACGGTGAAGGCCGGGCCGGGGACGGCGCGGGCGGTGAGTCCGGCGTAGGAGGTGCCGGTGACTCTCAGGGTGACGGCGGGGCCGCGGTCGACGGTCACGGCGAACCGGAACCGGCCTGTTTTCCCAGGGGAGTTGAGGGGTTCGGCGAGGCCGAGGCAGTGCCAGGCGGTGACGTTGGCGGGCCAGGGTGTGGGGGCGGGCGTCGGCTCGTGCGGCCGGGGGTGCCGGTCGGGGGTGAGGGCCCGGGGAAGTGCCACGGCCGAGGCCGCCGCGAGGGCGATCGCGACAGCCGCGACGACCGCCCTTCTTCGCCCGGGTGAAAGCCTGCTCCGGCGGTCGGCGAGGCGGTCGGACGGGCGTGGTGCGTCGCTGCCTATGACGTCCCGACTCTGTTCGTGCTCAGTCGAGTTGACCGGTTCGACGGGCCCGGTGCCGCTCATGGCCGCAGCCTCATGGGGCAACGGTAGGGGAGGGGGCCGGGGCGGGGAAGGCGGACGGTGCCCCGCCGCTTCGCGGGGTGCGCGATGCGGCGGGGCGGTCGGGTTACGGCAGCTTCACGAACGGCGAGAGGAAGGCGCGGGCGCCGGGGGTGTCCAGGCGGTAGGTCACGTTGGTCGCGTAGCAGGGGGTGTCGCCGGTGATGGTGGTGGCGGCGAGGATGCTCCGGCCGCCGATCACGGCGAAGTTGGGGCCGCCCGAGTCGCCGTAGCAGGCCCCTCCGTTGCCCTGCGGCGCGGTCATCGCGAGCCGGGCCCAGGAGTCGTTGAGGGCGTTGAAGGTGACGGGTGCCTTCATCCGGACACCGCCTCCGGGGTGGGTCTGGCCGCCGGGCCCGTTGACGGCCTCCTGGGTGCCGTATCCGGCGACGAGCCAGTCGGTGGCGCTCAGGCCCTGCGGGCCGAGTCTGCCGAGCTGGTTGGCGGTGGGCAGGGTGGCCGGAGTGAAGCTCCAGCGGGCCTTCACCTCGGCGGCGGGCAGCTGGATCACCGCGATGTCGTGGGTGTCGGAGGCGGGCCCCGGGTAGCCGGGGTGGGTGTGGGCGGTGCCCCGGACGGCGACGGCGGCGGCCTGCGCGGCCGGGTCGCCCGGGTACGCCTTCGCCGCCGCGTCGAGCCCGGACTGCACGTCCTGGTCGAGGGAGACGTAGAACCGCACGTTGTCGGGCCAGTCCGAGGTGCAGTGCGCGGCGGTCAGGAAGGTGTCCGCGTCGATCATGGTGCCGGAGCAGACCCAGTCGGCCCGGTCGGGGGTCGCGGGGTCGCCGTCGTCGTCCCAGGTGGCCACGAGCGCGCCGACCTCGGTGCGCTCGGGGGCGGGCGCGGCGTTGTAGGAGTTGATGGCGGAGGACGGCAGCGCGGTGGCGAGCACGGTGGCACAGGCCGCGGCGGTGACGGCGAAGGCGCGTACGGAGGTCAAGAGAAACCCTTCTGCGGGTGGGGCGGGTCTTCTCCTGTGGGGGTGGAGCGCCAGTGAACTGCCCGCGGGGCGGTCGCGACAAGAGCGCGCCCGCCCCTCCAGGGTTTTCCCTACGTCGGTCAGCTCGCGGCGCGGATGAGTTCCTCGTCGCCCGGCTTCACGTCGCGCAGGAGGCAGGTCAGCCGGGCCGTGCACACCCTTTTGTCGTTTTCGTCCGAGATGACGATTTCGTACGTGGCGGTCGACCGGCCCCGGTGCACGGGCGTGGCCACACCGGTGACCAGCCCGGAGCGCGCCCCGCGGTGGTGGGTGCAGTTCAGGTCGACGCCCACGGCGATCTTGGAGCTGCCGCCGTGCAGCATCGACCCGATCGAGCCGAGCGTCTCGGCCAGTACCGCGGAGGCCCCGCCGTGCAGCAGTCCGTAGGGCTGGGTGTTGCCCTCCACCGGCATCGTCCCGACGACCCGGTCCGCCGACGCCTCGGAGATCTGGACGCCCATCCGGTTCCCGAGGTGGCCCGCGGAGAACAGGGCCAGGAGGTCCACGCCGAGCGCGGCGTATTCGTCGATGACCTCTTGCGGGAACTTCACATGCTGCTGCTCACCCATCGAGCCCGGCTCCGTTCGTCCTCGTCACTCGGCTGCCTGTGTCACTGAGCGAACGCTCAGTCGGCAGCAGATTGTTCCAGACGCACCACGACGGACTTGCTGGCCGGGGTGTTGCTGGTGTCCGCGGTGGCGTCCAGCGGCACCAGCACGTTGGTCTCCGGGTAGTACGCGGCGGCGCAGCCCCGGGCCGTCGGGTAGTGCACGACGCGGAAACCGGGTGCCCGGCGCTCCACGCCGTCCCTCCACTCGCTGACCAGGTCGACGTACGCACCGTCGGTCAGCTTCAGGGCCCGCGCGTCCTCGGGGTTGACCAGCACCACCCGGCGGCCGTTCCTGATGCCCCGGTAACGGTCGTCGAGGCCGTAGATCGTGGTGTTGTACTGGTCGTGCGAGCGCAGCGTCTGCAGCAGCAGACGGCCCTCGGGCAATTCCGGGTACTCCACGGGCGCGGCGGTGAAGTTGGCCTTGCCGGTGGCCGTGGGGAAGCGGCGCTCGTCACGGGGGGCGTGGGGGAGCGCGAAGCCGCCGGGACGGGCCACGCGCGCGTTGAAGTCCTCGAAGCCCGGGATCACCCGCGCGATACGGTCCCGGATCGTCGCGTAGTCCTTCTCGAACTCCTCCCACGGTGTGCGGCTGTCCTCACCGAGCACGCGGCGGGCCAGACGGCTGACGATGGCCGGTTCCGACAGCAGGTGCGAACTCGCGGGCTCCAGCCGGCCCCGGGAGGCGTGCACCATGCCCATCGAGTCCTCGACCGTCACGAACTGCTCGCCGCCGCCCTGGAGATCGCGCTCGGTACGGCCGAGCGTCGGGAGGATCAGGGCACGCGCGCCCGTGACCACGTGCGAGCGGTTCAGCTTCGTCGACACGTGCACGGTCAGCCGGGCCCGGCGCATGGCCGCCTCGGTGACGTCCGTGTCGGGGGACGCCGAGACGAAGTTGCCGCCCATGGCGAAGAAGACCTTCGCCTCGCCGTCGCGCAGGGCGCGGATGGCACGCACGACGTCGTAGCCGTGCTCGCGCGGGGGCGCGAAGCCGAACTCCCTCTCCAGGGCGTCCAGGAACGCCGGGGCGGGCCGCTCGAAGATGCCCATCGTGCGGTCGCCCTGCACGTTCGAATGCCCGCGCACCGGGCACACGCCCGCGCCCGGGCGGCCGATGTTGCCGCGCAGGAGGAGGAAGTTGACGACTTCCCTGATCGTGGGGACGGAGTGCTTGTGCTGGGTGAGGCCCATCGCCCAGCACACGATGGTGCGTTCGGAGGACAGGACCATGCGGAGGGCCTTCTCGATGTCCTCCTGGCTCAGGCCGGTCGCCCTGAGCGTCTCGTCCCAGTCGGCGGCGCGGGCGGCCTCGGCGAACTCCTCGTAGCCGTGCGTGTGCTCCCGCACGAACGCCTCGTCGACCGCGCCGTCCGTGTCCAGGATCAGCTTGTTCAGGAGGCGGAACAGCGCTTGGTCGCCGCCGATGCGGATCTGGAGGAACAGGTCGGTGAGCGCGGCGCCCTTGACCATGCCCTGCGGCGTCTGCGGGTTCTTGAAGCGCTCCAGGCCCGCCTCGGGCAGCGGGTTGACGCTGATGACCCGCGCGCCGTTGGCCTTGGCCTTCTCCAGCGCGGACAGCATCCGCGGGTGGTTCGTCCCCGGGTTCTGCCCGGCGACGATGATCAGGTCGGCCTTGTAGAGGTCCTCCAGCAGGACGCTGCCCTTGCCGATGCCGATCGTCTCCGACAGGGCCGAACCGGACGACTCGTGACACATGTTCGAGCAGTCGGGGAGGTTGTTCGTGCCGAACTCGCGGGCGAACAGCTGGTAGAGGAACGCCGCCTCGTTGCTGGTGCGGCCGGAGGTGTAGAAGACGGCCTCGTCCGGGGAGGTGAGTGCGGCGATCTCCTCGCCGATGATGTCGAAGGCACGCTCCCAGGTGACCGGCTCGTAGTGCGAGCCCCCCTCGGGGAGGTACATGGGGTGGGTGAGCCGGCCCTGCTGCCCCAGCCAGTAGCCACTGCGGCCGGCCAGGTCGGCGACCGGGTGCGCGGCGAAGAACTCGGGCGTGACCCGGCGCAGGGTGGCCTCCTCGGCCACGGCCTTCGCGCCGTTCTCACAGAACTCCGCCTTGTGCCGGTGCTCCGGCTCGGGCCAGGCGCAGCCCGGGCAGTCGAAGCCGTCCTTCTGGTTCACACTCAGCAGCGTCAGCGCGGTGCGCTTCACACCCATCTGCTGCTGGGCGATCCGCAGCGTGTGCCCGATCGCCGGGAGCCCCGCGGCTGCGTGCTTCGGCCCGGCGACCTGCGGCGCGTCTTGAACCGGATCGCTCTTGGGCGGCTTCGACGCCATCGCACACTCCCCTTCGACTGCGCTGTGAGGTACGTCTCCGATCCTCGCACGCGCTGGTGACAGCGGGCAGGGGCGGGCCGGGGAGGCCGCTACGGCACGGGGGTGCGCGGTGTCCCGGCCCGGGTGGGCCCCGCCCCGGCGTCCGCGGGGCCGGGGCCGGCTGTCAGTGGGGCGTGGCAGGATCGGGGGCGTGGCAGAGACAGCATCGAAGACGACCGACAAGACCTCCGGCGGCAGCCGGCCGCGACTGATGCTCATGGACGGGCACTCGCTGGCCTACCGCGCGTTCTTCGCGCTGCCCGCGGAGAACTTCACCACCGCGACGGGCCAGCCGACGAACGCGATCTACGGCTTCGCGTCGATGCTGGCCAACACGCTGCGCGACGAGGCGCCCACGCACTTCGCGGTCGCCTTCGACGTCTCCCGCAAGACCTGGCGGTCCCAGGAGTTCACGGAGTACAAGGCGAACCGCTCCAAGACCCCCGACGAGTTCAAGGGCCAGGTCGAGCTGATCGGCGAGCTCCTCGACGCGATGGGCGCCGTCCGCTTCGCGGTGGACGGGTTCGAGGCGGACGACGTCATCGCCACCCTCGCCACCCAGGCCGAGGCCGAGGGCTTCGAGGTGCTGATCGTCACCGGCGACCGGGACTCCTTCCAGCTGGTCAGCGAGCACACGACCGTGCTGTACCCGACCAAGGGCGTCTCCGAGCTGACCCGCTTCACCCCGGAGAAGGTATTCGAGAAGTACGGGTTGACGCCCGCGCAGTACCCCGACTTCGCGGCCCTGCGCGGCGACCCCTCCGACAACCTCCCCGGCATCCCCGGCGTCGGCGAGAAGACCGCCGCGAAGTGGATCAACCAGTTCGGCTCCTTCGCCGAGCTCGTCGAGCGCGTCGAGGAAGTCAAGGGCAAGGCCGGCCAGAACCTCCGCGACCACCTGGAGTCGGTCAAGCTCAACCGCCGGCTCACCGAGCTGGAGCGCCGCGTCGAGCTCCCCAAGGGCGTCACCGAGCTGGAGCGCGCGGCCTACGACCGCAAGGCCGTCGCGATGATCCTGGACACCCTGGAGATCCGTAACCCGTCGCTGCGCGAGCGGCTCTTCGCCGTCGACCCGGGCGCCGAGGAGGCCGAGACCACCCCGGTCAGCTCCGAGGGCGTGGAGCTGGACGGCACGGTGCTCGGCACCGGCGAGCTGTCCGCATGGCTCACCGAGCACGGTACCCAGCCCCTCGGCATCGCCACGGTCGGCACCTGGGCGCTCGGCACCGGCTCGGTCGCCGAGGTCGCCCTCGCCGCGCCCGAGGGCCCCGCCGCCTGGTTCGACCCCTCCGAGCTCGACGAGGCCGACGAGCGGGCCTTCGCGGCCTGGCTCGCCGACGCCGGGCGGCCCAAGATCCTCCACAACGCCAAGGGCGCCATGCGCGTCTTCGCCGAGCACGGCTGGAGCGTCGAGGGCGTGCGCATGGACACCGCGCTCGCCGCCTACCTGGTCAAGCCCGGCCGCCGCTCCTTCGACCTGGACGCGCTGTCCCTGGAGTACCTGCACCGCGAGCTGACCCCGGCCGCCGCGGCCGACGGGCAGCTCGCCTTCGGCGCGGACGACGGCGCCGAGGCCGAGGCCCTGATGATCCAGGCCCGGGCCGTCCTCGACCTGGGCGAGGCCTTCGAGAGCCGCCTGGCGGACGTCGGCGCCGCCGACCTGCTGCGCGACATGGAGCTGCCCACGTCCGCGCTGCTCGCCCGCATGGAGCGGCACGGCATCGCCGCCGACCGGCCCCACCTGGAGGCCATGGAGCAGATGTTCGCCGGCGCCGTCCAGCAGGCGGTCAAGGAAGCCCACGCGGCGGCCGGGCACGAGTTCAACCTGGGCTCGCCCAAGCAGCTCCAGGAGGTCCTCTTCGGCGAGCTGGCCCTGCCCAAGACCAAGCGGACCAAGACCGGCTACACCACGGACGCCGACGCCCTCGCCTGGCTCGCCACGCAGACGGACAACGAGCTCCCGGTGATCATGCTCCGCCACCGCGAGCAGGCCAAGCTCCGCGTGACCGTCGAGGGCCTGATCAAGACGATCGCCGCGGACGGCCGCATCCACACCACCTTCAACCAGACGGTCGCCGCCACCGGCCGCCTCTCCTCGACCGACCCGAACCTGCAGAACATCCCGGTCCGCACCGACGAGGGCCGCGCCATCCGCCGCGGTTTCGTCGTCGGTGAGGGCTTCGAGTCGCTGATGACGGCCGACTACAGCCAGATCGAGCTGCGCGTGATGGCCCACCTCTCCGAGGACGAGGGCCTGATCGAGGCGTTCACCTCGGGCGAGGACCTGCACACCACGGCCGCCTCCCAGGTCTTCGCGGTCGAGCCGACCGCGGTCGACGCCGAGATGCGCCGCAAGATCAAGGCCATGTCGTACGGCCTGGCCTACGGCCTCTCGGCCTTCGGTCTCTCCCAGCAGCTGAACATCGAGGCGGCGGAGGCCCGCGCCCTGATGGACGCGTACTTCGAGCGGTTCGGCGGCGTACGGGACTATCTGCGGCGGGCGGTCGACGAGGCCCGGGCGACGGGCTACACGGCGACGCTCTTCGGGCGCCGCCGCTACCTCCCCGACCTCAACAGCGACAACCGCCAGCGCCGCGAGGCCGCCGAGCGGATGGCCCTCAACGCGCCCATCCAGGGCACCGCGGCCGACATCGTCAAGATCGCCATGCTCAAGGTCGACGACGCCCTGAAGGACGCCGGCCTCGCCTCCCGCATGCTCCTCCAGGTCCACGACGAAATCGTGCTGGAGATCGCCCCCGGGGAGCGGGCCGCCGCCGAGGAACTGGTCCGCCGGGAGATGGCGAACGCCGTCCACCTCCGCGTCCCGCTGGGCGTCTCCGTGGGCGCGGGCCCGGACTGGGAGTCGGCAGCACACTAGGCCGCTGCGCGGGCCCGACCCGGGGTATGGCCCGACGGGCGTGGTGGGATCGGGCCGGGCGGGGAGTTACCCACGGCAGCCCGGCTCCCGCCTCCGCCGGGGTACTGGGGTCCGGCCAGGCCGCGGCGCCGGGGGTTCCGTCTCGGTCAGGGCGACGGGGTCCCGTCTCGGCCGGGCGCCGGGGTTCCGCCTCGGCCGACGTACGGAGGTGCAGTCTCGGCCGGTGGCAGGGGCTTCGGCCCGGTGTGAGGTCCGACGGCGCGAGGTGGGGCCGAGTGGGTGGGGAGTAGCCACGCAGTCGGGGTGCCGCCCCGGGGCGGAGGCGTAGGGAGCACCCGGCGGGGGCGAGACCCGGCGGGCGTGCTGGGATCGCTGCCGGGCGGGGAGTACGCACGGCAGCCCGGGGCCCGCCTCGGCCGAGGAGAAAGGGCGGCCCCCGGCCACCCACCCGCCCCCCCAGACCCGTCACTCGCGTGGCCCCCGAGAATGCGCCCCCGCCTCCGACGGTCGCAAAGATGCGGGGCATGGGTATACGCACGTTCCTCAGCCGCACGGCACAGGGCGGGGCACTGCCGCCGGTCCCGGCGTTCGAGGCCGCCGCGAGTACGGTTCGCGTCCCCGTCACCTTCAGCACGGCCCTGCGCCACGCGACGGCGGACCTCCGGCAGCACCTGTCCCCCCGCGGACGGCGGCCCACCAGCTCCGCCGGCCCTGGCAACCCGACCGCCGCCACGGCACTCCCCGGCGCCGGTGACCCGGCCACCGCTCCTGCACTCGCCGATACCGAGGCCCTGTCCGCCCTCATCGGTCTCACCGGCACCGATGCTTTGTCCGTCCTGGCCGGTCTCGCCGGCACCGACGCCCTGTCCGCGCTCACCGGCCTCGCAGACACCGACGCCCTGTCCGCCCTCACCGGCGCCGGCACCCTGCCCACCGGTACCGATCCGCCCGCCGTCACCGGCCACGTACCCACCGAGTCCCGGCCCTCCGGCACCCCCGAAACCCGGGGCAGATCCTCCCGCCCCTGGGCTCGACTGGCCCGCGACTACCTGACCCTCGTCCTCACCCTGCTCCCACGCCCCCGCCCCGCGCACACGACCATCACCGTGTACATCACGACGAGCGACAGTGCCCTCAGCGAGCGGCCGGGCGGCTCGGCTCCGTCTCGGTGGCAGGGGCAGGACCGGCAGGGACCGGAACCGGACGCCGCACCCTGACCCCCACGGCGTAGAGCAGCAGCGCAGGGACGAGCCCCGCGCCCGCGCCGAAGCACACCGTCGGGATGATCTCCCACGGCTTCGCGGCCGAGCCCCAGTACGCCCACCACCGCGACGCCCGCTGCACCGCCCCCAACAGCGCGAAGCCGCAGATGACGGCAGCGGCCGCCCACCGGTCCCGCACCGCCAGCACGGGGACGCCCACCGGCTCGCGCACGGGCATCCGCCGCAATGCGCGCGCCACGAACACGACGATCACGACCGCGGCCACGGCCGAACCCCCGTACTGCAGGTACCAGTACAGCGGTGAGCCCGCCAGCTCCCGGCCCAGCACCGGAAACAGCCGCATCCCCCACCGGTCGAGGTGCGTGAACGCGTCCCACACCACATGGGTCGACGCACCGAGCACCGCAGACACGTACCACCGCGCCACCAGCGACGGCCGCACCCGCGCACGTGGCGCACCGCACCGCAGCAGGGCCGCGACCCGCCCCTGCCGGGTCCGCGGCAGCAACGCGACGAGCGGCTCACGCACCAGCAGCCACAACCCCACCAGCGCCCAGGCGATGAGCACATCGACCGTGAGCACACCCGGGAAGGCGTGCGTGACGTCACCGAACTCCATCGCCCCGGACAGCACACTCGCCGCGTAGTAGGTCATGTCGGGCGCGAAGGAACCCGCCACCATCACGGCGGGCACCAGCGGGCCCCGGCCGGTGCCGTCGGTGCGGACGGCGGGCAGTACGGCTGCCGCATGGCTCAGCGTGAACGGCAACTCGGCTCCTCGCGACGGTCGTTGCACCAGGCAGGGATGCCCGGCGGTCAGTGGCCCAGTATGCGGGATCCCGCCATCCCGACGACGTCACGAGCGCACATGACCAACTGGTGAAAAACGGTCACGAACGGGTGCCCGAGCAAAGGAAGTTGTCGTAGGGTCGCCAGAGTCGCCGCGCGGGGAGCGCGTCGATCACGTGAACGCGGTAAAGAGCAGAGCACGCAAGAGAACAGAGTTGTGGCCGTCGGAGGGCAACCCCTCGGGCGGTTGGATCGTCACAACAGGGCGAACACTGCAGACGTAGACCGGGCGCTCGGGCGTCCACGGGAGGGGTTCACTCTATGGCGGCGCAATTCGGCAGGAGGCTGCGCAAGGGGGCGGCGACCACCGCCGTGGCCGCGCTAGCGGTCGCGGCCCTGTCCGCCTCCCAGGCTCCGGGCGTGAACGACCACGGCAGACAGACCGCTGCCGACGCCACCCCCTCACCCGAAGCGAGTGCTTCCGACGGCAGCGCCACCGGCAACTCGCCGTACTACACGGACCTGCCCCCGCTCAAGAGCCCGAACCCGTCCCCCTCCACGGGCCCCGGCCCGGGCGGCACGGGCACGACGGAAGCCGGCATCCCCGCGACCGTCCTCGACGCCTACAAGAAGGCCGAGACCGCGCTGCGCGAGTCCAAGCCCGGCTGCAACCTGCCCTGGCAACTCCTCGCGGCCATCGGCCGGGTGGAGTCGGGACAGGCCCGCGGCGGCCGCGTCGACGCCGACGGCACCACCCTCAAGCCGATCCTGGGCCCGCAGCTCGACGGCAACGGCTTCGCCCTCATCAAGGACACCGACGACGGCGCGTACGACGGCAACAGCTCGTACGACCAGGCCGTCGGCCCCATGCAGTTCATCCCCTCCACCTGGGCCTGGGCCGGCCGCGACGGCAACGACGACGGCAAGAAGGACCCCAACAACATCTACGACGCCGCGCTCGCCGCCGGGCACTACCTGTGCCGCAACAACTGGGACCTGTCCGACCAGGGCGACCTCGACCGGGCGATCCTCAGCTACAACAACTCGCGGGACTACCTGAACCTCGTCATGAGGTGGCTGGAGTACTACCGCAAGGGCACGCACGAGGTCCCGGACGGCACCGGCACGCTGCCCGACAACCGCAGCGACCGGGGCGCGGGCGCGAGCCCGACGCCCACCACGCCGGGCAGGACCCTCCCGGGCACCTCGACGCCCAAGCCCGGCCCCAAGCCCGAGAAGCCCGAGAAGCCCGGTGGTGGCGGTACGGCCCCGAAGCCGCCCACCACACCGCCCGGTACCCCGGCCCCGCCGCCCGCGACGCCCCCCACTCCCACCGACACGGTGGACCGTCTGGAGGACGCCGGAACCGCGAAGCTGACCGCCATGGCCGGCGACACGTTCAGCCGGCGCATCAGCACCCGCGCCGAGACGGAGGCCGGCAAGGCCGTGGCCAAGGTCAGGGTCCGCTTCACGGTCATCGGCGACACGGACACCACCTTCACCGGCGGCGAGAGCGTGGCCACGGTCGCCACCAACAGCTCCGGCGTGGCCGTGGCGCCCGCCCTGGTGGCAGGGGAGAAGACCGGGGTCGTCACCGTCCGCGCCACCGTGGTGGGCCGGGCCGTCCCGGGCCTCGACTACAAGGCCACCGTTACCGAGCGCGCCGCCGACGCCCTCGCCCGCACCGGTGACGCCGCGCTGACCTGCGCCCCGGGTGGCGAGTTCGCGAACCAGGTCGAGGTCAAGGCCACCTACCAAGGCGCCGTCGCCGACGGTGTCGCGGCCACCGCCACGCTGATCAAGTCGGCGGACGACCCGACCGCCAACGACAAGGGCCCCTACTTCAAGGGCGCCGACGGTAAGACCGTCCGTACCCTGACGGGCCTGAAGACGGACGCGAAGGGCCTGCTCAAGCTGCCCAAGCTGTACGCGGACGACACGACCGGTACCTTCCTGCTCCGCATCACCACGGCGGGCGGAGCGACGCTCACCGTAGAACTGACCGTGGCGGCGGCCGAGACGTCCTCGCCGAGCCCGTCGGCCAGTCCGAGCGCGTAGCTCTCCGGTACGACGCACGACGCCCCTCTTACAAGAGGGGCGTCGTTGTGTGTGCAACGTGTTCTCATCTCCGCCGCGCGTTGCTACGGTGCCGAGAAAGCTGACGGTGTATCAGTTCTACCCGTCACGACCCGTGGGGAGGCTCCGTATGCGTGCTCTCATCGCCGCCGCCACCGGTCTCGCCGTCGCGTTCGCCGTGGTCCTGACGCTGACCGCCCTCGCGTCCCCCTCGGGCGAAACGTCCCCGAAGCCGCTCCTGACGACGGTGCCCGCACACCCCTGACCGCCCGCCCGGGAGGGAGGCCGAGATGCGCCGCAAGGCCGGCCTGGTCCTGCTCGCCCTCGCCGTGTTCTTCGCGGCCCTGTCCCCGCTGCTGCGCTGGTACGCCTTCCCGCGCCTCGCCAAGATCCCCGCGAACCAGTACCAGGACATGGTCCTGGAGGCGAAGGACGCCACCCTCCTCGACTACGGCACGATGCAGGCGAAGAAGGTCTCCAAGGTCACCATCGTCCAGACGCTCAAGGGCAACGTGGAGGCCTCCGAGCGGATCGAGGAGTCGGCCGGCCGGGACGTCGTCGTCTGGGACGGCCTGTCCTACGTCGTCGGCCCCGACGGCAAGATGGTCTCCAAGATCCCCGAGCGCTACATCTTCGACGCCCACACCCAGGAACCCGTCCACGCCACCGGCGAAATGGTCGACGGCGACCCGGTGCGCCGCCAGGGCATCGAGTTCAAATGGCCCTTCCTGACGGAGAAACGGGACTACGAGTACTTCGACGCCCAGGCCCGCATCACCGCGCCCATCACCTACAAGGGCACCCAGGACTTCCGCGGCCTCGAGGTCTACTACTTCGAGCAGACCATCCCCTGGACCAAGGTGAAGATCCCGAAGACCCTTCCCGTGGAGGGCCTCACCCCCGAGACGGTGGCACAGACCGGCACGACCCGCTGGTACACCACGGTCCGCAAGTTCTGGGTTGAACCCCTCACCGGCGCCCCCGTGTACGGAGAAGAGATCCACAAGGAGGAACTGCGCGGCGGCACCCTCCTCGGCGACCGCGACAAGGTGACCGCGTTCGCCGGTCACGTGAAGATGCGCGAGGACTACCTCACGCACACGGTCGACCTGGTGAAGTCCCAGCGTCTGCTCATCCTGTTGATGACGTCCTATTTGCCGTGGGGCTTCCTGACCCTCGGTGTCCTCCTGCTGGCCCTGGCGCTGTACCTGGAGGCCCGCAGCCGCCGCCCCTCGGGCCCGGCCAACACGGCGGCCGAGGAACCGTCGTCGGTCAGCGCCTGAGCCGCGCGTTGGTGTGCCGGGTCGGCTCGGCACCCGCCGGGTCCTCGGGCCACGGATGCTTCGGATACCGCCCCCGCAGCTCCGCCCGTACGCCCTTGTAGCCGTCCAGCCAGAACGAGGCGAGATCGGCGGTGACGGCGGCCGGCCGCCCGGCCGGGGACAGCAGATGCACGAGCAGCGGCACCCCGGCGACCCGGGGTGACTCCTGGAGTCCGAACATCTCCTGCAGTTTCACCGCCAGCACGGGCTGCTCGGGCCGGGAGTAGTCGATCCGGATCCTCGACCCGCTCGGCACGGTCATCCGCTCCGGGGCCAGCTCGTCGAGCCGCCCCGCCTCTCCGGAGGCCCAGGGCAGCAGCCGGGCGAGCCCCTCCCCGGCATCGATCCGCGCCAGATCGGCCCGCCGCCGCGCCCGGCCGAGCTCCGGCTCCAGCCACTCCTCCACGCGCGCGTGCAGCGCGTCATCGGACACGTCCGGCCAGGGCTCACCGAGGTGCAGCCGCAGGAAAGCGAGCCGCTGCCGCAGGGCAACGGCCTCCGCCGACCACCGCAGCAGCCCGAACCCCTCACCCCGCAGCCCGTCGAGCAACGCAGCGCGCACGAGGCCGGGATCGGCGTCCTTCAGCGCCCGCACCGCCAACTCCACGGCCCCCAGCCGCTCCACCCGCCGCGCCACGACATCCCCGTCGTCCCAGCCGACCTCGTCCCGCTCCTCCAGCAGCGCCCCCGCCGCGAGCCGGGCCGTCTCCTCGTCGACGACAGCCCCGAGCTGCACGCGCGCGTGCCCCTTGCCGACGGGCCGGTCGGCCATGGCGACAGCGATCCAGGGAGCACCGGCCAGCCGGCTCCCCGCGCCGCTCTCGGCCCGGGTCCCGGAAGCCATGAGGTACGACCCACCGTCACGCCTTGCCACCCGCTCGGGAAAGGCGAGAGCGGCGACGAGCCCGACCTGCTGCTCCTCGGAGAGGCTCTCCAAGCCCTCGGCCGCTGCCCCGGGAGGGCCGTTCCGGGTGGATCGACGGGGCGTTCCGGGGGAGACGGCCCGCAGCCGCCGCACCTCGCTCCGCCACCGCGACGCATAGGCGTCACCCCCACGCCGAGCGCGTCGCAACGCGCCCGCCAGATCGTCTCCGTACTCCCGCGGAGCCTCCTCACTGAGCAGCGCGACGACCTCAGCGGCCCGCTCCACCCCGACCGAGCCGGACCCGTCCAGCAACGCCCGCCCCAGCCGGGGATGCAGACCCATCCGGGACAGAGCGACTCCCCGCTCAGTGGCCCGCCCCGCGGCGTCCACCGCCCCCACCGCCGCCAGGACATCCCGCGCCGCCGCCATGGCGCCGCTCGGCGGCCCGTCCAGCAGCGCGAGCCCGGACGCGTCCGGATCCCCCCAGCACGCCACCTGCAGCGCGAACGCCGTCAGGTCGGCCACCCTGATCTCCGGCGACGGATACCGCGGCAGACGCGCGTCCTCGGCCTCCGCCCAGCACCGGTACACCGCCCCCGGCGCCTCACGCCCGGCCCGCCCCGCCCGCTGGCGCCCGGCCGCCTGCGACGCCCGTACGGTCGTCAGCGCGCTCAACCCGCGCGCGTGGTCCACCCGCGGCTCGCGCGCCAGCCCCGAATCCACGACCACGCGCACCCCGGGCACCGTCAGCGAAGACTCCGCGACGGACGTGGCCAGTACGACCCGCCGACGCTCCCCGGGCACCAGCACCGCGTCCTGCACGGCCGCCGGCGCCCGCCCGTGCACCTGAAGCACCTCGACGTCACCGAGCCCCCCGAGCTGCCCGGCGACCCGGGCGATCTCGCCCACGCCCGGCAGGAAACACAGCACGTCCCCGTCCCGCTCGGCCAGGGCCCGCCGCACCACGGACGCCACATGGGTCAGCAGCGCCGGGTCGACCCGCATCCCGTGCGGCGGCCGGACCGGACGCACCGGCGGCGCCCACACGGCCTCCACCGGATACGCCGTCCCCCGCGCCTCGACCACCGGCGCCCCGCCCAGCAGCCGCGCCCACCCCTGCGCGTCGGTCGTCGCCGAGGCGGCCACCAGCCGCAGCTCCGGCCGCAGCGTCTGCCGTACGTCCCACAGGAACGCCGCCGCCGTGTCCGCGTCCAGGTGCCGCTCGTGGCATTCGTCGAGCACCACCACGTCGACACCGGCCAGCTCCTGGTCCCGCTGCAGCCGCTGCACCAGCACACCGGTCGTGACGACCTCCACGCGCGTGTGCCGCCCGACGACGCGTTCCCCGCGCACGGTGTAGCCGACGCTCTCGCCGGGCTTCTCACCCAGCAGCCATGCCATCCGCCGCGCCGCGGCCCGGGCCGCGATCCGCCGCGGCTCCGCCACGATCACCCGCCGCCCGGGCCCCGCCCCGAGCAGTCCCGCCAGCGCCAGCGGCACCAGGGTCGTCTTGCCGGTGCCGGGCGGCGCCACGAGGACGGCGGTGCCGTGCCCCTCCAGGGCTTCGTCCAGGGCGGGCAGGGCGCCGCGTACGGGCAGGGCTTCCAGGGCGTCGTAACGGATCACGCACTCAGTCTCGTACGCACACGAAGATCGCCGTCCCCGGGATCAGGTTCCCGCGCAGGGGCGACCAGCCGCCCCACTCGGAGGTGTTCCAGGCGGGCCACTCCGGCTCCACCAGGTCGACCAGACGGAAGCCCGACGCCACGACGTCCCGGACCCGGTCGCCGAGCGTGCGGTGGTGCTCGACGTAGACCGCCCGCCCCTCGTCGTCCTGCTCCACATAGGGGGTGCGGTCGAAGTACGAGCCCGACACCGACAGCCCCTCCGGCCCCGGCTCGTCCGGGAAGGCCCAGCGGATCGGGTGCGTCACCGAGAAGACGAGACGGCCCCCGGGCCGCAGCACCCGGCGCACCTCGCGCAGGACCTGGCGCGGGTCGGCGACGAAGGGCAGTGCCCCGTACGCCGAGCAGGCCAGGTCGAACGACGCGTCCGCGAAGGGGAGCGCACCGGCGTCGGCGCACACCAGGGGGAAGGAAGCGCCGATGCGCAGCGCGTGCTGCAGCTGCCGGTGGGAGATGTCCAGGGCGACCGGGCGCGCACCCTGGGCGGTCAGCCAGCGCGAGCACTGTGCGGCGCCGGCGCCGATCTCCAGGACGTCCCGGCCCTTCAGCTCCTCCGGCGGGCCGAGCAACTCGGCCTCCACCTCGTCCAGCCCCTCGGGACCCCAGACGAAGCGGTCGTCGCCGAGGAACGTGCCGTGGTCGATCTGGTACTCGTCCGCGTTGCGGTCCCACCAGCCACGATTGGCGCGGGAGCTCTCCGTGGCCCCGGCATCACGCCGGGTGGCCTCGGGTTCGGACGCTTCGGACTCTTGGATGATCGGCTCCCTCGTCGTACTCTTCCGTCCAGCCGGTCCCGGCGGTGTCACAAAGGGGGCGTCGTACGGCCTGCGTGGCCTCGAACGACACGACTTGTGCCGGGTATGCGGCGATCCGCCCCGCGTGGGCGGCTTCGCGCATTGACCCTGCCCGGCTGCCCCCGTATGCTACAAGTTGCGCTGCGGGCCTGCGCACCTCAGACGTAGCAGGTCGCGCTCGCATCTGTTGTATGTCCCCTCGGTTGTCGAGGCGCCACCAGTGGTTTTGTGTGGCGCTTCCTTGGCTGTCCGGCTTCTTCAGAGCGAAACGGGCTCCCGGCGTAAGCAGTACCTACGACTCACTGTCCGTACCGGAGCCCTTTCCCACATGACGAGCAGCACCGAGACCACCTCTACCACTCCGCAGGTAGCGGTCAACGACATCGGTAACGAGGAAGCCTTCCTCGCCGCGATCGACGAGACGATCAAGTACTTCAACGACGGCGACATCGTCGACGGCGTCATCGTGAAGGTCGACCGGGACGAGGTCCTGCTCGACATCGGTTACAAGACCGAAGGTGTCATCCCGAGCCGCGAGCTCTCGATCAAGCACGACGTCGACCCCAACGAGGTCGTCGCCGTCGGTGACGAGATCGAAGCCCTTGTTCTCCAGAAGGAGGACAAGGAAGGCCGCCTGATCCTCTCGAAGAAGCGCGCCCAGTACGAGCGCGCCTGGGGCACCATCGAGAAGATCAAGGAAGAGGACGGCATCGTCACCGGTACCGTCATCGAGGTCGTCAAGGGTGGTCTCATCCTCGACATCGGCCTCCGTGGCTTCCTGCCGGCTTCCCTCGTCGAGATGCGCCGTGTCCGCGACCTCCAGCCCTACGTGGGCAAGGAGCTCGAGGCCAAGATCATCGAGCTGGACAAGAACCGCAACAACGTGGTCCTGTCCCGCCGTGCCTGGCTGGAGCAGACCCAGTCCGAGGTCCGCCAGACGTTCCTCACGACCCTCCAGAAGGGTCAGGTCCGTTCCGGTGTCGTCTCCTCGATCGTCAACTTCGGTGCCTTCGTGGACCTGGGTGGCGTCGACGGCCTGGTGCACGTCTCGGAGCTCTCCTGGAAGCACATCGACCACCCCTCCGAGGTTGTCGAGGTCGGCCAGGAAGTCACCGTCGAGGTCCTCGACGTCGACATGGACCGCGAGCGTGTCTCCCTGTCGCTGAAGGCGACCCAGGAAGACCCGTGGCAGCAGTTCGCCCGCACCCACCAGATCGGCCAGGTCGTGCCCGGCAAGGTCACGAAGCTGGTTCCGTTCGGTGCGTTCGTCCGCGTGGACGAGGGCATCGAGGGTCTGGTCCACATCTCCGAGCTGGCCGAGCGCCACGTGGAGATCCCGGAGCAGGTCGTCCAGGTCAACGACGAGATCTTCGTCAAGGTCATCGACATCGACCTCGAGCGTCGTCGCATCAGCCTCTCGCTGAAGCAGGCCAACGAGTCCTTCGGTTCGGACCCGGCCTCGGTCGAGTTCGACCCGACGCTGTACGGCATGGCCGCGTCGTACGACGACCAGGGCAACTACATCTACCCCGAGGGCTTCGACCCCGAGACCAACGACTGGCTCGAGGGCTACGAGACCCAGCGCGAGGCGTGGGAGACCCAGTACGCCGAGGCGCAGCAGCGCTTCGAGCAGCACCAGGCGCAGGTCATCAAGTCCCGCGAGGCGGACGAGAAGGCCGCTGCCGAGGGTGGCGAGGCTGCCGCTCCGGCCGCGTCCGGTGGTGGCGGCGGTTCGTACTCCTCCGAGGGCCCGGACAACTCCGGTGCGCTGGCCTCGGACGAGGCGCTGGCCGCCCTGCGAGAGAAGCTGGCGGGTGGGCAGAGCTGACGCCCACTGAGCACTAGCTCTTCCTGACTGAGGGCCCGCACCTTTCGAGGTGCGGGCCCTCAGCGCTTGCCGGGCGATCGGTCGGCTGGCGGCCGGTGGGGGCTCGTGGCGCAGTTCCCCGCGCCCCTTGAAGGGCGTTGCCCGCTGCCAAGATCGAAGTTCTCCTCCGCCGGGGAATGCCCACGCCCGCAACGGCGTTGTGGAGTATGAACACGAGGAGGAGCGGTCACTGTGCTTGATCCGCAGGGTTTGTACGCCTGGGAGCCGAAGGGGCTGGCTGTCGTCGACATGGCGCTCGCCCAGGAGTCGGCCGGACTTGTCATGCTCTACCACTTCGACGGATACATCGACGCGGGCGAGACGGGCGACCAGATCGTCGACCGGGTGCTCGACTCGCTGCCCCACCAGGTGGTCGCCCGCTTCGACCACGACCGGCTCGTGGACTACCGCGCCCGTCGCCCGCTGCTGACGTTCAAGCGCGACCGCTGGAGCGACTACGAGGACCCCGCCCTCGAGGTGCGGCTCGTACAGGACGCCACCGGCGCGCCCTTCCTGCTGCTGTCCGGCCCCGAGCCGGACGTGGAGTGGGAGCGCTTCGCCGCCGCCGTGAAGCAGATCGTGGAGCGGCTCGGCGTCCGCCTCTCCGTGAACTTCCACGGCATCCCCATGGGCGTCCCGCACACCCGGCCCGTCGGCCTCACCCCGCACGGCAACCGCACCGACCTCGTCCCGGGTCATCCGAGCCCGTTCGAGGAGGCGCAGGTGCCCGGCAGCGCCGAGTCCCTCGTCGAGTACCGCCTGCTCCAGGCCGGGCACGACGTCCTGGGCGTCGCCGCCCACGTCCCGCACTACATCGCCCGCTCCCCGTACCCGGACGCGGCCCTGACGGTCCTGGAGGCCATCACGGCGGCGACCGGGCTGGTCCTGCCCGGCATCGCCCACGCCCTGCGCTCGGACGCCCACCGCACCCAGACGGAGATCGACCGGCAGATCCGCGAGGGCGACGAGGACCTCACCGCTCTCATCGACGGCCTGGAGCACCAGTACGACGCCGTCGCCGGCGCCGAGAGCCGGGGCAACATGCTCGCCGAGCCGGTGGACATCCCGTCGGCGGACGAGATCGGCCAGGAGTTCGAGAAGTTCCTGGCGGAACGAGAAGGCGACAACTGAACCGGTGCGGCCCGGGCGAGGGCCCTGTCAGTGGCAGGGCCTAAGCTGCGGGCATGCTGAAGGTGGGCCTGACCGGCGGCATCGGTGCCGGCAAGAGTGAGGTGTCACGGCTGCTCGTCGCGTGCGGGGCCGTGCTGATCGACGCGGACCGCATCGCGCGGGAGGTCGTCGCACCAGGGACGCCGGGGCTCGCCTCGGTCGTCGAGGCCTTCGGGGAGGAGATCCTCGCCGCCGACGGCAGCCTGGACCGGCCCCGCCTCGGCGCCATCGTCTTCGCCGACGCGGACAGACTCGCCACCCTCAACTCGATCGTGCACCCCCTGGTGGGCGCCCGCTCCCGCGAGCTGGAGGAGGCCGCCGCCGAGGACGCGGTCGTGATCCACGACGTCCCGCTCCTCACGGAGAACGGCCTCGCGCCGCTCTACGACCTCGTGATCGTCGTCGACGCGGCCCCCGAGACCCAGCTCGACCGGCTCGTACGCCTGCGCGGCATGACCGAGGAGGACGCCCGCGCGCGGATGGCCGCCCAGGCGACGCGCGAGCAGCGCCGGGAGATCGCGGACATCGTGATCGACAACGACGTCCCGCTGGCGGAGCTGGAGCAGCGCGTGAAGGACGTGTGGGCCGAGCTGGCGCGCAGGTCGCAGGCGTCCCGGCCGTCTCCCGCGGAATAGCGGCACCCCGTGGGGGCGTTGAACCCCTGCAGTGAGGGAAGGACTCTGCCGTGCCCGAGACCAGCGGTTCGACCGGACGTACCCCGGAGACGCATGTCATCGACTTCCGTGCCGCCGAGCAACTGCTGGCGGCACGGGACCCGCGGGGCGCGGTGAAGCTGCTCGACGGCGTCATCGCCACCCACCCGGAGAACACCGCGGCGCGGCTGCTGCGGGCGCGTGCCTTCTTCGCGGCGGCGCAGCTGAGGCCGGCGGAGCTCGAGTTCCAGATCGTCCTGGAGCGGGAGCCGGACAACGCGTTCGCGCACTTCGCGCTCGCCCGTACCTATGAGCGCCAGGGCCGCCCCGACCAGGCGAAGCGCCACTTCCGCCTGGCGGCCGCGCTCGACCCGAATCCGGAGTTCCTGAAAGCGGCGCGCTTCGACTCGTGAGCGGCCGCCCCGTCCTGCTTCAGGGGCGTTCGTCCGGCGGCTCGTAGGGTGGGATGTCGGGGCCCGGCTGGTAGTGCGGGCCCTGTCGGATGTGCCGGAGGACGACGGCCAGGTCGATCGTGACGATCAACAGCAGCACACCGCAGGCGATGGCCCACCCACTCCGCCCGGCGAGGGCGAACGCCACCGTCCCGAAGAGCGCCCAGGCCAGCCCCCACACGCTCAGCCAGAAGCGCGCCCGCAGGGCACTGCGCGCGGTCCGCGGTTCACTGCCTGTACGCATCCTTCGATCACCACTCCTGCTTGCAACGTACTCTTCGTGGCGAGGGTTCACCAAGGTCGACAGGGGGAGCCGCATGCTGCCGGACGCCGACACACTGCCCGAGATCCTGCTCGATCTCGCGGTGCCGCACGAGGACATCAACGACCTGGTCGCCCTGCGGCGGACACTCACCGGGGATGCCGGGGCCATGAGGCTCCTGGAGGAGTGCGTCGAGCAGCTGGTACGGGACATCGGAGAGGTCGGGGCCGGGGCCGGGGCGCCGCTCGCCGAGCGCGTCGCCGAGGCTCCGGCCGCGCTGGGCCCCTACTTCGCCGTGTACGTGTTCGTCGCGGCGTTGCCGCACACGCGCGCGTACCACCGCGAGCGGGGTGTCACGGCCGATGTCAGCCGCCGCACCCTCGCCGACCTCGGGCGGAACGTGGCGATCCATCGACGGCGGCACGGCACGGGAGGATTGCGGGTCCCGCAGTGGCTCACGCACCACTTCCGGGGTGAGCTGTACCAGCTGGGACGGCTCCAGTTCGAGCGGGCCCGCCTCGGGCAGCGGACGGGGCGGGCGGTGGCGGCGGCAGGGCTGGACGCGGCGCCGGGGGAGCCTTGTCTGAACCTGCACATCCCGGACTTCCACGGGCCGCTGTCACCGGCGGCCTGCGACCGTTCCCTGGAACTGGCGCGGGAGTTCTTCGCCCGCCACTTTCCGCGGGAGCGATATCGCGTGGCGGTGTGTCACTCCTGGCTGCTCGACCCGCAGTTGAAGCGCCACCTCGACCCGGACTCCAACATCGTCCGGTTCCAGGAACGCTTCGAGCCCGGTCGCGAGCCCGGCGAGGAGCCGGAACCGGCGGACGCCGAGCCCGTCCGCTTCGTCTTCGGAGACCCGGACCTGCCGACAGACGCCCTGCCGAGACGCACGTCGGTGGAGCGGGCGGTGGGGGACCACCTGCGGGCGGGCGGCCACTGGTACGTGGAGCACGGCTGGTTCCGGCTGTAGCCGCCGTGGCCTCTACTCCGGCCCCCCCACAGCCCTGTTCACTCGGTCGGGTGAAGGCGGCCGTCACGGGAACGGGCGTGCGGATGCGTCCCGTTGGACGGGCATGGAGATGAGAATGCGTGAGGGGTACGAGGGGACGGGACCCGGGGCCATCACCCCGGACGGCTGCGCGGTGGAGCTCTACTCACGGCTGCCCGTCGGGGACGAACCGGAGGTCATCGCGGCCGCGGTCCCCGAGGGCGCGAGCATCCTGGAGCTGGGCAGCGGAGTAGGACGCATGACCCACGCACTGCTGGAGCGCGGCTTCACGGTCACTGCGGTGGACGAGTCCGCCCCGATGCTGGAGCGCGTGCGCGGCGCGCGGACGAAATGCGGCCCGATCGAGGAACTGGACCTGGGCGAGACGTTCGACGTGGTGCTGCTCGCGTCGTTCCTCGTGCACACGGGAGACGCCGAGGTGCGGCGAGGCATGCTGCGCACCTGCGTGCGTCATGTCGCGGAGGGCGGCTGCGTGCTGATCCAGCGGGAGGGCGAGGACTACCACGAGAACGTGCCGCGCGAGCGCAAGGACCCCAGCGGCTTCACCGTGCGGATCGCGTCGTCGGAGCCGGCCGGCGACGGGGTCAACTCGGTGCGTGCGGAGTACGAGTTCCCGGACGCGGTCTGGACCCAGACGTTCCGGGCACGGCCCCTGACCCAGGCCCAGTTCGAGGAAGCGCTGGAGGAGGCGGGCCTGAAGGTGGACCGCTATCTGACGGAGGACCGGATATGGGTGCGGGCGGTTCCGGCGGTGCCGAAGGTGCCGACGGTCTAGGGGGCTCGGGTGAGGGAGGGCCCGCCTGCCCGTGACGGGCGGAGGGACGAGGGAATCGGGGTGACATTCCGCTCGACTTCTCCTCGATGGCGATGAGTTCCGGGACGACGGCCGGTCTACCTCTCCGACACCACCACGGACCGCTTCCCCCAGGAGACCTCCATGTCCGAGACCACCGCTTCCGTCACCGCCGCCGACTCCACCCCGGCCGGCGTCGTCGTCGCCGAGTCCGCGACCGCTCGCGGGCGGCGTGCCCGGATCGCCCTGCGCGCTCTGCAGGTGCTGCTCGCCCTCTTCTACGCGATCCCGAGCGCCCTGCCCAAGCTGATCGGGCACGCGTCGGCTGCCGAGTCGTTCGAGCGGCTCGGCTGGGGCAGCGTGGGGATGTACATCATCGGCGTGCTCGAACTGGCCGGAGCGATCGCCCTGTTGATCCCGGTGCTCCAGTCGGTGGCGGCGATGGCGCTGAGCGCGTTGATGGTGGGCGCGTTCATCGTGCAGATAGCCGTCTTCGACGGGCAGTACGCGGCGACGCCGCTGATCCTGATCGTGCCGCTCGCCCTCATCGCGTGGGCACGGCGGGGGCACAACGCGGATCTGCTCCGGCTGCTCCGGCGACGGGCGTGACCGGGTGCGACCGGGTCCGACCGTGTCGCTTACGGCTCCGGCGGCGTCCGGGAGGGTCTACCGGCCCGTCCCGGGCGCCGGTCTGAGGGGTGGTGCCGGTTCCTCGGCCTGCTCACGGCCTCGGTTTGCCCGAGCCGCTGCCGAAGGCCCCGCCGGGACCAGGGCCGGGGCCCGGCCCGCCGCCCGGGCCGGCCACGCCGCGGAGGCGTTCCATCTCGCGGCGGTCGCGCTTCGTCGGGCGGCCCGCGCCGCGGTCGCGGATGCCAGCGGGGGCGACGGCCTCGCGGGGCGGGGGCGGCGGGGAGTTGTCGATGTAGCACTGGGTGGCCACGGGAGCCCCGACGCGTTTGCGGATCAGCCGGGTGACGACGACGACCCGCTCGCGGCCCTCGTGCCGTAGACGCACCTCGTCTCCTACGCGGACGGCGTGTGCGGGCTTCACGCGCTCGCCGTTGACGCGCACGTGGCCTCCCCGGCAGGCGGTGGCTCCCATGGAACGGGTCTTGACGAGACGCACGGACCAGATCCAGCTGTCGACGCGCACGGTCGTGCCGCCCTGCGGGCCCGCGGCCTCGGCGGCGGCGATCGCCGCGGCGACCTTCGGATCCAGGGTGTTCGAATCGCCGTTCTCGGAGCTGCCGGCGGCCTTGGGGGACTCGGGCGCCGCGCCCGGGCCCGCGTCCTCGGTCCCGTCCGCCCCCTCGTGCTCCGCACCTTGAGAAGCCATGCCCCGACCTTAGTCCTCCGAGTCGCCCCGCCGGGCGGGATATCGCCCGCCGAGCCAACTATCCCAAACAAGTTTTGCAAAAACTCTTTTGCTAAAAGGTCCCGGCGCCCTAACCTCCCGGCATGGACAGCGACGAGCACAAGCGCGTACTCGATCCCGAGCGCGACACCGCCGCCCTGAAGGCCCTCACCCACCCCCTGCGTATCCAGCTGCTCGGACTGCTGCGGCAGGACGGGCCCGCCACGGCCAGTGAGCTGGCCGCGCGGACGGGGGAGTCCTCGGCGTCGGCCAGCTACCACCTGCGGGTGCTGGCGAAGTACGCGTTCATCGCCGAGGCCGAGCACCGCGACGGGCGGGAGCGGCGCTGGCGGGCGCTGCACACCGTCACGTCCTGGAGCAACGAGACGATGGAGTCCACCGCGGCGGGCCGGGCCTTCGTCAGCCTGGCGCGGCGGCGGCAGATCGAGCACCTGGAGAGCTCCCTGGCCCGGCACGAGGCGGACATGGCCGCCGGGCGGCTCGGCAAGGAGTGGGTGGAGCCGTCCGGGATCAGCGACCTCATGCCCCGGCTGACGGCCGAGTCGGTCACCGAGCTCCTGGAGACCGTCGCGGGCAAGCTGGAGGAACTGAACGCTCGGGACGCGGACGACCCGCGCGCTGAACACGTCGTGCTCCTCACCGCCGCCCTGCCGTTCGCCCCGCAGGAGCGGAACGACAGCGGGCGCGAGGACACGGCCCCCGAGGCAGCCACCTCATGACGGACCTCGTGACCCAGCCGCCCGGGACACGGAGCGCTCGCCGTCGTTACGTCACCGTCTGCGCGCTCCTCTGGCTGCCACCGGGCCTGGGCATGGCCTCGATGGTCCTGCTGCTCGGCGAACGCGGCATGTCCCTGGCCGCGATCGCGGGGCTCTTCGCCGCCCACTCGCTGACCGTGGCCGCGCTGGAGCTGCCCACCGGCGGGCTCTCCGACGTCCTCGGGCGCCGGCCGGTCCTCGCCCTGGCCGGTGTGCTCAACGTGGTCGCCTGCCTCCTGATCGGCCTCGGCGCCACCGCCTATGTGCTCACGGCCGGCATGGTGCTCATGGGCGTGGCCCGGGCCCTGGCCAGCGGTACCGCCGAAGCCTGGTACGTCGACACCGTCCAGGCGGGTTCCGGCCCCGAAGCCGATCTGCGCACGGGCCTGGCCCGGGGCGGTTCCGCGACCTCCGCCGTCCTCGCGGCAGGGCTCCTGCTCGGAGGCGCCCTGCCCTGGCTGCTCGGCCTGGGGCCCGATCCCGGTACCCGGCTGAGCGAGGCGACGTCCGGGGCGGTGCTGCCGCTGTCCGTTCCCCTGCTGCTGGGCGCCGCGGTCCAGGTCGTCTTCGTCTGCTACGTACTGGCCGTCCTGCGGGAGCCGCCACGACCACCGGCCACCCTGCGCTCCGTGGTGCGTGGCGTCCCGGTCACCGTCATGGGCGGACTGCGGCTGGGCGGACGGGACGCGCTGGTCCGCCGGGTCCTGATCAGCGCCGCGGCCGCCGGAAGTGCCCTGGCCGCCATCGAACTGCTCGTACCGGGCCGTACCGTCGCGGTCACCGGCGCGACCGGCTCCGGGGCGATGATCTACGCTGCCCTGTCCTGCGCGGGTTTCGTCTGCTCCGGTCTCGGCAGCCACCTCGCGCCCTTCGCCGCCCGGGCCGCGGGCAGTGGCGAGCGGGCCGTCCTGGTCAGTCTCGCCGCCGGGGCCGGAGGCCTGCTGTTCCTCGGGGTCACCGCGACTTCCGGCCACCCGATGGCCACGGGTCTCGCGGTCGCCGGCTTCGGACTCTTCTACCTCGGGCTGGGCGCCGCCTCCCCGAACGAGAACGAGCTGCTCCACCGCAGCGTCTCCAGCGCGGGCCGCGCCACCGCGCTGTCCGTCCAGTCCCTCGCCCAGCAGCTGGTCGGCGCGCTCACCGGCCTGATCGTCGGGGCCCTGAGGCCCGGCCCGCTGCCCTGGCTGCTGACGGGAGCCGTACTTCTGGCCGGCGCCCTGCTCTGGCTCCGCCCGAGCGGTGAACGGGCCCCGCAGGTCAGCAGCGCCTGAGCCCGCACCCCGGCGGCGCCGGACCTGCCCAGGATCTTGCCCCTGTGACGAGCGCGCGACCCTAGGCCTACCGTGGAGTGATGGACGCCAGCGGCCTTCCCCTCCTCGACCGGCGCATCGCGGACTGCCGGGCCTGCCCGCGGCTGGTCTCCTGGCGGGAGGAGACGGCCCGTACCAAGCGAGCCGCCTTCGCGGACTGGACGTACTGGGGCCGGCCGGTGCCCGGTTTCGGGCCCGCGGACGCCCGGCTGCTGATCGTGGGACTCGCCCCCGCCGCCCACGGCGGCAACCGCACCGGCCGGATGTTCACCGGCGACCGCTCCGGGGACGTCCTCTTCGAGGCGCTGTACGACGTGGGCCTCGCCTCCCAGCCGACCGCCGTGCACGCCCACGACGGCCTGGAGCTGCACGGCGTACGCGTCACCTCGCCCGTGCACTGCGCCCCGCCCGCCAACAAACCCACCCCCGAGGAGCGGGACACCTGCCGCCCCTGGCTCGTGCAGGAACTGCGGCTGCTGCGCCCGACGCTGCGGGCCGTGGTCGTACTCGGCGCCTTCGGCTGGCAGGCCGCGCTGCCCGCGTTCGCCGAGGCCGGCTGGTCCGTTCCCCGGCCGCGCCCAGCCTTCTCCCACGGCGCCCGGTTCCTTCTCGGCGGCCTGGAACTCTTCGGCTGCTTCCACGTGAGCCAGCGCAACACCTTCACCGGACGGCTCACCCCCACCATGCTGCGCGACGTCCTGCGGGCGGCCGGGCGGGCGGCGGACCTGCCCACCGAAAGCGGCTAGGGAGCCTCCTCGCCGAACAGGTGGCGGACCGTGGAGCGGTAGTTGGTCCGTACGTGCGTCAGCGCGTGCGCGCGGGCGCGCTCCGGGTCGCCCGAGGCGATGGCCTCGTACAGCTCGCGGTGCTCCACGAGGAGCTGGGGCCACTCCTCGTTGCGCCGGGTCATCCAGCGCAGCCGGCCGGCGACCGGTTCCAGGGCCTCGGTGAGCAGGCTGTTGCCCGCCATCGCCACGATGCCGTCGTGCAGCCGGCTGTTGACGTCGGTGATCGTCTCGGCGTCCCCGGCCTCGGTGGCGGCGGCCGCGCGGTCGAGGAGTTCCTGCATCCCGGCCAGATCCTCCGGTGTCGCGCGGGAGGCGGCGAGTCCGGCGGCGTAGACCTCCAGGGCCTCGCGCAGTTCGAACAGTTCCTTGACGTCGGTCGGGGTGAGGCGCCGCACGACCGTGCGGCGGGGGGTCTCGAAGTGGACGAACCCCTCGGCGACGAGGGCGCGGATCGCCTCCCGGACCGGCACGCGCGAGACACCGAAACGCTCCGCCAGCTCGCGTTCCACCAGGCGGTCGCCCGGGCGGAGACTGCCGGCGATGATCTCCTGGCGCAGATCGGCCGTGACGCGTTCGCGTACTGCTCCGAGGGGTTCGATCTTCGTCATGGAACCCATCCTCGTCGACACGAAGGGTCTTTTACGGAGCGTTAACGAGAGCGACATCGGTCAGAACGGTTGACGGGGAGAGCATGAGCGAAGTTTGGTATACCAAAACCCCCCGCTGAGCAGTGCCCACCGAGCAGTCCTCCGCCCTCCCCTCGCTCATGGAGGCCCCGTGTCACTCGCCGACCGTGCCGCAGCCACCGGCACCCCAGCGTTCGTCCCCGATCCCCGGCTCACCAACGAAGACCTCGCGCCCGCCAAGAAGCGGAACTGGAAGGTCTTCGACCTCTTCGCCATGTGGATGTCCGACGTCCACAACCTCGGCAACTACACGTTCGCCGCCGGACTGCTCTTCCTGGGCATGAACGTCTGGCAGATCTTCACGTCCCTGCTCGTCGGCTTCGTGATCATCTACATCGGCATGAACTGGATGGGGAAGATCGGCCAGCGCCACGGCGTGCCCTTCCCGGTGGTCAGCCGGATCGCCTTCGGCATCTGGGGCGCCAACATCCCGGCGCTGATCAGGGCCGTGATCGCCATCATGTGGTACGGCATCCAGACCTACCTCGCCTCCGTCGCCGTCAACGTGATGCTGCTGGCGGCCTGGCCCGGACTGGAGTCGTGGACGCACAACTCGTTCCTGGGCCTGGACGCGCTCGGCTGGGTCTCCTTCATCGCGCTGTGGCTGGTCCAGGCGGCGATCATCAGCCGGGGCATGGAATCGGTCCGCAAGTTCCAGGACTTCTGCGGCCCGGCGATCTGGCTCGTGATGATCGCACTGGCCGTGTGGATCCTCGCCAAGGCCGGCTGGACGATCTCGCTCACCTCCACCCCGCACCCGGTCTCCGTCGGCGAGCAGTGGCGCCAGTGGTTCGGCGCGATCGGCCTGGTCCTCGCCACGTACGGCACCCTGATGCTCAACTTCTGCGACTTCTCCCGCTTCGCCCCCGACTACAAGTCGGTCAGGCGCGGCAACTTCTGGGGCCTGCCCGTCAACTCCACGGCCTTCGTGATCGTGTCGGTCATCGTCACCGCGGGCGCCTTCGAGGTCTTCGGCAAGGAGATCACCGACCCGGCCTACCTCGTCGCCGAGATCGGCAACACCTGGGTGCTGGTGGTGGGCGCGCTGACCTTCGCCATCGCCACCATGGGCGTCAACATCGTCGCCAACTTCGTCTCACCGGCGTACGACCTCGCCAACGTCTGGCCGCAGAAGATCACCTTCAAGATCGGCGGCATGATCAGCACCGTCGCGGCGCTGCTCGTCACCCCCTGGAACCTCTTCTCCAACCCGACCGTCGTGAACTACTTCCTCGGCGGCCTCGGCGCGTTCCTCGGCCCGCTGTTCGGCGTGATCATGGTCGACTACTACTGGGTCAAGCGCGGCCGCGTGAACGTGGACGAACTGTTCGACGCCTCTCCCGGCGCCCGCTACCACTACCGCAAGGGCTTCAACCCCAAGGCGCTGTGGGCGTTCCTGCCGGCGGCCGGTGTCGCGGCGGTGCTCGCGCTGGTGAAGACCTTCAGCGACGTCGCCCCGTACTCCTGGTTCATCGGCACGGCGCTCGCCGCCGGGCTGTACGCGGCCCTGTGCCGTCCCGAGCGCGCCACCGCGGAGGTCTGAGAGACGTGCGGATCGTCGTCACCAACTGCAACACCACGCAGGAGATGACCGAGGAGATCGTGCGAGGTGCCCGGGCCGCCGCAGGCCCGGGCACCGCCGTGACCGGACTGACCCCCGCCTGGGGGCCGGCGTCCGCGGAGGGCTGGCTCGACAGCTACCTGTCCGCAGCGGCCGTCCTGGACACGCTGCGGACCTACGACGGACCGCCGTACGACGCCGTGGTCATGGCCGGATTCGGGGAGCACGGGAGGGAAGGCGCACGGGAACTGGTGGACGTACCGGTCGTCGACATCACCGAGGCCGCGGCGCATCTCGCCTGCCTGCTGGGCCGCCGCTACGGCGTCGTGACCACGCTGGAGCGCTCCTGCGGCCAGATCGAGGACAGCCTGGAGACGGCGGGCGTGGCGCGCAACTGCGCGGCGATCGTCGGCACGGGCCTGAACGTGCTCGACCTCGGCGACGACGAGCGGACCGAGACGGCGTTCCTCGCCGCCGCCGAACAGGCCTGCGCGGCCGGGGCGGAGGTGCTCGTCCTGGGCTGCGCCGGCATGACGGGGCTGCAGCGGATCGTCGGGGAGAAGCTGGGCCTGCCGGTCGTCGACGGGGTCGCCGCGGCGGTCAAACTGGCGGAGTCGCTGGTGACACTGGGGCTGACGACGAGCCGGGCGGGGAGCTACGCCGAGCCGCTGCCGAAACCGAGGGTGTGGGGCAGGCCCGGACGGCCGTAGGTCATGACGTGCTGCCCGGGTCGTCGAGGGTGACGTCGTCGCGGTGGGCCCCGTAGAACCCCGACTGTCGGGCCATGACCTGCCGCATGGAAGTGCCGCGCGGGATGCCGTACACCGTGCCGGGGAAGTCCAGCGCCTCCTGGATCTGCCAGAGCTCGTCGTGCTCCCCGGGCGCGAAGAGCCGGGCCCGGGGCGCGCCCGCCGCGATCCAGCCGATGGGCAGAACGGTGCCGGGCGGCAGCACGGAGTTGACGTGCAGCACGCTGTGGATCCGCAGTTCCGAGCCGACGCACGCGAGGGCACCGGGGAAGACGCAGGCACCGGTGGCCACGAAGACCTCGTCCTCCAGGGTCGCCCCGTTGACATGGGCGTGCGGGCCGACGAGTACCGCGTCACCGATCACGGTGGGGTGCGCGGACCGCCCCCGCACCAGCGCGTTCTCCATGACGACCACGTCCGAGCCGACCCGCACCTCCCCGTCCTCCGCGGTGAGCACGGCCCCGTGCAGCACCCGGCTGCGCTCACCGAGGACGACGGCCCCGCACAGGACGGCCGTCGGGGCGACGTACGCGGACTCGGGGACGACGGGGCGCCGCCCGCGGTGCTCGATCAACATGGGACTCTCCTCAGGCGGACGACCCCTCGGGCACGACGGCTGTCGCCGTGATCTCCACCAGTTGTCCCGTGTACCCCAGACACGCCACGCCGATCAGCGTCGACGAGTGCGGACCCGCACTGAGCCCGGACGCCTCGACGACACTCCAGACGGCCGACAGCACGGCGGGCTCACTGCTCACGACGTACACGTCGGTCGCCACCACGTGCGCCAGATCGCTCCCGACGGCGGCCAGTTGCTCCCGCAGATTGCCGATGACCTGTTCGGCCTGCCGCACGGGATCTCCGGGCCCGACGAGCGCGCCGTCCGGGCCCAGCGGTACGGACCCGGCGAGGAACGCCAGCCGCGTGCCGGCTTCCACGACGGACACATGGGAGTAGGCGGGTGGCGGGAAGAGGCTCGGGACGGTGACGCGGCGGATCACGTGAGGTCTCCGATCTACGGGCGGCGACAGGACAACCCACCGATCATGCGGGCCCCGGCACACGCCCGCACCCGTATTTCGGTTCCCGGCGACGGAGCCGTCCCCCTAGGCTTCTCCGGATCCCGCCTGCCCAGGAGCCCGAAACGTGCCGACCCTCCCGGACCACAGCTTCCTCGCCGCCACCGCGGACCGCCTCGCCGGCCTGCCCGCCGTCGAGGCCGTCACCCTCGGCGGCTCCCGGGCCCAGGGCACCGAACGGCCCGACAGCGACTGGGACCTGGCGGTCTACTACCGCGGCGCCTTCGACCCGGCCGATCTCCGCGCGGTCGGCTGGGAGGGCGAGGTCTGCGAGATCGGCGCCTGGGGCGGCGGCGTCTTCAACGGAGGGGCCTGGCTGACGATCGAGGGCCGTCGCGTGGACGTGCACTACCGCGATCTGGACGTGGTCGAACACGAGTTGACGGAAGCGGAGGCCGGCCGCTTCCGCGTCGAGCCCCTCATGTTCCACCTGGCGGGCATCCCGACGTACCTGCTGGTCGCGGAACTCGCGATCAACAAGGTGCTGCGGGGTTCACTGCCGCGTCCGGGTGGCTACCCGCCGGCCCTGCGCGAGAGCGCCCCGGCGCACTGGCACGGCATGGCCGCGGCCACCCTCGCCTACGCCAAGGCCGGCCACGCGCCGAAGAACGCCGTCACCCAGGTCGCGGGCGCGATCGCCCTCGCCGCGGCACAGACCGCGCACGCGGTGCTGGCGGCGCGCGGGGAATGGGTCACCAACGAGAAGGGTCTGGTGGCACGGGCGGGGTTGCAGGAGGTGGACGCGGTCGTACGCAACCTCACGGACGACCCGGCCGCACTCGCCCGCACCGTCACCGACGCGGAGACGCTCCTCGCCCGGGCCGTGGAAGCCGTCACCGCCGGGTGAACCAGTAGGGCGTTCTGGATTGCGTACATCTGGATTGCGTACATAAAGAACGCCGGCTTCGAGCCGTCCGACACGTTCCGGAAACCTATCCTCCAGGAACCCCACCTACCGTGGGCAGCCACACCCCGCCCCGGCCGCCGTCGCCCGAAGGCTCACCCCTGCCCTCGTCGAGACGACAGGAGCCCCGTGTCCCGCCGCATCGCCCCGAAGCTTCCGCCCTGGCTCGCGCATGCCCTGCATGCCCAGCGGGGGCCGGTGCCCTGGAGCGCGGTGACGCGGGGGGCCCTGTCCGCCGGGCCCGTGCTGCTCGTGGCCGTACAGACCGGTCTCACCTCCCTCGGCGTCGTCGCCGCCATCGCCGCCATGCTCGCCGGGATCAACGACCGGCCCGGGAGCCGGCGCGTCTCGGTCAAGCGGATCGGAGTGCCCGCCCTGGGCGGTGCGGTGGGGCTGGTGGTCGGGACCTACACCGGGCAGGAGACCGGGGCGGTCGTGCTGACCGTGGTGCTCACGGCCGTCGGGCTGGTCGCCGGAGGGATGAGCGCCGTCGGGCCCGTCTCGTCCGCCGTCGGAACGCAGTTGCTGGTCGGCGCGGCGATCGGCGCCGGGATGCCCCTGCCGGAGCCGGGATGGGAGCGTGCCCTCGCCTATCTCGCCGGCGCCGGGTGGCTGCTCGTGCTGCGGCTCGCCCTGCCGACGCCCGGCTCCCTCGCCGGTGACTTCCGGTTCGACGGGGAGCGGGAGGCCGTGGCCGGCGTGTACGACGCCGTCGCCGAGCTGCTCGACGCCGTCGGCGGGCCGGACGCCATCCGCCGCCGGGCCGCCCTGACCGCCGCCCTCGACCACGCCCAGGACGCCCTCGCCGGGCCCCGGCTGCGGAGGTACGCCTCCTCCTCCACCGAGCGGCGGCTGCACGCGCAGTACGCCGCGGCCCTGCCCCTCGCCGAGGCCGCCACCGCCCTCGCCTGGGCCGAGGAGGCCGTCGCCGAGCGGGCCTCCGAAGGCCCCCGGCGGCTCGCCGCCGCCGTACGCGGCAACACCCACACCGGGCCGCTGCCCGCACCGTCCCGTTCGGCGCCCGCCCTGCGGGCCCTCGACGACGCCCTCCTGCATGCCGCCGAGGTGTTCGACCAGGGCCGGGGCGGCGATCTGCACACCCGGCCCCGCAGCGCCGGGGACCGGCTGCGCGCCGCCTTCGGCAGTGCCGGACGCGAGTACGGGCTCCGCGTCGCCCTCTGCTTCGGCGCCAGCTCCGCGGTCGCCCAGGCCCTGCACCAGACGCAGTGGTACGGGCAGCACGAGCACTGGTACTGGCTGCCCGCCACCGCCGTGTTCCTGGTCAAGCCCGACCTCGGGCCGCTGGCCTCGCGGGTGCTGAACCGGGCCGCCGGGACCGTCCTCGGGGCGCTGCTCTTCGCCGGGCTGGCCGCCGTTCTGCCCCACCCGGAAGGGCTCATCGCGCTCGTCGCCCTCAGCGGAGCGCTGATACCCGTCGCCACCCGGCACTTCGCCGCCCAGACCGCGGTCGTCACCGTCCTGGTCCTCGCCCTGGTCATGGTCGGCGGCGAGCCGCAGGCCTCCGCCGGCCGGATCGGCGAGACGCTGCTGGCATGCGCGATCGTGCTGATCGTCGGGCACCTGCCGATGCCCGGACAGCGCGGCGGGGGCGTGCGCGCCCGGCTCGCGGCGGCGAGCGACGCCGCGCACGCCTACCTCGCGCACGTGCTCGACGAGGCCGACGCCCCGCGCATCGGGACCTCCGGCACCCCCTCCGACCACCGCGCCACCCGCTGGACCCTGCGCCGCGAGGCCTACCGCACCCTGGCCGAGGCCCGTTCGGCCATCTCCCTCGCCGCGCACGAACTGCCCGCCCTCGCCCGGCACACCGAGGGCGCGGACGAGGTGGCCGACCTCCTCGAACGCCTCGTCGACACCACGACCGCCTGCGCCGTACACCTGGACGACACGGGCCGGATCGGGCCGCGCCACAAGGAACGCCTCGCGGCCGTCCTCGCCGAACTTGCCGGACGAGGAGAACGGGTGGGACTACGGCGGCCCCGGACACCCCTCGCCGGGTAGCGCCCGGCATCGCCGCCGGCCCGCGGTCCGTCCTCCCGGCCGCGACCGCCTCTTGTCGCAGCGGCCGCTCCGGCACCGGCGACGTGGTCAGCCGCCGACCCGTACCCAGACCGGGGCGTGGTCCGATCCGGGCTCGCCCCGGCGCTCCGCCGGATCCGGGCCGACCGACGGCAGGCCGGGCGGGCCCTCGCCGGGCAGACCCGTGCCCGCCGCCGTCACGCGGTGCACCAGGCGGTGGCTCAGCAGCACGTGGTCGATCAGCTCGCGCCGCCCGGAGTTCACCCGGGACCAGCGCTGCCCGGGCGGGATGAGCGGGGCCACGTCCCACAGCCGCGTCGCGTCGCCCCGGTCGGGCCGGTCGTAGCCCGGGGTGCCGATCTCCGAGCCGGGCGGGCCGAGCAGGATCTGCGTGGTCGCCGCCTGCACCTCGTCGTTCAGGTCGCCCAGTATCGCCACGTCCCGCCCCTGCCCGTCACCGGCCAGCAACTCGTCCGCGAGCGCGCGCAGGGCCGTCGCCTCGGCCGCCCGGCGGTACAGGGCGTAGGCGCCGTAGCGGGCCCGTTCGCCCTCGTCGCGCGGCTGGAACCGGCCGTCGGGATACGACAGCAGCTTCGACTTCAGATGACAGACGGCCACCCGCAGCGGCCCGTCCCCGCCCTCGACCTCCACCGCGAGGACGCCCCGCCCCGCCTGTCCCGCCGTCAGCCCCGCATCGTCCGCCTGGACGGGACGCAGCTCCGCCGGGAACGCCCGCGTGTCGGCCACCACCGTCACCGCCGTACGGCTCAGGAACCCGACCCGTATTCCCCGGCTGTCCGCATGCTCGGACAGGGCGACATGCCAGTCGTCGTCGAGCATCCCGGCCAGGTCCTCCAGGGCCTCGGGGTCTCCGACCTCCTGCACGCCGAGCAGGGTCGGATCGAGTTCGGTGATCACGGCGGCGAGCGCGGCGAGCTTCGCCTCGTACCCGGCGTCGTCCTTCGGGCCGTACGGGCCGCCGGGCCGGTAGAGGTTCTCCAGGTTCCAGGTGCCGAGGAGCATGCCGGGCTCCTTTCAGAAGCCGACAGACGGGGTGGTGAGGCCAGGGTGCGCGCCCGGCCCGCCCCGCGACAGAGCCGTGACGGGATGTGCGGTTCGGCTCATGCCGCCCTACGACGCCGTCGTACGTTGGCGTGGTGACGCCTTCTGCCGCGGACAGTCCCGCCGACCTCATCATCAGCGCATGTACCGTCCTCGTGCACGACGATCAAGAGCGGATCGGGTTCACGCGGGACGCCGCGATCGTCGTACGAGACGGCGTTGTCGAGGCGGTCACGACCACCGCCGAGGCCACGGACCTGCCCGCCGCCGAGCGCATCCACGCCCCCGGCCAGGTCGCCCTCCCCGGTCTGATCAACTGTCACACGCACGCGCCGATGGTCGCGCTGCGCGGCCTCGCCGAGGACCTCCCCACCGAGGAGTGGTTCAACGACGTCGTCTGGCCCGTCGAGTCCAACCTCACGGCGAAGGACGTCGAGTTGGGGGCACGGCTCGCCTGCGCCGAGATGATCCGGGCGGGCGTCACCTGCTTCGCCGACCACTACTTCGCCATGGACGCGGTGGCCCAAGTGGTCGCGGACTGCGGTCTGCGGGCCCTGCTCGGGGAGGCCTTCTTCTCCTCGCAGGGCCCCGAAGGCCGGGAACGCTCACTGGAGTTCGCACTGCGGCACCGCGGAGCGGCCGACGGCCGGATCACCACCGCGCTCGCGCCGCACGCCCCCTACACGGTCGACGACACCGACCTCGCCGCCACCGCCCGGCTCGCCGGCGAGCACGGTCTGCCCGTGCACCTGCACGCCGCCGAGAACCGCGACCAGACCGACACCAGCCTCGCCCGCCACGGCGTCACTCCGATCGAGGTCCTGGAACGCACCGGCATCCTCGACACGGACGTGCTCCTCGCCCACGGCACCGGCATCGCCGACCGCGACCTGCCCCTCCTGCAGCGGGCGGGCGGTCGTACGGCCGTCGCCAGCGCGCCCCGCGGCTACCTCAAGTTCGCCTGGCCCGACACCACACCCGTCCGTGCCCTGCGCGACATCGGCGTCGACGTCGGACTCGCCACCGACGGCGCAGCCTCCAACAACAACCTCGACGTGTGGGAGTCCATGGCACTCACCTCGCTGGTCCAGAAATCGGCCGAGGGCGACCCCCGCTGGCTGACCTCCCGCCAGGCCCTGCACCACGCCACCCTGCAGAGCGCCCGTGCCGTGGGGCTCGGGGACAGCGCAGGCAGCATCGCGCCCGGCCGCAGGGCCGACATCGTCCTGGTCGACCTCACCGGGCCGCACACCCAGCCCGTCCACGACCTCGCCGCCACCCTCGTGCACAGCGCCCGCTCCGCCGACGTCCGCACCACGATCGTCGACGGGCGGATCCTCATGCGCGACCGGGAACTGGTGACGATCGACGTGCCGGCGGCGGTACGGGAACTGGAGGAACGGCTGCCCGCGCTCGTCGACCGCGGCCACGGCCGGCGCATCCAGCAGTACGACACCTGACGGCACCACGAGGTGCTCCGGGAAATTCTCCCGGACAGCGATGAGTTCCGCGCCTCCCGCCGGTCACCACCCCCGACGGACCGTTGTCACAGGAGGGCCCATGTCGCTTCCGGATATCGTCTCGCGCGGCGAGTGGCGCGCGGCGCGCGCGGGACTGCTGCTCAAGGAGAAGGCCGCCACCCGCGCGCGGGACGCGCTCAACGCCGAACGGCGCGGACTGCCCATGGTGGAGGTCGACGAGGAGTACGTCTTCGAGGGCGGGGACGGCAAGGCCACCCTGCTCGACCTGTTCGAGGGCCGGCGCCAGCTCGTCGTCTACCACTTCATGTTCGCGCCCGAATGGGACGCGGGCTGCCGCAGCTGCTCCGCATTCTTGGATCAAATAGGGCATCTCGCCCATCTTCGGGCCCGTGACACGTCGTTCGCGGCCGTGTCCCGCGCGCCCTACCCGAAGATCCTGCCGTTCAAGGCGCGGATGGGCTGGCCGCTGCCCTGGTACTCGTCGTACGGCAGCGACTTCAACCGCGACTTCGAGGTGACCCTCGAGCGCGAGGGCGAGCTCGTCGAGCGCCCAGGGCTCAGCTGCTTCCTGCAGGACCACGACCGTGTCTTCCACACGTACGCGACCTACGAGCGCGGCCTCGACGGCCTCGGCTCGACCACCAGCCTGCTGGACCTCACCGCACTGGGCCGGCAGGAGGAGTGGGAGGAACCCCAGGGGCGTGCGTCGGCCTTTGGGGCGCCTGCGGGAAGTGAGCGCATCCGGTACCACGATGAGTACGACGACTGATACGGAAAGTGAACACATAGGCCAAGAGGCTGAGAGGTTGGTCACACTTGGCGGTGAACGCGTGTCAACTACGTCTCAGAACCGTCACTTCGCGAGCCGTTAACCCCATCGTTGGCGTTTAACTCTACGAGTACAGCGCTACATGGAGGTGCAGGGTGAACGGGCGAACGGTGCTCGAGAGCTTTCCCGCCGGTGGGCCGCGCGGCTCCTGGCCTGCGGAGGAGTTCGCGCAGGCGCGGCGCAGCGAAGGCCTGCCCGCCGAGGTTGTCATGGACCTCGCCACGGACATGTTCCTGGTGATCGTGCGCAGCGGGGACGCGGCCGACGCCACGGCCTGACGTGTGCCGTCAGCCCGCCTTCGGCGCCGGCACCTTCCTGACCGGCGCGGGTGACGAGGCGAACTGCTCCGCCTGGAGCGCGTACAGCTCGGCGTAGAGCCCGCCGGTGGCCAGCAGCTCGTCCGGCGTCCCGGACTCCACGAGCCGGCCCTGGTCCAGCACGTGCACCAGATCCGCGTGCCGTACGGACGCCAGCCGGTGCGTGATCAGCACGACCGTCTGGCCGCTGTCGGCCAGGGCGCGGATCCGCTCGAAGACCTCCAGCTCGGCCCGGGCGTCCAGGGCCGCCGTCGGCTCGTCCACGATCAGGATGCGGCCCCTGCGGTAGGCCGCCCGGGCGATGCCCAGCCGCTGCCACTGGCCGCCCGACAGTTCGTGTCCGCCGCTGAAGTTGCGGGCGAGCAGCGTGTCCAGCCCGCGCGGCAGGTCCGCGATCACCGTCTCCGCCCCGGCCTCGGCGACCGACGCGGCCAGCCGGTCCTCGCACACCGGCGCCGAGGTACGCCCGAGGGCGATGTTCACCCGGGCCGTGAACGGCCACCGCTTGAAGTCCTGCGCCACCATCGCGATCCGCTCGGCCAGCCGGTGCCGGTCGGCGGTCGCCGCGTCCACGTCGTCCCACAGGATCCGCCCCCTCTCCGGTGTGTAGAGCCCGGCGAGCAGCTTGACCAGGGTCGTCTTGCCGGAGCCGTTCTCGCCGACCAGCGCGACGATCCGGCCCAGGGGGAGGGTCAGGGTCACGTCGTCGAGAGCGGGCCGGGCGGAGTCGCCCGGGTAGCGGAACGTGACGTTCTCGAAGCGGATCTCGCGCGGGTCCTCCGGCAGCGGCATGCCGCCCTCCGGGATCGCCCGCTGCGCCGCCTCCGTGTACAGCCGGTGCAGGTCGCCTACGAAGAGAGCCTCCTCGTGCAGCGCGTTGACCTCGACCACGAGGGTGTCGAGGCTCTGTGAACCGGTCCGGATCGCGATCACGGCCGTACCCGCCACGGACAGGGCCATCGCCCCGGCCAGGAGGAGACCGCCGAGCGTGGCGTACGTCGCCACGGTCGCCAGGCCCGTCCACGCCGCCGCGATCAGGCCCGTGCGCGCGGCGAGCCCGGCCAGGCGGGCCTGCTCGGCCTCGGCCGTCTCCGACATCGCGCGGAAGTGCCGCAGCAGGAAGGAGCCCACCCCGTGCACCCGGATCTCGGGGGCCGCCTCGGGCTCGATCAGCAGGTTGCCGAGCAGCCGGCCCGCCCGGGCGTGCTGCACCCAGGCGTGGAAGGACTCGTAGCGCCGCCGGGCGACGGTCAGCGCGCTCCAGGCGCTCGGCAGGGTCATCGTGACCAGCAGCGGCAGCAGGGCCGGGTGCAGCACGGTCAGCACGCCCGCCGCCGCGACCAGCGAGATCATCGCGTTGATCACGCGCGTCCCGTAGGAGATCATCCGGCGCGCCGAGGCTGCGCCGTACTGCGCGGTGTCCAGCAGCTTGTGGAAGGCGTGGTCCTCGATGGCGGCCAGCTCCACGGCCGCGGCCCGCTCCAGGTACTGCTCGGTCGCCACCCGCTCCACCTTGGGCTCCAGCCGGCCGGTGGCGTAGGTGCTCGCGGCCCGCAGCAGGGCCGCGAGGAACATCTCCACGGCCACCGTGACCAGGGCGGGGACGGCTCCGCGCAGACGGTCGTCGATCGCGCCGCCGCCCATCAGCCGGGCCAGCACGCTGTTCACCGCGAGCAGGCTCACCGCCTGCGCCACGCCCCGGCCCGCCTCGGCGGCCAGCACGATCCGCGCGGCGCCCCGGTCGGCCTGCCGGGCGAGCCGGAGGCTGGAGGCGAGCAGGGACGGCAGCCGGGTGATCATGGCGCGGAAGTTCAGCTCCAGGAACGCGTCGGCGTGCTGGTTCCAGCCCATGTCGTAGCGCAGCGGCCCGCCGAAGAGCAGCCGCTCCGACTCGGACACCTCCGGCGCGGTCCGCTTCTTCTCCACCGTCGACCGACCTCCCCGCTCGGGCCCGCTCCTGAACGAACGGCCACTATCGCGGCGCCGCCACCTGCCCGGGCAGGGCGCAGCCCGGGGCGCCGGATGCGCGCGGGCGCACGACCTGGCCGGGGGGAGGTGCGGGGCGGCGCGGGGGTGGGGGTGCGCGGGGAGTGGGGAGTGGGGGTGCGCGGGGAGAGCACGGGGTGGGGGTGCGAGAGGTGGCAGTGGTGGTGGGGGTCGGTCGTGCGGAGGCCACCGACTGTGTGGGGGGGGCGGTGTGTCGCGCGGGTCGTGTGGAGGCCGGTTGTGTGGGGCCGGTGCGTGATGCGGGTGGTGTGGGGTCGGTCGTGTGCGGGCCGGTGCATCCCGCAGGTTGTGCGGGGTCGGTCGTGGGCGGGCCGGTGTGTCGCGCGGGTTGTGCGGGCTGGCTGTGTGCGGGCCGGTGCGTCACGCGGGCTGTGCGGGGTCGGTTGTGTGCGGAGCGGTCGTGTGTGGGGGGGGGCAGGCCGGCTGTGCGGAGACCGCGTGGGTGAAACCGGTGCGGAGGCGGGTCGTGCCGAGGAGGCTCCGGCCCGCCTGCGCGCTCGGGCGCGGACGGCTGGCGGGGATCGGCCGTGCGAGCCGCCGGCTGCGCGGGGGTCCGCCGTGCCGAGCTGGGTCGGGCCCCGCCTATGCGCTGACCGGACGCGACCAGGACGGTGCCGTCCCCGTCGCGCGGCACAGCGCCAGATAGAGGGGGATCGGCGGGGTGTACGGAAGCGTGCCGTCCGGGCGGTGGATCAGGTCGGGGATGTCCAGCAGGTCCGGGACGACCGCGCCGGTCACGTAGCGCGCCGGGGCGGGCCACTCCAGGGCGTGGTCGGAGTCGGACGGGACCAGCCACCACCAGTGCGTCTCGTCGGCGTAGACGCAGCCCACACGGGGCAGCCGGGGCATGACCAGCGGGCCGACGTGGGCGGGGACGGCGACCGCGTCGCAGCCGAGCGGGGCTGTCATGCCGTCGGGCACGGGCAGCCGTAGGGCCGGGCCCGGTGTGCGCAGTCCGCGCCGGACGCGCACCAGCGTGTCCAGGTTCAGCACGCGGCCTCCCCGCGCAGGGCTCATGCGTGCCCCCGCTCTCGGCGGCGCTGCGGAGGAACCTCCGCGGCACCCCGCTCGGGGCGTGCCTGAGGGCTTCCGTCCCCCTCGTCCGAGTCGTCGGACGGGCCGCGCTTGGGGCGGGCGCCCCAGCCCAGGTCGCTCCGGGGCCCGGCCGGATCGGGCGGAGTGTCCGCCGGGCCCGGCAACTCGGCCGTGCGCGGCAGCTCGGCCCAGACCATCAGCCCCGGGCCGTGCTCATGGGCACCCCAGGAATGGCAGAGGGCGTCGACGAGAAGCAGTCCCCTCCCGTGCTCCTCCTCGGGCCGTGTCCGGCTGGCGGCGTGGGGCTGGCCAGGGGCGCAGCCCTCGTCGCGCACGGCTATTCGCACCAGGTCGTCGCCGTCGTGCAGCTCGCACACTATGTGGGTGCTCGCCGTGTGCACGATGGCGTTGGTGACCAGCTCGGAAACCACCAGGGCCGCGCTGTCGCACGTGTCCTCGCACACCGACCAGCCGGCCAGCCGGGTCCGCGTCAGGCGTCTGGCCTGGGCGGGAGAACCCGGATGCGCGGCCAGCTCGAATCGGAACCGGCGCTCGGCAGCGGCCCCGAGCAGGGCCTCTCCCGTGTCGGCGCCAAGCCCGAGAGGGCCTGCGGCGGCGTCTGTTCCTAAGGGCGCGGACGGAATCACGCTTGCCACTATCGCCCCGCCGTGAACACTTGGCAAGTGTCACTCTGAAAATTGCAGAGTGCTGTGTGACGGTCTGGAAGGCCGTGGCACACTGCTCGCAACAGCACCCGGCGCGGCGCCAGTTGAGATCATCGAAGATTCGTTCGAAACGTTTGTTCGGATCAGTTCTTCGAAAGGGTCCTCGAATGGCGCCGCCGGGCTGTCAGCGTTCTTTTGTGGCCGGCTCGTCATAACTCTTCGTGGAGGTGGAGCGTGAGTGAACCGCGGTCCGCGCCGACGGTCGGTCAGGTCGTTCTCGGCCGACGCCTGTTGGATCTGAGGGAACACGCCGGGATGAAGCGCGAGGAGGCCGCGCGCATCCTCCGCGTCGCGCCCGCCACGGTCCGCCGTATGGAGATGGCCGAGGTCGCGCTCAAAATCCCGTATCTGCAACTGCTCCTCAAGGCCTACGGGATCTCCGACGAGGAGGCCGAGGCCTTCGTCCAGCTCGCCGAGGACGCCAACAAGCCCGGCTGGTGGCAGCGTTTCCACGACATCCTGCCCGGCTGGTTCTCGATGTACGTGAGCCTGGAGGGCGCGGCCAGCGTCATCCGCAGTTACGAGCCCCATTTCGTCCCCGGGCTGCTGCAGACCGAGGACTACGCGCGCGAGGTCCTCCGGTCGGGCGCCATCGGCCAGACCCGGCCCGAGGACATCGAGCGCCATGTCGCCCTGCGCATGCAGCGCCAGGACCTGCTCGTCCGCGAGGACGCCCCCCGGCTGTGGGTCGTGATGGACGAGACCGCACTGCGGCGCCCGGCCGGCGGCCCGGAGGTGATGCGCGCCCAGATCGACAGACTGCTCGACGCCACGAAGCTCCCCAACGTGACGCTGCAGATCGCCCCGTTCGCCAATGGGCCGCACCCGGGGACGTACGGGCCGTTCGTGCTGTTCCGATTCGCCGTGCCCGAACTGCCGGACATGGTCTACAGCGAGTACCTGACCGGCGCGGTCTATCTCGACGCGCGCACCGAGGTGGCGACCCACCTCGAGGTCATGGACCGCATGGCGGCGCAGGCCGCTACGGCACATCGCACGAAGGAGATCCTCCGGGATCTCCGCAAGGAGCTCTGAATGGATCGCATCAAGCCGCGCAAACACGTCTACAACGGCATGCCCGCGCGTGACTTGGGCAGCGAAGGCTGGCACAAGCCGTGGAGCGGCGGAAACGGAGGCAACTGCCTGGAGGCGATGAAACTCGCCGACGGCCGGATCGCCCTCCGCCAGTCCACCGACCCGGACGGTCCGGCGCTGATCTACACCACCGCCGAGATGACGGCCTTCATCGAAGGAGCGAAGGCGGGGGACGCGGACTTCCTGCTGTCCTGAGGTGATTGCCGTTGCTGTCGCTCGACTTCCTTGCGTTGTCATTGAATCGATGGTGCTGAATTGACCACCCTCTGTGCCTTACGGAGTGCCTCATGACCGGGCAGGACCCCACGTCGGCCGTCCAGATCGACACGACCAGACCCCATCCCGCGCGGATGTACGACTGGTACCTCGGCGGAAAGGACAACTACCCGGTCGACGAGGCGATGGGCCGGCAGATGCTCACCCTCGACCCGAGGGTGCCGGTGATGGCGCGGGTCAACCGGGCCTTCATGCACCGGGCCACGCGCTGGCTGGCCCGCAGCGGCGTACGGCAGTTCCTGGACGTCGGCACCGGCATCCCGACCGAGCCCAACCTCCACCAGGTCGCCCAGCGGATCGCGCCCGATGCCCGGGTCGTCTACTGCGACAACGACCCCATCGTCCTGGCCCACGCGGCGGCCCTGCTGCGCGGCACGGACGAGGGCGCGACCGAGTACCTCCAGGCCGACGTGCGCGACCCGGACGCCATCCTGGAGGGCGCGAGGAAGGTCCTGGACTTCAGCCGGCCCGTCGCGCTGTCGCTCGTCGCGCTGCTGCACTTCGTCTCCGACGAGGACGGCGCCCACGACCTGGTCCGCCGCCTGCTCGCCGAACTGCCCTCCGGCAGCCACCTGGTGATGACCCATGCGACCGCCGACTTCACCCCGGAGGAGTCGAAGGCGGCCACCGAGAAGCTGCGCGCCGCGGGCGTCACCCTGGTTCTGCGTTCCCGCGCGGAGTTCACCCGGTTCTTCGACGGCCTCGACCTCGTCGAGCCCGGCGTCGAGGTGCCCCACCGCTGGCACCCCGAGCTGGGCGAGCCCGTGCCCGGGCAGGACGACGGGGTGATCCCGGGGTACGGGGCGGTCGGGCGCAAAGCCTAGGCCTCCGGAGGTTTCCCCGGTCCCGCCTCGGGCCGGTCACGGCGGCGGCAGTGCACCGCACAGCGCCGCCAGGGCCGGCCCGTAGGCATGCTCGGGCGGGGTCGCGTACCCGACGACGAGCCCGTCGCTCACCGGCATGTCCGTCTCCGGGTGCCGGAACGCGGCGAGGCCGTCGAGGGCGATGCCCTGCCAGGCGGCGGCCTTGACCGCGGACGCCTCGGTACCGGGCGGCAGCCTCAGCACCGCGTGCAGCCCGGCCGCGATGCCGGTGGCCTCGATGTGCGGCGCGTGCTCGGCGAGCGCCGCGACGAGCCGGTCCCGTCGGCTCCGGTACCGCAGCCGCATCCGCCGGACGTGCCGGTCGTACGACCCCGAGGCGATGAAGTCCGCCAGGCTCAGCTGGTCGAGGACGCTCGCCCACGCCTCGCGCTCGCCCTTGGTGGCCAGGACGGCGCCGACGTACCGCTCCGGGAGCACCATCCAGCCCAGCCGCACCGCGGGCGACAGGCTCTTGCTGACCGAGCCGATGTGGATCACGCGCTCGGGGTCGAGCCCCTGGACGGCGCCGACCGGCTTGCGGTCGTAGCGGAACTCCCCGTCGTAGTCGTCCTCCAGGACCAGCCCGTCACGCGCGCGTGCCCAGTCGATCACGGCGGCCCGGCGCGCGGGATGCAGGGGGCCGCCGGTCGGGAACTGGTGCGCCGGCGTGAGCAGCACGGCCCGTTCACGCCCCAACCGGTCGATCTGCGCGCCGTCTTCGTCGAGGGGGAGCGGCACGGTACGCACCCCGGCCGCGGCCAGGACCTCCCGGTGGAACCCGAGCCCGTACGCCTCCACCGCGAGGGGCCCACGCAGGACGCCGCCGCCGAACAGCAGTCGCAGCGCGTGCGCGAAGCCGGAGCAGACCACGATCCGGCCCGGCTCGGTCCGTACGCCACGCGCGCGTGCCAGGTACTCCGTGAGCGCCTCCCGCAGTTCCGGCCGGCCGGCGGGGTCGCCCGGCCCGAACACCTCGTTGGGCGCCTGCTGGAGGGCCCGCCGGTAGGAGGCCAGCCAGGCGGTGCGCGGAAAGGCGGAGGCATCCGGCGTGCCCTGCGTCAGGTCGTGCCGGGGGCCACGCACGCGGGGAGGTGCCTTCTTGGGCACGCGGGCGGCGGGCCGCAGCGGCTCGGCCCTCCCCCATTGCCTGAAGGGCATGGGTGGTACCCCCATCGCGACCCGCGTTCCCGAGCCTTGCCGGGCGGTGAGCCAGCCCTCCGCGACGAGCTCCGCGTAGGCGTCCGCCACCGTGTTGCGGGCGACGCCGAGGTCCGCCGCGAGCGAGCGGTACGGCGGCAGCCGCGTGCCCGGAGCGAGCCGCCCGCTGCGCACGGCCTCGCGCAGGGCCCGGATCAGCGCCGCCCGCCGCCCGCCCGGCCCGGTCAGCTCCAGATGCAGGTCGGACCCGATCCGCTCTGCGGAATTGACCCACGTCTTTGCCATGGAAATGCACCCTACAGTGGGTCTTTCCGGCTCGTAGGTTGAAGGGCATGACGACGAACACGAGCACGAACAGCACCGATGTGACGGCGACCCGGCTGGAGTTCGGCAAGTGGGCCCCGAAGGCCTTCCGGGCCCTCATCGCCCTCGACGCCGCGGCCCGCGAGGGCATCGACCCGGCCCTCGTCGAGCTGATCCAGATCCGCTCCTCCCACCTCAATCACTGCGCGTACTGCCTCCACATGCACACCAACGACGCCCGCAAGGCCGGCGAGAGCGAGGACCGGCTGCACATGGTCGCCGTATGGCGCGAGGCCCGCCACTTCTTCACCGAGCGGGAGCAGGCGGCCCTCGCCCTCACGGACGCGATGACGCTCGTCGCCGACGCCGGCGTCCCGGACGACGTCTACGCGCAGGCCGCCGCACAGTTCGACGAGCGGGAACTGGCCCACGTCCTCGCCCTGACCTGCACGATCAACACCTGGAACCGGGTGGCGCTGTCGACGGGGAAGGTGGCGGGAACGGACGAGCGGTGATCGTCCCCGGGGCTGGGGCTGGGGCTGGGGCTGGGGCTGGGGCTGGGGCCGGGGCGGGGCCGGGGCTGAGGCCGGGGACGCGCCCTACACCGCCATGGGCCGGTCGTACGGTCCGATCGGCGCCGGCAGCCTCGAACTGCCCGTCAGATGACGGTCGACGGCTGCCGCCACCGCCCGCCCCTCGGCGATCGCCCAGACGATGAGCGACTGCCCCCGGGCCGCGTCTCCCGCGGCGAACACCCCGGGCACGTTCGTGGCGAAACCGGAGTCCCGCGCGATCGTCCCGCGGGGCTCCATCTCCAGCCCCAGCTGGTCGACGAGCCCGTCCTCCCGATCGGGCCCGGTGAAGCCGAGGGCGAGCAGCACGAGGTCGACGGGGAGCGTCCGCCCGGTGCCCTCCACCGGGCGGCGCCCCGCGTCCACCTCGACCAGGTGCAGCGCCCGCACATGTCCCCGCGCGTCGCCGTCGAAGCGCAGCGTGGACGCCGCGAACAGCCGTGCGTCCGCGTCCGCCACCGGGGCGGTCCGCAGGTCACGGGCCTCTTCATGGGCGGCGGACAGCCGGTAGACCCGCATCGGGTACGTCGGCCAGGGCTCGGTGTCCTCGTCGCGCTCCGCGTCCGGCAGCGCGTAGATGTCCAGCTGGGTCACGGACGCGGCACCCTCCCGGACGGCCGTGCCCAGGCAGTCCGCCCCGGTGTCGCCACCGCCGACGATGACGACGTGCTTCCCGGCGGCCGACAGCGGGGAGATCTCCAGATCGCCCTCGCACACCCGGTTGGCCGACGGCAGATACTCCATCGCCTGGTGAATGCCCGTCAGCTCCCGCCCCGGCACCTGGAGTTCACGCCACGCGGTCGCCCCGGTGGCGAGCACCACGGCGTCGTAGCGAGTCCGCAGCTCGTCGGCCTTGATGTCCCGCCCGACCGCCGTCGACGTCCGGAACTTCGTCCCCTCGGCCCGCATCTGCTCCAGCCGCCGCTCCAGGTGGTGCTTCTCCATCTTGAAGGCGGGGATGCCGTACCGCATCAGCCCGCCGAGCCGGTCGTCCCTCTCGTACACGGCGACCGTGTGCCCCGCCCGCGTCAGCTGCTGGGCCGCGGCCAGCCCGGTCGGGCCCGAGCCGATCACCGCGACCGTCCTGCCGGACAGCCGCTCCGGTGGCCTCGGCGGCGCGAAGCCCTCTTCCCAGGCCCGGTCGGCGATCGCGCACTCGACGTTCTTGATGGTGACGGCCGGCTGGTTGATCGCCAGCACACACCCCGTCTCGCACGGCGCCGGGCACAACCGGCCGGTGAACTCCGGGAAGTTGTTCGTCGCGTGCAGCCGGTCGGCGGCCGCCCGCCAGTCCTCCCTGGACACCAGGTCGTTCCACTCGGGGATCAGGTTGCCCAGCGGGCAGGCGTCGTGGCAGAAGGGGATGCCGCAGTCCATGCAACGGTCGGCCTGCTTGCTGATGATCGGCAGCAGCGCCCCGGGGACGTAGACCTCGTCCCAGTCCCGCGACCGTTCCTCGACCGGCCTGCGCGGCCAGTCCTGGCGGGGCGTGGTCATGAAACCCTTGGGATCGGCCATGGCCGTCTTCCTTGCGTGCGCGTGTGGCAGGCCGTGCACCACCCGGCGGCACCCTTCTCACCCGCCGTGCGGCACTCTTTTCGCCACGATACGTCCGCCTCCCGGCCGGTGCCTGTCACCGCGTGGCGCGGGCGTCAGGTGAGCGCCAGCACGTACGCCAGCGCCGCCCCGGCCGAGGCGGCCGTGCGGACGTGATTCCACAGCGTCCACTCGCGCACATACGCCGGCCAGTACGCCGCCGCCTCCGGTGAGCCCGGCTCCAGCTCGGCCAGCGCGTCGTTGCGCGGCACGTTCGCGACCATGGTCAGCCCGAACGACCCGAACAGGTACAGCGCGCTGCCCACCAGCAGCTCCACCGTCCCCTCGTCCGGCCACAGCACGAACGTCACCACGGCGATCACCGCACACAGCACGGCCGACCCGAGGAACACGATCATGAAGGGCGGAGTCACCGCGGCCACGTTGATCGCGTTCATCGCGGCGGCCCCCTGCGCGGGCGGCAGCATGCCGAGGCCTCGCATCACGAAGGTCGAGAACCCGCAGAACACCCCGGCCACCAGACCGGTCCCGAGCACACCCAGCACCGTCAGCACGAAGTACGGTCCGTCGATCATGTCCCTCTCCCGCCCGTCGAGCCGGGATCCTGCCCGGCACCCTTCCGCACCACAAGTGAATTCCCGTACGGGCACAGTGACCATGGCCGAGGGGCGCGGGCCCATAAGCACACGTCCACGGTCCCCCGAACGGCCGGGGCGACGCCTTGCGGCTCCACGCCCCGGGACCTCTCACCTCACCCCGCGGAACCGAGTCCCGCCTCGGTCCATCCCCTCAGCACCGTCGCCACCGCCGCCGCGATCCGCCGCCGCGCCTCGTGCCTGGGCACGCCGCTCATCAGCAGCCGGTCGTACGGCGTGTCCAGATGCCGTACGGACGCCACGACCGCCGAGGTCACCGCACCCTCGGCCAGCGCACGCCCCGCCGCGCTGCGGCCCACCCGCCCGCTGCCCCGCTCCGAGGCGTGCAGAGCGATGGCCCGGGCCCGATCGGCCGGGCACCCGGGAAACAGCCGGAGTATCTCCGTCGCGAACGCCTGGGCGAACAGGGCGTCCTGACCCGCCCGCCGCCGCGCGTCCCGCACCCGCCGTCGCCGTCTCGCCTCGGCGTCCGCCAGGCACCGCCGCTCGGCCCGCGCGAGCGCCGCCTCCTCGACCAGCACGCCCTGCCGCTCGTACCGGCTCTTGCGCCGGTTGAACCGCACGACCACCGCCGACAGCGTGCTCTCCTCCCGCGATCTGCGCGTCAGCGCGGTGTCACCGCTCGGCAGGAACACCAGATGCCCGAGGTCGGCGCAGTCGAGGCAGCGCGGGGCGCCGTCCTCGAGGACGAGCAGCGGCAGCGGTCCTCGCCGGCACTCGGCGCAGTACCGCCGCCTGAGGGGCTGAAAGACGAGAAGTCCGGCGAGGGGCGGGAGCGACGCGCGGGGGACCATAAGGGGTTCATTCCCCCTGAGAGCAGCGCGAACTACGCACGCCACGACAGAGCCCGGCGATCCGGACGCCACCCCTCCCGGGCGCCCGCGGGCGGGACGACTCCTCCTGCCCCGGCCTGACGCATCATGGGCCGTGTGCGACTCGAAGCGATCACCTGGGAACGGCTCGGCGACCTGCTCGCCGAGCGCCTGCTCGATCTGAAGCCCGCCGACGGCAGCCCCTGGCCGCGCATCGCCTTCGACGGCGCCCCGGCCGCCTGCCCGGGGGACCTCGCGCACCGCGTCTCCGAGGCGCTGCGCATACGCGGCCGCTCCTCGCTCGTCGTGGCCACGGAGGGCTTTCTGCGTCCCGCCTCCGTGCGGCTGGAGTACGGCCACCAGGACGTCGAGGCCTACTACAGCGGCTGGTACGACACCGGCGCCCTGTGGCGCGAGGTGTTCCGCCCGCTCGAAGCCGACGGATCCGGTCGCGTCCTGCCCGACCTGTGGGACCCGGCCGCCGACCGCGCCACCCGCAGCTCCTACGTCGAACTCCCGCCCGGCGGCGTGCTGTTGCTGCACGGGCCCTTCCTCCTTCGGCACTGGTTCCCCTTCGATCTGAGCGTCCACGTCCTCCTCTCCCACGGCGCGCTGCGCCGCCGCACACCCGAGGCCGAGCACTGGACCCTCCCGGCCTTCGAGCGCTACGAGCACGAGACGGACCCGGTGAACACGGCGGACGTCCTGGTACGGGCCGACGATCCGCGCCATCCGGCGTGGGGCGGCTGAGCCAGGGGCCGGTGTCAGGTGCCGGACGGGTGGTGGCCTTCCGTGCGCCGTCTTCCGTGCGCCGCCTTCCGTGTGCGGGCGTCCGGTGGCGCGGCGAGAATGAAGTGCGCCGGGACTCGCGGTGCGTCCCGCGCCGCGCCGGCCGGCACCGGGAGGTACCCATGACCACCGCCGGAGACATCATGCACCGCGGCGCCCAGTGGATCCCCGCCCACGAAACCCTCGACCGCGCCGCCCAGCTCATGCGCGAGCTGAACGTCGGCGCCCTGCCCATCAGCGACGAGAACGAGCGGCTCTGCGGCATCCTCACCGACCGCGACATCGTCGTCGGCTGCGTCGCCATGGGCCACGACCCCGCCAGGATCACCGCGGGCGAGATGGCCAAGGGCACGCCCCGCTGGATCGAAGCGGACGCCGATGTCGGCGAGGTGCTCCACGAGATGCGGGAGCACCAGATCCGCCGACTGCCCGTGATCGAGAACAAGCGCCTGGTCGGCATGATCAGCGAAGCCGACCTGGCCCGGCATCTCGCGAAGGACCAGCTCGCCTCCTGGGCGGAGAGCGTCTACGCCTCGACCGCCATGCACTGACGTCGCGGATCAGCCCGCAGGCGCCTTCGGCCCGCCGCAGGCCACGGCCCGCGTCAGAGCCAGCCGCTGCGCCGGAACGCCCGGTACAGCGTGAGACACGCGACGGATATCACGCCGATGACCATGCCGTAGCCGTACCGCCAGTGCAGCTCCGGCATGTGGTCGAAGTTCATGCCGTACACCCCGCAGACCATCGTCGGCACGGCGATGATCGCGGCCCATGCCGTGATCTTCCGCATGTCCTCGTTCTGCGCGACCGTGACCTGCGCGAGGTGCGCCTGCAGGATGGAGTTGAGCAGTTCGTCGAAGGCGGCGATCTGCTCCTTCGCCCGCAGCAGGTGGTCCGAGACGTCGCGGAAGTACGCCTGTATCTCCGGGTCGACCGCCCGGATCGGCCGGGTGGCGAGATCCTCGAGCGGCCGGCTGAGCGGCACCACCGCCCGCTTCAGTTCGAGCAGTTCGCGCTTGAGCTGGTAGATGCGCCCCGGGTCGGTCCGCGCGCCGGTCTCCGAGAACACGTCCGTCTCGACCTGGTCGATGTCCGCGTGCACCGAGTCCGTGACGGTCAGGTAGTCGTCGACCACGTGGTCCGCGATGGCGTGCAGCACCGCCGACGGGCCCTTGCTGAGCTGGCCGGGATCGGACTCCAGCTCCTCGCGCAGCGGGCCCAGCGAGCCGTGCCGGCCGTGCCGCACCGTGATCACGAAGTCCGCGCCGACGAACACCATGATCTCGCCGGTGTTCACCACCTCGCTGGTGGCCGTCAGCTCCTCGTGCTCGACGTAGCAGACCGTTTTGAACACAGCGAAGAGCGTCTCGCCGTAGCGCTCCAGCTTGGGGCGCTGGTGGGCCTCGATCGCGTCCTCGACGGCCAGCGGGTGGAGGTCGAAGAGCTCGGCGATGCCCGCGAACTCCTGGTCGGTGGGCTCGTGCAGACCGAGCCAGACGAAGCCCTCCCGGCTCTTGCGCACCCGCTCCACGGTGTCCACCAGATCGCCGCGCGCGGGGGTGCGGACGCCCTCCCGGTACGTCACGCAGTTCACCACCGAGGAGCCCAGCGGGGACCGGGCCGGGTGACTCAGGTCGACGCGCGGGCGCCGCCGGGCCAGCCGAGCCACCCTGCGAAGACCGCCGACCCCGCCGAGGCTCGTGACCTTCCGCAGATTCCCTGCCATGGACATCCAGATCTCCTTGCGTGGAACTCTCGCGCCGTTCCTGCGCCCTGGCGCGCCAGTCTGCCAGGCCTGCGTGAGCTGCGGGTAAGCCTGTGGAAACGACCCATTCCGCTTGGTTCCCGGCTGTGGACGAACGGCGGTCGGAGCCGCGCCCCCGCCACATCGACGCATGCCCGCGTCGTGCGGTTCTCGGTACGGGAGCATCCGACGCGGTTCTCCGCGCCGGAGCGTCGACAAGTACGGATAAGTCGGATAACTGGGATGATCGTGGCATGACGCGAACCGACGGGTACCTCCTCGACAACCAGCAGACCGAGGCGGCGGAACACTTCAGCGCCTTCGCCGCTCTCTTCGACCCCACGACGTTCCGGCACCTCGAAGCGCTCGGCGTCGGATCCGGCTGGCGGTGCTGGGAGGTCGGCGCCGGTACCACCGTGGTGTCTTGGCTGGCCAAGAAGGTCGGCCCGACCGGACGCGTCGTCGCGACCGACACCGACACCACACGCCTCGCCGCCGCCGCCCGGCCACCCGTCGAGGTGCGGCTCCACGAACTCGGCGCGCACGAGCCGCCGGGGGAGGGCTTCGACCTGGTGCACGCCCGCCTCGCCCTCGTCCACGTGACCGACCGGGAACAGGCGTTGCGGTCCATGGTCAAGGCTCTGCGCCCCGGCGGTCGCCTCCTCGTCGAGGACGCCGATCCCGCCCTCCAGCCGTTGCTCTGCCCCGACGAGTACGGCCCGGAGCAGCAGCTCGCGAACCGGCTGCGGCAGGGCTTCCGCAGACTGCTCGCCGACCGCGGGACCGACCTGCCGTGCGGCCGTACCCTGCCGCGGCTGCTCCGGGACGCCGGACTGACCCGGGTCCACGCCGACGCCTACTTCCCCCTCGTCTCGCCGGCCTGTGCGGCCCTGGAGTCCGTCACGATCCGCCAGATCCGCGACCAGCTCGTCACGGCGGGCCTCGCCACGGACCAGGACATCGACCGGCACCTGGAGAACGTCACCTCCGGTGCGCTCGATCTGACGACGGCACCGATGATCTCGGCGTGGGGACGGAAGCAGTAACCACGTGGGGGCGGAAGCAGTAACCAGGGGTGATTGACCCGCCAGGCAGCCGGTGGTGCAGGTGGCCGCGGCAGGTCAGTTCGGCAGCGGCGGTCTCCCACCCACCCGCTCCACCGCTCGCGCGCCCGCCCGGCAGCCCTCCGCCGCGGCATCCTCCGGCCCGGCACCCGCGAGCAGGGCGGCGAGGAACGCGCCGGTGAAGGCGTCACCGGCGCCGGTCGTGTCCCGAGGCGTCGCCGGTACGGCCGGAACATGGGCACGCACCTTCCCCGAGCGGGCCACGAGCGCCCCCTCATGGCCCTGCTTGGCGACGACCAGCGGCACGTGCCGGCTCAGCTCTGCCGCCGCCTCGGCCGCGTCCGCCAGCCCCGTCAGCAGGCACGCCTCGTCCCGGCTCGGCAGCAGTACGTCCACGCCTTCGACGAGCGTCAGGAACCGCTCGGCGCCCAGCTCCGCGAGGAAGCCGGCCGATGCCGGGTCCACGCTCACCGGCACTCCGTGCGCGCGTGCGGCTCTCAGGGCCACCGTCACCAGGGCCCGGCTCGGCTCGGAGAACAGGAGGTAGCCCGACAGGTGCAGCCGGGCCACGCCCTCGAGCAGCGCGTCCGACCAGTCGGCGGGTCCGAGCCGCAAGGACGCGCCGCTGTCGGTGAGGAACGTCCGCTCCGCCGCAGCACCCCCGTCGACCATGCAGATCACCGTGCCGGTCGGCACGAGCGGATCGACGACGAGCTGTGGACGCACCCCCTGGGCGACCAGCTCCCGCTCGTGCCAGGCCGCCGCCTCCGCCCCCACCCGCCCGAGCAGCCGTACGTCCGCCGCGCCCCGGTGCGCCGCCCAGCACGCCACATTGGCGCCCGCCCCGCCCGCCACCGTCCGGATCGAGGCAGTCGTGTCCGTCCCGGCCGCGAGCGGCCCTCGGTGCCGCGCGACGACATCGGTGATGACGTCCCCGACGACCAGCAGCCCCCGGCCGACCGCCGAGCCGACGCCGGTCTGCGCCGGCTCCTCGCCGGTCTGCGCCGACTCCGCGCTGCTCTCCACCGAGCCGGTGCCGGTCGCCGCCGAGCCCGGACCCGAGCCCCCGGAAACCGCTCCCCCTCCCGGTCCCGCGCCGCCGGCCACCGTCATCCCCGGACCCAGGCCGCCGCGATCCACGCCGCCAGGCGTACGTTGCCCCGGACCGCCGCCAGGTTGGCGCTCAGGGAGGCGCCGTCGGTGTGCCGCACCAGATAGTCGAGCAGGAAGGGCGTGACCGCCTGGCCGGTGACGCCCTCCTCCTCGCACGCCTGCAGCGCGTCCGCGAGCACGCGCGCGTGCAGGTCCGGATCGAGCTGCTCCTCCTCGGGGACGGGGTTGGCGACGATCAGCGCCGACTCGGGCCCGTCGAGCGCGTCCTGGGCCCGCATGACACCCGCCACCTGCTCCGGCGTGTCCAGCGTCCAGTCCACCGGATGCCCCGAGTCGCAGAGATAGAAGCCGGGAAACCGGTCGGTGCCGTAACCGGCCACGGCGACACCCAGCGTCTCCAGGCGCTGCAAGGTCGCCGGCACGTCCAGGATCGACTTCACCCCGGCACACACCACCGTGATGCGCGTGCGCGCCAGCAGCCCCAGGTCGGCCGACTCGTCCTGCGTCACCGTCCACTCCCGGTGCACACCGCCGAGCCCACCCGTCGCGAAGACCCGTACGCCCGCCAGCGCCGCCAGCAGCGCGGTCGCCGACACCGTGGTGGCCCCGCTCGCCCCGGACGCCATCGCGAGCGGCAGGTCACGGTGACCGAGCTTGCGGATCCCGTCCTCGTTCGCGACCCGTTCCAGCTGGTCCTTGTCCAGGCCCACATGGGGACGCCCGTCCAGCACGGCGATCGTCGCGGGTACCGCGCCCTCATGCCGCACGGCCGTCTCCAGCTCCAGCGCCACCTGGAGGTTGCGCGGCCGGGGCAGCCCGTGGGCGATGATCGTGGACTCCAGGGCCACGACGGGCCTGCGCGCGTCGATCGCCTCCCGCACTTCTTCGGACACCACCAGCACCACGCGCCTGCCTCCTGCCAGTCGGTCAGTCGTCTTCCCTCATCTCTGGCGGGCGGCGCGCCGGGCCAAACCCTTGCGGGCTGCCCGAGTCGTCACGAGCCTGGGGTGCATGACTGACCACATACCGCGTCTCGACCACGTCGTCCTCTGGGTGCGCGACCCGCTCGCCGCCGCCGACTTCTACGAGAAGGCCGTCGGCATGGAGGCGGTGCGGCTCGCTGAATTCGCGGCGGGTGAGGTGCCGTTCCCCTCCGTGCGCGTCAACGACGAGACCATCCTCGACCTCATGCCGCTGAGCTTCGCGGAACGCATGAGGATGCTGCCCGGCTCCGCCGACAGCGCGGGGCACCCGGTCAACCACGTCTGCCTGTCGCTGCCCCGCGGCGATTTCGACGCCCTCCTCAGCCGCCTCGAGGAGCGCTCCGTACCGGTGTCCGACCTCGCGTACGACTCTTTCGGAGCCCGGGGCAAGGCCACCCGCAGCTTCTACTTCCGCGACCCGGACGGCAACGTCTTCGAGGCGCGGCACTACGACTGACCAGGCCCGGGACGACTGGCCAGGCCCGCGGGTCAGAAGAGCGGCTCGGGCAGCACCCCTTCCAGTGCGAGGAGCCTCCGCTTCGTCTCCAGGCCGCCCCCGAAGCCGCCGATGCCGCCGCCGCTCTCGACGACCCGGTGACAGGGCACCACCACCGGCAGCGGGTTGGCGCCCATGGCCATGCCCACGGCCTGGGCGGCACCCGGCTGACCGACCCGCCCGGCCAGGTCGCCGTATCCGACGACCGAGCCGTACGGCACGCCCGAGGCCAGTTCGCGCAGGACTTCCCGGTTGAAGCCGGAGATCAGCGACCAGTCGAGCGGGAGGTCGAAATCGCGTCGCTCACCCGCGAAGTACGCCTCGACCTGGCGTATCGCCTCGGCCAGCAGCGGGGACCCGGGCGCCTCGACGGGCTCGGTGCCCAGCCGCGACGCCAGCCGCTCGACGGCCCGGTCCCGCACCGTGTCCGTGGCGTGGAACACGACGTTGACCAGGCCGTCCCGGCTCGCGGCCAGCAGCAACGGCCCGATCTCGCTCCCGACGACCGCCCACACGATCCGCGGCTCGACCTGCTCTCGGCTGTCCATGCGCCCACAGTAGGACCCGCCACTGACAACCCCGCCCGGGCGGGACGCCGGATCAGCCGCCCACGGCCTTTCGCACCACATCCGGCTTGTTCGTGATGATCCCGTCGACCCCGTACGAGGCGACCCGCCGGGCCGTCCTGCCGTCGTCGATCGTCCAGGCGAAGACCTCCATCGGCCTGCCGTGCGGTCCGTCGAACGCCTGCACGGAAGACACGTACGCCGGGGACAGCGAGCGGTACGAGGGGTTGACCTGGTCGGCGAATTCGGCGACGTCGAGCAGGTCCGACACCCGCGGAGTCCCCAGGAGGCCCGTCTTCACGCCGGGCTTCAGCTCGTGCACGGTCCGCACGCTGTCCGCGCTGAAGCTCTGCACGATCAGCCGGCCCGCCAGATGCGACCGGTCGAGCCAGCCCTCGTTGCCGAGGACCTTCAGCGTCTGCCGCTCGATGCCCGGGTACAGCTCCGGGTTCTTGATCTCCAGGAGCAGCTTCTGGTGATGACGCTCCAAGCGGTGCACGAACTGCTCCAGCGTCGGCACGTGCGCGCCCGCGTACGCGGGTCCGAACCAACTGCCCGCGTCCAGCCTTGCGATTTCCGCGGCGGTGAAGTCCTTCACCTTCCATGGAGCGCGGCCGGGGAAGACCTCCTCGGCGTCGGTGGTGCGCCGCAGGTTGTCGTCGTGGAGGACGACCAGCTCGCCGTCCCTGGTCCGCTGCACGTCGTTCTCCACCCAGCGGATGCCCAGCTCCGCCGCTCTGTCCACGGCGGCCAGGGTGTTCTCGGGCGCGTACGCGGAGGCACCCCGGTGCGCGATGACCAGCGGCGACGTGCTGCCTCCCGCGGCCTGGGCGGGGGAGACGGGGAACAGCAGGGCGGCGGCTCCCAGGAGTGCGGTGGTCGAGGCGGCAACAGCGCGCGCGTGCATGCGTACTCCTCGCGACGAGCGATCGGCGACATCACAGACAGCACAACTGTGACAGCAGAGGGTCAACGCGAGAGGGGTACAGGATGGCCACACGCTGAACGGAGATGACCCAACTCCGCTCACCGGTACCGCACAACTGAGGCAAGGCCGTGTTTCTTTGCCGGAAAGTCGTTCGACCATTCCGGTGGGGGTCATACTCTCTGCGTCAACCCTGACCGCTCGTGCGGTCCTGGGAGGGGGCGCACATCAGGAATTCCGGGACGTTCACAGGCGGGAAGGGCAGCCGCGCATGCAGGGCACGGTCGACGGATTCAGCTATGGCTTGGTCACACCCCTGGTGGCCTACTTCATGGCTTGCCTCGGTGGCGCGCTGGGCCTGCGCTGCACCACGAGATCCATGCTCGTCGCCCAGTCCTGGCGCCCCGGCTGGCTCGCTCTCGGGTCGGCCGCCATCGGCTCCGGCATATGGACCATGCACTTCGTCGCGATGATGGGATTCACGGTCCGGGGGATCCCGATCCACTACGACAAGGCGATGACCTTCGCGAGCCTGGCCGTCGCGATCGTCATGGTGGGCGTCGGGATCTTCATCGTCGGCTACAAGGGAGCCCGCGGCACGGCCCTGTTCACCGGCGGCACCATCACCGGCCTGGGCATCGCGTCGATGCACTACCTCGGCATGGCCAGCATGAGCCTGGACGGGAAGCTGGAGTACAACACCCTCACCGTCGGCATCTCCGTCGCCATCGCCATGGGCGCCGCCACCGCCGCCCTGTGGGCCGCCGGCCAGGTCAGGGGCTTTGCGTGGAGCGTGGGCGCCAGCCTCGTCATGGGCCTCGCCGTCAGCGGCATGCACTACACCGGCATGGCCGCCCTCAGCGTCCACCTGCACGGCACGGCCGAACCCACCACGGGAGACTCGCCCGCGAGTCTGCTCGCACCCATGCTGATCGGCCCGCTCGCCTTCCTGCTCCTCGCGGGCGTCGTGGTGATGTTCGACCCGCTCATGGTCATGGGGAAGCCCGCCGTCCTCCCCGTGGAGCAGAAGCCCGGCATCCCCGCCCACGCCCACGTCCGGCACTCCGCCCAGCGCCTGCGGTTCCGCCCCCGCCGCACCGTGGAGCACCGGGGGTCCCGCACCCCGCAGAATCGCTGATCAGAGCCCGTTGTCAGTGCGGGGTCGTACGGTGGAACCCATGCGGCCCGTTTCAAAGATCGAACGCACGGTGGCGCCCTTCGAGGTCGTCAGCCCCTACCAGCCGAACGGCGACCAGCCGACGGCCATCGCCGACCTCGCCCGGCGCATCGAGGCGGGCGAGAAGGACGTCGTGCTGCTCGGCGCGACCGGCACCGGCAAGTCCGCCACCACCGCGTGGATGATCGAGAAGCTCCAGCGCCCCACGCTCGTGATGGCGCCGAACAAGACGCTGGCCGCCCAGCTGGCGAACGAGTTCCGCGAGCTGCTCCCGAACAACGCCGTCGAGTACTTCGTCTCGTACTACGACTACTACCAGCCCGAGGCGTACGTCCCGCAGTCGGACACCTACATCGAGAAGGACTCCTCGGTCAACGAGGAGGTCGAGCGCCTGCGCCACTCCGCGACCAACTCGCTGCTCACCCGCCGCGACGTCATCGTGGTCGCCTCCGTCTCCTGCATCTACGGCCTCGGCACCCCGCAGGAGTACGTGGACCGCATGGTCCCCCTCCGCGTCGGCGAGGAGATCGACCGCGACGAGCTGCTGCGCCGCTTCGTGGACATCCAGTACACGCGCAACGACATGGCCTTCACGCGCGGCACCTTCCGTGTCCGCGGCGACACCATCGAGATCTTCCCGGTCTACGAGGAGCTGGCCGTCCGCATCGAGATGTTCGGCGACGAGATCGAGGCGCTGTCCACCCTGCACCCGCTCACCGGCGAGATCATCAGTGACGACGAGCACCTCTACGTCTTCCCGGCCTCCCACTACGTCGCAGGCCCCGAGCGCCTGGAGCGGGCCGTCAACGACATCGAGAAGGAGCTGGCCGAGCGCCTGACGGAGCTGGAGAAGCAGGGCAAGCTGCTGGAGGCCCAGCGCCTGCGCATGCGGACCACGTACGACATCGAGATGCTGCGCCAGATCGGCAGCTGCTCCGGCGTCGAGAACTACTCGATGCACTTCGACGGCCGCTCGCCCGGGTCCCCGCCGAACACCCTGCTGGACTACTTCCCGGACGACTTCCTCCTCGTCATCGACGAGTCGCACGTCACCGTCCCGCAGATCGGCGCCATGTACGAGGGCGACGCCTCCCGCAAGCGCACCCTCGTCGACCACGGCTTCCGGCTGCCCTCCGCCCTGGACAACCGCCCCCTGAAGTGGGAGGAGTTCCAGGAGCGCATCGGCCAGACGGTCTACCTGTCGGCCACCCCGGGGAACTACGAGATGTCCCGCTCGGACGGTTTCGTCGAGCAGATCATCCGCCCCACCGGTCTCGTCGACCCGGAGGTCGTCGTCAAGCCCACCGAGGGCCAGATCGACGACCTGGTGCACGAGATCCGGCAGCGCACCGAGAAGGACGAGCGCGTCCTGGTCACCACGCTCACCAAGAAGATGGCCGAGGACCTGACGGACTACTTCCTGGAGCTGGGCATCCAGGTGCGCTATCTGCACAGCGACGTCGACACCCTGCGCCGTGTCGAACTGCTGCGTGAACTGCGCGCGGGCGAGTACGACGTGCTGGTCGGCATCAACCTCCTGCGCGAGGGCCTCGACCTGCCGGAGGTGTCCCTGGTGGCGATCCTGGACGCCGACAAGGAGGGCTTCCTGCGCTCCGGCACGTCCCTGATCCAGACCATCGGCCGCGCCGCGCGCAACGTGTCCGGCCAGGTCCACATGTACGCCGACAAGATCACGCCGGCGATGGAGAAGGCCATCGACGAGACCAACCGGCGCCGCGAGAAGCAGATCGCGTACAACACCGAACGGGGCATCGACCCCCAGCCCCTGCGCAAGAAGATCAACGACATCGTCGCCCAGATCGCGCGCGAGGACATCGACACCGAGCAACTGCTCGGCTCGGGCTACCGCAAGGCGAAGAAGGACGGCGGGGGCACCAAGGCGCCCGTGCCCTCCCTCGGCAAGGCGGGTGCGACGGCCAAGTCCGCCAAGGGCAAGGGCAAGGCCGAGGAGGCGGTCCCGACCGACCGCCCCGCGGCCGAACTGGCCGGACAGATCGAGGAGCTCACCGCGCGGATGCGGGCCGCCGCCGCGGAGCTCCAGTTCGAGATCGCGGCCCGACTGCGCGACGAGGTCTCGGAGATGAAGAAGGAGCTGCGTCAGATGAAGGAGGCGGGCCTGGCCTGACAGCGTGCCGCGTACGCGCAGTGTTGCAAGACCGACACAAAGTGCGGACCGGGGTACGTCGCTGTCAGTGCCGCTGCGTAGGGTGCTGGTCAACCGCGACTACGCGGCAACAGGGGACGTTCGAGAGGGGAATCAGCGCGTGACCGTCAACATGACCAAGGGTCAGGCCATCAGTCTGCAGAAGAACGACGGCGGCAGCCTGACCGCGGTTCGCATGGGTCTCGGCTGGCAGGCGGCTCCCCGGCGCGGCCTGTTCGGCTCGCGCACGCGAGAGATCGACCTCGACGCCTCCGCCGTCCTGTTCGCGGACAAGCAGCCGGTCGACGTCGTCTTCTTCCGCCACCTGGTGAGCGACGACGGCTCGGTGCGCCACACCGGTGACAACCTCGTCGGCGGTGTCGGCCAGGGCGGCGACGACGAGGCGATCCTCGTCGACCTCGCGCGGATCCCGGTCCACATCGACCAGATCGTCTTCACCGTGAACTCCTTCACGGGCCAGACCTTCCAGGAGGTGCAGAACGCGTTCTGCCGCCTGGTCGACGAGACCAACGGCCAGGAGCTCGCCCGCTACACGCTCGCCGGCGGCGGCCAGTACACGGCCCAGATCATGGCCAAGGTCCACCGTTCCGGCCAGGGCTGGTCGATGACGGCCCTGGGTAACCCGGCCAACGGCCGTACCTTCCAGGACCTGATGCCGTCGATCCTGCCGGTGCTCTGAGAGCACCCGGGCCCCGGACCGGCGGGCCCGGCGAGCAGCACACGACTCCACACAACGACACAGGGGGACGAAGGCGATGACGGCCGAGCTGGTGCGGGGGCAGAACCACCCGCTCTCCCAGGCCCGTCTCGAGATCCGGATCTCGGCCGGTACGCCGATCGTGGCCGTGGCCGCGCTCGGCGACGAGAACGGCCGGATCCACGGCGTGGAGTGGGTGGCCCACCCGGGCGCACCCACCCAGCCGGGTCTCGAGGTCTCCCGGCAGGCCGCCGCCGACCATCGCCTCGCGGTGGACCTGGACGCCGTGCCGGAGGCCGTCCACCGTGTCAGCGTGCTGCTCGCCCTCCCCGTGGGCGGGACGGGCCCGGTCCGTTTCGGCGCGGTGGCGGCCCCCTTCGTCGCCGTCACCGGCCTCGACGGCGGCGAGGTCGCCAGCTACACCATCACCGGCCTGGAGGCCGAGTCGGCCGTCGTCGCCCTGGAGCTCTACCGCCGGCAGGGCGCCTGGAAGGTGCGCGCCGTCGGCCAGGGCTACGCGGGCGGCCTCGCCGAACTCCTCACCGACCAGGGCCTGGCGCAGGCCCACCAGCTCGCCGGCAGTATCAACGAAGCGGTGGCCCAGGGGCTGGCCCGCTCGGTGCAGGCGCCCCCGCCGCGCACCGCGGACGGTGACCGCTCCCGGCAGACAGCGGCCCCCGCCCTCGGCCCGGACCAAGGCGGCACCGCGCCTCAGCCCGGTCCCGTACCACCGGTGTCCCCGTACAGCGGTCAGACGTCCGGTGGTCCCGGGCAGCCCGCCCCGCAGCAGCCGTCGTATCAGGGCGCCGCGCCGGACCCCAACGCCGTCACCCAGCCGACGGCCGGCGGTCCGATCGACTACAGCCACCCGCGCCGCCAGAACGCCGCTCCGCCCCCGCCCCCGTCGGCCACGCCGCCGGCAGCACCCGGGCAGCCCGCACAGCCCGTCGCGGGCGACGCGACCGGCTGGTCCATGGAGGAGCGGCTCTACAACCAGGTGTGGGGCATGTTCGAGGACCTGGCCCGCACCACCGCCGCCTACCGCAGCGCCGTCGACTTCGCCGAGTCACGTATGGACAAGGAGCTGGAGCAGGTCCTCTCCGACCCGCGCAGCCGGATCGGCGGGCAGGGCGACGCCGCCCGCGAGGCCGCCCGGGCCCGGCACGCCCAGCTCGTCGCCCAGGCCCAGGAGGCCCTCGACCGGGACCTCACCCAGCTCGCGGCCGAGGCCGACGTCGTCGAACCGGCCCTGCCACCGGCGTACGCCCGCTGGGACAGCCCGGTGTGGCATGCCTACCGGGTACCGATGGAGATCCCCATGGCCCTGCGCCTGGGCGACCTCCATCTCCCCGAGGCCGACCGGATCCGCATCCCGATGCTGGTCCGGCTGCCGCTGGAGCGGGGCCTGTGGATCGACAGCGGGTCGGCCGGATCGTCCGACGGTTCGTTCACCGACTCCCACGCCATGAGCCGTCTCGCCATGGAGACGGCGGTCGCGCACGCGGCCCGGCTGCTCGCCGTCTACCCGGCGGGCGAGTTCACCGTCCATGTCATCGACCCGGCCGGTTCGGGGGCACAGCCGCTGGCGCCCCTCGTGCAGACCGGCGTGCTGGCGGCCCCGCCCGCGCTCGGCGCCGCCGGGGTGGCGGATGTGCTGGGCCGGCTCACCCAGCGGGTCGACCTCGTGCAGATGGCGGTCCGGGGCGGCGCCGCCGACTCCCTTCCGCCCGGCTTCGACACCTCCCAGCAGCTCCTGATCGTCAACGACTTCCCGCACGGCTTCGACGACCGGGCCGTGAACCAGCTGCGCTACCTCTCCGACGAGGGCCCCGCCTTCGGCGTCCACCTGATGATGGTCGCCGACCGGGAGGAGTCCTCCGGGTACGGGCCTTTGCTCGACCCGCTGTGGCGTTCGCTGTTGCGACTGACGCCGGTGGCCGACGATCACCTGGCCGACCCGTGGGTCGGCCACGCCTGGACGTACGAGCCGTCGCTCGTGCCACCCGGCAGCCAGGTCCTCCAGCAGGTGCTCGCCCAGGTGGCCACCGCCCGTACCAAGTTCATGTAAAGCCTCCTGACCAGGGATTTTGGCCTTTCTTTTGCCAAGCGCTTTACCTGTTCTTGGTGATTGGGGTACTGTTGACGGCACGGAGGGGAGTACTCCCTGTCTGCTGCGGCGTACCCGTCAATACGGATCAGGCCAGATCCCGGGGCGTCGGCCCATCTTGGGTGGAAGAGACCTCCGGCAGCGACGACGCTGACATTTGCCGTTACGACTGCCGGAGGCGCAGTGGATGTTTCCGTGACCCTATGGGTCCTGACGATCGTGGGCCTTGCCGCCCTCATCGCGGTCGATTTCTTCATCGGCCGCAAGCCGCACGACGTGTCGATCAAGGAAGCCGGGATATGGACGGTCGTCTGGATCGTCCTGGCCGCGCTCTTCGGGCTCGGTCTGCTTCTGTTCGCCGGTGGCCAGCCCGCCGGTGAGTTCTTCGCGGGCTTCATCACCGAGAAGTCGCTGAGCGTCGACAACCTCTTCGTCTTCGTCCTGATCATGGCGAAGTTCGCGGTGCCGTCGCAGTACCAGCAGCGTGTGCTGCTGATCGGTGTCCTCATCGCCCTGGTCCTGCGAGCGATCTTCATCGCCGCCGGCGCGGCGATCCTCGCCAGCTTCGCCTGGGTCTTCTACATCTTCGGCGCCTTCCTCATCTACACCGCCTGGAAGCTCATCCAGGAGGCCCGGGCCGACGAGGAGGACGAGGAGTTCGAGGAGAACAAGCTGCTCAAGGCCGCCGAGCGCCGCTTCGGCGTGGCGGACCGGTACCACGGCACCAAGCTGTGGATCGAGGAGAACGGCAAGCGGGTCATGACCCCGATGCTGGTCGTGATGCTGGCCATCGGCACCACCGATGTGCTCTTCGCCCTCGACTCCATCCCCGCGATCTTCGGCCTGACGCAGGACCCGTACATCGTCTTCACGGCCAACGCGTTCGCCCTGATGGGTCTGCGCCAGCTGTACTTCCTCATCGGCGGCCTGCTGAAGAAGCTGGTCCACCTCAGCTACGGCCTGTCGATCATCCTCGGCTTCATCGGCGTGAAGCTGGTGCTGCACGCGCTGCACGAGTCCGGGGTACATGTCCCCGAGATCAGCATTCCGGTCTCGCTCGGCGTGATCTGCTCCGTCCTGATCGTCACCACGATCACCAGCCTGCGAGCTTCCAAGAAGCAGGCGGCGGCCGAGGCGGCGCAGGAGACGAGCGGAGGCGCTCAGAAGGACAGCGTCGACGTCTGACCGCGTCGGTCGTAGGAACAACCATCACCGGGATCGGTGGTCGGCGAATTGCCGTCCACCGGTCCCGGTGCTTGCTTGTTTCCTGAGCGCGTTCCCCGGCCCGGGGGCGCCGAGGCCGGCTGGAGGTGCCATGAAGTTCGTGCAGATCATCGAGTTCGAGACCGAGCGTCTGGAAGAGATGCAGCAGGTGCTCGAAGAGGCGGGGCAGCGCAACGCCGACCGTGCGGGCGGCCCCACCCACAGCATGCTGCTGAAGGACCGGGACAAGCCCAACCGCTTCCTGGCGCTGGTCGAGTTCGAGTCGTTCGACGAGGCCATGCGCAACAGCGCCGATCCGGAGACCAGCAGGATGGCGGAGCGGCTGAACGCACTCAGCATCGGCGAGCGGGTGTTCATCAACTGCGACGTCCTGGACGCGCGTGACCTCAAGTAGCCCCGGCAGAGCGCCCCCAGGGGCCCGGTACGACCGGAGTGCGTGGCTTCTGCCGGTCTGCGACGATCTCTGCATGATCGCTCGGCGCAGGCGGCTCGCAGCACAGTGGACGACCCTGGTGCCCTTGCTCGCGGCCGTGCTGCTGGTTCTGACCTGGGGGCGGGATCTGCCCGTCGCGATCGTCGCCCTGGTGACCCTGGTCCTCGCGGGAGCCGTCCTGGCCGCCGTGCACCACGCCGAAGTGGTGGCCCACCGGGTCGGTGAACCATTCGGCTCTCTCGTGCTCGCCGTCGCCGTCACGATCATCGAGGTCGCCCTCATCGTCACCCTGATGGTCGATGGCGGGGACAAGAGCTCGACGCTGGCGCGGGACACCGTCTTCGCGGCCGTGATGATCACCTGCAACGGCATCGTCGGCCTGTGCCTCCTGGTCGCCTCACTGCGGCACGGCACGGCCGTCTTCAACCCGGAGGGCACCGGCGCCGCACTCGCCACCGTCGCGACCCTGGCCACCCTCAGCCTGGTCCTGCCGACGTTCACCACGAGCAAGCCGGGACCGGAGTTCTCCACCGTCCAGCTGACCTTCGCGGCGCTGTCCTCGCTGATTCTGTACGGCCTGTTCGTCGCCACTCAGACCGTGCGGCACCGGGACTACTTCCTGCCGATCACCCGGCACGGCGAGGTGATCACCGCCGAGGAGCACGCCGAGGCGCCGACCGCTCGCACCGCCCGGATCAGCCTGGCCCTGCTGGGCCTGGCTCTGGTCGGCGTGGTCGGCCTGGCGAAGGGCGTCTCGCCCACCATCGAGTCCGGGGTGGAGGCCGCAGGGCTCCGTCAAGCGGTCGTCGGCGTGATCATCGCGCTGCTGGTGCTGCTCCCGGAGACCATCGCCGCGCTGCGCTCCGCCCGTCGCGACCGTGTGCAGACCAGCCTGAACCTCGCCCTCGGCTCGGCCATGGCCAGCATCGGCCTGACCATTCCCGCCGTCGCACTCGCCTCCCTGTGGCTCTCCGGCCCGCTCGTCCTCGGTCTCGGCTCCACCCACCTGGTGCTGCTCGCCCTGACCGTGGTGGTGGCCTCGCTGACCGTGGTGCCGGGCCGGGCCACGCCGCTTCAGGGCGGGGTCCACCTGGTGCTGTTCGCGGCCTACCTGGAGCTGGCGATCAACCCGTAGGCGCGCTCACCCATAGAGGCGCGCAAACGCCCGCGCAACCGTTTACGCGCCGCGCCGGACACGGCACCAGCACCCGGCTCACCCAGCAGTGGCCTCCGCCGCCGCCCCCGCCCGCACCGGACGGGTCTCCGGCAGCAGCGCGAAGCACCCCAGGCTGAACAGCGCGATCACCGTCAGATAGGCGGCCACGCCCCACGGCACCCGCCCGCCCTGCTCGGCCAGGGCCGTCGCCACGATCGGTGTGAGCGCGCCTCCGACGACCCCGCCGAGGTTGTAGCCGACGGCGGCGCCCGTGCAGCGCACCCGCGGCTCGTACAGCTCCGGCAGATAGGCGGCGATCACGGCGAACATCGTGATGAACGCGAGCATCGCCCCGAGGAAGCCGAGGAACATCGGCAACGGCGCCCCGGTGGCGAGGAGCGCGACCATCGGGAACATCCACAGGGCGGCGGCCGCACACCCGGCCAGGCACAGCGGCCGCCGGCCGTAGCGGTCACCGAGCAGCGCCACCAGCGGGGTGAGAGCGCCCTTCACGAGCACCGCGCCCATGATGCACGTCAGCATGACGCTGCGGCTCACCCCGAGCCGCTCCGTCCCGTAGGCGAGGGACCAGGTCGTCACGGCGTAGAAGATCGCGTAGCCGATCGCGAGTCCCCCGCCGGTCAGCAGCAGGAGCCGCCAGTGGTCGCGGACGACCTCGGCGAGCGGCACGCGCGCGTGGTCGTCGATCTCGAGGAAGCTGGGGGACTCGGTGAGCGACGACCGCAGCCACAGCCCCACGACGGCCAGAACTCCCGCCGCCCAGAACGGCACCCGCCACCCCCACGCGGCGAACTGCGCCTCGGTCAGCGTCGAGGACAGCCCCAGCACCACACCGTTGGCGAGCAGGAACCCCAGCGCGGGCCCGACCTGCGGGAAGCTCGACCACAGGGCGCGCCGTTCGGATGGCGCGTGCTCCACGGCCAGCAGCACCGCCCCGCCCCATTCCCCGCCGAGCCCCAGCCCCTGGAGGAAACGCAGCACCAGGAGCAGCAGGGGAGCGACCACGCCGATCGAGTCGTACGTCGGCACGCAGCCGACCGCGACCGTGGAGGCCCCGGTCAGCAGCAGGGAGGCGACGAGGACCGGCCGCCGCCCCCGCCGGTCCCCGATGTGCCCGAACAGCACCGATCCGAGCGGCCGGGCCACGAAGCCCACACCGAAGGTGGCGAAGGCGGCCAGTGTCCCGGCCACCGGAGAGAAGGTCGGGAAGAACAGCGGCCCCAGGATCAGGGCCGCCGCGGTGCCGTAGACGAAGAAGTCGTAGAACTCGATGGCCGTGCCGGCGAGTGAGGCGGCCGCGAGGCGCGGCATGGAGGGTGCTCTTACGGTGCGTACGTCGTGCATGCCGCGTCAACTACCCACCGTGATCGCCGGTTACGGGGGCGCGCGGCGGGCTTGGGGGCCCTCAGTACGTGACCGTGATGCGCCGGGCGGGTCCGTCCACGCGCACGGTGCCGCCGTACGGGATCACCAGCTGCGGATCGGTGTGCCCGAAGTCCACGTCGAAGACGATCGTGGCCTCGGGGGCGTAGGTCCGCATGGCGCGCAGTACGGCCTCACGCTGGTCGGCGGCGTATCGGGCAGCCTGCTCCGGGGTGTTGGGCCGCTCGAAGGACCATGTCTTCGGCCGGCCCATCAGCAGGGCCGAGAAGCGCCTGAGCAGCCCGCGCTCGCCCATGCTCCGCAGGGTGTGGAAGACCTCGGTGGCGCTCGGCATGTCCTCCGAGGTCTCCAGGAGCAGCACGCCGCCGTCGTACTCGGACAGGTCGCGGGCGATCTCCCGGTCGGCCATCAGCAGCCAGGCGACGATCTCCAGGCAGCCGCCCCAACTGCGGCCCTCCGCCACCCGGCCGGGGTTCACCCAGGTCCAGCCGGTACCGGGCCGGGTCTCGGGCTCCGCGTCGAAGGTCGCCGGGTCCGCCCAGTCACGGTCGATGTCACGCCACCGCTCGGCGGGCCTCAACTCGTAGGGTCCCGAGGTGAACAGGGCGGCGCGCAGGGACTCGGCGGTCTGCGGATGCATGGCCCCGGGGCGGCCCAGTTCGCACATCACGCTGCCACCGTGGAAGCCGACGATGCCGCAGGTGCGCAGGAAGGCGAGCAGGTTCGTGTTGTCGCTCATCCCGAAGAACGGCTTCGGGTTGGCCCGGATCAACTCCCGGTCCAGGTACGGCAGCACGGTGATCTGGTCGTCGCCGCCGATCGACGCGATGACGGCCTTGATCTCCGGGTCGGCGAAGGCCGCGTGGATGTCGTCGGCCCGCTCCCGGGGCGTGGCGCCCATGGTGCGCGTCGCCGGATACTCGACCGGCTCCAGCCCGAACTCCTCGCGCAGCCGCTGGAGGCCCAGCTCGTAGGGGAGCGGGAAGAGCCCCGGCAGGCCGGAGGAGGGCGAGATCACGGCGATGCGGTCACCCGGGGACGGCTTGGGCGGACAGGTCGGGCTGGTCAGGCTCGTCATGCCGGGAGGCTACGGCCCGGCGGGCTGCCGGCGCACCGTGATAAACCGGCTGTGAGCAGCGGTCCGCCACGGGCCGCCCGACCCTGAACGGACCGGAGGAACCGTGCCCCGCACCCTGGCCCACGCCCCGATCATGATCCTCAACGGCCCCAACCTGAACCTGCTCGGCCAGCGCCAGCCGGAGATCTACGGCTCCGACACGCTCGCCGACGTCGAGGCCCTGTGCGCCAAGGCGGCGGCCGCGCACGGCGGCACGGTCGACTTCCGCCAGTCCAACCACGAGGGCGAGCTGGTCGACTGGATCCACGAGGCGCGGCTGAACCACTGCGGCATCGTGATCAACCCCGGTGCCTACTCGCACACCTCCGTCGCCATCCTGGACGCCCTCAACACCTGTGACGGACTGCCGGTGCTGGAGGTCCACATTTCCAACATCCACCAGCGCGAGTCGTTCCGGCACCACTCCTACGTCTCGCTGCGCGCCGACGGGGTCATCGCGGGCTGCGGCGTGCAGGGGTACGTGTTCGGTGTGGAGCGCGTCGCGGCGCTGGCGGGGGCGGGCAAGGCGAACGCGTGAGCCGCTGCCGGTAAGCCCCGCCGGCCATGGCGGACGCCCCTTACAGCCCGGCGGCTTCCTACAGCCTCCCCGCCTCCACGATCCGCCGCAGGAAGCGCCGCGTGCGCTCCTGCTGCGGATCCCCGAAGACCTGCTCGGCGGTGCCGCGCTCCAGCACCACGCCACCCTCCAGGAAGCACACCTGGTCGGCGACCTCCCGGGCGAAGCCCATCTCGTGCGTGGCCAGCACCATGGTCATGCCCTCGTCCTTCAGCCCGCGGACGACGGTGAGCACCTCGCCCACCAGCTCGGGATCGAGGGCGGCGGTGATCTCGTCGAGCAGCAGCAGCCGGGGGCGTACGGCCAGGGCGCGGACGATCGCCACGCGCTGCTGCTGTCCGCCGCTCAGCCGGTCCGGGTACGCGCCCGCCTTCCCGCCGAGTCCCAGCCGCTCCAGCAGTTCACGCGCGCGTGCCTCGGCCTCGGCTCGGGGCACACCGTGCACGCGGCGCGGGGCGAGCGTGATGTTGTCCAGGACCGTCATGTGCGGGAACAGGTTGTACGCCTGGAAGACCACGCCGATCCGGCGGCGCACGGCGTCCTGGTCGGCGCGCGGGTCGGTGATCTCCTCGTCGTCGAGCCAGATCGCCCCGTCGTCGATGTCCTCCAGCAGGTTCGCGCACCGCAGCAGCGTGGACTTGCCGGAGCCCGAGGCGCCGATCAGAGCGGTGACCGTGTGCGGCGCGACCTCCAGGTCGACGTCCCGCAGCACGACCGAGCCGCCGAAGGTCTTGCGGACGGACTCCATACGCAGCACGGGCGTCTCGCTCATATGGCTCCTCCCTGGGCCTGACGGCGGTCCATCCGGGCCGTCACCCAGTCCGTGAAGCGGGTCATGGGGATGGTCAGCGCGACGAAGACCAGACCGGCGACGATGTACGGCGTGTAGTTGAGGCTGCGGCCCACGATGATGTCGGCGGCCCGCACGGCGTCCACCGCACCGCCGATCGAGACGAGTCCGGTGTCCTTCTGCAGCGACACCAGGTCGTTCAGCAGCGGCGGCACCTGGCGGCGCACCGCCTGGGGCAGCACCACGTACCGCAGCGCCTGCCGGTTGCTCAGCCCCAGCGAGCGGGCCGCGGCGCGCTGCGAGGGGTGCACGGACTCGATGCCGGCGCGGAACACCTCGGCGACATACGCCGAGTACGTCAGGGTGAGCGCGGTGCCGCCGAGCAGCACCGGGTCCACGGTCACCCCCTGCAGCCGCAGCGCCGGGACGCCGAGGACCACGATCATCAGGTTGATGATGAGCGGCAGCCCCCGGAAGAAGTCCGTGTACGCGGCGGCCAGGAAGCGCAGCGGGAAGAACACCGGTCCGCGCAGCGTGCGGGCGACGGCGATCAGCATGCCGAGCACGAGCACCGCGGCACCGCAGACCAGCAGCAGCCGGACGTTCAGCCACAGCCCTTCGAGGACCTTCGGGAACGCCTCGCGCGCGTACCCCCAGTCGAAGAAGGTCTCCTTGGTGCGCGGCCAGCCCGGGGCGTTGACGACGACGAGGTAGAGGACGGCCGCGGTGGCGAGGGTCGAGAGCGCGCCGATCGCCGTCGCGCGCCGGGCGCGGGTGCGCCGGTAGCGCTCCCGGTCCAGGCGCCGCCGCGACGGGACGTAGTCGTCTGCCGCCTCGCGCTCGCCGGAGCCCAGCTCTTCCTTGTTCACCGTCACTTGAGCACCGGCGCGTCTACGGCGTCCGACAGCCACTGCTGCTCGATCTTCGCGAGCGTGCCGTCCTTGCGCAGCGCCTCCACGGCCCGCGAGACGCAGGGGGTGAGCGCGCTGCCCTTGTCGAGCACGAGACCGAACTGCTCCGGCGTACCGCCCTGGTGCTCGAACTGACCCACGATCGTCGCGTCGGTGATCTCGGCCCCGGTGATGTAGAAGGCGGTCGGCAGATCGACGACGATCGCGTCGACCTGGCCGTTCTTCAGCGCGGACTTGGCCTGGTCGTTCTTGGCGTACACGGCCGCCGCCTGCGTGGGCCGCACCACGTCGTCGATGTAGTCGAGGCTGGTGGTGCCGACCTGTGCGCCCAGCTTCACGCCCTTCAGGTCCGCGACGCTCTTCGCCTTGGCGGCCTTGGAGCCCTTCAGCGCGACGACGGCCTGACGCACGTCGTAGTAGCCGGAGGAGAAGTCCACCGCCTTCTTGCGCTCCTCGCTCACGGACACCTGGTTGATGTCGAAGTCGAAGGTCTTCTCACCCGGCGCGAAGGCCTTGTTGAAGGGGACGGTCTGCCAGGCGACCTTGTCCTTGCCGTAGCCGAGCCGTTCTGCGACGGCGTAGGCGACCGCCGACTCGAAGCCCTTGCCGTTGGCGGGCTCGTCGTCCTTGAACCACGGCTCGTAGGCGGGCTCGTCGGTGGCGATCGTCAGCTTGCCCGAGGTCCGCGTGGCCAACTCGCCCTTCTTGCACGCGTTCCCGGCGGACGACGACGGCTTGCCCGACTCCGGCTGCGGAGCGCAGCTCACGGCGGCGGCGAGGAGGGCGACGGCGACGGCAGCGCGGCGCAGGGCACGCGGGGCAGGATGCATGGCGGGAGATTGACAGCCGAGGGACCCGTTTGTCGAGGTCACGGCAACACATGTCCGGATAGTGGGAACGGGTGTTGCAGCTGTGTGAACGCGTCCCGGCCACTGCCGTGTCGGCAGGCGCCGGGGCCGCCGACCGAGGGCGGGGAACGACAGGCCGGCGGCCCATCCGCCCAGGAGCCGTCATCCTGCGCGGGGCTGAGACCAGTTGACTGCGCAACCAGGTTCGAGGGGAGCGCACGTGCGACACCGGCGTGTGCGAACGATTCACACGGGGCGCGTGCGCGGTTCACCACCCGCGCGCGTGCCACTCCGGCAGGTGCGGGCGCTCGGCGCCCAGGCTCGTGTCGTTGCCGTGCCCCGGGTAGACCCAGGTCTCGTCCGGGAGGGCGCCGAAGATCTTGGTCTCGACATCGTGGATGAGACTGGCGAACGCCTTGGGGTCCTTGTGGGTGTTGCCCACACCGCCGGGGAACAGGCAGTCCCCGGTGAACACATGGGGATGCCCGTGCGGGTCGTCGTAGACGAGGGCGATCGAACCGGGCGTGTGCCCGACCAGGTGGCGCGCGGTGAGCTCCACGCGCCCCACCCGGATGGTGTCGCCGTCGTCGACCAGCACGTCGGTCGGTACGGGAATGCCGTCGGCGTCCTCGCGGCCCGCGTAGGTGCGGGCGCCGGTGGCCGCCACGACCTCGGCCAGCGCCTGCCAGTGGTCGCCGTGCCGGTGGGTCGTGACGACGGACGCGATGCCGTCGTCACCGATCATGCCGAGCAGCGTCTCCGCCTCGTTCGCGGCGTCGATCAGCACCTGCTCGTCCGTGGCCCGGCAGCGCAGCAGATAGGCGTTGTTGTTCATCGGACCCACCGCGATCTTGGTGATCATCAGGTCCTTGAGCTCGTGCACATCGGCCGGTCCGCCGACCGTCACCTCTCCGCTGTACGTCATGTCCGCCAGCCTATAGCGGGGGAGTGGCCCCGGTCCTGCTGCCGGGGAAGCGGCCCTAGAGCGGCGGCAGCGCAGGCAGCGGACCCCCGTCCACCGTCAGTGCCGCCCCGGTGCGGCGGCCGGCGAGCCAGCCCAGCAGGTCCGCCGGGGAGCCCGTGACGGTCACTTCCGGCCCCTCCTTCGCGTCCCGTTCCGTGCTCCACGCACGCGTGCCGTCCGTGAGGCGCGTGGACGGTACGTCGGGATGCCCGGCGAACCGGTCGGCGAGGAAGTCGATCTCCCGCTGCGTGAATTCCGCCGGCAGATCCTCCAGCTCGTATCCGATCCCCAGGTCCACGTGATGCAGCTCCACCTCGACCCACCGCCGGAACGGCACCCGGGACGCGGAGTCCGTGACCCCGTTGCGCAGCTCCACCGTGCGCGACCAGTCCGCCGGAGCGGCCCCGGTCTCCTGGAAGCGGGCCGCGCTCTCGCGCAGGTCGGCGAGCTGGGCGTCGAGGGCACGCGGGGCGTCCCGCTCGATGTCGGCGTCCCGGGCCTCGCCGGAGACGTACATGGGACGCCCCTCGAGGACGTTCACGAGGGCGTCCGCGTTGCGGGCGAGGTGGGCCAGGACATGGCCGCGGCTCCAGCCGGGCAGCCGTGACGGGTGGGTCACAGACGCGTTGTCCAGTTTGCCGACTGCGGTCAGCAGCCGCTCCGTCGCGTCACGTACAGACGCCAGGTCATGAGCGTGATCAATCATGGTGCTGACCCTAGCTCCGCCACTCCTTCGGGTGAAGGTGGTGAAGCAGTGCCGTAAATCGAAAGCACGTGCTATATGGTCGGACGTGGCGTCGGGCATGCTGGAGAGCCGGGGTTTGTTGGCAACCCGTGAATCCGACCGGCGTTGTCAGTGGCTCCCCCTAGTCTGAGAAAGACGGGGGCCCCGCCCCTGTCACTTCTCTCAAGAAAGGTGCGGACCGGCGTGGCCGACCGTCTCATCGTTCGTGGAGCGCGCGAGCACAACCTCAAGAACGTCTCGCTCGATCTCCCGCGCGACTCGCTCATCGTCTTCACGGGCCTGTCGGGGTCGGGCAAGTCCTCGCTGGCCTTCGACACCATCTTCGCGGAGGGACAGCGGCGCTACGTGGAGTCCCTCTCCTCGTACGCCCGGCAGTTCCTCGGCCAGATGGACAAGCCGGACGTCGACTTCATCGAGGGCCTGTCCCCGGCCGTCTCCATCGACCAGAAGTCGACCTCGCGCAACCCGCGCTCCACGGTCGGCACCATCACCGAGGTCTACGACTACCTGCGTCTGCTCTTCGCGCGCATCGGCAAGCCGCACTGCCCCGAGTGCAGCCGTCCGATCTCGCGCCAGTCGCCGCAGGCCATCGTCGACAGGGTCCTGGAGCTGCCCGAGGGCAGCCGCTTCCAGGTGCTGTCGCCGCTGGTGCGCGAGCGCAAGGGCGAGTTCGTCGATCTCTTCGGCGACCTCCAGACCAAGGGCTACTCCCGCGCGCGGGTGGACGGCGAGACGATCCAGCTGTCGAACCCGCCCACGCTGAAGAAGCAGGAGAAGCACACCATCGAGGTGGTCGTCGACCGCCTCACGGTCAAGGACGGCGCCAAGCGCCGCCTCACCGACTCCGTGGAGACCGCCCTCGGCCTGTCCGGCGGCATGGTCGTGCTCGACTTCGTCGACCTCCCCGAGGACGACCCCGAGCGCGAGCGCATGTACTCGGAGCACCTGTACTGCCCGTACGACGACCTGTCCTTCGAGGAGCTGGAGCCCCGCTCCTTCTCCTTCAACTCGCCCTTCGGCGCCTGCCCCGACTGCACCGGCATCGGCACCCGCATGGAGGTCGACCCGGAGCTGATCGTCCCGGACCCGGACAAGAGCCTCGACGAGGGCGCCATCCACCCCTGGTCGCACGGCCACACCAAGGACTACTTCGGCCGCCTGATCGGCGCCCTCGCCGACGCGCTGGGCTTCCGCACCGACATCCCCTTCGGAGGCCTCCCGCAGCGCGCCAAGAAGGCCCTGCTCCACGGCCACAAGACCCAGGTCGAGGTCCGCTACCGCAACCGCTACGGGCGCGAGCGCCGCTACACCACGGCCTTCGAGGGCGCCGTCCCGTTCGTCAAGCGCCGGCACAGCGAGGCCGAGAGCGACTCCAGCCGCGAGCGCTTCGAGGGCTACATGCGTGAGGTACCCTGCCCGACCTGTTCGGGCACGCGCCTGAAGCCGATCGTCCTCGCGGTCACGATCATGGACAAGTCCATCGCCGAGGTCTCCGCGATGTCGATCAGCGACTGCGCGGACTTCCTGGGCGAGCTGAAGCTCACCGCCCGCGACAAGAAGATCGCCGAGCGCGTGCTGAAGGAGGTCAACGAGCGGCTGCGGTTCCTGGTCGATGTCGGCCTCGACTACCTCTCGCTGAACCGCGCGGCCGGCACCCTGTCCGGTGGCGAGGCCCAGCGCATCCGCCTGGCCACCCAGATCGGCTCCGGCCTCGTGGGCGTCCTGTACGTCCTCGACGAGCCGTCCATCGGTCTGCACCAGCGCGACAACCACCGGCTGATCGAGACCCTGGTCCGGCTGCGCGACATGGGCAACACGCTCATCGTCGTCGAGCACGACGAGGACACGATCAAGATGGCCGACTGGGTCGTCGACATCGGCCCCGGCGCCGGTGAGCACGGCGGCAAGGTCGTGCACAGCGGCTCCTTGAAGGATCTCCTCGCCAACGCCGAGTCGCAGACCGGTCAGTACCTGTCCGGCAAGAAGGCCATCCCGCTGCCCGACATCCGCCGCCCGCTGGACCCGTCCCGGCAGCTCACGGTGCACGGCGCCCGGGAGAACAACCTCCAGGACATCGACGTCTCGTTCCCCCTGGGCGTGTTCACCGCCGTCACCGGCGTGTCCGGCTCCGGCAAGTCGACGCTGGTCAACGACATCCTGTACACGCACCTGGCCCGCGAGCTGAACGGCGCGCGGAGCGTGCCCGGGCGGCACACGCGCGTGGACGGCGACGACCTCGTCGACAAGGTCGTGCACGTGGACCAGTCGCCCATCGGCCGCACCCCGCGCTCCAACCCGGCCACGTACACCGGCGTCTTCGACCACATCCGCAAGCTGTTCGCCGAGACCACCGAGGCGAAGGTCCGCGGCTACCTGCCCGGCCGCTTCTCCTTCAACGTCAAGGGCGGCCGCTGCGAGAACTGCGCGGGCGACGGCACCATCAAGATCGAGATGAACTTCCTCCCGGACGTCTACGTCCCGTGCGAGGTCTGCCACGGTGCCCGGTACAACCGGGAGACCCTGGAGGTCCACTACAAGGGCAAGTCCATCGCCGAGGTCCTGAACATGCCGATCGAGGAGGCCACGGCGTTCTTCGAGGCGGTCCCCGCGATCGCCCGGCACCTCAACACGCTGAAGGACGTCGGCCTCGGCTACGTCCGCCTCGGTCAGGCCGCGACCACCCTGTCCGGCGGTGAGGCGCAGCGCGTGAAGCTCGCCAGCGAGCTGCAGAAGCGCTCCACCGGCCGCACGGTCTATGTCCTGGACGAGCCGACCACCGGTCTGCACTTCGAGGACATCAGCAAGCTGCTGACGGTCCTGTCCGGACTGGTCGACAAGGGCAACACGGTCATCGTCATCGAGCACAACCTCGACGTGATCAAGACGGCCGACTGGATCGTCGACATGGGCCCCGAAGGTGGCGCCGGCGGCGGTCTGGTCGTCGCCGAGGGCACGCCCGAGCAGGTGGCCGGGGTCCCGGCCAGCCACACCGGCAAGTTCCTGCGGGAGGTCCTCGGCGCCGACCGCGTCAGCGACGCGTCCTCGGTGAAGGCGCCGCGCAAGACGACGGCCCGCAAGACGGTCGCGGCCAAGACGGCATCGGCCCGCAAGACCGCCACCAAGACGGTCGCCGGCACGGCCGCCAAGAAGACGGCGGCCAAGACCACCAAGGCCGCCGCGAAGAAGACGACCCGGACCAGCAAGGGCTGAGGTCTCCTGCCGAACGCGCCGTGCCCCGCAGGCAACGTCCTGCGGGGCACGGCGCGTTCGGTGTGCGGTCAGGCCTTCTTCGGCTCCACGAACTGCATGTCGAGCTGGATCTTGACCACGTCGCCGAGCAGACCGGGGGCGAAGTCCAGCCCGAAGTCGCCGCGCCGGATCTCGCCCGTCGCCTCGAACCCGGCGTGCCGGCTGCCGTCCATGGGCACGTCGACCAGCCCGCCGAACTCCACGGCGAGCGTGACCGGGCGGGTCACGTCGCCGATCGTCAGCTCGCCCTCCATGGTCCAGTCCTCGCCCTCGCCCGACACCCGCGTCGAGCGGTACGTCATCGTCGGGCGCTTCTCCACGTCGAGCAGGTCGGAGGCGCGGACGTGCGCGTCCCGGTCGGCGTTGCCGGTGTTGACCGAGGCCAGGTCGACGGTCGCGGAGACCCGCACGTCCTCGACCCGCTCCCCGACGAACAGTTCGGCCTCCAGCCGCTCGAAGCGCCCGCGCACCTTGGCGATGCCCAGGTGCCGGATGGTGAAGTTCACGGAGGAGTGGAACGGGTCGAGGGCCCAGGGCCCCGGAGCGAGCGGCAGAGCGGCAGCGGCGGTAGCGGTCTCATTCGTCATGCCCTCCACCCTGAGAGCCGCGCGGCCCGGGAGGGAGACCGGCCGGAGCCTGGTAGTGACGGGGCCACCCTCCGCGCCCGCGCGCGCTGTACGTTCGGCGGGTGAGCGACAACGAGTTGGGCACGTTCCTGCGCACCTGGCGCGAAGCCGTCACCCCGGCCGAGGCGGGGCTGCCCGCGGGCCCCCGGCGCCGCACCCCGGGCTTGAGGCGTGCCGAGCTGGCCACGCTCGCCGGCGTCAGCGTCGAGTACCTCACCCGGCTGGAACAGGGCCGCGACCGCAACCCTTCTGCCCAGGTGCTCGGCGCCCTCGCCGACGCCCTGAACCTCTCCCTCAACGACCGGATGCTGCTGCGCCGCCTGACCAAGGAGGCGAACGGCGGCGACGTGCTGGTCTGTGCGGCGGCCCCAGCGCTCAGCCACGCGGCGCGCCCCACCGTACGGGCCGTGCTGGACCGCCTGGAGCCCACTCCCGCGCTGGTGGTCAACTGGATCGGCGACGTCCTCGCCCACACGGCCGGGTACGAGCGGCTGGTCGGCCCCCTCGGTCTGCTCGACGACGAGCGGCCCAACCTGCTCCGGTATCTGTTCACCGACGAGCGGGCCCGCAGCGCCTACCGTGACTGGGACCGGGTGGCCGACGATCTCGTCGCCCGGCTCCGGCACGGCGTTCCCCTCCGGGACCCGTACCTCGCCGAGCTGGCCGACGAGCTGTCGGTGACGGCGGGCGCGGACTTCACCGACCGGTTCGCCGACCTGGCCATGGCGCCGCGGCGGACGGGTTCCCAGCACATCGAGCACCCGGAGGCCGGTTCCCTGCGGCTCCTGCACGAGACGCTCGCGCTTCCCGACGAGGGGCAGCAGCTCGTCATCCACCTTCCGGCGGACGACGCCACGGCCGCCGCACTCGACCGCCTCAACGGCCGCCGCCCCGGCGCACTGCGGGCGGTGGCGATGGGCGAGACCGGCTGAAGCGCCCTCGGCCCGCCACCGGCCGCCGGCCGGTCAGCCCTTCAGTTCGTGCGCGTACGGCGGTTCCGCCCCGGCCCGTGAGCAGGTGACCGCCGCCGCGCGGGCAGCGAAGCCCAGCAGTTCCGTCCAGCCGCCGGGGCCAAGTCCGGCAAGCGCCCGGGCGCTGAGGGCATCGCGTTCGGCGAGCCCGTGCAGCAGGGCCGCGTTGACCGTGTCGCCCGCGCCGATCGTGTCCACGACCGCCACCCGTTCGCCCGGCACCGCATACTCGCCGCCGTCGGCGGTGAAGGCGGTCAGCCCGTCGCCGCCCCGAGTGATCACGACCGCCGCCGGACCGGCCGCCAGCCACTCCCGGGGCGTGCCGCCCAGCCACTCGGCGTCCTCCGCGGACAGCTTCAGCAGCGACACCGACGGCAGCCAGCTCTTGAACCGTGCCCGGTAGGCGTCCGCGTCCGGGATCAGCCCGGCCCTGATGTTCGGGTCCAGCGCGGTGAACACACCCTGCGCGTCCGCCCGGCGCATCAGCTCCTCGTACGCGCTTGCCCCCGGCTCCAGCACCAGCGAGCAGGTGCCGAAGGACACGGCCCGGGTGCCCGGCGGCAGCGCCGAGGGCGCTGCGAACAGCCGGTCCGCCGTCCCGTCGACGTAGAAGGAATACGCCGCCGAGCCGTCCGCGCCGACCGTGGCGACGGCCAGGGTCGTCGGCTCGGTGCCCCGCTGCACCGACGACACGTCGACCCCGGTCTCGCGCAACCGGTCCAGCAGGGCCTCTCCGAAGGCGTCGGACGACACCCGCGAGCAGAAGGCCGCGGGGGAACCGAGGCGGCCCAGCGCCACGGCCGTGTTGAACGGACCGCCGCCGAGCGCGGGCTGCAGCGCCGCCAGGGCACCCGTGCCCCGCGGTACCAGGTCGATCAGTGCCTCACCGGCGACGACGATCACGACAGGGTTCCTTCCTCGGACGAACTGGGGCAGCCGCACGACGTGCGGTGGACGAAGGCGCAGGGCAGACGCACGGTCCGGGCGGGCCGGTCCGGCTCGGCGAGCCGCTCCAGGAGCACGCGGACGGCCCGCGCGCCGATGTCCTTGCCGGGCTGGGCGATCGCGGTGAGCCGGGGCGAGAACAGATCCGCCCAGGCGAAGTCGTCGAAGCAGCACAGCGCGATGTCGCCCGGCACGGACAGGCCGCGCGCGCTCAGGGCACGCAGCACCCCGATGGTCATGGCGTTGTTGCCGGTGACCAGCGCGGTGGGCGGCACGCCCAGGGACAGCAAGGCCTCGGTGGCCTGCTCGGCGCCGGCCGACTCCGAGTCGCCGTGCACCAGCAGCCGCCCGTCGTACGCCAGCCCCGCGAACGCGAGACCGCTGCGGTAGCCGGTGATCCGCTCACTCGTGGTGCTGAGCCCCGGCCGCCCCGCCACCAGCCCGATCCGCCGGTGACCGAGCCCGGCGAGATGGGTGACCAGCCGGGACGTCGGTTCGGCGTTGTCGGCGCACACCTGGTCGAAGCGCGGACCGCCGTCCTTCCCGGGGGCGTCCACCAGCCGGTCGAGGAACACGGCCGGTACGTCGTGCCGCCCCAGGTAGGCGAGCAGCCCGCGCGGTTCGGCGGAGGGCGCGACGATCATGCCGTCGACCCGGCGCTCGTGCAGCAGCTGCACGACCTTGCGCTCGTGCTCGGGGTCGTCGTGCGGATCGGCGATGAGCAGGCTGTAGCCGGCCTCCAGCGCGGCGGTCTCGACGCCCTGGACGATCTCCGTGAAGTACGGGTTGCTGATCGCCGACACCGCCAGCCCGATGGACCGGGTACGGGCCGTCACCAGGGAACGGGCCAGCGTGTTCGTGGTGTAGCCGAGCTCCTCCACGGCATCAAGGACCGCCTGGCGGGTGTGCGGCAGCACCGGCCGGGTGTCGTTCAGCACATGCGAGACGGTCGCAACGGAGACACCGGCGCTCCGCGCGACGTCGGCCATGGTCGCCATACCGCTCCCGCCTCCTCAGTCAGGTCCCAGGCGGGGAACGTATCGCATCCGACGGCGGACGTAAACGTTTGCGCAAGCGTTTACGTCAGGCAGCGGACAACGGACAGCGGGCCAGGCCGGCGGACGACGGGCAGCGGGCAGTGGCCGGCAGCCGCAGCCTCGACTGCGGCCGCTGCCTTCAGCTGTCTACTCCCAGTCCCAGCCGATCCCCAGGAAACCCGCCCGCACCCGCGGCTCGACCAGGTGCACCGACCGGTGCCGGCCGCTCAGAGCCAGGTCCTGGCACCCGCTGCGCGGCGCCGCAGCCGAGTGCTGCGCGAAGCGGTGGCAGCGCACCGGCAGGGCCGCAGCGTCGAAGCACACCTGGAGGACGTACTGGCCGCCGGGGGAGTCGAAGCCGCGGACGTACTCGCGTGCCACGCCCGCCGTGCCGTCCTCGACGCCGTAGCGGAACAGGAAGGTGTCCCCGGCCCGCAGTCGGGTGTCGAAGAGCAGCTCGGCAGCGAGCAATCCCGTGTCGCGGTGCCAACGGACGCGTCCGATACGGCAGTTCTCCAGGGCGTGCACCCTCATGCGCTCCGGCGTGGCTCCCCGGTCCCCGTGGTGGACGGCCACGAAGCGGTCGATGCCGTCCCGGTGGGCGCGCACGATGTGGTGCGACTCGCGCTCGGCCAGCTCGCGCCGCGCCCCGATCCGGAGCCGTTCGTGATGGCCGAGCGTGTGCAGGCCCCCGTCCGGCGGACAGCCGAGTTCGGCCAGCAACTGGTCCAGGACCCCGGAGGCCTCGACGAGGGAGCGGTAGGAGCGGGCGGCGGACCGCAGCCCGGACGGGCTCTCTCCGGACTCGGCGAGCAGCCGGATCAGCGACTCCTCTGGAAGCTCCAGGATCTCCTCCAGCGCGCGCACGGCCCGTAGCGACTCGGGGCGCTGCGGACGCCGGGCCCCCTGCTGCCAGTAACTCAGGCTCGTGACGCCGACCTTCACACCGTGGCGGGACAGATGGTGCTGCACGCGCTGCAGGGGCAGTCCGCGGGCGGCGATCGCGGCCCGCAGGGCGACGTGGAAGGGGCCGCCTCGCAGGGCCGAGTCCAGTTCCGCGGTGGCGACGTCCGCTTGCTGTGGGGCGTGCGGCATGCAGGGGCCTCTCTGTGAGTCGGCGACGGCTGGTCAGACCGTCGGCGCGGGCCGCCCGGGGCCGTCCCCCCGGCGCGGGGGAGGTCTTCACATCCGTACGCCGTCGTTCAGGGCCCCGAGTTCCCCCGCATTGAAGCGTGTTGACCTGGTCCCGACAACACTTGATGCCGGACAGTGACGTACGCGCTCCCGGCCGGCTCCGTCCGGACATGCGAACGCCCGGGGCGTGCGCCCCGGGCGTTCGCAGTGGACGTGTGCGGTGGACGTCTGCTTCTAGGAGCGGTCGCTTCCGCCCTGTTCCCTGAGAGCCAGGCGCTTGGCCCGCGCGATGTCGGGATCGCGCGGGTCCAGGGCGTCGCGCAGCGCCAACGGCTCGTCCGTGTACCTGCGGGCACGGACCGCCCGCCGGGTTTTCTCGATCCGCATCTGCCTCATGTGCGCAGCCCTCCGACCCGTGGCCCGCCCGCTCCGCACCGGGAACGACGGTCCGCACCGACAACCTGTGCCTGCACCGCGGGACGGGCGCCGTCCGCCGGACGTCGCCGTGTCCCGTGGGTGAGCCACATTCCCGCTCCCGGGGGGCCGTAACCCCGGGGCGGGACATGCCGTTGGAAACTGCCTCCCGGCCGGGGTCGTGATCGTGTCCCGCGGCGCGCCGGAGTGTCGGTGCTCGCCAGTAGGGTGTGAGACATGGCCGACCCCTCCAGCTACCGCCCCAAACCGGGTGAGATCCCCGACTCGCCGGGGGTCTACAGGTTCCGTGACGAGCACCGCCGGGTGATCTACGTCGGAAAGGCGAAAAGCCTGCGCCAGCGCCTGGCGAACTACTTCCAGGACCTGGCGGGCCTGCACCCGCGCACCCGCTCCATGGTCACCACGGCGGCGTCCGTGGAGTGGACGGTGGTGTCCACGGAGGTCGAGGCGCTCCAGCTGGAGTACTCGTGGATCAAGGAGTACGACCCCCGGTTCAACGTCAAGTACCGCGACGACAAGAGCTACCCGTACCTCGCGGTGACGATGAACGAGGAGTACCCGCGCGTGCAGGTGATGCGCGGTCACAAGAAGAAGGGTGTCCGCTACTTCGGGCCGTACGCGCACGCGTGGGCGATCCGCGACACCGTCGACCTGCTGCTGCGCGTGTTCCCCGTACGCACCTGCTCGGCGGGCGTGTTCAAGAACGCCGCCCGCACCGGCCGCCCCTGCCTCCTCGGCTACATCGGCAAGTGCTCGGCCCCCTGCGTGGACCGCGTCTCCGCCGAGGAGCACCGCGAACTGGCCGACGAGTTCTGCGACTTCATGACCGGCCGGACGAACACCTACATCCGCCGGCTGGAGAAGCAGATGGCGGAAGCGGCCGACGACATGGAGTACGAGCGGGCGGCCCGGCTGCGCGACGACATCGGCGCCCTGAAGAAGGCCATGGAGAAGAACGCGGTCGTGCTCGCCGACGCGACCGACGCCGACCTGATCGCGGTCGCCGAGGACGAGCTGGAGGCGGCCGTCCAGATCTTCCACGTACGGGGCGGACGCGTGCGCGGCCAGCGCGGCTGGGTCACCGACAAGGTGGAGGAGATCACCACCGGCGCCCTCGTCGAGCACGCCCTGCAGCAGCTGTACGGGGAGGAGACGGGCGACGCCGTCCCCAAGGAGGTCCTGGTCCCGGCCCTGCCCGACCCCGTCGAGCCGGTCCAGGAGTGGCTCGCCGGGCGGCGCGGCTCCGGTGTCTCCCTGCGCATCCCGCAGCGCGGCGACAAGAAGGCCCTCATGGAGACCGTCGAGCGCAACGCCCAGCAGGCGCTCGTGCTGCACAAGACCAAGCGCGCCTCCGACCTGACCACGCGCTCGCGCGCCCTGGAGGAGATCGCCGACGCCCTCGGCCTGGACAGCGCCCCGCTCAGGGTCGAGTGCTACGACATCTCCCACCTCCAGGGTGACGACGTCGTGGCCTCCATGGTCGTCTTCGAGGACGGACTCGCCCGCAAGAGCGAGTACCGCCGCTTCCAGATCAAGGGCTTCGCCGGACAGGACGACGTCCGCTCCATGCACGAGGTGATCACCCGCCGCTTCCGTCGCTATCTCGCCGAGAAGGAGAAGACGGGGGAGTGGACCGACGGCGAGAACGCCGAGACCCCTGAGATCGACAGGAACGGCGAGATCGTCGGGACGGGCCTCACCGAGGACGACGGCCGCCCCAAGAAGTTCGCCTACCCGCCCCAGCTCGTGGTCGTCGACGGCGGAGCCCCGCAGGTCGCGGCCGCCCGGCGCGCCCTGGACGAGCTGGGCATCGACGACATCGCCGTGTGCGGCCTGGCCAAGCGCCTGGAGGAGGTCTGGCTGCCCGGCGACGACGACCCGGTGGTCCTGCCCCGCACCAGCGAGGGCCTGTACCTGCTCCAGCGCGTCCGTGACGAGGCCCACAGGTTCGCGATCACCTACCAGCGCGCGAAGCGGTCCAAGCGCTTCCGCTCCAGCCCCCTGGACGACGTCCCCGGCCTCGGGGACACGCGCAAGCAGGCACTTCTGAAGCACTTCGGTTCGTTGAAGAAACTGCGAGCCGCCACCATCGACCAGATCTGCGAGGTGCCGGGCATAGGCCGCAAGACGGCCGAGACGATCGCCGTGGCTCTCGCCCGCTCGGCCCCGGCCGCACCCGCCGTCAACACGGCGACTGGAGAGATCATTGAGGAGGAACCCGGCACGATGGGTTCCAGTGGGGAACCCGTGACGATGGGCGCCCCGGACGAACGACGGGGGCAGGAGACATGAATGTGAACGAGCACGACGGGCAACACGAGCAAGCCGGAGACGGAGCACAGGTGAGTACGGGCACGCCCAACGAGAAGGCCCCGGTCCCGGACGCGGCCATCCCAGAGCTGGTGATCATCTCCGGCATGTCCGGAGCCGGGCGCTCCACGGCAGCGAAGTGCCTGGAGGACCTCGGCTGGTTCGTCGTCGACAACCTGCCGCCGGCGCTGATCCCCACCATGGTGGAGCTCGGCGCCCGCTCCCAGGGCAACGTGGCGAGGATCGCCGTCGTCGTCGACGTCCGCGGCCGCCGCTTCTTCGACAACCTCCGCGAGTCCCTCGCCGACCTGGAGGCGAAGAACGTCACGCGGCGGATCGTCTTCCTGGAGTCCTCCGACGATGCCCTGGTCCGCCGCTTCGAGTCGGTGCGCCGCCCGCACCCCCTCCAGGGCGACGGCCGCATCGTCGACGGCATCGCCGCCGAACGCGAGCTGCTGCGCGAGCTGCGCGGCGACGCCGACCTGGTGATCGACACCTCCAGCCTGAACGTGCACGAGCTGCGCGCCAAGATGGACGCCCAGTTCGCCGGCGAGGAGGAGCCGGAGCTGCGGGCCACGGTGATGTCGTTCGGCTACAAGTACGGCCTGCCGGTCGACGCCGACCTCGTCGTCGACTGCCGCTTCCTGCCGAACCCGCACTGGGTCCCGGAGCTGCGCCCGTTCACGGGCCTCAACGACGAGGTCTCCGGGTACGTCTTCAACCAGCCCGGCGCCAAGGAGTTCCTCGACCGCTACACGGAGCTCCTCCAGCTCGTCGCCACCGGCTACCGCCGTGAGGGCAAGCGCTATGTGACCATCGCCGTGGGCTGCACGGGCGGCAAGCACCGCTCGGTCGCCATGTCGGAGAAGCTCGCCGCCCGGCTCGCCGCCGAGAGCGTGGAGACGGTGGTCGTACACCGGGACATGGGACGCGAATGACACGACGTACACCGCGGCTGAGCCGGCTGCGCCGGGTGGTGCCCGAGGGCAACGGCGGAAAGGGCGGCCGGCCCGCCGAGGCCCGGGGCGGCAGGCCGCGCCGCCGGGGCACCCAGCCCAAGGTCGTCGCCCTCGGCGGCGGCATGGGCCTGTCCGCCTCGCTCGCCGCGCTGCGCCGGATCACCGGCGACCTCACCGCCGTCGTCACCGTCGCCGACGACGGCGGCTCCAGCGGGCGCCTGCGCGACGAGCTGGGCGTGCTGCCGCCCGGCGATCTGCGCAAGGCGCTGGCCGCGCTGTGCGGCGACGACGACTGGGGCCAGACCTGGGCCCGCGTCATCCAGCACCGCTTCCAGTCCCAGGGCGACCTGCACGAGCACGCGGTCGGCAATCTGCTGATCGTCGCCCTGTGGGAGCAGCTCGGCGACCATGTCCAGGCCCTCGACCTGGTCGGACGGCTGCTGGGCGCCCAGGGGCGCGTGCTGCCGATGTCCGCCGTGCCGCTGGAGCTCCAGGCCCTGGTCAAGGGTCACGACCCGGAGCGCCCGGAGGAGGTCGACACGGTCCGCGGTCAGGCGACCGTGGCCCTCACCCCGGGCGAGGTGCAGTCCGTGCACCTCGTGCCGAACGACCCGCCGGCCGTGCCCGAGGCGGTCGAGGCCGTCCTGGACGCGGACTGGGTGGTGCTCGGCCCCGGCTCCTGGTTCTCCTCGGTCATCCCGCACCTGCTCGTGCCCGAGCTGCTGGACGCGCTCACCCAGACGAAGGCCCGCCGGGTACTCTCCCTGAACCTCGCGCCGCAGCCCGGAGAAACCGAGGGCTTCTCCCCGCAGCGTCATTTGGAGGTTTTGGGACGACACGCCCCTAAACTCGCCCTGGACGTGGTGCTGGCCGACGAGGCCGCCGTGCCCGACCGTGACTCCCTGACCGATGCCGCCAAGCGGTTCGGAGCCGCGGTCGAGCTGGCGCCGGTGGCCCGGCCCGACGGCACCCCGAGGCACGACCCGGAGCTGTTGGCCGCCGCGTACGACCGTATTTTTCGGATGCATGGAAGGATCGGCCCATGGCGATGACGGCAGCGGTGAAGGATGAGATCTCCCGGCTCCCCGTCACCCGGACCTGCTGCAGAAAGGCGGAGGTCTCCGCCATTCTGCGGTTCGCCGGCGGCCTTCACCTGGTGAGCGGTCGGATCGTGATCGAGGCGGAGCTGGACACGGCGATGGCGGCCCGCCGTCTCAAGCGGGACATTCTGGAGATCTTCGGCCACAGCTCCGAGCTGATCGTGATGGCTCCGGGCGGGCTGCGCCGAGGCTCGCGTTACGTGGTGCGCGTCGTGGCGGGCGGCGATCAGCTCGCTCGCCAGACCGGCCTGGTCGACGGGCGGGGCCGCCCGATCCGCGGCCTGCCCCCGCAGGTGGTCTCGGGGGCCACCTGCGACGCCGAGGCCGCCTGGCGTGGCGCGTTCCTGGCGCACGGCTCGCTCACCGAGCCCGGCCGCTCCTCCTCCCTGGAGGTGACCTGCCCGGGCCCCGAGGCGGCGCTCGCCCTGGTCGGCGCCGCCCGGCGCCTCCAGATCCCCGCGAAGGCCCGCGAGGTGCGCGGCGTGGACCGGGTCGTCGTCCGGGACGGTGACGCCATCGGCGCCCTGTTGACCCGCCTCGGCGCGCACGAGTCGGTGCTGGCCTGGGAGGAGCGACGGATGCGCCGCGAGGTGCGCGCCACGGCCAACCGGCTCGCCAACTTCGACGACGCCAACCTGCGCCGCTCCGCCCGTGCGGCCGTCGCCGCCGGTGCTCGGGTGCAGCGCGCCCTGGAGATCCTCGCCGACGACGTGCCCGAGCACCTCGCCGCCGCCGGCCGGCTGCGGATGGAGCACAAGCAGGCCTCCCTGGAGGAGCTGGGCGCGCTCGCCGACCCGCCGCTGACCAAGGACGCGGTCGCCGGCCGGATCCGCCGCCTGCTGGCCATGGCCGACAAGCGCGCCTCCGACCTCGGCATTCCGGGCACGGAGGCCAACCTCAGCGAGGACCTGGCCGACAATCTCGTGGGATGATCCCACACGACGTCAAGAAGCCGGTGCCGTCGCCCACTTGGGTGACCGGCACCGGCTTTTGCGTGTCGCTGAGGCACCCTTGACTCGATCATGGTCTGTCATGAGCCTGGCATCTGTTCGCTGCTGTGGCGGACCCACGCTAGGGGGGTTCATGAGACGAAGAGCGAGATCGATCCTCGCTGTCGGCGCGCTCCTGATCGGCGGAGCGAGCTTCGCACCCATTGCCCAGGCAGAACCGGGTGGTTCGACCCCGTCCGACCCGGACGAAGTCAAGGTCTTCCGCACCGATGTCACCCAGAAGCAGGTACCCCTGCTGCTGGCGGCCGGCCAGGACGGCCACGAACTGAGTGAGCGGGTGCCCGAGAAGGGCACCGCGACCGTCGAGGTCTACCTGACGGACCAGCAGGCGAAGAAGCTGGAGAAGCAGGGCCTCGACCTCACCGAGCACGAGCTCTCCACCCGGGCCGAGGCCCGCGTCGAGGAAGCCGCCGAGGGCGTGTTCCGCCCGTACAGCGGCAAGGGCGGCCTGCGGGAGGAACTCCTGCGCACCGCACAGGAGAACCCGGACCTCACCAAGGTCGTCTCCATCGGCAAGACCATCAAGGGCCAGGACATCCTCGCGCTGAAGCTCACCAAGGGCGCGAAGAAGACGAAGGACGGCTCCAAGCCCTCCGTCCTCTACATGTCCAACCAGCACGCGCGCGAGTGGATCACGCCGGAGATGACCCGGCGCCTGATGCACCATTACCTGGACAACTACAAGAAGGACCGGCGCGTCAAGAAGCTCGTCGACTCCACCGAACTGTGGTTCCTGCTGTCGGCCAACCCCGACGGCTACGACTTCACTTTCGCGGACCCCGCCAACCGGCAGTGGCGCAAGAACCTGCGGGACGTCAACGGCGACGGCACCATCACCACCGGTGACGGCGTCGACCTCAACCGCAACTTCGCCTACAAGTGGGGCTACGACGACGAGGGTTCGTCCCCCAACCCCACCAGCCAGACCTACCGCGGCGCGGGCCCGAACTCCGAACCGGAGACCCAGGCCCTGGACGCCTTCCAGAAGCGGATCGGCTTCACCTACGGCATCAACTACCACTCCGCCGCCGAACTCATCCTCTACGGAGTCGGCTGGCAGGTGGCCACGCACACCCCGGACGACGTCCTGTACGAGGCGCTCGCCGGTACGCCCGACAACTCCGCGATCCCCGGCTACCACCCGCAGCTCTCCTCCGAGCTGTACACCACCAACGGCGAGGCGGACGGCCACGCGGCGAACGTCAACGGGCTGGCGATGTTCACCCCCGAGATGTCGACCTGCCAGACCGTCTCCGACCTCGACCCGAACGACGCGTGGAAGGCGGCCGACTGCCAGTCGGTCTTCACCTTCCCGGACGACGAGAAGCTGATCCAGCAGGAGTTCGCCAAGAACGTCCCGTTCGCGCTCTCCGTCGCCGAGTCCGCCGCCCACCCCGACCGGCCGTCCTCGTCGGTCGGCCTGAGCGCCGCCGACTTCACCCCGGCCGCGTTCACCACCTCGTACTCCCGCGGCGCCGACCAGGAGGTCTCCGTCGTCGTACGCAAGTCGGTGCGCGACAAGGAACTCAAGTACCGCGTCAACGGCGGCCGCACCGAGGACATGGCGCTCAAGCCCTGGAAGGGCGGCGAGCCCTACGGCGGTGAGGACAACCTCTACTTCGACGAGTACCGGGCGAAGGTCAAGGACGGCGAGCCGGGCGACAAGGTCGAGGTGTGGTTCACCGGCGAGGCGAAGAACGGCAAGAAGGTCTCCAGCGAGCGCTTCACCTACACCGTCGCCGAGCGGCCCCGGGCGAACACCCTCGTCGTCGCCGAGGAGGGTGCGGCCGCCACGCAGGCGCAGACGTACGTGGACGCGCTCAAGGCGAGCGGCCGCAAGGCGATCGTCTGGGACGTGACCAAGCAGGGCGCGCCGGACGCGCTGGGCGTGCTGAGCCACTTCGACACCGTCGTCCACTACACGGGCGCGAGCGTCCCGGGTGTCGCCACCCAGCTCCAGCTGCGGGCCTTCCTCAACGAGGGCGGCCGGCTCATCGAGGCCGGTGAGCAGGCAGGCGGCAACGTCGACCTCGGCGGCGGCACGCTGTCGAACGACTTCGGCCAGTACTACCTGGGCGCCTACACCCGCACCGCCACCCCCGGGGCCACCGGCTTCACCGGCTCCGGCGAGCTGGGCGGCATCACGAGCCCGCTGGGCGCCGCCCCCGGCAACCCGCTGGACAAGGCCGGCACCTACAGCGTCACCTCCGACGAACTGGGGACCGACGAGTTCCCGCAGTTCGCGAGCAAGGGGGCCGGACAGTTCGCCGGCACGGTCAACCCGTACGGGCCGTTCGCGGGCTCCTCGATGGCCGCCGCCGTCCACACCGACGACGCCTACAAGCGCCTCACCCGCACCGTGGACCTCACCGGCATCACCGCCTCCGAGAAGCCCACCCTGCGCACCCAGCTGCTGTGGGACACGGAGGCCGGCTACGACCACGCCGTCGTCGAGGCCCACACCACGGGCGCCGACGACTGGACCACCCTCCCTGAGCTCGGCGGCGCCACCAGGACCGCCGTGCCGACGGAGTGCCAGGGCGGATTCTACGTCAACGAGCACCCGTGGCTGAAGCACTACCTGACCGTGGCGGCCGACGGCTGCACCGCGACCGGCACCACCGGCACGTGGAACAGCCTCACGGGCGCCTCCGGCGGCTGGCAGCAGGTGAACTTCGACCTGAGCGCCTACGCGGGCAAGACGGTCGAGGTCTCGATCAGCTACGTCACCGATCCCGGCAGCGGCGGGCACGGCGTCCTCGCCGACGACGCCTCGCTCGTCGTCGGCGGCACGCCGAAGGAGACCGAGGGCTTCGAGACCTCGCTCGGCGCCTGGAAGGTCGCCGGACCGCCCGAGGGCAGCCCGGCCGTCCTGAAGGACTGGGCACGCACCGGCGCCCTGTTCCAGACGTACGGCGCGGTCACCACGGACGACACCGTGCTGCTGGGCTTCGGCCTGGAGCACGTCACCGCAGCGGCCGACCGGGCGGCGCTGATGAGGAAGGCGCTCGCTTCCCTGGACGGGTGACATCCCTGGTCAACAGGGAACCCGCCCCGTAGCGAAATCGAGTGATCTTGCACTCGGCGGTGGGCGGTCCGTACCCCTACTGACGGGTACGGACCGCCCTGCCGTGTATGAGGCATCTGGATGTCACCACCGCGGCTTCAGAGAGGTAGGGTCGTAGGCGGTCGGGGACATCCCAAACAGAGCTCGCCGGCACCGCATGGCCGGCGTACCAACGAGGAGATCGGTTCGTGACGATCCGCGTAGGCATCAACGGCTTCGGTCGTATCGGTCGCAACTACTTCCGCGCGCTGCTGGAGCAGGGTGCAGACATCGAGATCGTGGCTGTCAACGACCTGGGTGACACCGCGACCACCGCGCACCTGCTGAAGTACGACACCATCCTGGGCCGCCTCAAGCAGGAGGTCACGCACACCGCCGACACGATCACTGTCGACGGCAGGACCATCAAGGTTCTCGCCGAGCGCAACCCCGCCGACATCCCGTGGGGCGAGCTGGGCGTCGACATCGTCATCGAGTCGACCGGCATCTTCACCAAGAAGGCCGACGCCGAGAAGCACATCGCCGGTGGCGCGAAGAAGGTCCTCATCTCGGCTCCGGCCAAGGACGAGGACGTCACCATCGTGATGGGCGTCAACCAGGACAAGTACGACCCGGCGAACCACCACGTCATCTCCAACGCCTCCTGCACCACCAACTGTGTGGCGCCGATGGCGAAGGTCCTCGACGAGAACTTCGGCATCGTCAAGGGCCTGATGACGACGGTGCACGCGTACACCAACGACCAGCGCATCCTGGACTTCCCGCACAAGGACCTGCGTCGCGCGCGTGCCGCCGCCGAGAACATCATTCCGACCACCACGGGTGCCGCCAAGGCCACCGCGCTGGTCCTGCCGCAGCTCAAGGGCAAGCTGGACGGCATCGCGATGCGCGTCCCGGTCCCGACCGGCTCGGTCACCGACCTGGTGCTGGAGCTCGGGCGCGAGGTCACCAAGGAAGAGGTCAACGCCGCCTTCCAGAAGGCCGCGGAGGGCGAGCTGAAGGGCATCCTCGAGTACACCGAGGACCCGATCGTCTCCTCCGACATCGTGAACGCCCCGGCGTCCTGCACCTTCGACTCCTCCCTGACCATGGTCCAGGAGGGCAAGAGCGTGAAGGTCATCGGCTGGTACGACAACGAGTGGGGCTACTCCAACCGCCTCGTGGACCTTACGGTCTTCGTCGGCAACCAGCTCTGATCAACCGAGCAGGCACGTCCATGTGAGAGCAGGGCTCGGGCGGCGCGAGGACGCGCCGTCCGAGCCCTGACTCACGTACAGATCAGAGCTGTTCGATCACGAGCGCTTACGAGCGATCACGAGCTCTTTCAGGAGTCCCCTCATGAAGACGATCGACGAACTCCTCACCGAAGGGGTCGCGGGCAAGCGGGTCTTCGTCCGCGCCGATCTGAACGTGCCGCTGGACGGCACGCGCATCACCGACGACGGCCGCATCCGCGCCGTGCTGCCCACGGTCAAGGCCCTCGCCGACGCGGGCGCCCGGGTCGTCGTCGCCTCCCACCTGGGCCGCCCCAAGGGCGCCCCGGACCCGGCCTTCTCCCTCGCCCCGGCCGCCGCGCGCCTCGGTGAGCTCCTCGGGTCGGACGTGGCCTTCGCGACCGACACGGTCGGCGATTCCGCCCGGGCCACCGTCGACGGCCTCGCCGACGGCCAGGTCGCGGTCGTCGAGAACCTGCGCTTCAACGCCGGTGAGACGAGCAAGGACGACGCCGAGCGCGGCGCGTTCGCCGACCAGCTCGCCGCCCTCGCGGACGTCTATGTCGGCGACGGCTTCGGCGCGGTGCACCGTAAGCACGCCTCGGTCTTCGACCTGCCGGCCCGCCTGCCGCACTACGCCGGCTACCTCATCGCAACCGAGGTCGGCGTCCTGAGGAAGCTCACCGACGACGTCAAGCGGCCCTACGCCGTCGTCCTGGGCGGCGCCAAGGTGTCCGACAAGCTCGCCGTCATCGACCAGCTGCTCGGCAAGGCCGACCGCCTGCTCATCGGCGGCGGCATGGTCTTCACCTTCCTCAAGGCCAAGGGCCACGAGATCGGCTCGTCCCTGGTCCAGGAGGACCAGCTTCCGGTCGTCCAGGAGTACATCGCGCGGGCCGAGAAGCACGGCGTCGAGCTGGTCCTGCCCGTGGACGTCGTGGTCGCGCCGGAGTTCCCGGACCTCAAGACCAAGGCCCCGGCCCAGCCCAGCACGGTCGCCGCGGACGCCATGCCGGTCGGCCAGATGGGACTGGACATCGGCCCCGAATCCCGCAAGCTGTACGCCTCGAAGATCGTCGACGCCGCCACCGTCTTCTGGAACGGCCCCATGGGCGTCTTCGAGCACCCCGATTTCGCCGAGGGCACCAAGGCGGTCGCCCAGGCTCTCCTCGACTCCCAGGCCTTCACGGTGGTCGGTGGTGGCGACTCCGCCGCGGCCGTCCGCATCCTGGGCTTCGACGAGAACGCATTCGGCCACATCTCGACCGGTGGCGGCGCCTCCCTCGAATACCTCGAGGGCAAGACGCTCCCCGGCCTCGCCGCACTGGAGGACTGACCTTAATGAGCACGCGCACGCCGCTGATGGCGGGCAACTGGAAGATGAACCTCAACCACCTCGAGGCCATCGCCCACGTCCAGAAGCTCGCCTTCGCCCTGGCCGACAAGGACTACGAGGCCGTCGAGGTCGCCGTCCTGCCGCCCTTCACCGACCTGCGCTCCGTGCAGACTCTGGTCGACGGCGACAAGCTCAAGATCAAGTACGGCGCCCAGGACATCTCGGCGCACGACAGCGGTGCCTTCACCGGCGAGATCTCCGGCCCCATGCTGGCCAAGCTGAAGTGCACGTATGTCGCCATCGGCCACAGCGAGCGCCGCCAGTACCACGCGGAGACCGACGAGCTGGTGAACGCCAAGGTCAAGGCCGCCTACAAGCACGGCCTGACCCCGATCCTGTGTGTCGGCGAGGAGCTGGAGGTCCGCGAGGCGGGCAACCACGTCTCCCACACCCTCGCCCAGGTCGAGGGCGGTCTGAAGGACCTCCCCGCCGAGCAGGCCGAGACCGTCGTGATCGCCTACGAGCCCGTCTGGGCCATCGGCACCGGCAAGGTCTGCGGCGCCGAGGACGCCCAGGAGGTCTGCGCGGCGATCCGCGGCAAGATCGCCGAGCTGTACTCGCAGGACCTGGCCGACAAGATCCGCATCCAGTACGGCGGCTCGGTCAAGGCGGGCAACGTCGCGGAGATCATGGCCCAGGCCGACATCGACGGCGCGCTGGTCGGGGGCGCCTCCCTGGACGCCGACGAGTTCGTCAAGATCGTGCGCTTCCGCGACCAGTGAGTATGCGGTAGCGGCGATCCGTCGTACCCTTGCGGGGTCCAGCGCTGTGCTGGGCCCCGCGTCGTCCATCCGAATCCGAGGAAGTTGGTCCAGCCGTGGTTTTGGGGTTCTCGATCGCCCTGATCGTCTTCAGCCTGCTGCTGATGCTGCTGGTGCTGATGCACAAGGGGAAGGGCGGCGGCCTCTCCGACATGTTCGGCGGCGGCATGCAGTCCTCCGTCGGCGGCTCCTCGGTCGCCGAGCGCAACCTCGACCGGATCACCGTCGTGATCGGTCTGCTGTGGTTCGCGTGCATTGTCGTGCTCGGCATCCTGATGAAGGTGAACAACTGACCGAGCCGCAATCCGCACGGAACTCGTACGTAAGGCCCCATGTTCGGTACGCGCAGCTGAGCGCGGCCTATCATGGGGCTTGCGTCTAGGTGTGAGGGTTGTAACTCCAATCACTGGACGCGCGTTGGGCCTTACGTAGACTGAGGCGCTCGCAGCGAAGCGGAACGCCGACTCGCTTCGCGGCACCATCACGCAGGGAGTTACGACCGTGGCAAGTGGCAACGCGATCCGGGGAAGCCGGGTCGGGGCGGGGCCGATGGGCGAGGCCGAGCGCGGCGAGTCCGCGCCGCGGCTGCGCATCTCCTTCTGGTGCTCCAACGGACACGAGACCCAGCCGAGCTTCGCCAGCGACGCGCAGGTGCCCGATACCTGGGACTGTCCCCGCTGCGGATTTCCGGCCGGCCAGGACCGGGACAACCCGCCGGACCCGCCGCGCACCGAGCCCTACAAGACGCACCTGGCGTATGTGCGGGAGCGGCGCAGCGACGCGGACGGCGAGGCGATCCTCGCCGAGGCGCTCGCCAAACTGCGGGGCGAGATCTAGAAGTCGAGACCGGCCGGGCACCAGCAGGTGCCCGGCCGGAACTGCCTTCCCGCCTTCGCCGCCGACCGATTGTCAGTGGTCCCCTCTACGGTTTGTGCATCGGACGAACCATGAGGGGGAGCGGTGGCGACGGTCGAGGCGGGGGAAGTGCGCGCGCCCGCGTGGCGCGGGGGCTTCGGGCGGCTGTGGAGCGCCGCCGTGCTGTCCAGCTTCGGCGACGCGCTGCGGACGGCCGCGCTGCCCCTGCTGGCCGTCACGCTGACCGACGATCCACTGCTCATCGTCTTCGGCCTGCTCGGCGGGGCCGTCGCCGACCGGGTGGACCAACGGCGGGCCATGTGGACGGTGGACGCATTACGCGGGCTGCTGGTCGCCGCCTTCGCGGTGGCCGTCGCGCTCGGACACGCCTCGATCGGCCTGCTCATCGTGCTGGCCGTCGCCCTCACCACCCTCCAGACCCTCTTCGACAACGCCGCCACGGCGCTGCTGCCCACCCTGGTCGACCGGGACGCGCTCGGCAGCGCCAACGCCCGGCTGATGACGGGCCAGCGCATCGCCGGAGGGCTGCTCGGCGGCCCCGTCGTGCCGCTGCTGCTGGCAGCCGGGACGGCCGTGCCGTTCGCGGCCGACGCCGTGACCTTCCTCGTCGCCGCCGCGCTGATCGCCTCCCTGCCGAATGCCGGGCCCGACCGGAAGCCGAGACCTGCGGGCAGCACGCTGCGCCGGGAGATCGCGGAGGGGCTGCGGACCCTGTGGCGCGACCGTGCCCTGCGCGCCCTGTGCGCCGCCACGGCCCTGTGCAACATCGGCATGGGCACCCAACTCGCCATGCTGGTCGTCCTCGTCACCGACTGGCTCCGAGCCGGCCCCGCCGGATACGCGGCGGCGGGCGCCGCCTTCACCCTGGGCAGCCTGGCCGGGGGAGTGGTGAACGGCCGGCTGGTGGCGCGGCTCGGCCGGCTGCGGTCGGTGCTGCTCGCCGGCTCGGTGCAGACGGCGCTCCTCGTCGTCATGGGCACCGTACGCAGCCTGGCCGTGCTGGTGGGTGCTCTGGCCGTCTTCGGGCTCCTCGGCATGGTGTGGAACGTCAACACGACGACCCTCATGCAGGAGCGCAGCCCCGCCGGGCTCCTGGGCCGGGTCAGCTCGGCCTTCCGCACCCTGGCCTTCGCCGGAGTACCCCTCGGCGCGCTGCTGGGCGGAGCCGTCGCCGCCGCCTGGGGGCCGAACACCCCGCCCCTGCTGACGGCCGCCTTCTTCGTCCTCGCCGTCATCGCGCTGATACCCGTGCTCAAGATGAACGTATCTGTTGTCGAGCCGGAGGACGGCGCCACGACAGCCGATGCCACGCGCTGATCAATTAGGTTGGGACCGGCAGCGGGGCAAGGTACGCAGGCAGGACAGGAAAGAAGGCTGAAGTCCCAGATGAACGCAGACGGCCGTACCAGGCTCAACCAGACGCCCGAGTGGACGGCACTGGCCAAGCACCGCGAGGAGCTGGGCGGAGTCGAGCTGCGCGAGCTGTTCGCCGCCGACTCCGGCCGCGGCACCGCGTACACCCTCCGGGTCGGTGACCTGTACGTCGACTACTCCAAGCACCTCGTCACCGACGACACCCTGCGGCTGCTGCGCGAACTGGCCGCCGCCACCGACGTCTTCGGGCTCCGGGACGCCATGTTCCGCGGCGAGAAGATCAACACCACCGAGGACCGGGCCGTGCTGCACACCGCGCTGCGCGCCCCGCGGGACGCGGTGATCGAGGTCGACGGTGAGAACGTGGTGCCGGATGTGCACGCCGTGCTCGACAAGATGGCGGACTTCGCGAACCGGGTGCGTTCGGGCGAGTGGACCGGCCACACCGGCAAGCGGATTCGGAACGTCGTCAACGTCGGCATCGGCGGCTCCGACCTCGGCCCCGCGATGGCGTACGAGGTGCTGCGGGCCTTCACGGACCGCTCGCTGACGGTGCGTTTCGTGTCGAACGTGGACGGCGCCGACCTGCACGAGGCGGTACGGGACCTGGACCCGGCGGAGACGCTGTTCGTCATCGCCTCCAAGACCTTCACCACCATCGAGACGGTCACCAACGCCACGTCCGCGCGCTCCTGGCTGCTGGACACCCTCGCTGACGAGGCCGCCGTCGCCAAGCACTTCGTCGCGCTGTCGACGAACGCCGAGAAGGTCGCCGAGTTCGGCATCGACACGGCCAACATGTTCGAGTTCTGGGACTGGGTCGGCGGCCGCTACTCCTACGACTCCGCGATCGGCCTGGCCCTGATGATCGCGATCGGCCCGGAGCGCTTCCGGGAGATGCTCGACGGGTTCCGCATCGTCGACGAGCACTTCCGGACCGCGCCCGCCGAGTCCAACGTGCCGTTGCTGCTGGGCCTGCTGGGCATCTGGTACGGCAACTTCCACGACGCCCAGTCGCACGCCGTCCTGCCCTACAGCCACTACTTGTCCAAGTTCACCGCCTACCTCCAGCAGCTCGACATGGAGTCCAACGGCAAGTACGTCGGCCGGGACGGGCGCGAGGTGGAGTGGCAGACCGGGCCGGTGGTGTGGGGCACGCCCGGCACCAACGGGCAGCACGCCTACTACCAGCTCATCCACCAGGGCACGAAGCTGATCCCGGCGGACTTCATCGGCTTCGCCCGGCCGGTCGGCGAGCTGAGCGAGGAACTGAAGGCCCAGCACGACCTGCTGATGGCCAACTTCTTCGCCCAGACGCAGGCGCTCGCCTTCGGCAAGACGCCCGAGGAGGTGCGGGCCGAGGGCGTGCCCCAGGAACTGGTGCCGCACAAGACCTTCCAGGGCAACCACCCGACGACCACGATCCTCGCGCCCGAGCTGACGCCGTCCGTCCTCGGCCAGCTGGTCGCCCTCTACGAGCACAAGGTGTTCGTGCAGGGCGCGGTGTGGAACATCGACTCCTTCGACCAGTGGGGCGTGGAGCTCGGCAAGGTCCTCGCCAAGCGCGTCGAGCCCGCGCTGACCGAGGGCGCCGAGGTCGAGGGCCTGGACGCCTCCACCAAGGCCCTGGTCGCCACGTACCGGGAGCTGCGCGGCCGGCAGTGACGAGCGCCGGACGGGAAGGCGGGCGGCAGTGCGCCGTCCGCTTCCCGTAGACTCCCCGACGATCATCACGGCGAGTGCTCGGGGGAGCGCGAAGTGGCACGCACACGCGGAAGTTGGACCGGTGGCACGCTGACGGTCCGGTCCCTGCTCAAACCCCAGGACGCGGCGCGGGCGGTGTTCCACCCCGCGTGGATTCCGCAGCCGCTCGATCCGTCGGTGGAGCGGCTCAAGAGGTTCCGCGTCATCGCCGGGGCGGTCGCATCGCTCGGGGTCTTCACCTTCATCGAGGGCGGCTTCGACTTCACGGAACTGCTGGAGAACGCGATGACGGCCTCCGTCGTCCTGCTCTTCCTCACGCCGCTGACGGTCGGTGCGATGCTCTGGGTCTGGCGGCGCGGCGGCACCGTGCGGCAGTTGCGGGTGCCGCTCCTCAACTCCCTCAAGCTGCTGCTGCTGTTCGTCGGCTGTGTCGCGGCGCTGCTGCTGCTGGTGCGGACGACGAACGCGGCCGGCAGCATGGTGATGATCCTGACGGTCGGCCTGACCATGATGTGGATGCTCATCTTCACGGCCTACGGAGCGGTGCGGGTCTCCGGCAACTTCTTCGGCACGGCCGCCGTGCACCGCTGCCTGCCGCCGCTGCTCGCCGTGGTGACCAGCTGGCTGATGGCCATCCCGGACCTCGTCACCGGCGATCTGCACGGTCTCAGCCTCACCCTCGGCATCGTCTTCATCCTGGGCGCGCCGGTGACGGTCACCGCCATCGCGCTGCTGGAGATGGGGCGGTTGAAGCGGCGGTACGGGATCCGGCTGAAGGCACATCCGGCGACGTTCGCAGCGACGCCCGCACCCGTCCCGGGCCCGGTCCCGCCGATGCCTCCGGCGGGAGCGCCGTACCTGCCGCCGCAGGGGAACCCGTACGGCCATCCCTACGCGCCGGGCGGGCAGCACCCGTACGCCCCGCACCCGCAGCCGCCGTACCACCCGCAAGCTCCGTACGCACCCCACCCGCAGCCGCCGTACCACCCGCACGCCCCGTACGGCGGCTGACCGGCGAGGCCGCCGGGCTCAGGCCACCGCGCTCAGCGTGTCCGCGAGGCGCCGCCGGGCCGCCCGGGCCGCGGGGACGGCGGCCAGCGCGGCGGCGCACAGGACCGCCGCCGCCCCGAGCGGCACCATCAGGATCGCGGACGGGCCCTGGGCGATTCCCGCGCCGATGCCGCTGGACCGGCCCTGGGCGTCGATCAGCCAGTGGGCGAGCGGGAGGCCCAGCGCGGTGGCGGCGAGGACGGCCGTCAGGGCCGTGAGGCCGGTGGCCGTGACGGTGATCGCCGTGATCTGCCGGGGGGACAGGCCGATGGCCTTCAGGGCCAGCAGGTCCCGTTCGCTCTCGCGCACGGTGCCGCCGATCGCGGTCAGCAGTTCGATGAGCCCGATGAGGGCGAGGACGGCGATCAGTCCGGCCACGACCGCGCGGAGGGGGGAGAGCCCGTCCGCCGGGTTGGTCACCGTGTGCACGTCCAGGTGGCCGCGCCCGGCCGTGGCGAGCCGGTCGGCGACCTCCCGCGGGTCGGCGCCGGGGTCCAGGCGGAGTTCGTAGAGGGTCGGGCGGAGCCCCGGGTCGTTCGCGCGGAGGGTGTCGAGGGACGTGGAGATGACCCGGCCCGCGTTCTCCGGCTCGATGCTGCGGCCCACGATGTGCAGGATCTGCGGCTGGTCGCCCACGGTCATCCGGACCCAGTCGCCGACCCGCACGTCCAGCAGGTCGAGCAGCCCCTGCCCGGCCACGGCCTCGTCGGCGCCGCGGGCGGGGCGGCCCTCGGCGAGGGTGGACGGGTAGGGGTCCTGGTGGGTGCCGAGGCCGCGCAGCGCGATGGTCGCCGTCTGGCCCGGGACCAGTGCTGCCGTCTCGACGCCCGGGTAGGCGGCGGTCACCTGCGGGTCGCGTTCCAGCAGGGTGCGGGTCTGCTCTTCGCTCCGGCCGGCGTCGGCGCGGACGCTGAGCGTGGTGGGCAGGCCGATCTGCTCGGGCTCGCTGTGGAAACGGTCGATGGTGGTCCAGGCGCTCATCGCGACGACGATCAGCAGCAGCGGCAGTGTGAGGCGGGCGACGGTGGCCAGCGAGCGGGGGCGGCGGGTGAACGCCTTGTGCCAGCCCAGCACCAGCGCGGGGGGAATCCGCATGCCGAGGGCCCGGCGCGCCACGCCGGACAGCCGGCCGCCCGAGGTCGCGGCGGGTCTCGGTACCGGCACCGGCGGCACGCGTCCGGCCCGCCAGGCGGCCAGCCCGGTGGTGGCGCCGATGAACAGCACCGCGCCGACCGGCACCACGAGCAGCGCCACGGTGTGCCCGGGCAGCCCCTGCCACACGCCGACCGCGTCCCCGAGCCGCCCGGGGATCCGGCTGCCCAGGGCCTCGGCGAGACCGGCTGCGGCCACGGCGCCCAGCAGGGCGTAGGCGAGGTGCTGGAGCAGGAAGATCCGGACCACCTGACCGGGGGTGAAGCCGATGGCCTTCAGGACGGAGAGGTCGCGCAGGTGGCCGCGGATGCGGGTGCCGATCGCCCCGTGCACGGCGAGCCCGGCCGCGACCAGCGCGCCCAGCCCGAACAACCCCAGCACCTGGCCGAGGAGCCGGTTGTCGCCCTGCGCCTCGGCCTGCGCCTGCTGCCAGGTCGAGACCTCGCCGATCGCTCCGGAGCCCAGCACCGTCACGGCGCGCTGGACGACGTAGGACGTGTCGCCCGGGTCCGTGAGCCGTAGCCCGATCACCTGGCCGCCGGGGTCCGGCACGGCCGACGGCAGCGCCCACACCAGGCCCGGCTGCTCACCGGGCCGGTAGCGCGGCTCGGCGCTGTCGGCGAGGCCCACGACGGTCAGCTCGCGGGCGGTGCCGGGCACGGTGAGGGTGTCACCGGGCTCGGCCAGCAGAGCGCGGGCGAGGCGGCTCTCCAGGACCACGCCGTTCGGGGCCGAGGGGTCCAGCCAGTGGCCGGAGACGATCGGCGGGCGGCCGACGGAGGGCCGTTCCGGGGTGCCGCGCAGTTCGACGGCGGCGCGGCTGCCGCGCGAGGAGACGGTGGTGGAGGCGGTGGGGTAGGGGCCGGCGACGGAGTCGACGCCGTCCAGGCCGGCCAGTTTCCCGGTGTCGGCCGCCGTGGCGGTGTGCAGCCACACGTGCGCGCCGTGCGACTGCGTGAAGACGCGCTGCCAGGGGTTGGTCGCGTAGCCGAACAGGGCCGTGGCCAGCAGCAGGGAGGCGACGATGCCCGCGGTGGCGAGGACGAGGAACAGCGCCTCGCCGCGGTGCGTGCGCAGATCGGAGTGGGCCCAGCGCAGGGTGGCTCGCACGGGCCTCAGCCCCTCGGGCCGCGGGTCGCGTGGTCGTCGCGGACGCCCATGTCCGGACAGTCGTGGTGGACGCGCATGTCAGTCCCTGAGCTCCAGCACACCGGATATTCCGGAGCGGCGCGGCGGGGTGGTGCCGCCGTCGAGTTCCGCGTCGTCGGCGATCCGGCCGTCGAAGAAGCTGATCACCCGGTCCGCGGCGCTCGCCAGCCGGGCGTCGTGCGTGACCAGCACGATCGTCTGACCGCGCTGGTGGAAGCGGGACAGCAGCCGCATCACCTCGCGGGTGCCCTTGCTGTCGAGGCTGCCCGCGGGCTCGTCGGCCAGCAGCAGCGGCGGGTGGTTGACCAGGGCCCGGGCCAGGGCGACGCGCTGCTGCTCGCCGCCGGACAGCTCGCCGGGCATGCTGCGCTCCTTGCCCGTCAGGCCCAGCTCGGCCAGCAGCGCCTCGCGCTCGGCGCGCGCCCGCTTCGGCGGGGTCCCGGCGAGCAGGGCGGGCAGCTCCACGTTGTCGGCGACGGACAGGTTCGACACGAGGTTGAAGAACTGGAAGACGATCCCGATCCGCTTCCTGCGCTCCACCGCCCAGCGCGCCTCGCTGTAGGTGTCGGTGGACTCGCCGTCGAGCCAGAGGTGGCCCGCGTCCGGCCGCTGGAGCCCGCCGAGGAGATGCAGCAGCGTCGACTTGCCGGCGCCGGACGGGCCGGTGATCGCCACGAACTCGCCCTGCCGTACGCACAGGTCCACCCCGCGCACGGCATGAGCCGGGGCGCCCTCGCCGTGGTGTGTCTTCACCAGCCCCTCGGCGCGCAGCACAGGAGCGGGACGGTCGTCGCTCACTCCAGCTCCTCCAGCTCTTCCTGGCACCGTTCCAGCCAGTCGAGGTCGGCCTGCAGGTGCAGCATCGCACCCTCGATCAGCAGGTGGGCGATGCGGTTGTCGCGGTCTTCGGCGGCGGCCAGCTTCGACAGCTGCCGCATGGTGTTCAGATACTGGCGCCGCTGCTGGTTGATCAGGGTGATCTGCTCCGCGAGACCGGTCTGGGGAGCGAGCGCCAGCTTCATGAAGAAGTCGTCCCGTACCCGCGGCTCGTCCTCGGGCTCCTCGAACCAGGCGCGCAGCGCCTCCCGCCCGGCGTCGGTGAGGTGGTAGACCTTTTTGTTGGGCCGGCTGGACTGCGCCACGTCCTCGCCCTCGATCAGTCCCGACTTCTCGAGGCGGCCGAGGGTCACATAGATCTGGCCGACATTCGGCTGAGGGTACGCGGAGCCCAGCAGTTGCTCAAGGTCCTGCTTGAGCTCGTAGCCGTGGGCTGGTCCGCGGGCCAGGAGTGCCAGGAGGTGCAGGCGCACGCGTGCAGTCCTCCTGTCCGGTCCAATGTGCTCCAGGCCCTAGTATCGCCCATACCTAACAGGTATACATGGCCTCTGATTCCGGGCAAGGGTGCCCAGCGCCGGTGTACAGGGAGGAACCTATGCGGTGGATCCATGCCGCGGGTAGGGGCCTCCTCGTTCTCGTCGTGGTCCTGACCGGCTACGTCGCCGCCGGAGCGCAGGCGGGCGAGCCCCCGGAGGGCGGCCGCGGCCCCCTCACCCTGGCCACCGCCGGAGACCTCACCGGTTACCTCGGGCCCCTGCTGGAGGGCTGGAACCGTACCCACCCCGGCGAGAAGGTCACCCTCGTCGAACTGCCGGACTCGGCCGACGAGACCCAGGCCCAGATGGCCACCGACCTGCGCGACGGCGACCGCAGCCGCTTCGACGTGCTCAACATCGACGTCAACTGGACCCCGGAGTTCGCCGCGGCGGGCTGGATCAGGCCCCTGCCCCGGGACCGCTTCCCCCTGAAGACCTTCCTCCAGCCGGTCGTCGACACGGCGACCTACGACGGGCAGCTCTACGCCGTCCCGTACGTCACCAACGCCGGCCTGCTCCTCTACCGCAAGGACGTCCTCGCCGAGGAGGGCGTCGAGCCGCCGCGCACCTGGGCGGAGCTGGAGCGGTACGCGAAGACCATCGCCCCGAAGCACGGCCTCGACGGCTACGCCGGACAGTTCCTGCCCTACGAGGGCCTCACCGTGAACGCGGCCGAGGCCGTCTACTCGGCGGGCGGCTCGATCCTCGGCGACGAGGGCGAACGCGTCACCGTCGACTCGGCGGCGGCCCGCGAGGGCATCGGGTTCCTGGCGCGCGGAGTGCGCGAGGGATGGATCCCGAGGGAAGCGCTGACGTACAAGGAGGAGGAGTCCAAACAGGCCTTCCAGGACGGCCGGCTGCTCTTCCTGCGAAACTGGCCGTACGCCTACGTCGGCGCCTCCGCCCCCGGTTCGAAGGTCGCCGGGAAGGTCGGCGCCGTACCCCTGCCCGGACCCGACGGGCCGGGCACCAGCGTCCTCGGCGGCTCCAACCTGGCCGTCAGCGCCCACGCGCGGCACCCCGACTCGGCGGCCCGCCTGATCGCGTACCTCACCAGTGAGCGCGTCCAGCGCCAGGTCCTCACCCGCGGCGCGCTGCCGCCCGTACGGGCCGATCTCTACGAGGACCCGGCGCTCATCCGCAGGTTCCCGTACCTGCCCACCCTGCGCACGAGCGTGCTCGCGGCCGAGCCGCGCCCCAAGAGCCCGCGCTACGACCAGGTCAGCCTGGTCGTGCAGGCGGTCGTGCACGACGCGATGGCCGGGCAGCAGACGCCCGCCGCGGCGGTGCGGCGTCTGGCGCGAGAGCTCGCGCTGATCTCGCGCCGCTAGCCTCCCCTACTTACTTGTTAGGTAACGCGGACATCTCATCTGGCTGACCATTGCCCCAGTATGTCCCGATTCCACCACCTCAACCGCTCGGTAGCTTCTGCCTTTTCATTGACACCCTCTCGACACGCCTACTTAACATGCATGCATAACCGCTGCCCTCCTCAGAGACAGGTCGATGGGTTGAACAGGCACCACTGGTGGCGTGACGCAGTGATCTATCAGGTGTACGTCCGCAGCTTCCTCGACAGCACCGGCGACGGCATCGGCGATCTCGCCGGAGTCCGGGCCGGACTGCCGTACCTCAAGAAGCTCGGCGTCGACGGGATCTGGCTGAGCCCCTTCTATCCCTCGCCGCAGCACGACCACGGCTACGACGTGGCCGACTACTGCGACGTCGACCCGCTCTTCGGAGACCTCGACGAGTTCGACCAGCTGGTGGGGGCCGCGCGGCGGCTCGGCATCAAGGTGCTGCTCGACATCGTCCCGAACCACTGCTCCAGCGAGCACCCCTGGTTCCGCGAGGCGCTCGCGGCGGCTCCCGGCAGCCCGGCCCGGGCCCGCTTCCACTTCGCCGACGGCCGCGGCCCGGACGGCGCCGAGCCGCCCAACAACTGGCACTCCATGTTCGGCGGCCCCGCCTGGAGCCGGGTGACCGAGCCGGACGGGACGCCCGGCCAGTGGTACCTGCACATGTTCGCGCCCGAGCAGCCCGACTGGAACTGGCGCAACCCCGAGATCGGCACCGAGTTCGACCGGGTCCTGCGCTTCTGGCTGGACCGGGGCATCGACGGCTTCCGCATCGACGTCGCAGCCGGCCTCTACAAGCACCCGGAGCTGCCCGACTCCGACGACCCCGAGGCCGACGCCCGCACCCGCGACTCGGTCAACCCGCTCGCCTGGAACCAGCCCGAGGTGCACGACGTGTGGCGGCGCTGGCGCTCCATATGCGAGGAGTACACCGAACGCGACGGCAGCGAACGCCTCCTCGTCGGCGAGGTGTCCGTCCCGACCGCCCGCGAGCACGCGCAGTACGTCCGCTCCGACGAGCTGCACCAGGCCTTCTTCTTCGACCTGCTCAGCGCCTCCTGGGACGCCGACGCCTTCCAGAAGGTCATCTCGGAGGCCATGCAGGACATCGCCGGGACCGGCTCGACCGTCACCTGGGTCCTCAACAACCACGACCAGGTCCGCACGGTCACCCGCTACGGCGAACCCGCCACCGAGGGCAGCGGCCTCGGCGCCGCCCGCGCCCGCGCCGCCGCGCTGCTGATGCTGGCCCTGCCCGGCGCCGCCTACATCTACCAGGGCGAGGAGCTCGGTCTGCCGGAGGTCGTGGACCTGCCCGACGACGTGCTCACCGACCCGATCTTCCGCCGCACCGGCAGCCGCGCCCGCATCCGCGACGGCTGCCGGGTCCCCCTGCCCTGGTCGGGCCAGGCCTCGCCGTTCGGCTTCACGCCCGGCGTGGAGAGCGCCAAGCCGTGGCTGCCGCAGCCGGAGTACTTCGCCGAGTACGCCACCGACCGCGCCCTCGCCGACACCCGCTCCTTCTGGCACCTGTACCGCGACGGCCTCCAACTGCGCTCCGCTCTGCCCCAGTTGGGAGAGGGCACCATGCGCTGGCTGGATGCCTCGCCCGGCGTCCTGGCCTTCGAACGCGGCGACCTGGTGTGCGCCGTCAACTTCGGCACGGCCCCCACACCCGCGCCGGTCCCCGGCTCCCCCCTGCTCGCCAGCGGCCCCTGCCCGTCCGGAGTGCTCTCCGGCTCGACGGCCGCCTGGTGGATCCGTTCCTGACCGCCCCGCAAGCGACCTCCGCACAAGCGAAGTCCGCCTCAGCGACATCCGCGCAAGCGAACTCCCCGCAAGCGAACCCTCCGAAGGGACATCAACGATGATGCGACGACGTACCACCCTGCTCACCGGCTGCACCGCCCTCGCCCTGGCGCTCGGCGCGACCGCCTGCGGCGGCGGACCCGTCTCGGCCGGCGGCGGCGACAAGGCGCTCAGCGGCCAGTCGATCACCGTGGCCGGCGTCTGGTCGGGCACCGAGCAGAAGAACTTCCAGAAGGTGCTGGACGCCTTCACCGAGAAGACCGGCGCCAAGACGCAGTTCACGTCCACCGGCGACAACGTCTCCACCGTCGTCGGCAGCAAGATCGAGGGCGGCAACGCCCCCGACGTCGTGATGGTCCCGCAGGTCGGCGTGCTCAAGCAGTTCGCGCAGAAGGGCTGGCTCAAGCCGCTGTCGAAGAAGACCGAGCAGGCCGTCGACGCCGGATACGCCCCCGTGTGGAAGAAGTACGGCAGCGTCGACGGCACCCTCTACGGCCTGTACTTCAAGGCCGCCCACAAGTCGACCGTCTGGTACAGCCCCGACGCCCTCGAGCAGGCCGGCGTGAAGCCCCCGAAGAGCTACGACGAGATGCTCGAGGCCGGGCAGACCGTGTCCGACTCCGGCCTCGCCGCGTTCTCCGTGGCCGGGCAGGACGGCTGGACCCTCACCGACTGGTTCGAGAACGTCTACCTCTCCCAGGCCGGACCCGAGAAGTACGACGCCCTCGCCGCGCACAAGCTGAAGTGGACCGACGCGTCCGTCGTCGACGCCCTCACCACCCTCGGCAAGCTCTTCAAGGACAAGCAGCTCATCGCGGGCGGCCAGAAGGGCGCCCTGAACACCGACTTCCCCGGCTCGGTGGAGAAGGTCTTCGGCCCGGAGCCCGAGGCCGGCATGGTCTACGAGGGCGACTTCGTCGCCGGTGTCGCCAAGGACCAGTTCGGCAAGAAGGTCGGCCAGGACGCGAACTTCTTCCCGTTCCCGGCGGTCGGCGGCGGCGAGGCACCGGTGGTCAGCGGCGGTGACGCCGCCGTGGTCCTCAAGGACGGCAAGAACCAGAAGGCCGCCCAGGCCCTCCTGGAGTACCTCGCCACGCCCGAGGCCTCGGCCGTCTGGGCCGAGGCGGGCGGCTTCCTCTCCCCGAACAAGAAGGTCGACCTCGCCTCCTACGGCGACGACGTCACCCGCGCCACCGCCAAGTCCCTCGTCCAGGCCGGGGACTCGGTCCGCTTCGACATGTCCGACCAGGCCCCGGCTGCCTTCGGCGGCACGAAGGGCACCGGCGAGTGGAAGCTGCTCCAGGACTTCCTGCGCGACCCGTCCGACCCGAAGGGCACCGCGGCGAAGCTGGAGGCCGCGGCGGCCAAGGCGTACCAGGACTGATTCGCCATGACAGCGACCCTCGTGAAAGAGACGAGCTCCCCACCGCCCGGCCCGGTCGCCGAACGTACCCGGCGACTGCGCCGGCGCGGGAAGATCATCGCCCTGCTGTTCGTGCTGCCCGCGCTGCTGCTGCTCGGCGCGCTCGTCGTCTACCCCGTGCTGTTCAGCATCGGCCGCAGCTTCTTCGACGCCTCCGGGACGAGCTTCGTCGGCGGCGACAACTACACCGAGATGTTCCGCGACCCGGCGACCCTCAAGGCCGTCCAGAACACGGCCATCTGGGTCGTCGTGGCCCCGGCCCTGCTCACCGGCCTCGGACTGATCCTCGCCGTGCTGGTGGAGAAGGTCCGCTGGGCTACGGCCTTCAAGCTGCTCCTCTTCATGCCGATGGCGGTCTCCTTCCTCGCCGCCGGCATCATCTTCCGGCTCGCCTACGACGAGGACCCCGACAAGGGCGTGCTCAACGCCGCGGTGGTCTCCGTCCACGACGCCTTCAAGGGGGAGTCCTCCTACCCGACGGCCCGGGCGCGTGACGCCCAGGGCCTGACGAAGGAGAAGGACGGCTCGTACCGCACGAGTACGACCGTGTCCCCGGGGGACGCGGTGGCGCTGGGCCTGGTCGGGGTGCAGCCCGACGACCTGCCCGGCGGGGCCGCGCCCGCGTACGCGGCGGCGGGACAAAAGGCCGCCCCCGACGAACTGCGCGGTGTCGTCTACCTGGACTTCACGCCCGGCGGGGGAGGGGAGCAGGGCAAGGTCGACCGGCGCGAGAGCGGTCTGCCCCAGATGAAGGTCGAGGCGGTCCGCGACGGCAAGCAGGTCGCCTCGGCGACCACGGCCGGGGACGGCTCCTTCCGTTTCGAGGGACTCGCACCGGGCTCCTACGCGGTGAAACTGCCCTCCTCCAACTTCGCCCAGCCCTACGACGGTGTCTCCTGGCTCGGGCCGGCCCTGGTCACCCCGGCGATCATCGGCGCCTACCTGTGGATCTGGACCGGCTTCGCCATGGTGCTGATCGGGGCGGGTCTGTCGACGCTGCCGCGGGACGCCCTGGAGGCGGCGCGGATGGACGGCGCGAACGAGTGGCAGATCTTCCGGCGGATCACGGTGCCGCTGCTGGCACCCGTGCTGTCGGTCGTGTTCATCACGCTCGTCATCAACGTGATGAAGGTCTTCGACCTCGTCTACATCATCGCGCCTGGGCCCGTGCAGGAGGACGCGACCGTGCTCGCGACGCAGATGTGGCTGGTGTCGTTCGGCGGCGGCAACAACCAGGGGCTCGGCAGCGCGCTCGGCGTGCTGCTCCTGCTGCTGGTCGTCCCGGCCATGGTGTTCAACGTCCGCCGTTTCCGAAGGAGTCAACGATGAACGCGGTCCGGCGCGGGTTGGGCAACGGCGTCGTCCAGGCCTTCCTCGTGGTGGTCGGCCTGGTGTGGATGACGCCCCTGGCCGGGCTGTTCCTGTCCTCGCTGCGGTCCGCCGAGGACACGGCGAAGGGCGGTTGGTGGACGGTGTTCACCAGCCCCGGGCAGCTGTCCTTCGACAACTACTCCTCGCTGCTGGGGAACGCCGGCATCACGCAGGCGTTCTGGAACACGGTGCTGATCTCGGTGCCGACGACGGTGCTGGTCGTGGTCGTCGCGGCACTCGCGGGGTACGCCTTCGCGTGGCTGGACTTCCCCGGGCGGGAGGCGATCTTCCTGGTCGTGGTCGCGCTGCTGGTGGTGCCGGTGCAGATCGGTCTGCTGCCGGTCGCCAAACTCTTCGGGCAGCTGGGCCTGTTCGGCACGATCCCCGGGGTCGTGCTCTTCCACGTGGCCTACGGACTTCCCTTCGCGGTGTTCCTGCTGCGGAACTACTTCGCCGAGATGCCGAAGGAGATGCTGGAGGCCGCGCGCATGGACGGCGGCAGCGAGTGGCGCATCTTCACGCGGCTCGTCCTGCCCGTGGGACGGCCCGCGATCGCCTCCCTGGCCATCTTCCAGTTCCTGTGGGTGTGGAACGACATGCTGGTGGCACTGCTGTTCGCGGACAGTGCGTCGCAGCCGCTGACGGTGGAACTCCAGTCCCAGATACGCCAGTTCGGAAGCAACATCGACGTCCTGGCACCCGGGGCGTTCGTGTCCCTGGTCGTCCCTGTCGTGGTGTTCTTCGCGTTCCAGCGGCACTTCGTGCAGGGAGTCATGGCCGGGTCGGTGAAGTAGGCACTGCCGATGCACGCCCAGGGGGCTCCGCCCCCTGGGCCCCCGCCTATGCCCACCCGCCACCCGAAACTGCCCTTGATGGGGGCAACTCGCGAGTCCAGCCTCCTGGCTGACTGCTTCGGGTGGTGGGTGGGCGAAGGCACGGGGGTCCAGGGGGCGGAGCCCCCTGGTTGCTAAGCCGAAGCCGGCGGGTACAAGGAGCGGGGCAGTTGGGAAGCCGCCGACGCGTCCAGCAGCCACAGCGTCCGGCTCCTGCCGTACGCCCCCGCCGCCGGGGCCTGGATCTCGCCCGCGCCCGAGAGGGCGATCGCAGCCGCCTGGGCCTTGTCCTCGCCCGCGGCCAGCAGCCACACCTCACGCGCCGCACGGATCGCCGGCAGCGTCAGTGTCACCCGGGTCGGCGGCGGCTTGGGCGCGCCGTGCACGCCGACCACCGTGCGGTCGGTCTCCCGGACCGCCGGCAGCTCCGGGAACAGTGACGCGACATGCGTGTCCGGCCCGACGCCCAGCATCAGGACGTCGAACGTGGGCACAGGGCCGTGGTTCTCAGGGCCCGCCGCCTGCGCCAGTTCCTCCGCGTACGCGGCCGCCGCCGCGTCCACGTCGGTGCCGTACGGCCCGTCCGACGCGGGCATCGCGTGCAGCCGCTTCGGATCGAGCGGCACCGAGTCGAGGAGAGCTTCCCTCGCCTGGGTGATGTTGCGCTCGGGATCGCCCTCGGGCAGGAAACGCTCGTCGCCCCACCAGAGGTCGAGCCGGCTCCAGTCGATCGCGTCCCGGGCGGGCGCCGCGGCCAGCGCGGCCAGCAGGCCGTTGCCGTTGCGGCCGCCGGTCAGGACCACGGACGCCGAGCCCCGGGAGGTCTGCGCGTCCACGATCTTGGTGATCAGCCGGGCCGCCGCGGCCTGCGCCATCAGGTCCTTGTCGCGGTGCACGACCAGCTGAGGTGCGGTACTCACTTCACCTCCGCCTTCCGGACCGGCTCCAACGCGGGCGGTTCCTGCTTCACCGGTGCCTGCGCCGCCGCTTCCGCAGCGGGTGCTTTCGCAGCCGCCTCAACGGGAGCGGGGAGGGCGAGTCGTGCTCGCCCGTCACTTTTGGGCTCACCACGCTCTCCTTTGGCCTCCGGCCCCTCCGCGGCCGCAGGCCGGGGCACCTGAGCCGACCAGGAGGACTTCAGCCGGTCCACGCCGTACCGCAGCGCGGACGCGTACGTGTCGTCCGGGTCCAGCCGCCGCAGCTCCTCCGCCATCAGCTCGGCGGTTTCCCGGCGCTTGAGCGCCACCGCCCGGTCCGGCTGACCCTCGATCGAGAGCGTCGCCAGGGAGCCGTCGGCGCGGTCCAGCTTGATCGGGCCGCAGTTGGTGTCCATCCGCACGGCCGTCAGACCGGGGCCGCTGGACAGCGACCGCTTCACGGGGACGTCAAGCCGGTCCGCGAGCCACATCGCCAGCAGCTCACAGCTCGGGTTGAACTCCTCGCCCTCCACCTCGACGGCCCGGACCTCGCAGGTGACCTGGTCGAGGGCCGCCGCCAGCATGGAGCGCCAGGGCGTGATGCGGGTCCAGGACAGGTCCGTGTCGCCCGGGGTGTAGGTCCCGGACCGGGTCGCCAGGTCCCGTACCGGCTGCTCGGAGGCGTACGTGTCGGTGACACGGCGCTGGGCGAGGGCACCCAGGGGGTCCTTCGCCGGGTCGAGCGGCGCGTTCACCGGCCACCACACCACCACCGGGGCGTCCGGCAGCAGCAGCGGCAGCACCACCGACTGGGCGTGGTCGACGACCTCGCCGTACAGCCGCAGCACCACCGTCTCGCCGGAACCGGCGTCCGCGCCGACCCGGACCTCCGCGTCGAGGCGGGACTGCGTACGGTCGCGGGGTGAGCGGGAGACGCGCTTGATGACCACGAGCGTGCGGGCGGGATGCTCGTGCGAGGCGTCGTTCGCGGCCTTCAGCGCGTCGTAGGCGTTCTCCTCGTCCGTCACGATGACCAGCGTGAGCACCATGCCGACCGCAGGGGTGCCGATCGCCCGGCGACCCTGCACCAGCGCTTTGTTGACCTTGCTGGCCGTGGTGTCCGTGAGGTCTATCTTCATGGCCGGCGCCAGCTCCGTCCGTCTCGCTCGAGCATTTCGTCCGCCTCGACGGGCCCCCAGGTACCGGCCTGGTACTGGGCGGGCTTGCCGTTCTTGTCCCAGTACTCCTCGATCGGGTCGAGGATCTCCCAGGACAGCTCGACCTCCTCGGTGCGCGGGAAGAGGTTCGAGTCACCGAGCAGAACGTCCAGGATCAGACGCTCGTACGCCTCGGGGCTGGACTCCGTGAAGGACTCGCCGTACGCGAAGTCCATCGACACGTCCCGGATCTCCATCGACGTGCCCGGCACCTTCGAGCCGAAGCGGACCGTCACGCCCTCGTCCGGCTGGACGCGGATGACGATCGCGTTGGAGCCGAGCTCCTCGGTGGCCGTGGAGTCGAAGGGGGAGTGCGGGGCCCGCTGGAAGACGACCGCGATCTCCGTCACCCGGCGGCCGAGCCGCTTGCCGGTGCGCAGGTAGAAGGGGACGCCCGCCCAGCGGCGGTTGTCGATCTCCAGCTTGATCGCGGCGTACGTGTCGGTCTTCGACGAGGCGTTGATGCCGTCCTCGTCGAGGTAACCGATCACCTTCGCGCCGCCCTGCCAGCCGGCCGAGTACTGGCCGCGCACGGTGTCCCGGCCCATGTCCTTCGGCAGCTTCACGGCGCCGAGGACCTTGGTCTTCTCGGCGGCCAGCGCGTCCGCGTCGAAGGAGGCCGGCTCCTCCATGGCCGTCAGGGCCATGAGCTGGAGCAGGTGGTTCTGGATGACGTCACGGGCGGCGCCGATGCCGTCGTAGTAGCCGGCCCGGCCGCCGATGCCGATGTCCTCGGCCATGGTGATCTGCACGTGGTCCACGAAGGACCGGTTCCAGATCGGCTCGAACATCGTGTTGGCGAAGCGCAGCGCCAGGATGTTCTGGACGGTCTCCTTGCCCAGGTAGTGGTCGATGCGGAAGACCTGGTCCGGGGCGAAGACCTCGTGGACGACCTTGTTGAGCTCCTCGGCCGAGGCGAGGTTGTGGCCGAACGGCTTCTCGATGACCGCGCGCCGCCACGATCCGCCCGTCTGATCGGCCAGCTGATGCTTCTTCAGCTGCTGGATGACCACAGGGAAGGCCGACGGCGGAACCGACAGGTAGAAGGCGAAGTTGCCGCCCGTGCCCTGTGCCTTGTCCAGCTCGTCGATCGTGGAGCGCAGCCGCTCGAACGCGTCGTCGTCGTCGAAGGTGCCCTGCACGAAGCGCATGCCCTGGATGAGCTGCTGCCAGACCTCCTCGCGGAAGGGCGTGCGGGCGTGCTCCTTGACCGCGTCGTGGACCTCCTGAGCGAAGTCCTCGTGCGCCCACTCGCGGCGGGCGAAGCCCACCAGCGAGAAGCCCGGCGGCAGCAGACCCCGGTTGGCGAGGTCGTACACGGCGGGCATGAGCTTCTTGCGGGACAGGTCGCCCGTGACGCCGAAGATGACCAGGCCCGACGGCCCCGCGATACGCGGGAGCCGTCGGTCCGCGGGGTCACGCAGCGGGTTGCTGCTCGACACCTGTTCAGCCCTCCGAAGGGGCGAGGCGCTTGAGCTCGGCCTCGGTCGACTTCAGCAGGTCGGTCCAGGACGCCTCGAACTTCTCGACGCCCTCCTCCTCCAGCAGCCGCACCACGTCGTCGTACTTGATCCCGAGCTGCTCGACCGCGTCGAGGTCGGCGCGGGCCTGCTCGTAGGTGCCGGCGACGGTGTTGCCGGTGATCTCGCCGTGGTCCTCGGTGGCGAACAGGGTCGCCTCGGGCATGGTGTTCACCGTGTTCGGCGCGACCAGGTCGGTGACGTACATGGTGTCGCTGTACGCCTTGTCCTTCACGCCGGTCGACGCCCACAGCGGACGCTGCTTGTTGGCGCCCGCCTTCTCCAGGGCGTTCCAGCGGTCCGAGGAGAAGACCTCCTCGTACGCCTGGTAGGCCAGACGGGCGTTGGCGACGGCGGCCTTGCCGCGCAGCGCCTTGGCCTCGTCGGTGCCCAGCGCGTCGATCCGCTTGTCGATCTCGGTGTCCACGCGGGAGACGAAGAACGACGCCACGGAGTGGATCTGCGACAGATCCAGGCCGCGCTCCTTGGCCTTCTCCAGACCGGTCAGGAACGCGTCCATGACCAGGCGGTAGCGCTCCAGCGAGAAGATCAGCGTGACGTTCACGCTGATGCCCAGGCCGATGGTCTCGGCGATGGCCGGGATGCCCGCCTCGGTCGCCGGGATCTTGATGAGCGTGTTGGGCCGGTCCACCAGCCAGGCGAGCTGCTTGGCCTCGGCGACCGTCGCCCGCGTGTTGTGCGCCAGGCGGGGGTCGACCTCGATCGACACCCGGCCGTCCTTGCCGCCGGTGGCGTCGAAGACCGGGCGCAGCACGTCGGCGGCGTCACGGACGTCCGCCGTCGTGATCATGCGGATGGCCTCTTCGACCGTGACCTCGCGGGCGGCGAGGTCGGTCAGCTGCGTGTCGTAGCCGTCGCCCTGCGAGATCGCCTTCTGGAAGATCGACGGGTTGGTGGTGACGCCCACGACGTGCTGCTGGTCGATCAGCTCGGCGAGGTTGCCGGACGTGATCCGCTTGCGCGACAGGTCGTCCAGCCAGATCGCCACGCCTTCCTCGGAGAGGCGCTTGAGTGCGTCTGTCATGGAAATTCCATCTCCTACGTGTCGTATGTAAGCGTCAGCGCTGAGCTGCGGCGATCGATTCCCGCGCGGCGGCGGCCACGTTCTCGGGAGTGAAGCCGAACTCGCGGAAGAGGACCTTGCCGTCGGCCGAAGCACCGAAGTGCTCCAGGGAAACGATGCGGCCGGCGTCGCCCACGTACTTGTGCCAGGTGAGACCGATGCCGGCCTCCACCGCGACACGGGCCCGGACGGCCGGCGGCAGGACGCTGTCCCGGTACCCCTGGTCCTGCTGCTCGAACCACTCCACCGACGGCATCGACACCACGCGCGTGGGTACGCCGGCGCCCTGGAGCTGCTCGCGCGCCTCGACAGCGACGTGCACCTCCGAGCCGGTGGCGATGAGGATCACCTCGGGCTCACCGCCCTCGGCCTCGAACAGGACGTAACCGCCCTTGGCGGCGTCCTCGTTGGGCTCGTACGTCGGCACGCCCTGACGGGTCAGCGCCAGGCCGTGCGGCTGGCCCTTGCCGAACTCCTTCGTCCAGCGCCCCAGGATCTCGCGCCAGGCGATCGCGGTCTCGTTGGCGTCCGCCGGCCGGACGACGTTCAGGCCCGGGATGGCACGGAGGCTGGCGAGGTGCTCGACCGGCTGGTGGGTCGGGCCGTCCTCGCCCAGGCCGATGGAGTCGTGCGTCCACACGTAGGTGACCGGCAGGTGCATCAGCGCCGACAGCCGTACCGCGTTGCGCATGTAGTCGGAGAAGACCAGGAACGTGCCGCCGTAGATCCGGGTGTTGCCGTGCAGCGCGATGCCGTTCATCTCGGCGGCCATCGCGTGCTCGCGGATACCGAAGTGGATCGTGCGGCCGTACGGGTCCGCCTCCGGCAGCGGGTTGTCCGCCGGGAGGAACGACGACGTCTTGTCGATCGTGGTGTTGTTGGAGCCGGCCAGGTCGGCCGAGCCGCCCCACAGCTCGGGGATGACCCCGCCGAGCGCCTGGAGGATCTTGCCGGAGGCGGCACGCGTGGCCACGCCCTTGCCGACCTCGAAGACCGGGATCTTCTCCTCCCAGCCCGTGGGCAGCTCACCCTTGGCGACGCGGTCGTACTCCGCGGCGCGCTCGGGGTTGTTGTCCCGCCACTGCTGGTACGCCTTCTCCCACACCGCGCGGGCCGCCTGGCCCCGCTCCAGCGCCCTGCGGGTGTGCGTGATGACCTCGTCGGAGACCTCGAAGCTCTGCTCCGGGTCGAAGCCCATGACCCGCTTGGTCGCCGCGACCTCGTCGTCGCCCAGCGCCGAGCCGTGCGCGGCCTCGGTGTTCTGCGCGTTCGGGGCCGGCCAGGCGATGATCGAGCGCATCGCGATGAACGACGGCCGGTCCGTGACGGCCTTGGCCTTCTGGACCGCCTCGAAGATCGCGGCCGGGTCCAGGTCGCCGTCGGCCTTCGGCTCCACACGCTGCACGTGCCAGCCGTAGGCCTCGTAGCGCTTGACGGTGTCCTCGGACACGGCCGTTTCGGTGTCGCCCTCGATCGAGATGTGGTTGTCGTCCCACAGCAGGATCAGGTTGCCGAGCTTCTGGTGGCCCGCGAGGGAGGACGCCTCGGCGGAGATGCCCTCCTGGAGGCAGCCGTCACCGGCGATGCAGTAGATGAAGTGGTCGAACGGCGACTCGCCCTCGGCGGCCTCCGGGTCGAACAGACCGCGCTCGTAGCGGGCGGCCATCGCCATGCCCACCGCGTTCGCGACACCCTGGCCGAGCGGGCCGGTGGTCGTCTCCACACCGGTGGTGTGCCCGTACTCGGGGTGGCCGGGGGTCTTCGACCCCCACGTGCGGAAGGACTTCAGGTCGTCCAGCTCCAGGCCGAAGCCGGCCAGGTACAGCTGGGTGTAGAGGGTCAGGGACGAGTGGCCGGCGGACAGCACGAAGCGGTCCCGCCCGACCCAGTCGGCGTCCGCCGGGTCGTGCCGCATCACCTTCTGGAAGAGGGTGTAGGCGGCAGGCGCCAGGCTCATCGCCGTACCCGGATGGCCGTTACCGACCTTCTGTACGGCATCGGCGGCCAGGACACGCGCGGTGTCGACGGCCCGCTGGTCCAACTCGGTCCACTCGAGGTCTGTGGTGGTCGGCTTGGTGCTCACCCTGGGTCAGGGCTCCTCTCCACATGTCGGATGCCGGTGTATCGGGGCGCCCACCGGCCGCAGTCGAGCCTACCCCCGTGGGACGTGCGTTTTTGCGGGTCACTCCAGAGTGCCGGGGCTGATCCCGATCCGCCTCATGACTGGGCCGTACCGCATTCGACAGGTGAATACGGAGCCGCTCATCCGGGTGCTCAATCGAGCTTCGGCGCGCCCTTCGGAAGGTGCCTCCCAACACGAGCCGACCCCCGCGAATGTCCGAGTCTGGGCAACGTCTAAAGTGGCGTGGTACGCGCGAGCCTTTACCGGGACTTCACAGGGGTGAGGCTTGCTGGGATGTCTCTGTAGGGGTGTGCGTGACGGCCGTTGAATCCCGTCCAGCGGGGATGACCGGGACGGACCAGAGCCCGGCCCACCGGCCGCTCGGGGCCCGTGTCATGGCATTCGTGGCTCTCACCAAGCCGCGGATCATCGAACTGCTGCTGATCACGACGGTGCCGGTGATGTTCCTGGCGCAGCAGGGTGTGCCCGACCTGACACTGGTGCTGCTGACGTGCCTCGGCGGCTACATGTCCGCGGGCGGCGCCAACGCGCTCAACATGTACATCGACCGCGACATCGACGCGCTGATGGACCGCACCTCGCAGCGGCCGCTGGTCACCGGCATGGTCAGCCCGCGTGAGTGCCTCGCCTTCGGCATCACGCTGGCCGTCGCCTCGACGCTGCTGTTCGGCCTCACGGTGAACTGGCTGAGCGCCTGGCTCGCACTCGGCGCGCTCCTCTTCTACGTCGTCGTCTACACGATGATCCTCAAGCGCCGTACCTCGCAGAACATCGTGTGGGGCGGCATCGCCGGCTGCCTGCCGGTGCTGATCGGCTGGTCCTCGGTCACGAACTCGATGTCGTGGGCGCCGATCATCCTCTTCCTCGTCATGTTCTTCTGGACGCCGCCGCACTACTGGCCGCTGTCCATGAAGGTGAGGGAGGACTACGCGCGCGTGGGCGTGCCGATGCTGCCGGTGGTCGCCTCCAACAAGGTCGTCGCCAAGCAGATCGTGATCTACAGCTGGGTCATGGTCGCCGTTTCCCTCCTGCTGACCCCGCTCGGCTACACGGGCTGGTTCTACACGTCGGTCGCGCTGCTGGCGGGCGGCTTCTGGCTCTGGGAGGCGCACGGCCTGCAGACACGCGCCAAGGCGGAGGTGACGGGCGCGAAGCTGAAGGAGATGCGCCTGTTCCACTGGTCGATCACCTACGTCTCGCTGCTGTTCGTGGCGGTCGCGGTCGACCCGTTCCTGCGCTGACGTACGTCACACCGCCCTGCCCTCGCGAGACGATCTACCCGTGAGTAGCATCCTGGCCATGGCAGACACGCAGCAGGTTGACCCGAAGGCCGAGCGCAAGGTGGCCCGGCTGGCCAAGCAGATCTCCTCCTTCTCCCAGGCCCACGGCGGTGCGGAGGGCCAGGTCGCCTACATCGGCGAGCGCGGCGCCCGCATCGTCCTGGTCGGCGAGGACGGCAACTGGGGCGACCTGGTCGCCCCGTCCTACGAGATCGCCGAGAAGGCCGTGGAGAAGTCCGGCATCACGGCCCACGAGTCCTTCGACGGCGAGTTCGCCGCGAAGGTCAAGACGGGCCGCTACGAATGGTCGCGCATGGCGGGCATCCAGGTCGGCGGCCCCAAGAACGACTGACCCTCTCGGGGGCGCGGGGCTGTATCGATCTGCGGCTCCGCCGCGTGGGCGCGACACGCCACACTCCGCCCGCGGTCGCCGAATCACCCGCACCCCCCTCGGGACCGCCACCTCGAACCCGGTTCACCCGTTAGGACCCTTGAGAGCAACAGGGTCCACACCGGGAGGCCCGGATGATCGAAACGCCGTCACTGGTGGACCAGTACTGCCACGGAGTACTCCGCACAGAGCTGGGCCTCGGCACCTTCGAGGCCCACCTCTCCCGCACCGAGGGCCCGCCCGCCCCCGGCACCACCCTCTTCGACACCCAGACCGGCTTCGCCGTGCGGCGCTGGTGTCCGCCCCTGCTCGGTCTCGAACCGCACTGCACGCCCGCCCGCTACCTGGCCCGACGCCGGGAACTGGGCGTCCTGGAGTCCGGCCGCCGGCTCCTGCGCGGCAGCGGCATCACGACGTACCTGGTCGACACCGGCCTCCCCGGTGATCTGACGGAACCCGGCGAGCTGGCCTCCGCCGGAGCCGCCGAGGCCCGCGAGATCGTGCGCCTGGAACTCCTCGCCGAGCAGGTCGCCGACACCTCCGGAACCGTCGAGTCCTTCCTCGCCAACCTCGCCGAGTCGGTGCACGCGGCCGCCGCGAACGCCGTCGCCTTCACCTCGGTCGCGGGAGTACGGCACGGCCTCGCGCTCGCGCCGGAGCCGCCCGGGCCGGGGGAGGTGCGCGGGGCGGTGGGCCGCTGGCTCGCCGGGCGCGGGGTCGGCGGGGAGCTGAGCGACCCGGTGCTGCTGCGGCATCTGCTGTGGAGCGCGGTCGCCTCGGGCCTGCCGCTCCAGCTGCACGCGGGGCTGGGTGCGCCGGGGCTGCGGATCGACCGTACGGACCCGGTGCTGCTGACGGACTTCGTGCGGGCCACGGCCGGCCTGGGCACGCACCTCGTCCTGCTGCACGGCTACCCGTACCACCGGCACGCCGCCCATCTCGCCGGCGTCTTCCCGCACGTCCACGTCGACTGCGGCGCCGCCCTGGTCCGCACGGGCGCCCGGGCCGCGGCCGTCCTCGCGGAGCTCCTGGAGCTGGCCCCCTTCGGCAAGGTCCTCTTCTCCACCGGCGCGCAGGGCCTGCCCGAACTCCACGTGGTGGGCGCCCGCCTGTTCCGCGAGGCCCTGGGCCGGGTGCTCGGCACCTGGGTCGCCGAGGGCGCCTGGTCACTGGCCGACGCGCAGCGGGTGGCGGGCATGCTGGCGTCGGGCAACGCGCGCCGGGTGTACGGGCTGGACTAGGCCTTCGTCAGGGTGGCCTCGGCCGGGGGACCGGGCAGGTCCACGGCGGCCTCCGGCCGTTCGCGCAGCGACAGCACCACCCGCAGCACCCAGATCCACATCACGGCCGAGCCCAGCATGTGCAGGCCGACCAGGACCTCGGGCAGGTCCGTGAAGTACTGGACGTAACCGATGACGCCCTGCGCGAGCAGGATCAGGAACAGCTCGCGGGTGCGGTTCAGCGGGTTCCTGGGCGCGTCGACCGCCTTGAGGACGAACCACAGGGCGAACGTCAGCGTCACCACGATCCACGCCAGCACGGCGTGCAGCTTGCTCACCGTCTCCCAGTCGACCGGCATCCGTTCGACCTCGCTGGAGTCGCCCGCGTGCGGGCCCGCGCCGGTGACGACCGTGCCGACCAGGATGAGCAGGACGGCCGCCACGGTCAGGAACCACACCAGCTGCTGCACGGCCTTGCCGACCAGCGGGCGCGGTGCCCCGTCGCCCTCACGGGTGCGCTGCCACATCACCGTGGCCACCGCGATCAGCGCCGATGTCGCCACGAAGTGCGCCGCGACCGTGTACGGGTTGAGACCGACCAGCACCACGATGCCGCCGAGGATCGCGTTGCTCATCACGATCCAGAACTGCGCCCAGCCCAGCCGGACCAGGCCGCGCCGGTACGGCTTCTGCGAGCGCGCGGCGATGATCGCCCAGCCGACGGCGGCGCACAGCACGTACGTCAGCATGCGGTTGCCGAACTCGATGGCGCCGTGGAAGCCCATCTCGCTGGTGGCGGTGAGCGAGTCGTCGGTGCACTTGGGCCAGGTCGGGCAGCCCAGACCCGAGCCGGTCAGCCGCACCGCGCCACCGGTGACGACGATGATCACCGACATCAGGAGCGCGGTGAGGGCCGCGCGCCGGACCGTCCGGGGATCCGGGGTCCAGCGCTCGGCGATGAAGGCGAGCGGGTTGCGCAGGGCGGCCATGGCGTCGGCGCGGGTCACGTTTGGCACGCGCACCATCGTAGGCCGCCGCTTGTGCACACTTTCACGAGGGTCCGTCACAGGACACCCTCCCTACTCCCAGCGGAAGAACTTCCCGGCCGCCGCCAGCCCCACGACCGCCCAGACGGCCAGGATCCCCAGGTTGCCCCAGGGCATCCCGGCGCCGTGCTGGAGCACGTCCCGCAGTCCGTCGGACAACGCCGAGATCGGCAGCAGGCCGAGCACGTCCTGCACGCCCGAGGGGAACTTGTCGAGCGGCACGATGACGCCGCCGCCGACGAGCAGCAGCAGGAACACCAGGTTGGCCGCGGCCAGCGTGGCCTCGGCCTTCAGCGTCCCGGCCATCAGCAGGCCCAGGCCCGAGAAGGCCGCCGTGCCGAGGACCAGGAGCAGCACGACGGCGACCGGGTTGCCCTGCGGCGACCAGCCGAGCACGAAGGCGATCACCGTCAGCAGGACGACCTGGAGCACCTCGGTGACCAGGACGGACAGCGTCTTCGCCGTCATCAGGCCCCAACGGGGCAGGGGTGAGGACGCGAGCCGCTTCAGCACGCCGTAGCGGCGCTCGAAGCCGGTGGCGATGGCCTGGCCGGTGAACGCGGTCGACATCACCGCGAGCGCGAGGATGCCGGGCGCGAGGAAGTCGACCGCCTCTCCGGCGCCGGTGTCGACGATGTCCACGGTGCTGAAGAGCACCAGGAGCAGGGTCGGGATGACGACGGTCAGCAGCAGCTGCTCGCCGTTGCGCAGCAGCATCTTCGTCTCGAGTGCGGCCTGGGCCGCGATCATGCGGGGGAGGGGCGCCGCGCCGGGCTTCGGCGTGTACATCCCCGTGCCGGTGGCGGTCACGAGCGCAACTCCTTGCCGGTCAGCTCCAGGCTGTGCCTTCCCGGGGGACGCTGCGCCTGATGGCGGCTGCGCCGCGGGCCGGACCCCCGGCCGACCTCGGTGTGAGCCGGAATCATGAGCGCAACTCCTTGCCGGTCAGCTCCAGGAAGACGTCTTCGAGGGTGTGCCGCTCCACCGAGATCTTCTCCGGCATCACGCCGTGCTGGGCGCACCAGGAGGTGACCGTCGCGAGCAGCTGGGGGTCGACCTTGCCGACGACCCGGTACGAGCCCGGCGTCAGCTCGGCGGCCGAGCAGTCGGCGGGCAGCGCCTTCAGCAGCGAGCCCACGTCGAGGCCGGGCCGGCCCGTGAAACGGAGCGTGTTCTCGGCGCCGCCCCGGCACAGCTCCTCCGGGGAGCCGTGGGCGATGACCCGGCCCGCGTCGATGATCGCCACGTCGTCGGCGAGCTGCTCGGCCTCGTCCATGTAGTGGGTGGTGAGGATCACGGAGACGCCGTCCGCGCGCAGGTCGCGGACGAGGTCCCAGGTGGCCCGGCGGGCCTGCGGGTCGAGCCCGGCGGTCGGCTCGTCGAGGAAGACCAGTTCCGGTCGCCCGACCACGGCCATGGCCAGCGCGAGCCGCTGCTGTTGCCCGCCGGACAGCCGCCGGTACGTCGTCCGGCCGCAGGAGCCGAGCCCCAGCCGCTCGATCAGCGCGTCCACGTCCAGCGGATGGGCGTGCAGCTTCGCCACGTGGCGGAGCATCTCGTCGGCCCGGGAGCCCGAGTAGACGCCGCCGGACTGGAGCATCACGCCGATGCGGGGCCGCAGGTCCCCGGACTGTCTCACCGGGTCGAGGCCCAGGACGCGCACCGTGCCGGAGTCCGGCTTGCGGTACCCCTCGCAGGTCTCGACCGTGGTCGTCTTGCCAGCCCCGTTGGGGCCGAGCACAGCGGTCACACCCGCCCGGGCCACCAGGTCGAGCCCGTCCACCGCGGTCTTCGTGCCGTACCGCTTCACCAGGGCCTGGACCTGGACCACGGGCTCACTTCGCATGGGTCCAGAGTCTAGGTAGGCGCGCCGGACATCAGACCGGCGGGTGCAGAAACTCCTCCTCACGGGGCCGGTGGACCGCCAGCCACTGTGCGGCGTAGGCCACCGCGTCGGCCACGGGGAACAGCCGGGCCTCGGCCGCGGCCACCTTTCCGCGGACGACGGGACGGTCCCGTTCGAAGTCGTAGCCCAGCTCGTCGAAACGGTCCGAGCTGATCGACACCTCGGTCACGGTCTCCCAGCCCTGCGGACCCGGCCGGCCCACGGCGACGCGCGGGGAGGGTATGCGGTACTCGGCGAGGTGGAAGCTCGTGCAGGAGGCGTAGCCGGCCCCGAGCAGCAGCACCCGGGCGCCCATCGCCTCCAGTTTCGCCAGCGGGCTGCGCTCACCGAGCCGGCAGTCGGGCGCGTGCCCGTCGAGCACCTCCGCCGCACGCGGCCCGAGCGCCGCGAACGAGGTCTGCGGATGCGCGCTGCGCAGGGCTCCGGGCCAGGTGCGCACGGTCTCCGGGACGACGCCGACCCCACGGGTGGGCGTGATCCGCGGGTCGTAGGCGGGCATGGTGGCGCGGATGGCCGCCCACCATTGCGGGGGTACCGGCGGGTTGCTCCACAGGGCCGGGTCGGACAGGTCGCCGGTCTGGGTGGGCACCACGAGCGTGCCCCGCTGGCCTAGCGCGTCGAGCAGTCCTTGCACCACCGCCACGGCACCGCCGTTGACCCAGCCGAGAGAGCTGAGCGAGGAGTGCACGAGGAGGGTCTCACCAGGGCGTACACCGAACTCGCCGAGCTGCGTCCGGAGCGTCTCGCGGGTGACAAGAGGGCCGGTCGGAGGGGGTGTGGACATGGTTCCGGAGTGTCCCCGATGCGGCTGCCGCATGCCACCGGTTTGATCGATCAGAGATCGTTTCCGCAGGTCAGATTAGGTTTACCTAAGTGACGCAGGGCACCGTGATGTGCGGCACCCGCGGCTTGCCCGGTCCGGAAGAATTACGCAACAATGGCGTTGTGAAAAACGTCGGCGAGGCACCTCACGAGGAGCTGGCGACCGGGGAGCGGTCCACCCGCAACCGGGTCGCGCGGTCCATCCTGGACCACGGCCCCTCGACCGTCGCCGAGCTCGCCGAGCGGCTGGGCCTCACCCAGGCGGCCGTGCGCCGGCACCTCGACGCCCTCACGGGCGACGGTGTCGTGGAGGCGCGCGAGCAGCGGGTGTACGGCGCGCGGACCCGCGGCCGGCCGGCCAAGGTCTTCGCCCTGACGGACTGCGGCCGTGACGCCTTCGACCAGTCGTACGACACGCTCGCGGCGGACGCCCTGCGCTGGATCGCCGACCGCGAGGGCGGCAACGAGGCGATCGCCGCCTTCGCCCGCGCCAGGATCGCCGCGCAGGCGGGCGCCTACCGCCGGGCGGTCGAGGGCGTCCCGCCCGAGAAGCGCGCCGAAGCGCTGGCCAAGGCCCTGAGTGCCGACGGGTACGCTGCTACGGCGCGCAATGCGCCCCACCCGCAGAAGGGTGAGCAGCTCTGTCAGCACCACTGCCCGGTCGCCCACGTCGCCGAGCAGTTCCCGCAACTGTGCGAGGCGGAGACGGAATTTTTCGCCGAGCTGCTCGGTACGCACGTACAGCGACTCGCCACCATCGCGCACGGCGACGGCGTCTGCACGACGTTCATCCCCAAGATTTCCCACAACGCATCTGCAAGCACGGCCGGGAGGAACCCCGCATGACTCTCCCCACGGAGACTGCCCACCCCGAGCTCGAGGGCCTGGGCAAGTACGAGTACGGCTGGGCCGACTCCGACACGGCCGGCGCCTCTGCCAAGCGCGGCATCAACGAGGACGTCGTCCGGGACATCTCCTCCAAGAAGAACGAGCCGGAGTGGATGACCAAGCTCCGTCTCAAGGGCCTGCGCCTGTTCGAGAAGAAGCCCATGCCGAGCTGGGGCTCGGACCTCTCGGGCATCGACTTCGACAACATCAAGTACTTCGTGCGCTCCACGGAGAAGCAGGCGGAGTCCTGGGAGGACCTGCCCGAGGACATCAAGAACACGTACGACAAGCTCGGCATCCCCGAGGCGGAGAAGCAGCGCCTCGTCGCCGGTGTCGCGGCCCAGTACGAGTCGGAGGTCGTCTACCACCAGATCCGTGAGGACCTGGAGGAGCAGGGCGTCATCTTCCTCGACACCGACACCGCGCTGAAGGAGCACCCGGAGCTCTTCAAGGAGTACTTCGGGACCGTCATCCCCGTCGGCGACAACAAGTTCGCGTCGCTGAACTCCGCCGTGTGGTCGGGCGGCTCCTTCATCTACGTGCCGCCGGGCGTCCACGTGGAGATTCCGCTCCAGGCCTACTTCCGTATCAACACGGAGAACATGGGCCAGTTCGAGCGGACCCTGATCATCGTCGACGAGGGTGCCTACGTGCACTACGTCGAGGGCTGCACCGCCCCGATCTACAAGTCGGACTCGCTGCACTCCGCGGTCGTCGAGATCATCGTCAAGAAGAACGCCCGCTGCCGCTACACGACCATCCAGAACTGGTCGAACAACGTCTACAACCTGGTCACCAAGCGCGCCGTCGCCTACGAGGGCGCGACCATGGAGTGGATCGACGGCAACATCGGCTCCAAGGTGACGATGAAGTACCCGGCCGTCTACCTGATGGGCGAGCACGCCAAGGGCGAGACCCTCTCCATCGCCTTCGCGGGCGAGGGCCAGCACCAGGACGCCGGCTCCAAGATGGTCCACATGGCGCCGAACACGTCCTCCAACATCGTCTCGAAGTCCGTGGCGCGTGGTGGCGGCCGTACGTCCTACCGCGGCCTCGTCGAGATCGGCGAGGGTGCCCACGGCTCCAAGTCGAACGTGCTCTGCGACGCGCTGCTCGTCGACACCATCTCCCGCTCGGACACCTACCCCTACGTGGACGTCCGCGAGGACGACGTGTCCATGGGCCACGAGGCGACCGTCTCCAAGGTCTCCGAGGACCAGCTCTTCTACCTGATGAGCCGCGGCCTGAGCGAGTTCGAGGCCATGGCGATGATCGTGCGCGGCTTCGTCGAGCCCATCGCCAAGGAGCTCCCCATGGAGTACGCGCTGGAGCTCAACCGGCTGATCGAGCTGCAGATGGAAGGCGCGGTCGGCTGACCCGCCCCCTCGACAGCAGACGTCCTACCCAGGAAAGAGAGCACCACGACAGCCATGGCTGAGGCCCAGAACATCCCCGTGGGATCCACCACCGCGGGCTCGATCGCGGTCGCCGCGGAGTCGACCGTCGCCACGCGCATGAGCGCGCCCGCCTCCTTCGACGTGGCGGACTTCCCCGTCCCGCACGGCCGTGAGGAGGAGTGGCGGTTCACCCCGCTAGAGCGCCTGCGCGGCCTGCACGACGGCACCGCCGTCGCCACCGGCAACGGCGTGAAGGTCGAGGTCCAGGCCCCCGAGGGCGTCACCGTCGAGGCCGTCGGCCGCGACGACGCGCGGCTCGGCAAGGCCGGCACCCCGGTGGACCGCGTCGCCGCCCAGGCCTACTCGGTCTTCGAGAAGGCCTCGGTCGTGACCGTCCCCAAGGAGACCGTCCTCACCGAGCCCATCCGCATCGCGGTGCACGGCGAGGGCGGCACCGCCTTCGGCCACCAGGTGATCGAGCTGGGCGCTTTCGCCGAGGCCGTCGTGGTCATCGACCACACCGGTGACGCGGTGCTCGCCGCCAACGTCGACTACCTCCTGGGCGACGGCGCCAAGCTCACCGTCGTCTCCGTCCAGGACTGGGACGAAAAGGCCGTCCACGTCGCGCAGCACAACGCGCTCGTCGGCCGCGACGCCTCCTTCAAGTCGGTCGTCGTCACCTTCGGCGGCGACCTCGTCCGGCTGCACCCGCGCGTGCAGTACGCCGGGCCCGGCGGCGAGGCCGAGCTGTTCGGCCTGTACTTCACCGACCAGGGCCAGCACCAGGAGCACCGCCTCCTGGTCGACCACAACGTCCCGCACTGCAAGTCGAACGTCGTCTACAAGGGCGCGCTCCAGGGCGACGACGCGCACGCGGTGTGGATCGGCGACGTGCTCATCGAGGCCACGGCCGAGGGCACGGACACGTACGAGATGAACCGCAACCTGGTCCTCACGGACGGGGCGCGCGTGGACTCCGTACCGAACCTCGAGATCGAGACCGGCGAGATCGTCGGCGCCGGCCACGCCTCGGCGACCGGCCGCTTCGACGACGAGCAGCTCTTCTACCTCATGGCCCGCGGCATCCCGGAGCAGGAGGCCCGCCGGCTGGTGGTCCGTGGCTTCTTCGCCGAGCTGGTCCAGCAGATCGGCCTCCCCGACATCGAGGAGCGTCTGATCGCCAGGATCGAGGAGGAGCTGGAGGCGGCGGTCGCATGACCTTCGTACGCGCCTGTGGACTGGGCGAGCTGGAGGAGGACACCCCGAAGCGGGTGGAACTCGACGGCACGCCCCTGTCCATCGTGCAGACCGAGGGCGAGGTGTTCGCGATCCACGACATCTGCTCGCACGCGAACGTCTCCCTGTCGGAGGGCGAGGTCGACGACTGCCACATCGAGTGCTGGCTGCACGGCTCGCGTTTCGACCTCCGTTCCGGCAAGCCCGACGCCCTTCCGGCGACGCGCCCCGTCCCCGTTTACCCCGTACAGATCGATGGGGACGACGTGCTCGTCTCCCTCACCCAGGAGTCCTGAGGCATTCATGGCAACGCTTGAAATCCGAGACCTGCACGTCACCGTCGAGGCCGACAACGCCACGAAGGAAATCCTCAAGGGCGTCGACCTCACCGTGAAGCAGGGCGAGACGCACGCCATCATGGGCCCCAACGGCTCCGGCAAGTCGACCCTCGCCTACTCCCTCGCGGGTCACCCGAAGTACACGATCACCGGCGGCACCGTCACCCTCGACGGCGAGGACGTCCTGGAGATGTCCGTCGACGAGCGCGCCCGCGCCGGCCTGTTCCTCGCGATGCAGTACCCGGTCGAGGTGCCGGGTGTGTCCGTGTCGAACTTCCTGCGCACCTCCGCCACCGCCGTCCGCGGCGAGGCCCCCAAGCTGCGCACCTGGGTGAAGGAGGTCAAGGAGGCCATGGAGCGCCTCAACATCGACCCGTCCTTCGCCGAGCGCAACGTCAACGAGGGCTTCTCCGGCGGTGAGAAGAAGCGCCACGAGATCCTCCAGCTGGAGCTCCTCAAGCCCAAGGTCGCCGTCCTCGACGAGACCGACTCCGGCCTGGACGTCGACGCGCTGCGCGTCGTCTCCGAGGGCGTGAACCGGGTCCGCGAGACGGGCGAGGTCGGCACCCTGCTGATCACGCACTACACGCGCATCCTCCGCTACATCAAGCCCGACCACGTGCACGTCTTCTCCGGCGGCCGGATCGTCGAGTCCGGCGGCGCCGAGCTCGCCGACAAGCTGGAGAACGAGGGCTACGAGGTTTACACGAAGGGTGGCGCATCCGCGTGACATTGCTGCCGGGCCTCCTCGACACAGAGGCGATCCGCAAGGACTTCCCCATCCTGGACCGCCAGGTCCACGACGGCCGGAAGCTCGTGTACCTGGACAACGCGGCGACGAGCCAGAAGCCGCGCCAGGTACTGGACGCCCTGAGCGAGTACTACGAGCGCTACAACGCCAACGTCCACCGCGGTGTGCATGTGCTCGCCGAGGAGGCCACGGCGCTGTACGAGGGTGCGCGCGACAAGGTCGCGGAGTTCATCAACGCGCCCAGCCGTGACGAGGTGATCTTCACCAAGAACGCCTCCGAGTCGCTCAACCTCGTGGCGAACATGCTGGGCTGGGCCGACGAGCCCTACCGCGTGGACTCCGAGACCGAGATCGTCATCACGGAGATGGAGCACCACTCCAACATCGTGCCGTGGCAGCTGCTCGCGCAGCGCACGGGCGCGAAGCTGAAGTGGTTCGGCCTGACCGACGACGGCCGCCTCGACCTGTCGAACATCGACGAGATCATCACGGAGAAGACGAAGATCGTCTCCTTCGTGCTGGTCTCCAACATCCTCGGCACCCAGAACCCCGTCGAGGCGATCGTGCGCCGCGCCCAGGAAGTCGGTGCGCTGGTGTGCATCGACGCCTCCCAGGCCGCGCCGCACATGCCGCTGGACGTGCAGGCCCTGCAGGCCGACTTCGTGGCCTTCACCGGCCACAAGATGTGCGGCCCGACCGGCATCGGCGTCCTCTGGGGCCGCCAGGAGCTGCTGGAGGACCTGCCTCCGTTCCTCGGCGGCGGCGAGATGATCGAGACGGTGTCGATGCACTCCTCGACCTACGCCCCGGCGCCTCACAAGTTCGAGGCGGGCACGCCCCCGATCGCCCAGGCGGTCGGACTGGGCGCGGCGATCGACTACCTCAACTCGATCGGCATGGACAAGATCCTCGCCCACGAGCACGCGCTCACCGAGTACGCGGTCAAGCGGCTGCTGGAGGTCCCCGACCTGCGGATCATCGGCCCCACCACGGCCGAGGAGCGCGGCGCGGCGATCAGCTTCACCCTCGGGGACATCCACCCGCACGACGTGGGTCAGGTCCTCGACGAGCAGGGCATCGCGGTCCGGGTCGGCCACCACTGCGCACGCCCGGTCTGCCTGCGCTACGGAATTCCTGCGACCACGCGAGCGTCGTTCTATCTGTACTCCACGCCGGCCGAGATCGACGCACTGGTCGACGGCCTGGAGCACGTACGGAACTTCTTCGGCTGAGGGGCGTGCTGAACGGTGAAACTGGACTCCATGTACCAGGAAGTCATCCTGGACCACTACAAGAACCCGCACGGGCGGGGCTTGCGGGATGGCGACGCCGAGGTGCACCACGTCAACCCGACGTGCGGTGACGAGATCACACTGCGCGTGAAGTACGACGGCACCACGATCGAGGACGTCTCGTACGAGGGCCAGGGCTGTTCGATCAGCCAGGCGAGCGCGTCCGTACTGAACGACCTCCTCGTCGGCAAGGACCTCTCCGACGCGCGGAAGATCCAGGAGACATTCCTGGAGCTGATGCAGTCCAAGGGGAAGCTCGAACCCGACGATGCGATGGAGGAGATCCTGGAGGACGCGGTCGCGTTTTCCGGGGTGTCCAAGTACCCGGCCCGGGTGAAGTGCGCCCTGCTGAGCTGGATGGCCTGGAAGGACGCGACGGCCCAGGTACTGGGCGGAGCCGACGCCGAGAAGGAGACGACGGCATGAGCGAGACCGTTGAGATGAAGCCGGCCTCTGAGGAAGAGGTCCGTGAGGCGCTGTACGACGTGGTCGACCCCGAGCTGGGCATCGACGTCGTCAACCTCGGCCTGATCTACGGCATTCACATCGACGACGCGAACATCGCGACGCTCGACATGACCCTGACCTCGGCGGCCTGCCCGCTGACGGACGTCATCGAGGACCAGGCGAAGTCCGCCACGGACGGCCTCGTGAGCGAGCTGCGCATCAACTGGGTCTGGATGCCGCCGTGGGGCCCCGACAAGATCACGGACGACGGCCGCGAGCAGCTGCGTGCTCTGGGGTTCAACGTCTGAGATCCACTGACGCGAATGAGGGCGGCACCCATCCCGGGTGCCGCCCTCACGCATGCTCAGTCCAGGCCGGAGACGATCTGGAACGACGCGTCCGCGTAGTACTGGTGACTGTTCTCGAGGGGGTCCAGGCGGAGCTGGAAGTTGCGGTGGCGCAGGAAGCGGCCCGGGTAGTTGACCGACTCCAGCGTGAGCGTTCCCGAGCGGGACCAGACGCGGGGGCAGAACGTCGCGTCCTGGCGGAAGAGGGACGATCCGTCGTTGCTGTCGGCGACCAGGACGAAGCTGCGGTGGCGGAGGTAGCGGCCGTCCGCGGTGGTGAAGGAGTAGCAGGCGGAGTCGGAGAGGCCGGCGACGCGCTGGAAGGTGGCGTCCTCGCGCTGCTCGGGGCCCGATCCGATCTGGTCGAGGCGCACATAGCCGTCGCGCACCCGCCAGTGGCGGTCGGGGAAGTTGACCGAGCGTATGGATATGCCCTGCGAGGACGGGGGCTTCGGATGCTTCGAAGGGGTGGGTGACGCCTTCGGCGGCTTCGGGGCCTTCTTCTGGGGCTCCGGGCTCGGGGCGGCCTTCGGGGCGCTGCTGGTGGGGGTGGGGGACTGGTGGGCGCGGTCCGCACCGGCCTTTTCGGCGCCCCCCTTGGAGGGGGTCGCGAAGGAGATCAGGCCGCCCGGCGCCGAGCTGCTGAGGGTGGTCGGCTCCGCCGCCCGGGTTCTCGGCTCGCCGGACTCGCTGTCCATCACGGTGATGGCCGTGACGCACGCGGTGACCGTGGCCAGGGCCAGCGTGCCCGCCAGCCAGAGCCGTCGCGTCCCCGGTGCCCGGGTGGTGTCCGGGGCCCAGCCGCTCTCCCAGGGGCGATCCTGTGGCGGCCGGGACTTCTCTGCTGACATGCGCTGTTCCTCCGGCGGGGCACCCTTGACGGCGGCGCAGTTGTGGTGGCCCGGTGTGTGATCGGTGACACCGTAGTGGACAGGTGGGGCGCCTGTGACGCGTTTGGTGAGAGCGGTTTCTCACCGATACCCGGGCTCTCGTTGTGTACGGGTGTACAGGTGATGTGTACGCTCGTACGCATGGGTTATGTGATGCTGGCCGCGGCCATCGCCGCCGAAGTGGGCGCGACGACCGCGATGAAGTTCAGCGACGGCTTCAGCCGGCTCGGGCCCTCGCTGCTCACGCTCCTCGGATACGTCGTCTCCTTCGCGCTGCTCGCGCAGACGCTGAAGACCGTCTCCGTCGGCTCGGCGTACGCGATCTGGTCCGGCGTCGGCACCGCGGCCATCGCCACCATCGGGATCCTGTTCCTGGGGGAGGGCATGACCACGGCCAAGGCCGCCGGTATCGCGCTGATCATCGCCGGGGTCGTGGTGCTGAACATGGGAGGCGCTCACTGATGCCCCGGCGCTACGACCCCGAGCGGCGGCAGCGGATCATCGACGCGGCGATCCGGGTCGTCGGCGAGAAGGGCATCGCCGGGCTGAGCCACCGCAGTGTCGCCGCCGAGGCCGATGTGCCGCTCGGCTCCACGACGTACCACTTCACGACCCTCGACGAACTCATGGTCGCCGCGCTGCGGCAGGCCAACGAGGGGTTCGCCAAGGTGGCCGCCGCACGCGCCGGCCTGGCGGATCCGCAGACCGACCTCGCGGCCGAACTCGCCGGGTGGATGGGGGAGTGGCTCACGGGCGACCGCACCGGCGTCGAGCTGGAGTACGAGCTGTATCTGGCCGCCCTGCGCCGGCCCGCCCTGCGCCCCGTCGCCGCCGAGTGCACCGAGACGGTCGCCGAGTTGCTGTCCCGGCGTACGGATCCGGTCACCGCGCGGGCGCTCGTGGCGCTCATCGACGGCATCTGTCTTCAGGTGCTGTTGACGGGGGTGCCGTACGACGAGGAGTACGCGCGGCAGGTGCTGGGGCGGGTCGTCGCGGGGGCCCGCGGGTGAGGCCGGCGGGGCGGGTGTCCGTGCTGCTGAGGGGTGCCTTCGAGGGGTGGATACCGCCCGTCCCGTGAGATGCCCCCGCACCGGCTCGCATCGACCGCCGTCCGCCGGTTAGGTTTCCCTCATGACCGACACGACTGCTCCTCGCACCACCGGCGCCGTGGCCGCCGGCCTCGCCACGATCGCCGCCGACGGCACCGTTCTCGACACCTGGTTCCCCGCGCCCGAGCTGGCCGACCAGCCCGGCCCGTCCGGCACCGAGCGGCTGTCCGCCGAGCGTGCCGCGGAGCTGCTCGGCGGTGGCGCTACCGCGGCGATCGGCCCGGACGCCCGCCGGGGCGTCGAGGTGGTCGCGGTCCGCACGGTCATCGCCTCGCTCGACGAGAAGCCGATCGACGCGCACGACGCGTACCTGCGCCTGCACCTTCTCTCCCACCGCCTGGTCAAGCCGCACGGCCAGAGCCTGGACGGCATCTTCGGCTTCCTCGCCAACGTCGCCTGGACCTCGCTCGGCCCGGTCGCCGTCGACGACCTGGAGAAGGTGCGGCTGAACGCCCGCGCGGAGGGCCTGCACCTGCAGGTGACCTCCGTCGACAAGTTCCCGCGAATGACGGACTACGTGGCCCCCAAGGGCGTCCGGATCGCCGACGCCGACCGGGTCCGCCTCGGCGCGCACCTCGCCGAGGGCACCACCGTCATGCACGAGGGCTTCGTCAACTTCAACGCCGGCACGCTCGGCACGTCGATGGTCGAGGGCCGCATCTCCGCCGGTGTCGTGATCGGCGACGGCTCGGACATCGGCGGCGGCGCCTCCACGATGGGCACCCTCTCCGGCGGCGGCAACGTCATCATCTCCGTCGGCGAGCGCTGCCTGATCGGCGCCGAGGCGGGCGTCGGTATCGCGCTGGGCGACGAGTGCGTCGTCGAGGCGGGCCTCTACGTCACCGCCGGCACCCGCGTCACCATGCCCGACGGCCAGATCATCAAGGCCCGCGAGCTGTCCGGCGCCTCCAACATCCTCTTCCGCCGCAACTCGGTCACCGGCACGGTCGAGGCCCGGCCGAACAACGCGGTGTGGGGCGGGCTGAACGAGATCCTGCACAGCCACAACTGACGCCCCCCGTACGGATGACCCGGCGTGACCTCGCGGTGGTTTTGGCAGATGAACGGGTGGACGCAGTGTCCGATCAGACGCCGAACCGATGAAAGAGGACCGGGGCATGAGGAACGAGCGGGGGCGGGCCGTGGTGTGCCGGCTGGCCGGGGTGGTCGCGGTGCTGGCGGTGTGCTGGCTGCCGGCGGGGGCCGCGCACGCCGACGAGACCAACACCGGCTCGCACAACGGCCACCGGGTCGGTCTGATCAACGTCAACGTCGGTCAGATCGACGACCCGGCGGAGGACGTGCTGGAGCACACGCTGCTGTTCGGTGACGGGTACGCCTGGAACTGAACGGGCGGAGCAGACGGGACGGCCCGTGCCGCAGGTGACTGCGGTGCGGGCCGTCCCCTCTTTTTTGTTCCTGGCCGGTGGCATAGCGGGACGCCCCCGCACGCGTCACAGGAAGTACGGGGAGCGGGCACAGGGTTCGCCCCGGGGGAGAGCGAAGGTGACGATGGATGCCGAAGCGCAGGAGAGTTTCCGGGAGTTCGTGGCGAACCGGTCGTCCGCGCTGCTGAAGACCGCCGTCCTGCTGAGCGGCGGCGACCGGCACGCGGGCGAGGACCTGCTCCAGAACGCGCTGATCAAGGCGGCGGGCCGCTGGCACCGCATCGACGAACCCGAGGCGTACGTCCGCCAGATCCTCTACCGGCAGCAGGTCAGCCGCTGGCGGCTGAAGTGGCCGAGGCGAGAACTGAGCGTCGCCGAACTGCCGGAGACCGGCACCGACCCGGACGCCTCCGGGGCCGCCGAGCTGCGCCTGCTGATGCGCGGCGCATTGGCCCGGCTGACCGCGCGGCAGCGCACCGTGCTCGTGCTGCGCTACTTCGAGGACCTGCCCGAGGGCGAGGTGGCCCGCATCCTGGGCTGCTCCGTCGGCACCGTACGGTCCGCCACCCATCGTTCCCTCGCCCGGCTGCGCGCCCTCGCGCCCGAGCTGGCCGCCCTCGGCCCGGCCGACGCCGAGCAGCGGCCCTCCCGTGACTACTCGCCCGTGGAGGTGCGTCAGTGAACGTCGACGAACTCGTGCGTGACGCACTGCGCGACCAGGCCGACGGGCAGCCGCCCGCGGCTCCCGGCTTCGCCGACCGGGTGCTGGCCGTGCGCCGTCGCCGCCGCAGCCGGCGGCTCGCGGCCGCGGCCGCCGCGGCCGTCGCCGTGGTGGCCGTCGCCGTGGCCGTGCCCGTCCTGGACGCCGGCAAGCAGGACGTACGCCCCTCGGGCGGGGTCGAGCAGACCGGCATCACCGCCCACCCGGACCAGTCTCCGCCGCGCGACATGATCGCGGCCGGGCGGGTCGCGCTGGCCGCCTACTACACCAGCACCGTCGTCGAGCAGTCCGCCGACCGTGCCGTTTCGGAGCGGACGTACTGGTTGCTGAACCCGAAGACGAAGAAGTACGCGAAGGACGACCGGTGGTCGTACGTCGCGGTCGCCCCCGGGATGACGACCGCCGCCGTGCTGGAGCGGGACCTGCCCGTGCCGCGCATCGGACTGCTCGATCTGGCGAGCGGACAGGTCAAGCGGTGGATCCCGGTCGACCGGCCGGTGGCGGGCGTGGAGTTCTCCACCGACGGCAGGAAGCTCGTCGCGACGACGTACAGCAAGAACCCCGACCGCCGGGTGAAGATCGACGGGTCGGAGGGCTGGGACGCCCCGTTCATGGAGTCGGACCGGACCGGGTTCCATGTCATCGACGTGGCGTCCGGGAGCGGCTCCTGGGCCGGGGTGGAGATCGGCGGGGGTGCGCACAACCCCGAGGCGTTCATCAACTCCCGTCAGGACTTCGCGTTCACCCGCGACGGCCGTCTCGTCTGGTCCGGGATGCCCACCGAACCCGGCGAGAAGTGGTACGACTTCACCGGCAAGGAAGTCCTCGCGCCGGAGCTGGAGCGGTACCGGGACTGGTCCGTCGACGCGGGGGTGTCGCCGGACGGACAGCTCGTCGCCGGGCCGTTCGCGGGGCGGAAGTGGAAGACGTCGTCCTTCGTCCTCGACGCGCGCACCGGGAAGCAGCGCGAGGTGCGCGGGCAGCAACTGCTCGCCTGGGCGGACGGGAACTCGCTCGTCGCCTGGGACATCGGGGCGGACGGGAACGAGTACCACCAGCGGCTGGTGCTGGTGACCATCGGCGGCGAGAAGACCACCCCGCTCAGCGACTTCCGGTCACCCAAGGACAACACCAAGGGGCGGTGGGAGCCGGTGTTCGCGGAGCGGTGATCACGTGCTGATCAGGTCTTCGTGGAGCGAGAGCAGCTCGTCGGTCGTCCTGCGGCCGGCGGGCTGAAGGGGCCTGCGGACCGGGCCTGCCGGCAGGGCCAGTTCGTTGAGGAGCGCCTTCGCCGTGACGGTGCCCGGCAGGCCCGCCGACATGATCGCCTCGATGAGAGGTGTCGCCCGTTGCTGGAGGCGGGCCGCCCGGGCCGTGTCGCCCGCGTCGAAGGCGTCCAGGGCGGCCCGCAGGTGGCTCGGGATCACGTTCGCGACCGTGCTGACGTATCCCGTGCCGCCCACGGCGTACAGCGCGAGGTTGTGTTCGTCGCAGCCCGCGTAGTACGCCAGGGCTGTGCGGGCGAGCACCTTCTGGGCGCCCAGGAAGTCGCAGGAGCAGTCCTTGACCGCGACGATCCTGGGGTGGTCGGCGAGGCGGAGGATCGTCTCCGGGTCGATGCGGGTGCCGGTGCGCGCCGGGATGTCGTAGAGCATGAGCGGGAGTTCGGAGGCGTCCGCGATCTCCCGGAAGTGGGCCTCGATCGCGTCCTGTGGGGGTCTGCTGTAGTACGGCGACACCACCAACAGGCCGTCCGCGCCCGCCTTTTCGGCCTCCCGGGCCAGTTCGGCGGTGTGCCGGGTGTCGGGGGTGCCGATACCGGTGACGACCTTCGCCCGGTCGCCCACCGCCTCCCGGACGGCAGCGACGAGGGCCGACTTCTCGGCGTCCGTGGTGGTGGGGGACTCGCCCGTCGTGCCGGAGAGGACCAGGCCGTCGCAGCCGTTCGCCACCAGGTGGGTGGCGAGGTGCTGGGCGCCGTCGAGGTCCAGGGTTCCGGACGGGGTGAAGGGGGTGATCATGGCGCAGAGGGTGCGGCCGAGGGGTGGTGTGGGCGGCGTGGGCGGCGTGGTCATGGGGGTAGTGTCGGGCTGTTGACTGTGTAGCTCCACTTAATTCTGCTACCAGGTATGTGTAAGTTTTGCTTCATGGTGGGGGGAGTTCTGGCCGGTGCCCTGCCGAGGCGCGGGCTCGGCAGGGCTGGGGGCGAGTCGCAGGGTAGCCGCGGGGCCGTCCGGGTACCCGGGGGTTCCTGACTTCGAGAGGAGGCGGAACACCGTGACCGGGACCATGGAACATCGGGCCGTGCACGACGAGCGCCACTCCGTGGGCGAGCTCGTCGCACAGGCCACGGAGCAGCTCTCCACGCTCATGCGGCAGGAAGTGGCTCTCGCCAAGGAGGAGCTGGCCGAGAAGGGCCGGCGTGCGGGGCGTGGTGGCGGGCTGCTCGGGGCGGCGGGGGCCGTCGCGTACGCCGGGCTGCTCGCGCTGGCCGGTACGGGTGTCGCCGCGCTCTCGCTGGTGCTGCCCGTGTGGGCCGCGGCGCTGATCGTCACCGGGGTGCTGTTCGTGATCGCGGCCGTGCTGGCGGCGACCGGGCGTGGGCAGCTGAGGAAGGCCGCGCCGCCTACGCCGGAGAAGGCCCTCGGCAGTGTCAGGGCCGACGTGGAGGAGATCAAGGAGAGGGCGCATCGATGACGGACGCGACGAGTGGGGCGAAGGGCCCCGATGAGCTGCGGCGGCAGATCGAGCGGACCCGCGGTGAACTCGGCAACACGGTGGCGGAGTTGGCGGGGAAGGCGGATGTGAAGGGGCGTGCGCGGGCGCGGGCGGCTGATCTGCGGGACAAGGCCGGGGCGATGACGGTGCAGTTGCGGAGCAGTGCCGCGCAGGCGGGGCACACCGTGCAGGACAGGGCGACGCATACGGGGCCTCGTCCGGTGCGGACCGCTGTCCAGGCCGGGATGCGGCACCCGAAGCCGGTGCTGGTGGCCGGGGCGGCGGGGGCCGTGGTGGCTGTCGGGGTGTTGCGGTGGAGGCATGTGCACGGGCATCGCTGAGCGGGGTTCGTGCCCTCCGGTGGTGGGGGTGCGCCTCGTTGGCGCCTGCTCGATGCGGTGGGTCGGGGCCGTGTCGGGGGGTGTCCGTCCTCGGAACGGCGCGATGGGGTTGCGTGCCGACTGACTGTTCGTTGACGCGCCAACCGCTGCGGGCGGACACCCCCGGCCGAAGAACCAGAACAAGTGCTGCCACAGGACCGCGCCCCCGTTCTCCGGGTTGAACACCTGCGCGC
>NZ_JBEZYZ010000011.1:0-330079 GCF_040638895.1 Streptomyces sp. NPDC024017 | reverse complement strand
TCCATCCAGTGCCGCAGCACCCGCACCGTCTCGGCGACCAGGCCGTCCATGTCGGCGTCGAAGGCGATGGGGTAGATGTCCTGGTACTTCTTCGGAGGGTTCTCCGCGTAGGCGATGGTGCCGTCCGGGCGGTGGTGGAACCACTCCGGGTGCTTCTGCACCCAGGGATGGTCCGGGGAGCACTGCAACGCGAAGTCCAGCGCCACCTCCATGCCCAGCTCCCGGGCCTGCTGAACGAACCAGGCGAAGTCCTCCAGCGTGCCCAGGGCGGGGTGCACCGCGTCGTGGCCGCCCTCGGGGGAGCCGATCGCCCAGGGCACACCGACGTCCTCGGGGCCGGGGGAGAGGGTGTTGTTCCTGCCCTTGCGGAAGGTGGTGCCGATGGGGTGGATCGGCGGGAGGTAGACGACGTCGAAGCCCATCTCGGCGATCGCCGGCAGCCTGCGGGCCGCGGTGCGGAACGTGCCGTGGGGCTGTTGCGGGGTGCCCTCCGAGCGCGGGAAGAACTCGTACCACGAGCCGTACAGCGCCCGCTCCCGCTCCACGAGCAGGGGCAGGGGCTCGCTGCTGGTGACCAGGTCCCGCAGCGGATGCCGGTCCAGGACCTCGTCCACCTCCGGCGTCAGCGCCGCCGCGAACCTGGCCGCCGGGGGCAGCGAGTCGTCGCGCAGGGTCTCCGCCGCGGCGAGCAGCACGTCGCGGCCGGCTTCCCTCGGCACGCCGGCCGCTGCCCGCTCGTACAGTTCCGCGCCCTCTTCCAGGACCAGGCCCGGGTCGATGCCCGCCGGGATCTTTATGCCCGCCGCGTGGCGCCAGGTGGCCACCGGATCGCTCCAGGCCTCCACCCGGTACGACCAGCGGCCGACGGCGTTCGCGGTGACCTCGGCGCCCCAGCGGTCGCTACCGGGGGCGAGCTCGCGCATCGGTGTCCACGGGCCGGGGCGGCCCTCGGGATCCTTCATGACGACGTTGGCGGCCACCGCGTCGTGCCCCTCCCGGAACACGGTGGCGGTGACCTCGAACGTCTCGCCCACGACCGCCTTCGCCGGCCGGTTGCCGCTCTCCACGGCCGGGCGGACATCCCGTACCGGGATACGGCCGATGGCCCGGGTCCTACTCATGGTCCTCACCTCCACCGTGCTCGAAAGCCGGGCCGCGGGCCCGGTTCAGGGGACAAAAGGTGCGGGAAGGGCGCTACCTTCCCGCAGTGGATCTCCGTTCGGCGGCCGGGGATCTCCGCTCCGCCGCCGGCGCTCTTCTTCTGACCGCCGCGGCCGGACGAGGCCGCTCGTTCGGTTCCGTCGGACGGGTGACCTGGTCCTGCAGGCAGGTGATCTGCTGCTCCTGCAGATAGGTGACCTGGTTCGTGCGCAGGTACCGCTCGGCCGCGTCCGCCGCCTCCCGTGCGCAGCGCTTGCCCATCAGCACGCAGAGCGTGTAGCCGGAGTCCTCGAACGTGGTCCGCACCGTGCGGTCGTTCGGTGCCGCGAGCATCACGCGTTCCCAGGCCCGGTAACGCCGCAACTGCCGGGCGACTTCGGCTTTGGCGGGTAGCAGCATGGCGCCGATCACCTTTCGGGCTCGAGGGGCACGGTCTCCCGACGGTCGGACGGCGGCCGTGCGCACTGCGGCACGGACCCGTAACGGCGATCGAGTTCTTCACACATGGTGCATGCGCGGCGACACAGCGTCTTGTTGGAGCTTCAACCAGTGGCGGCTCTCCTGGGCCGTTCGGGCCCCTTTGCCCGCTCACTTGTGTGCTCCACCGCATCAACCGTGCACTCGTGTTGCACGAACGGGCTAGCACCCTCACGCTGAGGGTGACTCAGAAGCGATAGGCGCTCACGTTCCGTGTTCGGGGCGCGTCCCGCAGGACCGCGGGAGCGAGAAGGAGCTGAGCTTCGCGGTGAGGAGCCGACCGATGAAGACCGCAGTGCCCTGCTACTACCACCTCGACGTGGAAGTCAGCCCGGAACGGGTGGGACAGGTCAGCCGCATTCTGGCCGCTCACCTGAAGTTCTGGGACCTGGACAACCTGGTCCAGCCCGTCTGCGGCGGTGCCGAGATGCTGCTCAAGGCCATCGACGAGCACGCCACGGACAAGAACACGTCGATCGAGATGTGGTGGAACCGGCAGCACCTGATCACCGCCATCGGGGACAACGACCGCGCCCTGCGCCCGGACCAGGAGCTGCGAGGCTGCCTGGAGCACCTCGCGGCCATGAGCGACGGCTGGGGCTGCTGCGCCACCGAGACCGGCAGCAAGGTCATCTGGTTCTCGCAGCGCGCCCGCGCCGGCGAACGCGTCCCGCTGGTGCCGACCGCGCCCGCGCCGCGGGAGAGCGAGGGCCTCGAGGTGCCCCGCGAGGTACCGATCACCCAGCTGGCCGGTCCGGCCAGTACCCCGGCCGAGGTCCTGGAGGAGGCCCGGTGACCCGCCGGCAGACAAGGAAAGGGGCGTCCGCCTGGAGCGGGCGCCCCTACCCGCTGGGGGCGGACTACGACGGTGAGGGCACCAACTTCGCGCTCTTCAGCGAGGTCGCCGAACGTGTCGAGCTGGTCCTCGTCGACGACGACGGCACCCACACCCGGGTGCCGCTGAACGAGGTCGACGGCTTCGTGTGGCACGGCTACGTGCCGGGCGTCGGCCCCGGCCAGCGCTACGGCTACCGCGTGCACGGGCCGTGGGCCCCGGCCGCCGGCCACCGCTGCAACCCGGCGAAACTCCTGCTCGACCCGTACGCCCGCGCGGTGGACGGGCAGATCGACAACCACCCCTCGCTCTACGAGCGCAACCCCGACGGCCCCGACCCGGCCGACAGCGCCGGGCACACCATGCTCGGCGTGGTGACCGACCCGGCCTTCGACTGGGGCGACGACGCCCGGCCCTGCCGCCCCTACGCCGACACGGTGATCTACGAGGCGCACGTCAAGGGCATGACCCGCACCCATCCCGAGGTGCCCGAGGAACTCCGGGGCACCTACGCCGGGCTGGCGCATCCCGCGGCCGTCGAGCACCTGACCTCCCTGGGTGTCACGGCCGTGGAGCTGATGCCGGTCCACCAGTTCGTCCACGACGGGGTGCTGCACGACCGCGGCCTGTCGAACTACTGGGGCTACAACACCATCGGCTTCTTCGCACCGCACAACGGCTACGCCGCCCACGGCACCCGCGGCCAGCAGGTCGCCGAGTTCAAGCAGATGGTGAAGACCCTGCACGCGGCCGGACTCGAAGTGATCCTCGACGTGGTCTACAACCACACCGCCGAGGGCAACGAGAGGGGCCCCACCCTGTCCTTCCGCGGCATCGACAACTCCTCGTACTACCGCCTGGTCGACGGCGACTGGGAGCACTACTACGACACCACCGGCACCGGCAACAGCCTGCTGATGCGCCACCCCTACGTCCTCCAGCTGATCATGGACTCGCTGCGGTACTGGGTGACCGAGATGCATGTCGACGGCTTCCGCTTCGACCTCGCGGCGACGCTCGCCCGGCAGTTCCACGAGGTGGACCGGCTGTCGGCGTTCTTCGACCTCATCCAGCAGGACCCGGTGATCAGCCGCGTCAAGCTGATCGCCGAGCCGTGGGACGTCGGCGAGGGCGGCTACCAGGTGGGCAACTTCCCGCCGCTGTGGTCGGAGTGGAACGGCATGTACCGCGACGCGGTCCGCGACTTCTGGCGCGGCGAGGACCACACGCTCGGCGAGCTCGCCTCCCGGCTCACCGGGTCCTCCGACCTGTACCAGCACAGCAGGCGCCGGCCCCGCGCCAGCGTCAACTTCGTCACCGCGCACGACGGCTTCACCCTGCGCGACCTCGTCTCGTACAACGACAAGCACAACGCGGACAACGGCGAGGACGACCAGGACGGCGAGAGCAGCAACCGGTCCTGGAACTGCGGCGCCGAAGGCCCGACCCGCGACCCCGCCGTGCTGGAACTGCGCACCCGCCAGCAGCGCAACTTCCTCGCCACGCTGCTGCTGTCCCAGGGCATCCCGATGATCTCCCACGGCGACGAACTCGGGCGCACCCAGGGCGGCAACAACAACGCCTACTGCCAGGACAACGACATCTCCTGGATCGACTGGCGGCTCACCGAGGAGCAGCGCGACCTGCTGGAGTTCACCCGGTACCTCATCCGGCTGCGCACGGGCCACCCCGTGCTGCGCCGGCGCCGCTTCTTCCTCGGCGAGACCCTGACCCGGGCGGACCAGCCGCTGCCCGACCTGGTGTGGCTGGCGCCGGACGCCCGCGAGATGACCGACGACGACTGGCAGCGCGGCGACACGCACTCCGTCGGCGTCTTCCTCAACGGCGACGCCATCGCCGAACCCGACCCGTGGGGCCGCCCGGTCGTCGACGACTCGTTCCTGCTGCTGCTCAACAGCCACTGGGAGCCGATCGACTTCCGCCTCCCGAACGCCTCCTACGGCCCACGCTGGACGGCCCTCATCGACACGGCCGACCCGGAGGGCACGCCCGACGAGTCGGAGCACAAGGCGGGGACGGGCCTCACCGTCGGCGCCCGCAGCCTGGTCCTGCTGTCCCGGCCGTCACGGGCGTCGCACGAGAAGGAGTGACCTCGGTCAGTGGTTGCGGCGCGCAGTCACCGTGAACTGCGCGCCGTCATGGTCCCGCAGCACCGCCTCGTCGCTGCCCTTGGACAGGACGCTGCCGCCGTGGAGTTCCGCCGCGCGGGCGCAGGCCTCCACGTCGTCGACGGAGAAGTGGACCTGCCAGTGCGGACGGATCGCGGGATCGGGGGCCGCTTCGAGGGCGCCCGACTCGATCCGGGCCACCACGTCCCCGCGGCTGCGCAGCACGACCTCGCCGCCCTCGTAGTGGACCTCGCAGCCGCCGGGCCGCTGCGTCGCCCAGTCGAGGACCTCGCCGTAGAAGATCGCCGCGTCGAAGGCGTCACGGGTGTGCAGCGTGATGAAGGCCGGCTGCGCGTTGCGCCAGGTCTCCCAGTCGGTGAAGAGGTCACCCTCCCAGATGCCGAAGGTCGCCCCGTCCCGGTCGGCCAGCAGCGCCGCCCGCCCCGGCGGCAGCGAGATCGGCCCGACCGCGACCGTGCCCATGCGCTCCTGCACCCGCGCCACCGCGTCGTCCGCACTGCGCACCGCGAAGTACGGCGTCCACGCCACCGCCATCTGCCACATGGCCGCCACCCCCGCGATCCCCGCCACCGGCGAGCCGTCCGCCAGTGCGATCCGGAACCGGTCGCCGAGCTTGGCCGGCCGCCACTGCCAGCCCAGCACGGCCCCGTAGAACTCCTCGGTCGCCTTGACGTCCCGGCTGGTCAGACTCACCCAGCAGGGTGCGCCGAACACGGAGTGTGATGAGACGACGTCCTTCGTGCCGGAGGAGGTGGGCATGTCGTGATTCATGGCAGTCGCGTCCTGATCTCGTCGGCCTGGCAGCCACCGGAGGCTTGACACCAGTGTCCGGCCGGAACCGCTGTGGGCGCCTGCCGAGTACCCCGGCGGAGGCGCCGAAACGGCGTCCGGCCTGGTCCGCCCCGGTGGCACCGGGCGGGCCGAGTGACGACGATGGATGGGTCGGACACTGCGTCAAGGTACTCAAGCACCCGCTGGGACCTTGAGGGCAGCGGCGCACCGGACCCGGAGGTGACCATGCCCACGGACGGGGGCTCGGATCGGATCTTCGAGCTGCAGGAAGAGGTCCAGCAGCTGAAGGAGGCGGTCGTCTCCCACGCCGTCGTGGACCAGGCGATCGGGATGGTGGTGGCGCTCGGCCGGATCTCCCCGGACCAGGGGTGGGCCGTGCTGAAGGAGGTCTCCCAGCACACCAACATCAAGCTGCGCAACGTGGCGGAACTGATCCTCGTCTGGGGGCGCACGGGCGTGATGCCGGAGGAGATCAGGGCCGCACTGGAAGACGCCCTCGACCGCGCCGGACCGACGCAGATCCCCGGATCGCCGCCGGAGGCGTGACCTCCGGCGGCCTGCGGGACCGGGCCTCCCCCGGTTTCACCGGGCCTCGGTCAGCAGTTCCTCACGCAGATGGGCGAAGCAGCTGCTGAGCAACCGGGAGACGTGCATCTGCGAGATGCCGAGCTGCTCCGCTATCCGGCTCTGCGTCATGCCCTTGAAGAACCGCAGATAGAGAATGATCCGCTCGCGCTCCGGCAGTGCCTCCAGACAGGGCCTGACGGCCACACGGTTGACGATGATGTCGAAGGCCGGGTCGGGCCCGCCGATCGCGTCCCCGAGGGCGTAGCCGTCGGTCCCGGGCATCTCCGCCTCCAGCGACAGCGCGGAGAAGCACTCCAGGGCCTCCATGCCGGTGCGCACCTCACCCTCGGTGAGGTGGGCGTACTCGGCGATCTCGGCGACCGTGGGGGAGCGGCCCGGGGTGGTCTGCGACAGCTCCTTGGCGGCGTGCCGCACCCGGTTGCGCAGGTCCTGGACCCGGCGGGGCACGTGCAGCGTCCACATGTGGTCGCGGAAGTGGCGCTTGATCTCACCGGTGACGGTCGGCACCGCGTACGCCTCGAAGGCGTTGCCGCGCGCCGGGTCGTAGTGGTCGACCGCCTTCACGAGACCGAGAGCGGCCACCTGGTACAGGTCCTCGAGGGCCTCGCCACGGCCCCGGAAGCGGACGGCGATCCGCTCGGCCATGGGGAGCCATGCCTCGACCAGTTCGTCCCGCAGGGCCTTGCGCTCGGGCCCGTCGGGCAGTCGCGCGAGACGTGCGAACGCCGCGGCGGTGTCGGGCGCGTCGTCGTGGGGGTGCGGTCGGGTGCTGCCGGCGATACGCATGGTGCGCACCTCCCTGAGCAGGTGCTGAATGGACAGACACCGCGGGAGGCGCGGACGCGGGCCTCACGGAGAGCACCGGGGGCCCGGACTGCCGGCTCCCACGCACGTGCCTCCTGTCCGAAGCACTTCACTGCCCATTCCCGGGCAGAGACATAGCGAAACAATTAAGACAATACGGCAATCGGGGGTCCCGGGCGCTTTCAGCTCTCCTGACCTCGGTGCGCAAGCCGGCCGACACCCTGCACGAGGAGGCCGAGGAGTCATGACGCGGGACACCGCCCCGCCCCGGGCCGACGGGCCCAGACCAAGACCACCGCCATCCGCTCGTCCCCGCCGGCATGGTCCGGGTCTTCGGCCGCGACGCCGCCGGGAACTGCATGGCCGTACGCCGCCTGCTCGGCTACGTCCCACAGCAACTGTCCGCGACTTCGCGGTGCTGATCGTCGCCGCCGTGCTCGGCGTCACCGTTGCTTCGGCCCTGCTGGGCCGACCGGCCCGTTGATCTTCACTCGTGGAAGTGATGTGCGGCACGCCAGGGCAAGCGCTTTCTCCGACTGAATCCGGATAACTGCTGGGCACGGCTTGATCACCGATCAAAAAGGATGAACTGCCTGGCCACAGCGCATTCTGCTCATTTGACAGTGCGCTGAGACCACAGATAGGAAGCAGCTTCCAGAGGTCGAGAGGGTGCAGCGTGTACGAGCCGAACGTGGTCGGGGACTGGCGGGAGTACGACGAGCATGCCGGTCTGCGCGTCCGCGTCCACCGTCTGGAACTGGCCGAGCCGCCCCGCGGCCGGGACGACGCCGCCGACGGACTGACGTACTTCTGCCTCCGCGTGACGGTCGAGAACCGCGGCAGCCGCCATCTCGGCGTCCACCTCGAGGACGGCCAGATCGACGTCCGGCTCGGCCCGGACGGGGAGAGCGCCTTCATCGACTGGCGCAACTCGCAGTTCATCGAGGGCTTCGACGTCTACCCGCTGCGCCGGGCCACCGCCGTGCTGTACGCGGCCGGTGCCGAGGCGTCCTTGAGTCTCGTCGACGTCCAGGTGCAGTTGCGCGTCGAGGAGGAGTGGACCGACCGTCGGCTGTGGTCGGGCGGCATCGGTGCGCACGAGGGCCCCACGGGCGGCCAGCAGGGCGCGGTGCGGGACAGCCTGGCGCACCAGGTGAGCGTCTTCCTGCGGGACCAGGCGGAGGAAGGCACCGCCTGATCCGGCGTCAGGGCGTCGCGGCGGTCAGTGCGGGATGCCGTCGATGATCTCGCGGGCACCCTGGCGCAGCAGCGCCACGGCGACCGAGGTGCCGAGCGTGGCCGGGTCCAGCCGTCCCGCCCACTCGTGGGCGTTGAGGCGCGTCTTGCCGTCCGGGGTGAACACGCAGGCCCGCAGGGACAGTTCGCCGCTGCGATCCACCTGTGCGAACCCGGCGATGGGGCTGTTGCAGTGCCCCTGCAGCACATGCAGGAACATGCGCTCGGCGGTGGTCTCCCGGTGGGTGTCCGGGTCGCCGAGACCGCTCACCGCGTCGATCAGCGCGGCGTCGTCCTCGCGGCACTGCAGCGCCAGCACACCCGCGCCGATGGGCGGCATCATCGTCTCGGTCGAGAGGATCTCGCTGATCACGTCCTCGCGGCCGATGCGCTCCAGCCCGGAGACCGCGAGCAGCAGGGCGTCCGCCTCCCCGGCGGCCAGTTTCGCAAGGCGCCGGTTGGCGTTGCCGCGGAACGGCACGCACTCCAGGTGGGGGTGCGTGGCGGCCAACTGCGCGACGCGACGGACCGAAGAGGTGCCGATCCGCGTCCCGGCGGGCAGCTCGTCCAGGGTGAGCCCGCCCGGATGGATCAGGGCGTCGCGGATGTCGTCCCGCTTGAGGAACGCGGCGAACACCGTGCCGGCCGGGAGCGGCCGGTCGGCGGGGACGTCCTTCACGCAGTGCACGGCGAGGTCGGCCTCGCCGGCCAGCAGTGCCGCGTCGACCTCCTTGGTGAACGCGCCCTTGCCCTCGACCTGGGACAGATCGCCCATCCACTTGTCGCCGGTGGTCTTCACCGGCACGACCTCGGTGCGTACTCCGGGATGGGCGGCGGCCAACTCGGCCCGGACGCGCTCCACCTGGGCGAGTGCCATGGGGGAGTCGCGGGAGACGATGCGAATCAGTTCGGGGACGGACATGCGGACACGATAGACCCTCCCGCGGGGGCGTTCGCCCCGTACCTCCTCCAACCACCGGACATCGGACGTCAGTTCGGGACGAGCGGCTCACTCAGTTCCACCGCTCGCAGGGCCGCGGCGAGGGCCCGCTCGTCGCCGACGTCGAGGGCGGTGTCGGTGAGCTTCACGACGTGCTCGTCGCCGTGCGCGAGGGCGCGCTCCAGCACCTCCTGCGCGGTGCAGCGGGGCGTGGGGACCTGCGCGACGGGTTCGGCGGTGGCGTACATGGCGGTGACCGCCGCGGACGCGGTCCACGCCGCGTGCAGGCTCGGCGCCCACAGGGCGCGGGGGAGAGAACCGAGCGTGCGCAGTACGGCGTTGGGTGCCGTCGCCGCGTGCACCAGCATGGTCGCCTCGCCGTGGCCGTGAGTGGCGTAGCGGTGGGTCGCGGCCCGGACCAGTTCGGTGAGGCGGGCCCGGGCGGTGCCCGGTTCGGTCACGTCGCACGCCCACAGCGGCAACCACCGTACGGCCGCCAGCCGGTCGGGGAACCCGCCCCGGGGGTCGGTGATCGGCGGCACGGCGTCCAGGGACCGCGCGGCACTCGGCGCCGCGGGCAGGCCCGTGATGCCGGGGGCGGGCCGGTACCGGGCGGCCCAGTAGCCGAGGCCGTGCGCGAGTTCGGCGAGCCGTGGCGCGTTCTCACCGGCCTCCAGAGCCCGTACGGCATGCCCGACACGGATGACGGGGTGCGTGGAGCCGCCGTACATCCCGGGCAGCAGCCGCGGCCACCACGCGGCGAGGACGTCCCGCCACGGCCTCTCGGCGAGCGCGCGGCTGAAATACCCGGTCCAGTCGGTGGCCCGGCGCGGATCGCCCAGCGCCTCGCGCCAGTCGGCGTCGGTCACGGGCGCGACGGGCCCGGGCAGGTCCTCCAGTTTGTGCCGGTACAGGTCCAGCCAGCGGTGCACGGCATCCGCCCGCCCGTGCGCGGCGAGCGCCTCCACGACCATGGGGGCGTGATTGGTGAGCCGGCCGAGCCGCTCCGGCCCCGAGGCGTGGAGCCGTTCGAGGGCTTCTTCGAGGGTCCCTGTCGTGTCGTGCGTGTCCATGCCGGGACGCTATGCGGCCGCCCCGCGCCGGGGGATCGGGCGCGGGGCGGAAGCGGGACCCGGCCGGAGGGCCTAGGCCCCGCGACCGGGTCCGGTGTCGTCAGGCGTACGGGTCGAAGGAGATGCCGGAGGGCTTGGCCGACGCCAGGTGGTTGGCGAAATTGGCGTCCTTCAGGCCGAAGTTGGCGCTGCCGAAGTTGTACGACGTGAGCTTGTCGCGCACCCCGGCCGGGTAGCCGTTCCAGCCGACCAGCGCCGGGTACTGCCAGGTGCCCTTGTGGTTCTCCGGCGGCTCGTCGTTGGAATTGGCCGCGCGGAAGCAGTGCGTGCTGACGCCGTCCTTGTGGTAGACGATCTTCGGGTGCGTGCCGTCGAAGCGGATCGCGGACGCCGCGTGCACGGTGAACGAGCCGTGGGCGGACGTCGACACGTACTTGACCTGGTTGTCCTGCACGAACACCGCGACGTGCTCGAAGTCGTGCCGGTGGCCGCCGATGCTGCTCCCGGCCACGGCCTGGTCCTTCTCGAAGTAGAGCGCGTACAGCACGGCGCACCAGCCGTTGTTGCACTTGGAGCGCGCGTAGCCGTTGGTGTTGTCGAGGTCCGAGGCGTCCCGGCAGTTGCCGTTGAGGGCGCCGGTCGGGTTGAGCCCACCGTTCACGGTGCCGTCCGGGCCGATCGCGGGTGTGGAGTAGCAGCCGTCGGTGTCGTAGTCGTAGGCGGGCTGATACGTCCGCTCCAGCGCGTCCGCGTTGGCGGGCAGCGCCGACGGCGGCGCGGCGAACGCCGTGGCGGGGACCGCGAGAACGAGGGCGGCGGCACCGGCCGCTCCGGTGAGCCATCTCCTGCGGTGGGTGAAAGGGCGTGACGACACTGCGTCCTCCTCGGTCCGGGCGCAGCCCAACGGCTGTGGGGGAAAGGGAGGTTCAGCTTCCAGGTTGGACGCGTCCATGCCAAGAGGGGCGGACGATCTCAGGAGTGAATCACAGCCCAACAGTTGGAGATCGGGCCGCCGTTTCAGACCAGGTCGTCCGGGATGTCGGCCGCCGCCTGCTCGGGCGCGAGATCGGGCCGCAGCCGCAGCCAGGACGGCTGTCTCAGCAGCCCCTCCCGGGTGCGGGTGCTGTACCGGACCTCGCCGACCAGGCGGGGTACGACCCAGTGCGCACCCGGAGCGCGCGGGGCGGGGTCGAAGGGGCAGGTGTCGGTCGCGGCGGCCGCCAGCAGCCCGGCCAGTTCCGTGCGTTCGGCCTCACTCCAGCCCGTGCCCACGCTTCCCACGTAGCGCAGCCGTCCGGCGGCACGCTGTCCTACCAGCACCGCGCCGGGCAGGCCGGTGAGCCGTCCCCTGCCGGGCTGCCAGCCGCCGACCAGGACGTCTTCGGTGCGCATGTTGCGGATCTTGATCCAGGCCCGGGAGCGCACCCCCGGTTCGTACACCGAGTCCAGCCGCTTGCAGACCAGACCCTCCAGGCCGTGCTCCTGGGTGGCGCGCAGGGCGTCGGCGCCGTGGCCGACGAGTGCGCGCGGGGTCGACCAGGAGGGCCCGGCGAGTCCGAGGTCCTCCAACGCCGCGCGGCGTCGTGCGTAGGGGAGCCGGAGGAGGGAGTGGCTCTCCAGGTGCATCAGGTCGAACAGCACGAGATGCACCGGGACCTCCGCCGCCCGCCGCGCGGCCCTGGCCGGTGCGTGGGCCAGGCCCATCCGGGACTGCAGCAACTGGAAGCTGGCGCGGCCCTGGTCGTCCAGGGCCATGATCTCGCCGTCCAGTACGGCCGGGGTGGTGCCGAGGGCGGTGCCCAGCGGCCGGAGTTCGGGGTAGGCGGCCGTGATGTCGTCGCCGGAGCGGGCGCGCAGCAGCACACTGCCGTCCCCGGGCAGATAGACGACCACGCGCTGGCCGTCCTGCTTGGTCTCGTAGGCCCAGCGTGCGTCCTGTGCCGCGGGTGGCAGGGGGCCGGACGTGGCGAGCATGGGCGGGATCAGCGGCAGGTCCACGGGTGAGGTGTCGACGAACCGGAGGGCCGTCACGCGTGTTGTCGGCCTGTTTCCCCTGAACGGCGCCGACGCCGGCCCGGACCCTGCTGTCGCTTGGGCAACTGGGCGGTGACACCTTACTTGAGTTACGCAACGAGATGGTAGCGTGGCGCCCATGCCCACACCACCGCTCCCCGACGTCCCCTCCCCGGAAGTGATCGACATCGAGCGAGCGCTCACCCGCATCACCTACCTGAGCACACGCGCCCGCCAGCACGACCGGCTGATGGCCCTGGCCGGCGTACCGCTCGACCGTGCCGCCGTCGCGCTGCTGCGGCAGGTGGCCGACTCCGAGCCGATGCGGCCGGGGGAACTCGCCGCCCGGCTGGGCGTGGAGGCCTCGCACGTCACGCGCACAGTGCAGCAGTTGCAGAAGTCCGGGTACGTCACCCGCGTCCCCGACCCGGACGACCGTCGCGCCCAGCGCATCGAGCTCACCGACGCCGGCGGCGCGGCCATCGCCAAGATCCGCGAGGCCGGGGTCCGCGGCATGCAGATGGCCCTCTCGGACTGGTCGCCCGAGGAGCTGCGGCAGCTCGCGACGCTCTTCCACCGCATGGTCGACGACTTCCTCGCCCACGCCGTCGACGAGGAGGGCGAACCCCGGTCCACCCCGGCCGGCAAGGCCTGACTACCGGTCACCGTGCGGCCGGATCATGCGGATCCGCCCGCTCGGAGACCGGCGCGCCCGGAGGCGCCGGCTCGCGCAGGCCGCACAGCAGCAGTCGCCCCAGCGCGGGCAGCGCGATGAGGGGCAGCAAGGCCGTCCGGAGGGACGTCGCGTCGGCCAGCGCACCGAGCGCGGGGGCCGCGAGGCCGCCGACGCTCACGGTCAGGCCCAGCGTGACCCCGCTCGCGGTGCCCACGCGCCGGGGCAGAAGGTCCTGTCCCAGCGTGATGTGCAGCGAGAACGGCACATACAGGCCCGCCGACGTCAGCGCCACGAACAGGTACACCGGCGGCCCCGGCACCAGGACGAGACCGGCCACGGCCAGGACCGTCAGGGCGTACGACCGGCGCACCACCGCCATCCGCCCGTACCGCTCGGCCAGCCGGCCCCCGGCCAGCGTGCCGACCGCGCCGCCGGCGTAGAGCACGAACAGGGCCGCCGTGCCGGCCGCCGCACCGCCACCGGTGCGCTCCCGCACGTACAGCGAGACGAACGTGCTCAGGCCGACGAACACCACGGATCGGCAGACCACGGCCCCGGACAGCCGCAGGAAGGAACCCCAGTCGTCCTCGCCGGCGGCGGACCCGCGCGAGCTTCTGATCCCGGGCCCGGCCGACCGCACGGCCGCCGCACACAGGGCCGCCCCCGCCAGCGCCGGGACGACCAGCAGCGGCGAGGCGCGCAGCCCGCCCGTGGCCATCACCGCGAAGACGAGCAGCGGAGCCAGGGCGAAGCCGGCGTTGCCGCCGAAGGAGAACCAGCCCATCCCCGTGTGCCGGCCCTGCGCGACGGCCCGCGCCACCCGGGCGGCCTCCGGATGGTAGGCGGCCACGCCCACCCCCGACACGGCTACCACCGCCAGGGTCAGCGCATAGGAGCCGGTCACCCCGCTCAGGGCGACGCCCGCCCCGGCCGTCAGCGCGCCCAGCGGCAGCAGCCACGGCATCTCCCACCGGTCGGTGAGCACCCCGAACAACGGCTGCACCAGCGACGACAGCAGGGACGCCGCCAGGACGACACCCGAAGCGGCGGCGTAGGAGTAGGCACGCTCGGCGACGAAGTACGGGACCAGAGCGGCCACGGCCCCCTGGTACACATCCACGCAGGCGTGCCCCAGGGACATCAGGGCGACGGGTCGGTCGTGTCTCGAAGTGGTCACCCGGCGATCGTCGTCCGCGAGGGAGCCGGCCCGCTTCCGATAATCTGCCGGACTGTGCCGGACATCCGCCATGCCCCCACGGCCCCGACCCGCGCCCAGCGGCTCACCGCCGGCGACCGCATCGACGCGCACCGGCACGACGACCACCAGATCGTCTACGCGGGCGCCGGCGTCGTCGCCGTCACCACCGACGCCGGGACCTGGTTCGCCCCCGGCACCCGCGCCATCTGGGTCCCGGCCGGCACCGTGCACGCCCATCGCGCCCATGGCCGGCTCGATCTGCACCTGGTCGGCCTGCCCGCCGACGACAACCCCCTCGGCCTCGACCACCCGGCCGTCCTCGCCGTCAGCCCCCTGCTGCGCGAGCTGATCCTCGCCTACACCCGTGACCCCGGCGACGACAGCCCCGAGCGCCGCCGGCTGCGCGCCGTCCTGCGCGACCAACTGCGCCTCTCGCCCCAGCAGCCGCTGCGCCTGCCCACCCCCGCCGACCCGCGCCTGGCCGCCGTCTGCGCGCTCGTGCACGCCGACCCCGCCGACGGGCGGACCCTCGCCGAGCTCGGGCGGGCGACCGGGGTGGGGGAGCGGACCCTCAGCCGGCTCTTCCGCGGCGAGCTCGGTATGACGTTCCCGCAGTGGCGCACCCAGTCACGGCTCTACCACGCCCTGCGGATGCTGGCCGACGGCCTGCCCGTCACGACCGTGGCCCACCGCTGCGGCTGGTCCTCCGCCAGCGCGTTCATCGACGTCTTCCGCCGCTCCTTCGGCTACACGCCGGGCAGCCGTCACCGGCGCTTCCGGGACCCGGTGGACTGACCTGTCTACCGACCGGTAATAATGCGCGGCAGGCCTTCAGAGGAGGAACCGTGCCCCGGTCCGAACGCTCGCCCCTGCTGCTCGCCGGCCTGCTGGCCACCGCGGGTGTCGCCCACTTCGCCACCCCACGCCCGTTCGACGCGACCATCCCGCGCGGCCTGCCCGGCACGCCCAGAGCCTGGACCTACGCGAGCGGCGCCGCCGAGCTCGCCCTGGCCGCCGGCCTGGCGCTGCCGCGCACCCGCAGGACCGCCGCGCTGGCCACGGCCGCCTTCTTCGTCGGGGTGTTCCCCGCCAACGTCAAGATGGCCGCCGACTGGCGCCACCGCCCCACCCCGCAGAAGGCCGCCGCCTTCGGACGCCTGCCCCTGCAGGTGCCCCTCGTGCTCTGGGCCCGCGGCGTCGCCCGGAACGCGGAGGGCAGGTCGTGACCGCGCGCGTGGACACCGGGGACAAGGTCGAGGACTTCGCCCTGCCCGACGAGACCGGCACCGTCCGCAGCCTGTCCGGGCTGCTCGCGGAGGGCCCGGTCGTGCTCTTCTTCTACCCGGCCGCGCTGACCCCCGGCTGCACCGCCCAGGCCTGCCACTTCCGCGACCTCGCCGCCGAGTTCGCCGCCGTCGGAGCACGCCCCGTCGGCATCAGCGGCGACGCCGTCGAGCGGCAGCAGGAGTTCGCCGGACGGCACGGCCTCGGCATGCCGCTGCTGTCCGACGCCGACGGCGCGGTCCGCGAGCGGTTCGGGGTGAAGCGCGGCTTCTCCCTGGCGCCCACCAAGCGCACCACGTTCGTCATAGCGCAGGACCGCACCGTCCTCGACGTCGTACGCAGCGAACTGCGCATGAACGCGCACGCCGACCGGGCACTCGCGGCACTGCGCGCCCACCAGGCCTGACACTGTCACGAATGCTGTGCTGCGGTTGATACAGGGCGGCACAGGGATAATCCTGGACGATATGGAGGATGCCTCCGCTGCTGCGATCATCGACGCCCACGGCATTCTGACGGGGTGGAGCGAGGGTGCCCGGCGGCTGACCGGCTACCCGGCCGATGAGGCCCTGGGCCGTGCCGCACGGGAACTGCTCGCCGAGGACGCGCCCCCCGAGGCGGTGTCCGCGCGGTCGGGCACCGTCATGGTGCGGCACCGCGACGGTTACCTGGTCGGGGTCCGCGTCAGTGCATGCGCGGTGACGGGCCCGGACGGGGAAGCGGACGCCTATGTGATCACCGCCGCGCCGCCCGGCCGCGGGGAGACGTCCCTCGCGGGCCTCGCCTTCCAGCAGGCGTCCATGTCGATGTCCGTCTTCGACACCGGCCAGCGCTATCTGCGGCTCAACGAAGCCGCCTGCCATGTGATGGGCGTGTCCGAGGAGACCCTGCTCGGCCGGCACTTCCCGGAGACCGTGGAAGAGGCCGAGCACATGCGCGGCTTCAACTGGCATCTCCGGCATGTCGTGGAGACCGGCCGGCCGGTGCGCTACGAGAGCTACACCGGTGCGCCGGCCCTGAACCGGGAGCACGCCTGGGTCACCGAGATGTGGCCGGTCCGGGACTCCGACGGCGAACTCGTCGGCACCGCCCTGGCCGCGTTCGACAGCACCGAGCAGTACTGGGCCCGGCAGCGGCTGGTCCTGCTCAACGAGGCCGCGGCCGCCATCGGCACCACCCTGGACGTGGTGCGCACGGCCGAGGAACTCATCGGGGTCGTGGTGCCCCGGTTCGCGGACTTCGCGAGCGTGGACCTGTTCGACTGGGTGCTCGGCGCGGACGAGCAGCCGGCGGTGCCGGCCGACGAGATCACCCTCAGGCGGGTCGCGCACGGCTCCGTCACCGAGGGCACCCCGGAAGCGGCCGTGCACCTGGGAGAAGTCGACGTCTACACCTCGTTCTCGCCGATCGCCCGGGCCATGCGGGAAGGCGGGGCCATCCTCAGCCAGGCAGGGGAGCCGGCGTTCATGCGCTGGGTCGCCGAGCGCAATTCCCGCGCCCCGGAAGGAAGCCCCTACCGCGCAGGCGCCCATTCGATGCTGGCCGTACCGCTGCGGGCCCGCGGCACCACGCTGGGTGTCGCCGTGGCCGTCCGTGTGGCGCAGGCCGACGACTACGGCGCCGACGACGCCGTGTTCGCCGAGGAACTCGCCAGCCGGGCCGCGGTCTGCGTCGACAACGCCCGCCGCTTCGCCCGGGAACGCACCACCGCCCTCGCCCTCCAGCACAGCCTGCTGCCCAGGGGGCTGCCCGGCCAGGCCGCCGTCCAGGTCGCCCACCGCTATCTGCCCTCCGGCTCGGCGGCCGGCATCGGCGGCGACTGGTTCGACGTGATCCCGCTGTCCGGCAGCCGCGTCGCGCTGGTCGTCGGGGACGTCGTCGGGCACGGCATCCCCTCCACGGCGACCATGGGCCGGCTGGTCACGGCCGTCCGCACCCTGGCCGACGTGGACCTCCCGCCGGACGAGCTCCTCACCCACCTCGACGACCTGGTCACCCATCTCGCCTCGGACGACGAGGACGACGAGGTCGCCGAGCTCGGCGCGACCTGTCTCTACGCCGTCTACGATCCCGTCACGCGCCGCCTGAACGTGGCCGCCGCCGGGCACCCCGCGCCCGCCCTGGTGCTGCCCGACGGATCGGCCCGGCTGATCCCCATGAGCGCGGGGCCCCCGCTGGGCGTCGGAGGGCTGCCGTTCGAGGCGACGGAGCTCCAACTGCCCGAGGGCTCCGTCGTCGCCCTCTACACCGACGGACTCATCGAGGACCGCGATCGCGACGTCGACCACGCCGCCGAGGAACTGTGCCGCGCCCTGACCGTGCCCGCCGACTCGCTGGACGCCCTGTGCGACACCGTGCTGAAGGCCGTACTGCCGGAGGAGCCCAGCGACGACGTGGCCCTGCTGCTGGCCCGCACCCGGGCGCTGGGCGCAGACCAGGTCGCCACCTGGGACGTCACACCCGACCCCGCTCAGGTGGCCGTCACCCGGCAGGCAGCCACCGACCAGCTCACCGCGTGGGGCCTGGACGAGACGGCCTTCGTCACCGAACTCGTCGTCAGCGAACTCGTCACGAACGCCATCCGGTACGGCGCCCCGCCCATCCAGCTCCGCCTGATCCGGGACCAGACCCTCATCTGTGAGGTCTCCGACGGCAGCTCGACCTCCCCGCACCTGCGGCGGGCGCACCAGGACGACGAGGGTGGCCGCGGTCTGCTGCTGGTCGCCCAGCTCACCCAGCGCTGGGGCAGCCGGCAGACCACCCGGGGCAAGACGATCTGGTGCGAACAGTCGCTCACGCCGCTGTTCTGACCCGCTGGGTGCCTCCGCGGCGAGAGGCGGGCGAATCTAGGCTGTCGCGGGAGGGCGAACGGGACACGACAGCATCGGCCGACGGCGACGCGGGGGCATCGAGTGGAGTGGGAGCTGGGGGCGGCCGGTCTCGCGGTCGGGATGCTGATAGCCGTGGTGACCGCCCCGGTCGGCGTGTCCGGGGCAGTGTTCCTGCTGCCGGTGCAGCTCAGCGTCTTCGCCGTGCCCAACCCGGCCGTCACGCCCACGAATCTGCTCTACAACGTGGTGGCGGGGCCCGGTGCCCTGCTGCGATATCGACGGGACGGCGCCCTGGCCGGACCGCTCGTGCGGCTCCTGGTGCTGGGCACCCTGCCCGGCGTGGTCCTCGGAGCGGTCATCCGCGTGTTCGCCCTTCCGGGCCCACGCGTCTTTCGCCTCCTGGTCGCCGTGCTGATGCTGCCGCTCGGCACCTGGCTCATCGCCCGGACCCTGCGCCCGGCACGCCCCGAGGAGCGACGTCCCGAACCCGCACCCCGTACCGTCACCGCCCTGGCGCTCATGGTCGGGGTCGTGGGCGGCGTCTACGGCATCGGCGGCGGCTCGATCCTCGGCCCCGTCCTGGTCGGGCGTGGTGTTCCCGTCGCCAAGGTCGCCCCGGCGGCGCTCGCCTCCACCTTCGCCACCTCGGTGGTCGGCGCCTCCACCTACGCCCTGCTGTCCCTGGCCCACCGCGGCAGCATCGCCCCCGACTGGGCCCTCGGACTGGCCTGCGGTCTGGGCGGCCTCATCGGCGGCTACCTCGGCGCCCGCCTCCAGCCGCGCCTGCCCGAGACCTTCCTCCGGCTCCTCCTCGGCACCCTGGCCACCGCACTCGGCACGCTCTACGCGGTCAACGCCCTGCGCTGACCCGCTCGATCGACCTCCGCGGTCACGAGGGGCAGCGGCCCTCACCCGCTCATTCCCCGGCCGTGTCCGACACGACCTGGGCGAGCGTGCGGCCGGACTTGGCCGAGCGCGCCCGGCGGGGATCGGGAGCCCCGTGCGGCCGAGCCGTGCCCCCGGCCCGCTTCACGAGCAGCCAGGCGTCCTCGCCGTCGCCGTTCCGGCCGCTGCGGAACCGGGTCAGGGCGTACTCGCCGTGCAGCTTGGAACCGCTCAGCCGGAACGTGGCGTGCCCGCGCTCCAGCGACTCCGCGAAGTCGACGGGCCGGCCCTCGCGGTCGTGGCTCAGCGGCTCGTACGTGCCGTAATCCCAGACGATCACCGTGCCGCCGCCGTACTCGCCGCGCGGTATCACGCCCTCGAACTTCTCGTACTCCAGCGGATGGTCCTCCGTGGGCACGGCCAGCCGCTTGTCCTTCGGGTCCGCCGAGGGGCCCTTGGGGATCGACCACGACTTCAGCACGTCGTCCACCTGCAACCGGAAGTCGAAGTGCATCGTGCTTGCGTCATGGATCTGCACCACGAACCGGGGCCTGTCCCCGGCGGACGCACCGCGTCCCCGGGGCTCGCCGGTCCGGTCGAAGTCGCGTTTGCCGCGGTAGTCCCGCAGCCGGTCCCGCTCAGCCACCTGCGGCTCCTTCCCGCCTCGCGGGCGCCCCGGGTACCCGTCAGAACTCCTCGTGCACCTCGGGGTCCCCGCCGACCCTTTGCTGCTGCCTGTCCGCGACGGCCCGCATCTCGTCCTCGCTCAGCTCGAAGCCGAAGACGTCGAGGTTGGCGCGCTGCCGCTCGGGGTTCGCCGACTTGGGGATGGGCACCGCGCCGAGCTGCGTGTGCCAGCGCAGCACGACCTGCCCGGGCGACACCCCGTGCGCCTCGGCGATCCGCGCCACGACGGGGTCCTCCAGCAGGGGCGTGCCCCGGCCCAGCGGGCTCCAGCTCTCGGTGACGATGCCCTTGCCCGTGTGGAAGGCGCGCAGGTCGTCCTGCGGCAGGAGGGGATGCAGCTCGATCTGGTTGACCGAGGGCAGCACCCCGGTCTCCTTCTCCAGCCGCTCGATGTGCCCGGCCGTGAAGTTCGAGACGCCGATCGACCGCACGAGCCCCTCCTCGCGCAGCTTGATCATGGCCTTCCACGAATCGACGTACCGGTCCACGCGCGGCAGCGGCCAGTGGATCAGGTACAGGTCGACGTACTCCAGGCCGAGGCGGGCCCGGGACTCCTCGAAGGAGGCGAACGTCTCCTCGTAGCCGTGGTGCCGGCCGGGGAGCTTCGTCGTCACGACGATCTCCTCGCGCGGCACCACGCCGGAGGCCACACCGCGGCCGACCCCCGTCTCGTTGCGGTAGTTCGTCGCCGTGTCGATCAGGCGGTAGCCCGCCTCCAGGGCCGAGAGCACCGCCTGCTGCGCCTCGTCGTCGCCGAGCGGCCAGGTACCAAGACCCAGGGCGGGGAGCGTCGTACCGTCGTTGAGCGTGTGCGTCGGGATGCTGATCACCGTCGGACCTTCCCATGGACTGTGTCGTCCCTCCAGGGTCACGGACAGGGGGAGCAATGATCAACCGGACAGCTGGTCGCCTCGGACGGAGATCGCTGTCACGATCTTCGGGAAGCGAACACCACGCCCACGACCAGCGGAGCGCTCATGACGACGGACAGCCGGACGACGAACGAGGCGGCGCGGGAGGCCGGGGTGGAGGTGAAGCCGGTGGCCGGGTACATCGGGGCCGAGATCAGCGGGGTCGATCTGGCGGCGGACCTCGACGACGCCGTGGTCGCCGCGATCAGGGCGGCGGTGCTGCGGTGGAAGGTGGTGTTCTTCCGGGGCCAGCGGCTGGACCACGCCGCGCACGTGGCGTTCGCGCGCCGGTTCGGTGAGACCGTGGTGCTGCCCCGGCGCGGCAAGGCCTCGCCCCCGGACTTCCCCGAGATCGAGACGACCGCCGACCGGCTGGAGCTGGGCGGACGGTTCGGGATGGAGCACGACGAGTGGCTGCGCCGCCGCCGCCACACCCTGCTGCGCGGCTGGCACTGCGACCACGGCGCCCGTATCGACCCACCCGCGGCGACGATCCTGCGCGCCGAGACCGTACCGCCCTACGGCGGCGACACCACCTGGTCGAACCTTGCGGCGGCGTACGCCGGACTCTCCGCCCCGCTGCGGCAGTTCGTCGACGGGCTGCGGGCCGAACACCGGCTCGGCGTCGGCTACCAGCCCCGGCCCGGCGACGACGCGTACGTCCGGCACCTGCTGGACCGTCAGGTCGCCTCCATGCACCCCCTGGTGCGCGTCCACCCGGAGACGGGCGAGCGGATCCTGTACGTCAACGGCTACTACGTCGAGCAGATCGCCGGCCTCTCCCGGCCCGAGAGCGCCGCGATCCTGGAGATGCTGCTGGAGCAGGCGGTCCGGCCCGAGTACACGGTCCGGTTCCGCTGGGAGCCGGGCAGCGTGGCGTTCTGGGACAACCGCGCCACCATGCACCTGGCCCCCGGGGACACCGCCCATCTCGACCATCCGCGAATCATGCACCGCGTGATGCTCGCCGGGGACGTGCCAGTAGGGGTGGACGGCACGGCGTCGGAACCGATCACCGGGACCGCGCCGGGCCGTTGGTGACCCGCGGGCGGGCCGGAGGGCCGGGCTGCGAGCGCCCTCGTCGGTGACTCGGGCGGAGCGGCGCGTGCTGGTGCCGCTCACCCGGGGGAGCTGGGAAGGGGGCACCGTAGGCCGGCGCCGCCCCGGCCCGGGCCGGGATGTGGCGGGTCACCGGGAGTGCCGACTGTCCGGGGGCCGGACCGGTGCCGGGCCCGGCCGCTCCCGGTGTGCCCGGCCGCAGGCTTGACGCCGCAGGCCTGCGACGCCAAGCGTGGCAGGGCCGTGCCGCGGATCCGGTGTGGCCGGCCAACGCGCCGGCGTCGTCGGTCAGCGACGCCAAGCCGGCGGCAGGCCTGCGAAACCGCCTAGGCCGGTCCGCCGTCACCGGTGGGGGCGCCTGAAGGGCACCTGTCCTGGTCGGACCCCCTTCTCTCGGGCCGCCCAGCCGCCCGGAGCATCTGGCTCGCGGCCAGTTCGCGGTAGAGGGCGCTGCTGACCAGCAGTTCCTCGTGACGTCCGCCGGCGACCGAGCGGCCGTCCCGGAGCACCACGATGTGGTCGGCGTGCTGCACGGTGGACAGACGGTGGGCGATGACCAGCAGGGCGCACTCCTGGGCGACGTCCTTCATGACGGTGGTGAGCGCAGACTCGTTGATCGCGTCGAGGTGCGAGGTCGGCTCGTCCAGCAGCAGCAGTGCGGGCCGGGCCAGCAACGCCCTTGCGAGGGCGACACGTTGGCGTTCGCCACCGGAGAGGTTGCAGCCGTGTTCACCGATGACGGCGGCCAGCCCCCCGGGCAGCCGGTCGACGACCTCTTCGAGCCGGGCCAGTTCGACGACGCGCCGGATCTCCGCCTCCGTGGCGTCGGGCACGGCGTAGGTGATGTTGTCGCGCAAGGTGCCGTGGACCACGTGGGTGTTCTGGTCGACCACGGCGATGCCCCGGCGGCAGTCCCCGCGAGTGAGTTCGGTCGCCGGCCGCCCCCTGAAGAGCAAGGTGCCCGCATTCGGTTCGTAGAACCTCGCGACCAGGGCGAACACCGTGCTCTTGCCGGCTCCGGACGGCCCCACCAGGGCCACCTGCCGGCGCTGCGGGACGGCGAACGACACACCGCGCAGGACCGGCAGCTCCGGGTCGTAGCCGAAATGGACGTCGCGCAGGGCGAGGACGGGCTGTTCGCGGGTGCCGGACGGTCCTGTCGGCCGCGGTGCGGGTGCGCGGACTGTCGCGCTCCGGGGTGCGGTGGGTTCCACAGGGAGGCGGAGCGCCTCGTCGATGCGCTGGTAGGCGCCCATCCCGCGCTGGACGAGGCCCACCGCGCGGAAGACGGAGGACAACGGCAGGACCAGGTACGAGGCGTACAGCAGGAACGCGACCAGGTCGCCGAGGGAGCCGGCCTGACCGCCGACGCGCAGGCCGCCGACGACCAGGACGATGAGGAAGGAGCCCTGCACGGCGAGTTCGACGGCGGAGCTCATCACGGAGGCGAGCTTCGCGGTGCGCACGCCCGCGCCGTAGGCCGCGTCCACGCGGGCGCCGATCCCGGCCGCCTCCCGCTCCTCGGCCCGGTGCACACGGACCATCGGCAGAGCGGACAGCGCGCGTTCGAGATCGGCGGCGACGGCACCGACCGAGCCCTGCATGTGTTCGGACGCGTGCCTGATGCCCGTGAGCAGTGAGGCGACCACAACGGCCGACGCCGCCACGGTCACGACGACCAGGAGCAGCAACAGGGGGTCCAGCCACGCCATGAGGGCGAGCGCCCCGGCCGCGACCAGGCTTCCCGTGACGAGATCGACCAGGGCCTGCGAGACGACCTCCCGCAGCAGGGTGGTGTCGGCGGTCACCCGGGAGATGAGGTCGCCGCTGCGGTGGCGGTCGTATTCCCTCATCTCCAGCCGGAGCAGCCGGCCCACCAGCCCGTGCCGGAGCTGGCGTACGACGCCTTCTCCCATCCGTTCCAGAAGGAAGCGCCCCGCCGCCCCCGTCGCCGCCTCGACGACGAACAGCGTGCCCAGGAGGACCAGCAGCGGCCAGATGACCTGTCCGTGGCCACTGGCGTCCACGACCTGCTTGGCGACGAGCGGCTGGGCCAGTCCCAGGGCGGAGCCCACCAGGGTCAGCACGCTGGCCACGGCGATGGCGCTGCGATGCCCGGCGGTGAGCCGGTACATCGTGGCCACCGCCGCCAAGGTGGACTTGCCGGCTCCGCCTTTGGATTCGGCTTCGGTGGTCGCGGCCCGGCCGCCGTGCGGGACCGTCGTGCCGGTCATCGGTCGGCAGGCCCCGGCAGCGGGGCCACGGTCACCAGCCGGGCGAAGTAGCCCTGCGGGACTCCCTCGCCGACGGGATGGCCCTCGGCCTCGACCCAGGCGTGGGCGGTGAAGGGCGGGGTGACCCGCACGCCGGTGCACCAGGTCGGCCAGGTTCCGCCCAGCCGGCACAGCAGTGCCGCTCCCAGGGAGCGCGGCAGGCACCCCTTCGGCCCGGCGCAGCGCAGGCTGACGGCGCACATGGCGTCGCGTGCGCTCTGGGCCTGGCCGGTGCTCGCCGGTGCGGCGCCGCGCCGCAGGATGCCGAGCACCGTGCGGATGTGGCGGGGCGGCAGCAGAGCGAGGGCGACGGCGGGGAGCAGGACGAGGCGGGCGGCCATGCGACGGGCCAGGGGCACACCGGTGGGCCGCTCCAGCGCGCTGGGCGTCGTCATGAGGCGAGCCCCGACTCGCGCAGCTCGCGGACGAGCGTCTCCACGTCCTGGAGGGCTTGCGCCCGGTCGATGTCGAACTCCCGGACCAGGGCGGCGACCGCGTCCGCCTCCTCGCCACCGTCCAGCAGCGTCCGCACCACCAAGGTGGCCGTCGGATTCAACTCCCAGTAGGAACCGCCCCGTTCGTCCAGCAGGACGGTGCCGTAGTCGGTCTCGGCCGTGGAGACGTTGTCGCCCAACCGCAGGGGCATGTGAGGGCCTTTCTGACGTGTCTGACGTATCTGACGGGGTGTGCGGTCAGGGTTGCGGGACATGGGCGCGGCGGCGGGTGAGCCCGCGCAGCCACACCTCCGCGGCGATCGTGGAGTAGAGGATGGCGTCGGAGAGCCCCGGGGAGGCGGGCCGCCGGGCGAGGCGGCGCAGCTCGGCGCCGTCCACCAGGCCCAGCTCCGCCAGCCGTGAGTCCTCCCACAGGGCCAGCAGGTCGGCACGGTGTTCGCGCAGTCCGTTGGAGGCGTCCATGGAGGCCGTGGCCTTGTTGCTGCGCTGCAGGCACTCCTCGGGCACGATCCCGCGCATCGCGGCGCTCAGGACGGGCTTGTACCGCCAGGGTGTGACGCGCTCGCTCGGACGTACGGACAGGCACGCCTCGACGACGCGGTCGTCCAGGAAGGGGGAGGCCATCGGCAGGCCTGCGCGGGCCGCCATCCGGTCCCACTGCCGGATGACGCGGGCGCACGAGCGGATCTGCTCCAGGTCGGTGTGGAGCCCGCGGTCCGGATGCAGCGGAGAGGTCGTCGCCGCCGCGTCGAGCAGTGCCCGGCGCGCCATCCGCTCGGCCTCGGGAGTCACCCAGTCGAACAGGCGCGGGGTCATGCCCCAGCCGAGACCCGTCGCGACGGACGGGGGCAACGGGCCACGCAGGTCACCGGCGGCGTCGCCGAGCCACCTCCGGTACGGCCGGGAGTCGGCGAGAGCGCGCAGTGTGCCGCCGAGCGGCCATTGCCACAGGGCCCGGAATCCGCGCAGCTGGCGCAGGGCGAACAGCGGACGGGTGCGCAACAGCCGGTGGTAGTACGCCTCGGAGCACCATGCCACGTGGTCGCCGCCGATGCCGGTCAGGTGCAACCGGCTGCCGCGCGCGGCGAGGCCGGGCAGGTGGTGCAGCACCCGGGAACGGTCCATGACGCCGATGGTGGGTTCGTCGAGGAGGTCGTCGATGCCGAGCAGATCCTCGTAGACCAGCGGCGAGGCGTCGGCGTCCCAGACCACGTGCTCGACGTCCGGCAGGTACCGCATCGCCCGCTCGGCCCAGGCCAGGTCGGTGTCCGCCGGATCCCGCCCGGGCCACGTACTGGCCACCACGCGGGCGGGGGAGCGGTCGGCCAGGAAGCAGACGGAGGTCGAGTCCAGGCCCCCGGACAGATCGCAGCTCACCACGCCGCCCAGCCGGGTACGCGCGCCGACGGCCTCCTCCAGTGCCGTCCGGATCAGGGGAGCCGCATCGGCGAGCGGCCGGACGGGCTCCGGCGGCGTCCACCACCGGGTGTGCCGTACGGTGCGCCCGTCCGCGGCGACGAGCACGGCGTCCTGTGGGGGAACGGCGGTGACCGCCCGCCACATCGAGGTCTCGAACAGCGGGTACGGGGCGGGCCACAGCAGCCGTACGGCCAGTTCCCCCACGTCGGGCTCCGAGCCGAGGACGGTGGCCAGGGTGTCGGCGCGGGTCGCGGCCACGCGTACGCCGTCGATCTCCGCGTGGAAGACGAGCCGCAGTCCGGAGGCCGTGCCCTGCACCCTGATCCGGCCGTCGAGGGCGCCGACGAGGTGGAAACTGCCGGGGAGGGACCGGGCCAGCGCGTCGAGCTCCGCGAGATCACGCAACCGTTCGGCCCGGTGCCGCAGTTCGTCGGCGTCGATCGGGCAGCAGCCGACGACGGCGAGTGAGGCGCTGCCGACGCTCGCCGTGACGATGTCGTCGTCGTGCCAGTGGCCGACCAGCCAGGGCCGGCCCGACGCGTGCGCGAGGGTCCGGCTTCCGGGGCGGGCGAAGGAGCGGGCCACGGCGGCCGCGTCCGCACGGTCCGTGAAGACCGCGAAGTGCGCGTCGCCGGGGCCCGTCCCCGCACTTTCGTGCAGTTCAGTCATGACGTCGGGTCAAGGACCGTCGGTCGTCAGTTCTTGCTCAGGATCAGCCGGTCGTTGCCGGAGCGCTGGAGGAGCCCCGTCTCCTTCCGGAACGTACCGAGCCGGACGAGCGTCGGTGCCTCGTATGCCTTCTTCACGACTACTCCTCACGTGCAGGTTCGCACACCGCATCCCTGACCGACGGCCCTGGGAACGGGCCCGGGTGCTGCCGGTCGGCGCCGGGCTCATCGGGAACCCGGGCCGGGAAGCGGACGCATCACCAGCTAGCTGCAGAGCGGGGGATCAAGGCAAGAGTCCTCGGGAAGCTCGGATCATATGCAAAATCCGAATCAATCGGGTGGTGCGCCGGCTCTCGTTCGGCCGGGGTCGGCGCCGACCGATGGTGCGGCCCAGGTGTGAAAAGGTCCGCATGAACGTTTTGACATGCGCCTCCGGCAGATGCTCACGGCACCTGCCGACACGGGTCCGGCGACGGCGCGGGTGGGGCGCCTCCGGGGCGCACTCCGCGACCGGGCCGTGCTCCCCTCGGCTCGCAAGTTCCCGAGTCGGCTCGGAAGTCACCGAGCTACTTGCCGAGGACGGCACCGACAGCCCCAGGGTCTGTCGTTTGGATCAGGCCGCAGACGCGGGGTCTGGCACGCGCATCTGCCGCGTTGTCGTCGGTCGCCGACGCTCCGCGTCGACTCCCTCCTCCGCCTTGCAGCTGCACGCACCAGACCCCGCTCACCGGCGTTGAACAGCACCGTCGCCTCCCTGCGACCTGATCCAAACGACAGACCCTAGCTACCCGGCTGCCATCCCAGGGCCGGGCCCAGCTTCGTCGCCATGTCGGTGAGGATCTGCACATAGTCCTCGTACTCGAAGGTGAAGGGCAGGGCGAACGCCACCTCGTCCACCTCCCGGAACGCGGCGTGCGCGTGCAGCCGTTCGGCGATCTCCGCCGAGGTGCCCACCAGGTCCGGCGCGAACAGCAGCCGTGCCGGGCCCTGGGGTGAGGTGGTCCGGGGAGTGCGCTGGGCGGCGTACTCCTCGTAGCGTGCGCGCTGCTCGGGCGACGCGGAGTCCGTGGGGATGACGACCAGGCCCTGCGAGACCCGGGCGGCCTCGCCGTCGGGGTGGGCGGTGCGGAAGGCGCGGATCTGCGCGAGCTGGATCTGCGCGAAGTCGTAGGGGCCCTCGGGCTCTTCGGCCTTCACGACGCTGCTGGTGAGGAGGTTCATGCCGTGCTCGCCGGCCCATCGGGCCGACCGCAGGCTGCCGCCGCCGTACCACAGGCGGCTCCCCAGACCGGGGGAGTGCGGCTGCACCTGGTCCGAGAAGACCTCGAAGCCCTCGACCCCGCTGAAGTCCGTCGCCGGCTTGCCCCGCACGAAGTCCAGCAGCCGCTCCAGCCGCCCGTAGCCGAAGTCCTCGGCATCGGCCGTGTCCGGGTGGAGCGCGCCCTTGACCTGGTCGAAGTGCATCGGCGGGCCCACGCTCACCCCCGGGTTGAGCCGTCCGCCCGACAGGAGGTCCACGGTGGCCAGGTCCTCGGCCAGCCGCAGCGGGTTCTCCCAGCCGAGCGGGATGACCGCCGTGCCCAGCTCGATACGGCGGGTTCGCTGGGACGCCGCCGACAGGACGGCGACCGGGGAGGAGATGCCGTACTGCAGATGCCGGTGCCGCACCCACGCGCTGTCGAAGCCGAGCCGCTCGCCCAGCTCGATGATCTCCAGCGTGGACTCGTGGCCCCGGCGCGGGTCCGTCGCGTCGAACAGCCCGATGGTCAGGAAACCCAGCTTGCGCAGCGGTCGCGGGGTCGGTGGCACGAGCCCTCCCTCATTGAACCTTCAATGGCCCTACGGTCGTGCCAACCCGGCGGGCGCCCGTGCTGTTCCCGTCCCGCCCGGTCAGCGCAGCGGAATCGTCACCTCGTCCTCGACCGGCGGGGCGACCTCCTGGGCGAGGTTGCCGGTGGCCGCGTAGCAGCGCAGCCGGACCGACTCCGGGGAGACGTCCAGGCGCAGGAAGCACTTGAAGAACGGCGGGCTGTACGTCGCCGAGCTCGGCGAGAACAACGACGTGTAGATCTTCCGCACGGGCAGCCGGAACCGCTTGGCCTTGTCCGGGCGGCGGCCGGTGCCGAGCAGCCCGGCGACCAGGCGGACGCGCCGGGTGACGCGGGTCGAGGCGCCCGGGGTACGCGTGGGCTTGATGCCGAGGCGCTCGGCGATCACGGCGGTCGCCTCGGCCTCGGTGAGCGTGAAGAACCGCCGCAGCCTCAGCCGGCGGCCGTAGAGCCGGCTGTAGAAGGCCAGGGAGTCGCCGCGCAGCGGGTAGCAGCGGAAGTCCTGCTCGGCGACGCCCCCGACGTTGACGCGGGGGATCGTGTGGGTGGCGTGCATGAACGCTCCGCCCCCGCCCGCGACGACGTACTGGAGCGTGCGTCCGTCGTCCAGCCGGACCGGGTAGCGCTGGTAGTTGTGGATGTCGCCGCCGATCGCCGCCACATAGTGGTGATCCGGGTCGCGGACGATGTCGTCGACGGTGCCACCCCCTTCGATGGCGCACGGCTCGCGCCGGCCGTCCACATACAGGGGCGAGCCGGTGACCAGGATCTTCGGGCGGGGCCCCCGGGAGACCTCGCGCAGCCAGGCGCCCTGCTCGGCGTCGACGGTGCCGAGCAGGCCCGTGTCGATGCCGATGATCCGCACCGGGCCGGCGTCGATCGCCCAGTACGGGCCCGGCTGGACGGCCTGTTGCGCGGCGGTGGAGCGCAACTTGCGGGCCCCGGTGAGACGGTGCCCCTCGTCCGGGCCTGGCCGGTGCCACAGCAGCGTCCGCAGCCAGGCCCGGGTGAGCGGTCGCGGACGGGGTTCGGGCGGCAGGGGAGGGGCGTCGTCGCAGAAGACGCGCATGAAGCCGCCGAGGTCCTCGTACCAGTCGTGGTTGCCGGGTATCGCGTAGATCGGCGCCTGATAGTCCTGGTAGGGGCGGAAGAACTTGGTGTCGTAGTCGTCCGCGCTGCCCACCGGGTAGATCACGTCACTGGCCAGCACGGCGAAGCGGGTGTCCTGACCGGTCTTCAGAAAGCCTGGCACGACGGCGTACTGGGGGTCGTCGCCCTCGCCGGTGTCGCCGATGACCAGGAACGAGAACCGGTCCGGGTCGTCGCGCCGGATCACCTTGTCGGCCGGTGCGCCGGAGGCCACCCGCTGCGCCACCCACCGGCTGCGGGTCCGGCCGGTCGGGTCCCCGAACCAGGAGGCCAGCACGCCGTTGCGGGCGACCCACAGCATCCGGGGGTTCAGCCAGGAGATCTTCTCCACCTTCGGCGGCATCAACTGCCGGTACGCGCCCCGTTCGGTGGTACCCCAGCCGGCGCCTTCGGCGGTATCGCGTGAGGAGTCAGACACCGGTGCACCGTAACAATCGGCTCATGACCCGTCCGCAGCAGGCTGTTCACCGTACACGCGCGGACGATGCCGCCGCACGCCGCGAAGGGCGCTTCCTGGCCGTGGAGTTGGCGTGCTGGGCGTCCGGCTGGGATGCGGACGGCCGCTCGCCCAGCACCAGCAGCGGATCGAACATCACCACGACCCCGGCCAGCAGCAGGAAGACGACCGGCCCCAGCAGCATCGGCAGCAGCAGGGACGTGGGCGAGTCACCCTCCCAGGTCCCGCCGGTCATGTCGTGCACATGGACGCTTACGGCGGCCATGCCCGTGTAGTGCATCCCGGACACCGCCACGCCCATGACCAGGCTCGCTCCGAGGCTCGTCAGGAAGCCGCGGATGGTCACGGCCGCCCACAGCGCGGCGGTCGCGGCGGCGATGGCGATCAGCACGGACAGCGTGACACCGACCGGGTCGTAGCCGACGTCGCCGTTCAGCCGCATCGCCGCCATGCCGAGGTAGTGCATGCCCGCGACGCCGAGTCCGGTAACCGCCCCCGCGACCGCCAGCGTGGCGCCGCTCGTGCCGCGGAGACCGACGATGAACACGCCGACACCCACTACGGCGACGGCCACGACGAGACTGAGCACCGTCGTGGCCGCGTCGTAGCGGATCCGGGTCTCCTCCACGTGGAAGCCGATCATGGCGATGAAGTGCATCGTCCAGATGCCGCAGCCGATGGAGGCGGCGCCTAACGCCAGCCAGCCCGCCCTGAAGGAACGCGCGTCGAGCAGCGTGCGCACGATGCATCGCAGCCCCAGCGCCCCTCCCAGACAGGCCATCAGATAGGCCGCCACCGGAGTCACCGCACCGTAGCGAAACCCGTCGACCGTGCCGTCCATGAGCCAACTCCCCCCGAGTCATGGCTGGTTTTCAGCAAGGTCTACGCGCAGGGATCTCGGGAAAGCAAGCCCTTACCGTCGGTAGGCCGCCAACTCTCGTTCCGCAAGAGTCGATTGAGGTCAGAATGTACGCTTCAGCAGGTCGAGCAGCGCCGACCAGTGCCGCTCGTCGCCCTCCTGGTGGTACGACGCGGTGTCGGCCTGCGTGAAACCGTGGGGTGCGCCCGTGTACACCTCGCACGTGTGGCGCACGCCCGCCGCCGTCAGGGCCTCCTCCAGTCGCTCGATCTGGTCCTCGGGCAGGGAGTGGTCCTGATCGGCGTGGCCGAAGTACAGCTCGGCGGTGACCTTGCCGGCCACCAGGTGGGGACTGTCCGGGGTGTCCGTGGCCAGCCGCCCGCCGTGGAAGCCGGCCGCGGCGGCGACCCGCTCCGGGTAGGTGCCAGCGGTGAGCAGCGAGAGCCGGGCGCCCATGCAGTAGCCGGTCAGCGCGACCGGACCCTCGGCCACGGCCGGGGACTCGGCCAGCCAGCGCAGACAGGCACCTGCGTCCCGCATCGCCAGGTCGGGCGTCAGGGCCTGCATGACCGGCACGATGCGCTCGAATATCTCCGGACGCGCCCCCGGGTCGATGAACTCGGGCAGATCGAACAGCGGGGCGCGACCGTGCCGGTAGAACACGTTCGGCACCAGCACCGTGTAGCCCTCGGCGGCCAGCCGGTCGGCCATGGACCGCAGCTGCGGACGCAGACCGAAGGCGTCCATGAAGAACAGGACCGCCGGGTGGGCGGCCCCGTCGGCGGGGTGGGCCAGATACGCGTCGGCGGTGCCGTCCTCGGTGGGGATGTCGACGGCGGTGCCCTGTACGGCGGTCATGGCTGGGCTGCCTCTCTGCGGGGGGTGGGGGGCCAGGAACCCGTCCGCGTGACCGGGCGGATCATGGTCATCGTGACACGTCCGTTCCCGGGGCATTTCGCCCACCCCCGTCACACGGTTGAACCGTGAACGGCCCTTGGTCCGCGCTTTACTCGAACCGCGAGGGGTCGCCCGCGCCGTGCCGCACCACCTCGGCCTCCCCGCCGGAGAAGTCGATGACCGTCGTCGGCTCGGTGCCGCAGTCGCCGGAGTCGACCACCCCGTCCAGCACGTGGTCGAGCAGGTCCTTGATCTCCCAGCCCTGCGTCATCGGCTCCTCCTCGCCGGGCAGCAGCAGGGTGCTGGACAGCAGCGGCTCACCGAGCTCGGCGAGCAGGGCCTGAGTGACGACGTGGTCGGGGATGCGCACGCCGACCGTCTTCTTCTTGGGGTGCTGCAGCATGCGCGGCACCTCCTTCGTCGCGGGCAGGATGAACGTGTAGCTGCCGGGCGTCGACGCCTTGATCGCGCGGAACACGTCGTTGTCGATCCGCACGAACTGGCCGAGCTGCGCGAAGTCCTGGCACACGAGGGTGAAGTGGTGCCGGTCGTCCAGCTTGCGGATCGTACGGATCCGGTCGATGCCGTCCCGGCTGCCGAGGCGGCAGCCCAGTGCGTAGCAGGAGTCCGTGGGGTAGGCGACAAGAGCGTCGGCGCGGATGCTGTCGGCGATCTGGCCGATGGTGCGGGGCTGGGGGTTGTCGGGGTGCACGTCGTAGTACTTCGCCATCCGTCGAGCTTATGCCGCCGGTGCGGGTCGGCGGCGCAGGAGGGGGCCGGGCCCCCGGGACCCGGGCCACCGCCGTCCGGCGTTCGGGCCGGAGCGAGAGCCCCAGGGACGTGAGGTAACGTCCCCGACCGGTGTGCCGGAAGCGGCGCGAGAAACGAGGGGAAGGCCGAGGTGACAGGCCGAGAGGACGGGAACCGGCAGCGGGAGACGCAGGCCGGCACGGAACCGGCGTGGGCGGAGGAACTGCTCGAGCACCTGCGCCCGGCCGGGCGCGATGTCCGCAGGGTCGTCGCCTGGCTCGCCGGCACCCTGGGCGCGACCGTGGCCCTGCAGGACGCCGCCGGGAACCTCGTCGCCGGAAACCGGCTCCCCCTGGACGAGGACCTGGTCACGGACATCACCGCCGGCCGGATCGCCTCCGCGGCCTGGCAGAGCCGGGAGCGGCACCTGCGTCTGGTCAGGGTGGAGCACCCGTCCGACACGTGCGTACTGGCCGTCTCCCGGCAGGGCCCCTTCGACCGGCGGGCCTCCGACATCGTCACGCACACCGCCCAGGTGATCGAGCTGCTGCTGACGGCGAGCGAGTCGACCTCCGCCGGGCACCGGTTGCGCCGGGCCACCGCCGACCTGCGCCTGGCGATCCTGCAACTGCTCATGGTCGAGGACACCATCGCCGCCCGCCGCGTCGCCGCCGGACTCTGGCCCGGCCTGCTCGACGCCGAGACGGCGTGCGTGTACGTCGTCGAGTCCGCTCCCGCCCTGCGCGACCGCATCGCCGAGGAGTGCCTGGACAGCACCCGGGAGGACGCCCTGGTCGTGCGCTGCCCGGCCATGGACGGACACGTGATCGTCGTCAGCCCCCGGGAGGCCACGGGGGACGCCTTGCGTTCCCTGGTCGGACGGCATCCGGACCTCTTCCTCGGCGGCAGCGTGCGGCAGAGCCTCGCCCGGACCGCCACCGCCTACGGACAGGCCGTCAGCGCCCTCGCCGTGGCGCACTTCCGGCCCGACAAGACGGCCGTCTACGCCGAGCGCACCCATCCGGAACGCCTGATGGACCCGGTGGCGCTGCGCGGCTGGACGTCCCGGGTGCTGCGCCCGCTCGACACACTGCCGCACCACACCCGCGCCGAACTCCTCGCCACCAACCGGCTCGGCCTCGAGTTCACCGCCGTCAACGCCGCCAAGGTCCTCGGCGTCAGCCGCAACACCGTCCGCGCCCGCATGGAACGCGTCGAGACCCTGCTCGGCACCGACTTCACCGACCTCACGGTCCGAGCGGTCGTCCACCTGGCGGTCAACACCCAGATCGGCCTGCCCGACGCCAGGTCCGCCGACGACACCGGGGACCCCGGGCTGCGGCTCGCCGACCTGCTGTCCGGCTCCGCCGTACGCACCTGGGCGCAGGACCTGCTGGGCCGGCTGGACGCCGACGCCAGGAATCCGCGCCGGACGCTGCGCACCTGGATCGCCGCAGGCGGCAACGCCGAACGGGCCGCGCAGGCACTGGGCATGCACGCCCAGACCGTGCGCGAGCACGTCCGCAGCGCCGAACCCGTCCTGGAGCGCCAGCTCCTCGCCGCGGGCACCGACCTGTACGAGGTCGTGCTGGCGCACCTGGCCGTGGGCGAACTCGACCTGCCGGTATTCCGGCGTCCGGCGTGAGCCTGGTTTGCCTCCGGGGCAACCCGTTGGCCGGATCCGGGCGGGACGAAACCGGGCCATCCGGACTCAGCTGTGCACGGGTGAGCCCCGCTGAGCGTGCAGCGGGCATCGACACGGTTCACAAGGCCTCTGCCATGGACGTAAGTTCAACTCACCGCGGGGGCTCGACCGGAACGGGGGACCGGTCGCGCTCCCGCGCGCTGCTCTGCGAGGCGGCATCCCTCCCGGGGGCGTCAGCTCCGCAGCCGCACCGGGATCTCCTGCCAGCCGAACGCGATGAACGACGGCACCTGCCGCAAGCCCTCGTCGCCTTCGGCCAGGCACAGGCCGGGGAACCGGTCGAACAGCGCCGGCAGGGCGGTCAGGGCCTCCAGCCGGGCCAGCGGCGCCCCGATGCAGCGGTGGACGCCGATGCCGAACGCCAGATGGTCGTCGGCGGCACGCGTGGCGTCGAAGTGGTCGGCGTCCGGCCCGTAGTGCTCGGGGTCGAGCCCCGCGGCGGCGTACGTCGTGATGATGGCGTCGCCGGCCGGGATCGTCACATCGCCGACGGCGAGATCGGTGACGGCGAACCGCAGCGGCAGCGACGCGATCGACGGGTGCGCGCGCAGCGTCTCGTCGACGACGGCGTCCCAGCCGATCTCCCCGGACCGGACGGCCGCCAGCTGTTCGGGGCGGCGGAGCAGGGCGACGACCGCGTTGCCTATCAGGTTCACGGTGGTCTCGAACCCGGCGCCGATCACCAGCAGCAGCGTGTACAGCAGCTCCTCGTCGCTCAGCCGGTCGCCGTCCTCGTCCCGGACCCGGATCAGCTCGGTCGTCATGTCGTCTCCGGGGTGCGCGGCCCGGTGGGCTATCAGGGCCGGCAGCACCGTCCCGATCTGCCGCTGCACGGACGCCGCGCGCTCCGGGCTCGGATCGGAGGTGTCCATGAGGGCCGCGATGAGCCGTCCGGTGTCCTCCCGCAACTCGTCGGGCACACCCATGAGTTCGCAGATCATCCGCATCGGCAGCGGATGCGCGAGCCTCTCCTTGACGTCCACGACCTCGCCGTCGGCGGCCTCCAGAGCGGCCAGCAGCTCCGCCGTGATCGCCTCGACCCGGGGCCGCATCGCCTCGGTCCGCCGGTGCGTGAAGCTGGGCGCGACCAGCTTGCGCAGCCGGGTGTGGTCCGGTCCGTAGGCGGAGAGCATGTTCACCACGCCGACCCAGCCCAGGATCCAGGCCCAGGACGGCTTCTCGGCGATCTCGGGCCACAGCCGCCAGTGCAGCCGCGGGTCCTTGCTGACCCGCGGGTCGAGGATGAGCTCCTTCAGCGTGTCGTAACGCGTGGGTGCCCAGGCCGGGATGCCGCCGGGCAGCTCCACGGGCACGATCGGGCCGAGGGCGCGCAGGCGGGCGCTCTCGGCGGCGATGTCGGCACCCAGCGGGTCCAGAGCGATGCGGTCGGTCACGGTCACGGTCGTCCTCCTGGCTGGTCGGGGGAGCGGGGGCTGAAACGGACGGGCAGCGCCGTCAGCGAGCGGTGGAACGGACCTGGCCGCCACGTCAGGCGCGCGCGGGGCAGCACGGGTTCGAGGTCGGGCAGCCACTGGGTGAGCCGTTCGATCGCCTCGGTGGCGATGAGCAGGGTGTGCTGCTTGACCGGGCAGGCATGCGGGCCGGCCGACCAGGACAGATGCGAGGCGTCGGACGGGTGGCGGTCCTCGCCGCGCTCCTGCTCGGCGGCCGAGGCGAGCGCCCCGTAGGAGATCACCACCGGCACCGCGGCCCTGATCCACACGCCGTGGAAGGTGAGCGGCGTACGGGCGTAGTGGACGCCGTAGTTGGCGAGCGGCGTCTCGTGGTGCAGGACCTCCAGCACCGCGTCCGTCACCGGGCGGGCGCCGCTGGTCAGCGTCGAGTAGTAGGCCGGATTGCCGAGGATGCGGGACAGCGCGTTGGACACCAGGTTGGCCGTCGGCTCGTGCCCCGCGCCGAGGGTGAGGAACACCTGCCAGGTGACCTCCTCGGGGGTCAGCCCCGCCGGATGGTCCAGCAGCCAGCTCGGCAGGTCGTCGCCCCGCTGCTCGGACTTGGCGGCGATCAGCTCCAGCACGTACCCGCCGAACTCGGCCTCGCCCTCCGCCGCCTGGGCGCCGCCCTCGATCAGCTTGCCCAGCGCGGCGTCGAGCCGGTCGCTCGCGCTGTCCGGCAGCCCGAACAGGCTGTTGAACACCAGCGCCATCAGCGGCCGGGTGAACTCGCCCACCAGGTCGGCCTCGCCGCGCGGCCCGATCCGGCTCACCAGCAGATGCACCGCCCGGTGCACCCGGGCCCGCAGGTCGTGCGGCTCCACCAGGTCGAACGCGTCGATCAGCGAGGTGCGGTAGCGCAGATGGGCGGCCCCGTCCGCGAACAGCGTGTTGGGCCGCCAGCGCATCATGCCCAGCACCGGCGAGTCGTCGGGGACGTTCGCCTCCCACGGCCGGGGATCGTGCGAGAACGTCTCCGTGTCGTGCAGCAGCTCCAGCGCCGCCCGCCGGTCCGTGACGACGTACGCCGGCACACCGGGCGCGAGTTCCGCCCAGCCGACCGGGCCCTGGGCGCGCAGGGCGGCGTAGTAGGGGTGGGGGTCGCGGGCGAAGCCGTCCTCCCAGAGGCGGACGGGCGCCGCGAGGGAGAAGGCCTGCTCGGCGGGGGAGGGGTGGGTCACCGGGGCTCCGGGGGGTGGTGGTCGATCAGATGCTGCACCAGCGCGAGCAGGGCGTCGATCGAGGAGTTCGCCTCCCGCGCGTCGCAGGTCACCATCGGGGTCGTGGGCTCCAGGTCCAGGGCGGCGCGCAACTGCTCGGGCGTGTGGTGGCGGGGAGCGTCGGGGAAGGTGTTGAAGGCGACCGCGTACGGCAGTCCGGTCTCCTCCACCAGCCCCAGCACGTCGAACGAGGCGTCGATCCGGCGAGCGTCGACCAGGACGAGTGCGCCGAGCGCCCCGTAGGCGATGTCGTTCCACAGCGACCGGAACCGCTCCTGGCCGGGCGTGCCGAACAGGTACAGCACGACGCCGCCCGGCAGGCTGATCCGGCCGAAGTCGATGGCGACCGTGGTGGTCGACTTGTCCCGTACCCCGGCGAGATCGTCGACCTGCGCGGACGCCTCGGTGAGCTGCTCCTCCGTGTGCAGGGGGCGGATCTCGGAGACGGAGCGGATCAGGGTGGTCTTGCCCACCCCGAAAGGCCCTGTGATCAGGATCTTCACCAAGTCCTGGGCGGTGTCGGGCAGGTGGATGTCCGTACCGCCGGGCTGGGCGTCAACGGCGCTTGAGGTCGCGGAGGCCATCGGCCACTCTCTTCAGCAGGTCGGGGTCGAAGCGCCGGGCGGGCGGGATCGGCGCACGGGCCAGTGCCAGGTCGCGGTCGAGGAGGTCGGCGGCCAGTACCAGCACCGCGGAGACCGGCAGCCGCAGCAGGGCCGCAGCCTCCAGCACCGTCAGCGACCCGTGCTCCAGCTCCTCCAGCAGGGCCGCCTGGGCGGCGGGCAGGTCGGCCGGGGCCGGCTCACCACTGCCGGTGAGGACCGACAACCGCTCCAGATGCGCACGGCTGGGCCGCGCCACCCCGCCGGTCGACAGGTACGCGGGAACCAGGGGACGGCCGCCTCGGCGGCCCGTCATGCCGGAGCGTCGCCGTCGGCACCTCGGGGCCCGGCCGTCATCGCCTTCTCGCCCAGCCGCGCGACCTGCGAGTGCACCCGGTGGGCGAGCAGGTCCAGCCGCACCTCGGGATCGCCGTACGCGGCGACGCAGGTGCCGTGGTCCGTCGGCACGATGAGCACATAACCGTGGTCCGACTCGATGACGACCTGCCGGATCTCGGCCCGGTCGGTGTCGGCGAACGCCGCCGCCGCGGTACGGCAGGCGCCCTGCACGGTGCTGGTGATGGCCGCGACCCGCTCGGCCGACGGCCGCGACAGCGCGTCGGTGTACCCGGTGACGAGTCCGTCCCGGGTGAGCAGGACGGCGGCCACGACGTGCGGCACCTCCAGGACCGGTTCGAGCACCCATGCCGTGTCCCCCGCTGCGCGGCTGGTCATCGAGCCGTTCCCCCTTCGTGGTCGTTGCTGTCGGTCTCCTCGGATGCCGCGTCGGCCGTGGTCGCGGCCGGGGCACCCTCAGGTACGGCTGGGACGGCGCCGGTGTTCGACCCGGCGGCGGTCCGCGCCGCCGCGGTGCCGGACTGGAGGGCGCCGAGGGCGGCGGCGGACTCCTCGGGGCGGCGGGGGCGGCGTTGCGGCGCGGGCTCGGCCGCGGCGGGGCCGGACGGGGCCGTGGCGCGGCCGCGGCGACGACGCTGGGGGAGACCGCCGCTGTCCCCGGGGCTGTGGTGGCCCGGGGCCGGGGCGGTCGCTCGGTCGTCCTGCTCCGTGCCGTAGCCGTGCTCGTGATCCGTGGTGACGGGGAGCGGCTCGGGATTCCGGCGCCCCGCGGCGGTCTCGGAGGCGGCAGCCGGGGCGGGGCCGGCCTGGTGGGAGGGGGCGGTCACACCCGGCTCGGCGCCGCGGGGCGAGGCGGGAACCCTCTCCGCGTCCCCCACCGCCGTCTTCCGGGTCGGACGCGGGGCGCTGGCCGCCGGAGGCAGTTCCCCGGGGTCGATCCGCGTCAGCAGATGACTGTCGACTCGCAGCACCGCCCGCACCCCGCCGTACGGCGACGGGGAGGACAGGTCCACGCTCAGATCGAACTGCCGGGTCAGCTGGCCGATGGCCGCGAGTCCCATGCGCGGCGGGTCGCCGAGCTCGGTGAGCAGGATCGGATCCGAGCCGGCGACCATCCGCTGGGCCCGGGCCCGTTCGTCCTGTGTCATGCCGAGGCCGGCGTCGTCCACGGTGACGCAGACGCCGTGGTGGACGGCCTCGAGGTTGACCACGACGTCGGTGTCCGGCGCGGAGTGCCTGAGCGCGTTGTCGAGGAGTTCGGCGACGATGATGGCGACCGGCTCGACGGCGTGGGACACCAGGGCCGTACCGGCCGCCAGGTGGTTGTTGACCCGGACGCGCCGGTATCCCGCGAGCCGGGCCTGACCGCCCGTCACCGCGTCCACGAGATGGGACTCCTCCCGGGCGAGCCCCACCCAGGCCCCGCACACCACCGCGGCGATCTGGGCGCGCCGCAGCGACTGCTCGTTCTCATGGTCCAGTTCGAACAGCGTCTGCGCCAACTCCGGTTCGTCGTAGCGCTGTTGCAGCCCACGCAGGGCGTCCTGCAGTCGGTACAGCGCCGCCTGGATCTCCCGGGTGGCTCCGCGCATCCCGGCCTGTGCGGCCGCGTCGATCCGGGTGCGCTGCGCGGCCAGCTCGGTGTGCAGCCCCTTCAGCACCTGTTCCAGGGCGAACCCCAGGGGCGAACCGGCGAGTTGCGGGTTCAGCGGGCCGGGCACGGTGACGTGGGAATGTGCGGCCTGCCGGGCCGCGGCGGGCACCCGCCGCGCCGCCAGATGCTCGACCTCGGAGGTGAACACCCGGGAGGTGCCGTCGAGTTGCGCACGCAGTGCCGCCGTCTTCGCGCGCTGCGCGGCCAGTTGCCGCCGTGAGCGGAGCAGCCCGCCGCCGAGGGCGAACGCGGACAGTGTGCCGAGGGCGAGGGCGCCGACGGCCAGGTCCGGTACTTCGATCATCGAGTCCATTCCTGGAGGGAGTCGGGCAGGGCTGGGTCCGAGGTGCTCTGGCGAGGCACCCGCAGCACAGTACACACCGTCATCGACCGGTCTCGCACGGTGGAGCACCACTTCGTTCCGAAAGTGATCGGTGTCTGTGGGTATCCGGGGCAACTGTCTGGATTGCCGTATCGGGGAGGGGAGTTGGTGGTGCGTACGGGTCTGACCGAACGGCCCTGCGGTTGTGGCGGAGCGATCACTCCATGTGAGGGACGCGGGTCGTGTGCCCGACCGGAGGGCGGGTACCCGTCCGGCACCTGAAGAGGTCCGCTCCGCGAGAAGGAGGCCCGCATGAGCAGTGCATCGGAGACCGGCGGTGTGACCGGTACGCAGGACAAGGACTACAACCTCATCTGGTATGTCGAGGCGTGCCTGAACAATGCCCTGCGCCTGGAGAGCTACATCCAGGACGCGGAGCGCGCCAAGGACACCGAGGTCGCGGACCTGTTCCGCAAGGCACAGGCGGACAGCCGCAAGGGCGCCGAACTGGGCAAGAAACTGCTGCGCGCACGCCTCAACGGAGGCTGAGGCTCGCCGGCCCCCGAGGGCCCGGACCCTGCCAGGGTCCGGACCCTTTCGCGTGTCAGAGCCGGAAGACCTCACTGACCCGTTCTGTGAGTTCGTCCTCCGTCATCGTGCCGTCCACGGTGATGGCGGGCAGCCCCAGGCGAGCGGTCTCCTCGTGCAGCCGCATCGTGAACAGGGCGTCCCGTACGGCGATGTTGTGGTCCGCCCGCCCTGGATCACCGGTCCGCTGCGTGAACCTTCCCTCCGGTGTGGCACGGCTCCTGAACGCGACCTGGCGGAATTCAGGTGTGGGCAGCAGCCATACCGCGCGTCCGGGCTCGGTGAGCAGCGGCATCACCAGGTGCGGCAGCAGCCGGAATCCCTCGACGACGACAGGCGTCTTCGGCGGGATGCGCGCGAGATCCTCGACGATCAGGCCGAAGGCCTCACCCCGGAACCAGTGGAACGTCTCGAGCATGGTCTCGGGGGACCGGTCGACCCACCGCTCGTCCATGTCCATGGCCATGAACTCGTGCAGGAAAGGCGCCTCGGCGGCGCTGGTCCGGCGCGCGTGATCCGCCATCACGTCGTCGGTCGCGTAGAGACGCCAGCCGTGCCGGTCGGCGAGCCGGCGGGCGATCGTGGACTTGCCCGCGCCGCTCCCACCGCCGATCCAGTAGACGTGCCGCATGCCTCTCCTTTGTGCCCGCCGCCGCTGATTGTCATTGGCGGATTCCACGCTGCCGACAGCCCACCCTTCCATCCCCACGCGAGGGGCATTCACGGCCGAGTTGGCCCGTCGCTTCCCGAGGCAGGAGCGGGGCGCCGGCCCCACCTGTGACGGAGCGTAGCCGCGGTGCCGTCCCCCGGCCCCGGGGACGGCACCGCCGCCCGATGAGGCACGAGGCACGTGAGTGACCCCGGCCCACCGGGTACCCGGCCCGCCCCGCCAGGACCAGCCGGGCGGCCGCTCGCGGCGCCGACCCCGCCGGCCGCCGGCCACGAGCCGAAGGAGCCCACGCACATGACGGACGTATCCGGTACCGGCCCCGCTCCGGGCGACGACCGCAAGGTACTCACCAACCGCCAGGGCCATCCGGTCTACGACAACCAGAACCAGCGCACCGTCGGCCCCCGTGGCCCCGCCACGCTGGAGAACTACCAGTTCCTGGAGAAGATCAGCCACTTCGACCGGGAACGCATCCCCGAGCGCGTCGTGCACGCCCGCGGCGTCACGGCCTACGGCCACTTCGAGGCCTACGGCACCTGGGGCGACGAGCCGATCAGCCGCTACACCCGGGCCAAACTCTTCCAGGAGCGCGGCAAACGGACGGATGTCGCGGTCCGCTTCTCCACCGTGATCGGCGGACGCGACTCCTCCGAGGCCGCCCGCGACCCGCGTGGTTTCGCCGTGAAGTTCTACACCGAGGACGGCAACTGGGACCTGGTCGGCAACAACCTGGGCGTCTTCTTCATCCGCGACGCCATCAAGTTCCCCGACGTCATCCACGCACTCAAGCCCGACCCGGTGACCTTCGAGCAGCAGCCCGGCCGCATCTTCGACTTCATGTCGCAGACGCCCGAGGCCATGCACATGCTGGTCAACCTGTTCAGCCCGCGCGGCATCCCCGCCGACTACCGCCATATGCAGGGCTTCGGCGTCAACACCTACAAGTGGGTCAACGCCGACGGCGAGACCAAGCTGGTCAAGTACCACTGGATGCCCAAGCAGGGCGTGCGCAGCATGACCGAGGAGGACGCGGCCAACGTCCAGGCCGACACCCTCGGCCACGCCACCAAGGACCTGTACGAGGCGGTGGCCCGCGGCGACCACCCGGAATGGGAGCTGCTCGTCCAGATGATGGACGACCACGACCATCCGGAGCTCGACTTCGACCCGCTGGACGACACCAAGACCTGGCCCGAGCAGGACTTCCCGCCGAAGCCGGTGGGCCGGATGGTGCTCGACCGGATGCCGGAGAACTTCTTCGCCGAGAACGAGCAGATCTCCTTCGGCACCGGCGTCCTCGTCGACGGCCTGGACTTCTCCGACGACAAGATGCTCGTCGGCCGGACCTTCTCCTACAGCGACACCCAGCGCTACCGGGTCGGCCCGAACTACCTGCAGCTCCCCGTCAACCAGGCCAAGAACGCGGACGTGCACACGAACCAGCGCGACGGCCAGATGGCCTACCACGTGGACGGCGGAGGCGAGAACCCGCAGGTCAACTACGAGCCGTCACTCACCGGTGGCCTGCGCGAGGCCCGCTACCCGACCCACGACGAGCAGGGCCCCGAGATCCACGGCCGGCTGACCCGCAAGCGCATCCCCCGCACCAACGACTACCTCCAGGCAGGCCAGCGCTATCTGCTGCTGGAGGAGTGGGAGCGCGACGACCTCGTGAAGAACTTCATCGGTCAACTGTCCCAGTGCGACCGGGCGATCCAGGAGCGCATGGTCTGGCACTTCCTGCTGGTCGAGAACGACCTCGGCCTGCGGGTCGGGGAGGGCCTGGGCATCGGCCCGGAGGACGTGGCCGGTCTGGAGCCGCTGGCGAGCCAGGACCTCACGGACGACGACCGCGAACGCCTGGCCGGCCTCGGCAAGAACAAGCCGCGCGATGTCGAGGGCCTCACCATGACCCACTGCGTCCCCGACGAACGGCACGTGGTGACGCGCTGACCGCTCACCCCGCCAGGGCCGTGCGGGCCACCGCGAGGGCCTGTTCCGCGTAGCCCCGGCCGAACAGCACGGCGTGCACCAGCAGCGGAAACAGCTGGTGCACGCCGACGCGTTCCGCCCAGCCGTCGGCGAGCGGCGCGACCTCCTGGTAGCCGTCCAGCACCCGCTCCAGTTGGGGGGCAGCCGAACAGGTGCAGCATCGCCAGGTCGGTCTCCCGGTGCCCGCCGTGCGCGGCCGGGTCGATCAGCCGCACCTGCCCGTCGGCCGCCCACAGCACATTGCCGCTCCACAGATCGCCGTGCAGCCGCGCGGGCGCCTCGGCCGGCCCCGCCAGCCCCGGCAGTCGCTCGCACACACGCTCCACGACGGCCGCCTCGCCGGCCCGGATCGTGCCCTGGTCGACCGCCCGCCGCAGATACGGCAGCACACGCTGCCCGGCGTACCAGCGCGGCCAGTCGCCACCGGGCTCGTTGCGCATCGGCGCGAGCCCGATGTACGCGTCGGCCGGCCCGTCCGGCGGCGGCGCCCCGAACGCGGGCGCCCCGGCGGCGTGCAGCGCGGCGAGGTCCCGCCCGAATCGCACCGCCGCCTCCCGGCCCGGCCGCCCGTGCGCAACCCGGTCGATGACCAGCCAGCCCTCCTCGTGCCCGTGCACCGTCGGCACCCGCACGCTCCCGGCGGCGGCCAGCCATCGCAACCCCGCGGCCTCGGCCCGCGCCGCCCCGGGCTCGTCGGACCGCTTGACGACCACGACCCGCCCGTCGTCGAGAGTGACCTCGGCGAGCCCTCTCGACAGCGGCCGCTCATCGCTGACCGCCCGCCCGGTGAGCCGGGCCACGACATCCGCACGGGCGGTCATACGTACTCCCTCTCAGCGCCGGGCTCGACCGGCACTTAGGGTACGACGACGGCTGCTCAGCCCTCGGACCCGCAGTCCACGTCGAGCAGCCGGCGGGACATTCGCCACGCACCGGTCACGCGGGACGGTGAAATCCCGCCGCCGGCCGACAGAACCGGCCGGCGCCGGGGGAGCAGTCGGGTCATGACGAGTTCACCGTTCCAGCGCACCATCGCCCTGCCCGCCCCCGTGTGCGAACAGGCCGCACAGCATCTGGAGCAGGCCGCGCACCGGGCCATCGACGGAGCCGCGATCCCCTTGAAGGCGTTCCGCACGGCCGCCGACAACGACTTCATCCTGCCCGTCTCGGTCGTCGAGCAGGCGGCGGCCTGCCTGCTGGTCCTCGCCACCGAGACCGCCCAGACCGTACGCCCGTCCGCGCTGCGTGCCACCATCAGCGTCGCGCTGCGGCTGCGGGACGCCGTGCAACTGGCCCATCAGCCCGCCCTCAGCAGCAGGTTCTGGTGAGCCGGGCCGCGTCGCTCAGGCTCCGCGGAAGGCGACCTCGACCTGCTTGTGGCGCAGCTCCTCCAGCGTGGCGTGCTGCCGCCGGGCCCGTTCGATGAGCTCGTCGAGCTGCCGCCGGTCGAGACGTTTATCCGTGGCGGCCAGATCGCGGAGCGTCTCCCAGCCGGCCAGCTTGCCCTCCACCCCGAGCGCCAGCGCCTCCAGCTCCCACAGCGTGCTCAGCGGGGACCGCCGTACCAGGCTGCCGTTGCTCTTCAGCCGCCCCACCTGCTCGGCCGCCCGGCCCGCGTAGACCTTGTAGCGGCGTACCGGGACGTCCAGGCGCCGCATGATGTGGAGCAGGCTCGTCCGGTCGTCGGCGATTCCGACGGCGACCGGGGCCAGCGCGTCGGCGAGCGCCGAGCCACCGCACGAGCGCAGCAGGTAGCGCACCCGCGCGGTCCCGGCGGTGGCACCGGCGAGATGGTCGTTGAGGTAGATGCCCAGCAGGGACATGTCGGTGGCCGGGGCACGCTGGGCGCGCGGCGAATCCGCCCCCTGTTCCGTCATGACGCAGCTCCTGTCGTACTCCGGTCCCGCTCCACGGCCACCGTCGTGGTGACCCGTACGAGGCAGGGACGGCGGGGTGCCGAGCCGGGCCCGAAGCGCGCGGGGGGCTCGACCGGGGCGAGGGCGCCGAGGCTCTCGCCCTCGTAGGTGGCGGTGGCCGAGGTGACCGGGTGCAGATCCCGGGCGCCGTACCACTGGTGCCGTCCGGCCCGGGCACTGCCGTGGGTGCGTGCTCCCAGCAGCAGACGGGCGGGCCGGTCCCACAGCGCGATCCAGCTCGGGTGGGTGGCGAGCCGGCCCGGTACCGCCCGCAGCGCGAGGCCCGGCAGGTTCCGGCGGCCGGTGCTGAAGCGCAGGACGAGCGGCGGGGCGGTGACGCTCCAGTGCCGGCGGTCGGCGACCCGCACCTCGACCGGTACGACCCGCACCTCGTCGAAGACATACGTGCCGGCGACGAAGTCCGCCGTCTCACCCGTGGGCGCCAGCAGCAGCCGGCGTCCGTCGCCCTCCTCGACCATCACGTCGCTGAACGGCCCGAACGGCGAGCGCGGCCAGTGGCCGAGCACCACGCGGGTGCCGGACGCCGTGCCGATCCCCGCGATCCAGCCGTCGAAACGCAGCGAGCGCACCGGCGACCGGGTACCTGCGCCACGCCGGGCCGGACCAGCGGATTCGGGTCCGTGAGGGAACACGCGGCCCGGGTGCCCGGGCCCTTTGCGGCGAAACGGGCACCGTCGTTCCGGGCGGCCGCCGGAGGAGACGGAACGCCGGTGCACCTCCGCGGCCCGCCGCGGGTACGGCTCTGCGCCGTCGGCCGGTGTGGCCGAGGCCACGCCCCGGACGAGGTCCCGATCACGTCCGCAGGCGGGAAGCGGCGGTTACCGTCTACGACCAGATCCCCGCTCCCTCCCTTCGGACGGCCCGGCAGTGCAAGCAGATCTCTCCCCTGTCATCGCGGCGACCGCCCAGTGGCTGACCCGCGCCTTTCCCGCCTCCGGCGGCGCGCTGGCCGCAGCCCTGTGCGAGGTCCAGGCCCGGCAGGCCGTGACCGTCGCGGCCTGGCTCAGGTATCCGACGGCGATGGACGCCGCCCTGCTCGACATGGCCGGCCCCGGCGGCTCCGGGCGGCTCGACTGGGTCACCGGCGCCGACGCGGCCCTCGGCGACGACACGGACGCACACGCCTGGCGCACCTGGGTGGACGAGGTCGTGGCCAGCTGGGCGGCCTGCCTGCTCACCGACCCGGAGCTGGCCGCCCGGGCCGTGGCCGCGCTCGCCGACGGCAGCCACAGCACCGGCGCACCGGCCGAGTTCCGCCGGCTCACCGCCCCCGACGACAGCGACCGGAACGCCGCCGCCCTGCTGCGCCACCCCGACCTGCTCGCCCCCGTGGCCGGCCTGCACCAGGACCAGCTCCTCGACCGGCTGAACCCGGGGCGCACGCTGATCGCCTGACGCACCCCGCGCCCGCCCGCGCCCCGCACCAAGCCCTGCCTCCCGGGCCTGCGCGGACAGCCCGATGCCCGCACCTCTCACCCTCCGTGACTCACCGGTTTGCCGTACGCGACCGTGCCGTGCCCGCACGGTCGGCGGAGGCTGAGCGTGGACTCGACGGCCCTCCGGCCCCCGTTCGCCGGCCCGAGGCGCGACCGTCGTGCCGCGCGCCGCCGCCGACGGAGGAGAGACCGACATGACCACCGCCCTCTCGCGGAACTGGGAACACGCCGTCGTCACCGGTGGTGCCGGGTTCATCGGCTCCCACCTGTGCGCCGCCCTGCTGAACGCGGGCGCGGCCGTCACCTGCGTGGACGACTTCAGCACCGGCCGGCCCGAGAACATCTCGCCGCTGATGGAACAGCCCGGCTTCACGCTCGTCCAGGCCAACGTCGCCGAGGGGCTGCGGATCAAGCGGCCGCCGGATCTCGTCCTGCACTTCGCCTCCCCGGCGTCCCCGGCGGACTACCTGCGCCTCCCGCTGCACACCCTGGAGACCGGCAGCGTCGGCACCCGCAACGTCCTGGACCTCGCGCACTCCTCCCGCGCCCGTTTCGTCCTCGCCTCGACCTCCGAGGTCTACGGCGACCCGCAGGAAAGCCCCCAGAGCGAGCGCTATTGGGGCAACGTCAACCCCGTCGGCCCGCGCAGCGTCTACGGCGAGGCCAAACGCTTCGGGGAGGCGCTGACCACCGCCCACGCCGAGGCCGAGGGCACCGACACCTGCATCGCGCGGCTGTTCAACTCCTACGGCCCCCGGATGCGCAGCCAGGACGGACGCGCGGTGCCGACCTTCGTACGGCAGGCCCTGGCCGGCGAGCCCCTCACCGTGACCGGCGACGGCCGCCAGACCCGGTCGCTGTGCTACGTCGACGACACCGTGCGCGGCATCCTCGCCGCCGCCGCGCATGGCATGCGCGGCCCCGTCAACATCGGCAACCCGACCGAGATCACGATGCTCGACCTGGCGCGCCTGGTCGTCGAACTCGCCGAGTCCTCCTCGGAGGTCCGCTACATCGAACGCCCGGTGGACGACCCGGCCGCGCGCTGCCCGGACATCACGCTGGCTCGCGACAAGCTCGGCTGGGACCCGCAGGTGCGCGCCGAGGAAGGACTGCGGCGCACGATCGCCTGGTTCCGCGAGCGCGGTACCGCGGAGTGACCCGTGGTTTGCGCGGCCACATGAAAGGGGGGTCCGTCGCCCGGGCGACGGACCCCCCTTTCATGTGGCCGGCCTACTCGGACTTGCCGCGGCCGCTCAGCGCGTCACGCAGCCGGTCCACCATCCCGGTGCCCGGAGCCAGGAGCTTGTTCGCCGGCGGCTTGTCGGGCGCCGCCGGGTGCGGCCGGGTCGGGGCGGTCTTCTTCGCCTTCCGCACCTTGTCGCCCAGCTCGTTGAGCGTGTCCATCGGACAGGCCTGCCGCAGCCGCGGGAAGAGGTTGCCCTCCTCGTCGGCGATGTGCGAGCGGATCTCGCTCATCAGCATGCCCATCAGCCGGTCGAAGTCGGCGTCGCCCGCGTCACAGCCTTCCAGGTCCTTCATGATCTGCTCGGCCGTGGCGTGGTCCTTCAGCTCCTGGTCGGCGAGGGCGTCCCCGCCCGCCACGTGCTCGCGTACGGCCGGGTAGAGGTAGGCCTCCTCGGCCACCGAGTGCCGTACGAGCTCCATCGTGACCTGGTCGGCGTACACCTTGCGGTCCTGGTGGCCGGACGGCAGTGCCTCGATCCTGCCGAACATCTCCTCGACCTCGCGGTGATCGGTCACCAGCTCGTCGATGACGTTTCCTCCGTGTCCCATGTCCTTCACCTCCAGCGCTCGGGTCCCCCCGGCCCCACCGGGTTAACGTGCGGTCCGCCGGTGCCGTACGGGCGGCTCAGGAGGGGAGCTTGGCCCGCACGCGCCCGGCCGCGGCGGCCGGCCGTGCGGTGGCCCGGACGGAGCGGCGGACCAGACCCGCGTCGCGCCGCAGACCGCGGGCGGCGTGGGTGCCGCGCCACATCACCGACGGGCGGGCGCCGGTGTCGTCGGCGGCGATCAGCAGCCCGCCGAGCATGGACATGTTCTTGAAGAAGTGAATGCGCTGCTGTGCCCGCTCCTCGGGGTCCTCCGCCTCCCAGAAGCGGTGCCCGGCCAGCGTGGTGGGCACCAGCGTGGCCGCGATGGCCAGCGCGGCCGGACGCGGCATGCGCCCCGTGGCCAGCATCAGCCCGGCCGCGACCTGTACGGCGCCGCTGAGCCGTACGACCTGCTCGGTGCGGTCCGGCAGTGCCGGGACGCGTTCGGTGACCGGTTGGACGACAGGCTCGGCGGCGTCGGCGACCTGCTTCGGGTCGCGGACGGAGTTCATACCGCCCGTGAGGAACATCGAGGCCAGCATGGGGCGGCCGAGCACACGCAACAGACTCATGAGCCCTCTCCAGAGAGTCGGTGGGTAGAGCGCTCGCCGGGTTCCCCAGCAGGAGCCGAACCACTCACGCCGCCCGTCCCGCACTCACGCGGGTCGCGGCACACGGGGCGAACGCTTGTGCGTGAGATGTTGAAGAAGTTATTTAAGTGAATTCTGAGAAAGTTGGCATGCTTTGTCCGATTCCGGTGATCCGGAAGGTGAAGGTACTCGCTTCCGCTCAAGGAGATGGTGCTATGCCTTCCAAGGAAAAGGTCATCGAGGAACTGACCGGCGTTCCGAGTGTCGACATCGAGGCGGCACTCGACCCGACCGAACTCGACGGCGTCTACCGCGACAGCCGTGAGTGCGCGGCTCTGGCTCTGTCCTCCGGGGCAACCAAGCTGCTGCTGTCGCCGCCGACCCCGCGCCCGAAGAAGGGCTAGTGATCGACGGGAGTAGACAATGGAGCAGTCTGGCACTTCGACCCTCTTGCAGGGCGCGGTGCAGGACCTCGCCTCCAGTGTGGTCTCCGCCCTCCGGGGCGGAGACCACGCGCGAGCGGCCGCCCCCGGGCCGGTCGACGTGGAGGAAGGAGGCCTCGCACTCGCGGCGGTCCGCGTGCTGGGAGCCGACGCGCTGCTGCCGGCCGTCCTGCTGGGCACCCCGCCCGACCCGGACGAACTCGCCGTGTTCCGCAAGTCCGTGGAGTCCTTCCCGCCCCGCAGCGACGCGGCGCCCACCGTGCTGTGGAGCCACTGGGCCATGGCGCGCACCCTGCGCCGGCTCGACCCGCCCTCCGCCGCCGGAACCGCCGACGGCACGGAACCCGGCACCGACTGGCTCGACGACGCGAGCTGGCAGGTCCTGACCCATCAACTCGCGGTGCTGGCACCCCTCGCCCTGCCCGGCGAGGACTGCGCCGTGGCCCGCGTGGCGGAAGGCCGCCCCGTGGACGTCGCCCGGGGCTTCGTACGGGCGGTGCGCCGCCGGGACTGGCGGCAGGCCGCAGGCGCCGGCCGCTGGCTCACCCTGCTGCACGGCGTCCCCGAAACCCTGGGACTCGAAGCGGGCCTGGACTTCGTGGAACTGATGGGCGGCCACGACCCGCTCGTCGAACTCCAGGTGTGGGCGGCCCGCCACCTGCGCACCGGAGCAGCGGTGTGACGACGACACAGGCCACGGAACTCCGGCAGGTGGCGCGTGCCGCTCTGACCTGGGCGTCCACCCACCGCGCGGACTTCGCCCTCGGCGAGGACGCGCTGGCCGCCGACGGCCAGGTCAACGGCAGCTGGAAGCCGCTCGGCGAACTGGCCCAGGTCTGCGCGAGCATCACCCGGCGCACGCCCCCCACCGACCCCCTGCACACCTGCGCGTCCGAACTGCTGGCCTTCGCCTGGCGGCAGACCGGCGACGGCGAACTGTTCCTCCTGCTGCAACGGCTGGAACCCTTCGCCACCTACCCGCTGGAGGTCTACGCCGCCCTGGCCGCGGCCGGATTCCGGCACCCCGCCTACGAGGCCGCGACCGCCACGGTGGCCCGCACCCGCGGCTGGCGGCTCACCGAGCAGGAACCGACCCGCCGCCTGGGTGTCCTCAAGGCCGAGGAACGGGGCGGCTTTCGGCGGGACGAGCCCACGGAGCGGGTGCTGCGCCGCACCTGGCTGGGCGGCCTGCCGGAACCCTGGACCTTCGAGCGGTCCGCCGGATACGCGCTCACCCACGTGGTCTTCCACCTCACCGACTGGGGGCGCGCGGCCGGGGGAGTCCCCTCAGACCTGACCGCCTACCTCGCCGACTGGCTGCCGCCCTGGCTCGACAGCTGCCTGGACGCGCGGATGTGGGACCTCTGCTGCGAACTGCTCGCCGTGGCCGCGAGCGTGCCCGGCCTGCCGGACGACGCCGTACCGGGCGACGCCTGGGAGCGGATCGCGGCGGCGCGGGACGCGTCCGGCGCACTCCCCGAGGAGGGCGACGCGGGCGACCCGGACCAGTACTTCGCGCACCACTACCACTCCACCCTCATGGCGGCCTTCGCGGCGGCACTCACCGCCGGACAAGGAGCACCGGTATGACCGACACCCGCCTGATCCACACCGTCGGAGTGGGCGCCATCGAATGGCTGTGGGCCCACCGGGACGGATTCCGCCTGGAACCCGACGTGGACCCCGAGATCGGCTTCCTGGAGCGCTTCAAACCGGTGGGCGAACTGGCCCTGATCTGCAAGGTGCTGTTCCGCGAGGGAGTGGCCGGCTCACGCCAGGCCCAGCTCGCACGCCAACTGCTCGACCATGCCTGGCGCGAGACCCTCGACGGTGGCACCATGCTGGTCCGCGGGCAGCGGACTGAGCCGATCTCACCCATCCCGTTCGAGGTGTACCTCCCCTTCAGGGAACTGGGCTACAGCCAGCCCGACGTCGAGCGGGCCGCCGCCCTGAACCACCGGCTGGACAGCTGGATCGCGTTCGAGACGACCCCGACCCGGCGGCTCGGCCTCTCCGCGTTCCAGCGCCGCTACGGCCTCATACCCCGCCCGCCCGAGGCCGACCTCGTGGGCACGACCTGGCTGGCCCGCACCCCTGAACCCTGGACCGTCGAAGGCCACATCGCCTACGACGTCACCCACACCGTGTTCCACCTCACCGACTGGGGCGAGAACCCGGACGGCCTGCCGCCGGCCATCGCCGACTACCTCGCCACCTGGCTGCCGGTCTGGATCGACGACTGGCTGGACCTGGAGCGCTGGGATCTGCTGGGCGAGCTCCTCGTCGTCGACGCCTGCCTGCCCCGCCCCACCCTGGACGAACGTGCCTGGCAGGCCTTCGCCGCCGCACAGCAGCCCGACGGAGCGATGCCCGCGATCCGCACGATGCCCGAGGGCACACCCGACGAGGTGTTCGACATCGTCTACCACCCGACCCTGGTGGCCGCCTTCGCCTCGGTCCTGGCCACGTCCCGGGCCCTGTCCGGTCTGGCACACGCGTCATGACGACCCGTCCGCTGCCCCCGTGGCCGGGGGAACCCGGACTGCTCGACGCCGAGGACCCGATCCGGACCCCGGTCGTCCCACCGGCTGACGTCCCCCCGGACGACCGGCTGCTCGCGGACGCCGTCACCGCGTCCGACGCCCCCGACGTCGTCTTCGCCCTCTCGCGCGGTGGTCGCCGCACCGTTTTGAGCGGCGGCACCGCCCCGCCCCCGCCATTGCCCCGCGAGGACCTGCGCTACGAGATCGGCTCGGCCTCCAAGACGTTCACCGGCCTGCTCCTGGCCCGGCTGATCCACGCCGGCGCGCTGTCCGGGGGCGAACCGGCCACCGCCTTCCTGGACGGCGGACGGCCCGCGGGCGCGACCCCGGTGACGCTCGCCCACCTGATCACCCACACCTCCGGACTGCCCGCCCTCCCGGCCGGCTTCTTCCTCCGCGGCCTGCCCGCCTGGCACACCAACCCCTACGCCCGCTTCCCGGCCGCCCGGGTCGTCGACGCCTACCTGCGCCACCGGCAGCGGCACCGCCCCGGCACCCGCTGGCGCTACTCCAACTACGGCGTCGCCGTCCTCGGACACGCCCTGGCCGCCGCGACCGGCACACCGTGGGAGGACCTGCTGACCGACCAGGTGCTGCGCCCGCTCGGTCTGGACGGCACGACCCTGCGCGCGGACGACTCCGGGCTCGACGCCGTCGGGCACGGCAGAGACGGCGAGACACCGGTGCCCCCCTTCGACGCCGGTGGCTTCCAGGCGGCCGGCGCCGTACGCGCCACGCCGTACGACCTGCTCGCCTTCCTCGAATCCCATCTGCACCCGGGCGACGCGCCACGGGAGATCGCCCCCGCCCTGCGCGCGGTGCGCCGCCCCGTGCTCCGCAGGGGCCTGACGCACCGCCACGTGCACACCATCGCCTGGTTTTGTCACCCCACCGACGGCGGGCCGATGTACTTCCACAGCGGCGCGACCCTGGGCCAGCAGGCGTTCCTGGGCTTCCACCCCGACACCGGCACGGCACTGGCCGCCGTCTGCACCCGCCGCTTCCGCGCCCACGACCCGTTCGTCGCCACCGCGTACGCGCTCCTGGCGGAGGACCGGCCGGGCCCGCCCGGCGCCGACGGCAGGTGCCGCGCCGGCGCCGGACAGCCCTGACCCTTCGTCACACCCGCTGCCACAGGGCAGGAGTGTCGGTGGGCGCCCAGGGTCCCTGGGCCTGGTGGGTCTGCAGGCACCGGTAGCGCACGCCCGCGTGCGTCACCATGACCCCGGCCTCGTAGACGCGGCCCGCGGCCCACGCCTGCGCGACGTTGTCCTGCGGCGCCGGGGTCTCGGCCTCGGCCGTCTTCAGGGTGAGGCCGAACTCGCTGAGCAGCGGGTTGATCGGCTGGAAGAACGTGGTGCCGCCGGTCTTGCAGTCGCCGGAGCCACCGGACGTCACACCCTGCGCCTGGACGCCCGACACGTACGGCCCGCCGGAGTCGCCCGGCTCGGCGCACACCGTCGTCCGGGTCAGGCCGTCCACCCTGCCCTCGGCGTAGCTGACGCTCGTGTCGTGCTGCTCGACCTTGCCGCAGTGCCACCCCGTCGTGGAGCCCGAGCGGCAGACCGCCGCCCCGACCAGAGCCTGGACCGAGCCGGTGACCTGCACGTTCTGCCCGCCCTCGCCCTTGACGTTCGGCGTGGCCGTCCACTGGTCGTTGACGGCCACCCACGACATGTCCTTGCCGGGGAACGTGGAGGCCTGGAACGTGCCCTGCTCCGCCTGGTTGTGCCCGGTCGTCTTGGCGCCCGGCTTGCCGCAGTGACCCGCCGAGGCGAATCCCTCCTGCTCGCCCTTGGTGACGGAGAAGCCGATGGAACAGCGGGCGGTGCCGTCGATGTAGTAGGCGTCACCGCCGGTGACGTCCTCCATGAGCCGCGGCCGGTTCGCCGTGACCTTCACGCCCACGCTCCTGGCGTCGAGGCCGGCGGCCTTGACGAACGCGGCCGCCGCGGCCTTGCTCCGGCCCTCCACCACGACCCGGTTCGCGGGGATGTCGACGTACCACAGGGGCGTCTCGCGGGTGCTGACCCGGGCGGCCGCCGCGTCCAGCTTCTGCTTGGCGGCCTGCAGGTCGCGCAGCGTCTTCTTCACGATGGCCGCCTTCGCGCCCTGCGCCTTGATGGCGGGCACGTCAGCGGCGTCCGTGGTCGCCACCATGAGTTCCTGCGACGTCGTGCCGCGCAGCCAGGCACCCGCGAAGCGGTCGCCCAGCGCGTTGCGCAGCCGTCCCGCCCGGGTGCCCGCCTCCGCCTCGTTGACCAGCCGCCGGGACGCCTGGGCCGGGGTCAGCCCGAGGTCGCGCTCCAGGGCGCGCAGCACCGGAGCCGACGGCCGGTCGGCGCCGAGGGTCTGGGCGGCCGAGGGCAGGGGGCCCGCCGCGGGCGTCGGCTCGGCCGCCACGGCGGCGGGGATCCCGGTGGCGACGAGCGCGCCGAGCGCGGTCAGCGCCACCCGGCGACCGGTCACGGCATGTCTGTGGACCATGCGATGCGTCTCCTTCGATCACAGCGTTCGCTACGGATGTCGATGTGGATGTCGTTGCGGGGGTCGTTGCGGGTGTCGTGCGGGTGCCGATCTTGGTGAGCTCCCGCACAGGCCTTGCCGGAACGTCCCGGTGTGATGTCCCGGGCCGCCCCGTTTCGCGCTTTGGTGCGGGGAACGGCGCCATGTGCAGTACGGGCGGACGCCTCAGGCGGACTTCAGGCCGGGCGAACCCGCCTCCGTGACGAAGGACGCGGTCGTCGAGATGCCGCCCCCGGGCGTCGTGATGGCGGAGACGGTCCGGAAGTCGACCTGGGCTTCGTCGCGGTCCATGTCGACCCGGACGTAGCCGCGCCGGCCGTCGAAGTACTTCATGTGCGGGTTGGCCTTCATGTACGTGTCCCATTCGCCCGGCTTCTCGGTGCCGTTCCCGCCACTGGCGATGGAGGTGCAGGTGAACTCCGTGCCGACCGTCTTGGAGGCCGGGTCGTCGAAGTCCTCCTTGATGTCGAAGGCGTATCCGACGTGGACGTCACCGGTGAGGACCATCCAGTTGTCGATGCCCGCGGCCTTGGCGCCGGCCATGATGCGGTTGCGGGAGGCCCGGTAGCCGTCCCAGGCGTCCATAGAGACCCGGGCCGGTTCGGTCAGGTCGAACTTGCGCTGGGAGAAGCACACCTGCTGGGGCATCACGTGCCACAGCGCGTTCGACTTCTGCCAGCCGTCCAGCAGCCAGCGCTCCTGATCGGCGCCGGTGAGGGTGCGGGCCGGATCGTCCGACTCGGTGCCCGGCGCGTGCGGCCGGTCGTTGTAGGCCTGGTCGGAGCGGTACTGGCGGGTGTCGAGGATGTCGAACTGGGCGAGTGAGCCCCAGGCCAGCCGCCGGTACAACCGGGCGTCGGGCCCGTTCGGCAACTGCTCGGCGCGCAGCGGCTGGTTCTCCCAGTACGCCCGGTAGGCCGCGGCCCGCCGCACCAGGAACTGCTCCGCGGGGCTGCCCTTCTCGTCTACGGCGCCCGCGTAGTTGTTCTCCGTCTCGTGGTCGTCCCAGGTGACGACGAACGGGTGCTGGGCGTGCGCGGCCTGCAGGTCGGGGTCGGTCTTGTAGAGCGAGTAGCGCAGCCGGTAGTCCGCGAGCGTGGTCGCCTCGCGGTTGAACACGTCGGGCAGCTTGCGGTCGGTGTAGCGGCGGGCCCCGCCGGCGGAGTCCACGGCGTACTCGTAGAGGTAGTCGCCGAGGAAGAAGACGACGTCGACGTCCTCCTGCGCCAGATGCCGGTGGGCGGTGTAGTAGCCGTCCTGGTAGGCCTGGCAGGCGACGGCGGCCAGCCGCAGGCTGTCGGTGTCACTGCCGGCGGCGGGTGCCGTACGGGTGCGGCCGACCGGGCTGATCCAGGCACCCACCCGGAACCGGTAGTAGTACTCGCTGTCCGGCATCAGGCCCTTGACGTCGACGTGCACGCTGTGGGCGTACTCGGGGTGGGCCGTGGTGGCACCGTTCCGCTCGACGAAGGCGAACCACTCGTCCAGGGCCACTTCCCAGTAGACGGCGACCCGCTCCTGGCCGAGTCCGCCGTCCTCCGTGAACGGCGCGGGCGCGAGCCGTGTCCAGATCAGCACCGAGTCGGACAGCGGGTCCCCGGAGGCCACGCCGAGGGTGAACGGGTTGTCGGTGATCCGGGCCGCGTCGAGTTCGGGGGCGGCGGTGGCGCCGCGGGCCGGCCGGTTGGTGCCGAACGCGAGCATGGCGGCGGCCGCGGTGACGGTCAGGAAGCGACGGCGGGCGACATGCGGCGCCGCGCTGCGCAGGACGGCGTCGTGCGGGGAGAAAGCATGCTCGGAGGGTGGATTTTGACGGCCCGTCAGCGCCATCTGATGTCCTCTCGTACGGGGCGCGTGCGCCCCGTACGGACGCGTGGGGACATCGCCGAAATGCGGAGCGCGGAGCTCGCATGCTAAGCAGACAAAATGCCTGAAACGGGCGCGACGTGCGGGGGGTTCACACCACAGGCGGTACACGGGCGGTTCGGCGCGCCGGGCGACGGGCAACAGAAACGCCGCCGGCGAGACGCCGGCGGCGGAAGGGGAAAGTCCTTGGCTCAGTGGCCCTGTTGTGCGGCGGCACCGCTCGCGGCGGGCTCCCGGACCGGCAGGTGGTAGACGTGGAAGGCCCGCCCGATGACCGGCTGGGCCACGTTGCGCACCCGCACCCCGCCGCTCGTCATGCCGTGCTCCGTGCCGGCGTGCGCGTGCCCGTGCACCGCGAGGTCGGCGCCGGCGGTGTCGATCGCCTCGGCCAGCAGATAGCTCCCCAGGAACGGGTAGATCTCCAGCGGCTCACCCGCCAGGGTGTCCGCGACGGGGGAGTAGTGGGTCAGGGCGATCCGCGCGTCACAGCCCTCCTCACCCAGTTGCTCCAGGGCGGCCCGCAGGCCGTCGGCGCACCGGCGCGAGTGCTGGACGAACTCCTTCATCACCGGCTCGCCGAACTCCCCGGCGCAGCGGCCGACGAATCCGCCGCCGAACCCCTTGGTCCCGGCGACGCCGATCCGGGCCCCGCCGCTCTCCACGACCGTCCCCTGCCCTTCCAGGACATGGGCACCGGCGTCCCGGAGGATGGCGGTGACCTCGTCCGGCCGGTCGTCGTGGTGGTCGTGGTTGCCGAGGACGGCGACGACCGGAACGGCGAGGTCCTGGATCTCGCCCGCCACCACCCGCATCTCCTCGGGCGTGCCGTGCCGGGTCAGGTCCCCGGCCAGCAGCAACAGGTCGGCGCACTCGGGCAGGGTCTCGAAGGCGGGGCGCAGCACGCCCCGGCTGTCGGGTCCCATGTGGATGTCTCCGACGGCTGCGATGCGGATCATGAGAGTTCCTCCGCGTGGTCGGGGGAGGACGCCTCGGTGACCACGAGGTCACTGTGCACGGGGAAGCCGGCGAGCTCCTCGTGGACGGTGCGCAGGATCTCGTCGCGGCAGGGCGCCGAGGGCACGGTGCCGGTGAGCAGCACCGTCCGGCCGCGGGCCTCGACCCGTACGCCCAGTTCACCGAGCTCGCCGGAGGCGAGGCGGTCCTGGAGGTGGGCGATGCGGTAGTCCAGGTTCTCGGCCGGCGGCCCGCCGCCCGCGTCCTGTGAACCGTGGGTGCTCATGGGTGCTCCTTCAGATGACGTTCAGGCGCTCCAGGAGGAAGAAGAAGGCCGCGGGCATGGGCTCGTCCCCGCACTCGCGCCGGACCCGCTCCCAGTCGACCTTCTCCCGCAGGGCACGTGCGATGGGCAGGGCCGCCCCGAAGTCGCAGTGGTGTTCGGAGAACGCGGCGGTCAGGCTCCACAGCAGGTCGGTCGGGGCCAGTACGGGCATGCGCACCGAGTCGACCGACAGCTCCTCCGCCCGCTCCAGCATGTCCGCGCCGACCGGCTGGTGCGCCAACTCGAAGATGATGTCGACCGGCTGGCCGAAACAGGTGGCCTTGATCAGCCAGTCCTCCGGCGGGGTGTAGACGGTCAGCCCGGCTTCGTGGAGTGTGGCCGCCACCGCTTCGGCGTCCTCGGGGCGGATCGCGAAGTCGACGTCGTGCTGCAGGTTCTTCTCACCGCCGTGGGCGTACGCGGCCACGCTGCCGGCCAGTGCGAACAGGTGCCCCTTGCGTTTCAGCAGCGCACCGACCTGCTTGGCCGCCTCCAGGAGCGCCTGATTGCGGTCCTGGGGGAGTTCCTGCAGCGGCTGGTCCGCCTGCGGGTCCTGTGGTGGCGCGGGCTCGTCCCCGTCCGGTGCCGTCCGGAGGTCGGGGATCCCCGGTCGCCGGACGAGCGTCGCGTCATCACCGTTCTGCGCCATGACTACTCCTTCGCCGAACCGGACACGTCGCTCCCGTGCGGTGTCCGGACCCGAGACGGCCTGCGTGCCTGCAACTGAGTACCCGGCGCTCCCGACCCGACACGGACGGCTTCCGAGGAGCCTGCGGCCCTAGGTGATCGCACCGGCGGGCCCGCCTCTGGTCGTCGATGTGCCGCGCCGCCTTCTCGTTGCCGGCCGGCAGCCACGACGTGTCGATGGTGACGGCCGGCCCCTCCTCCCCGGGTGGCGGCTCCCCGACCTCCCCGGCCGAACAAGACAAGCGCATACCGCACCAAAGGCGGAATATGGGGCGAATAGCTGGGAAACCGGATGACGCCGCTGGACAATCGCGCTTGTGGAGGTCGACATGAACCAGGAGACATCACGTTCGTCCGATCTTCCGCAGCCGTTGCGGGCCGTCGCCTCCGGCCTCAGGCACCTGCCGGGTGCGGAGCAGGTGGGCAAGGTCGCCTCGGACGCGCTGGACAGGATCGGAGCGGTCTCGCCGCGGGGCCGCCGGATGGCCGTCTACGCCGGCGCCGGGGTGCTCGGCGTGGCCGGAGTGGTGGAGTGGCCGGTGGCGCTGACCGGAGCGGCCGTCGCCTGGCTGACCCAGCCGAGGCCCGGTCAGCGGCCCGACGGCGCGTCTCCGAACGGCGGAACCCGGACCGGCAGGCCCGGAGAGAACCGCTCCGCCCAGGCCGGCCGGGACGACGAGGACACCTCCGCCTACGGCCCCGGCGGCAAACTCACCTCCTCCCACTACCGGCACGAGCGGCCGGAACAGCACGCCCACGAACAGCCCGCGAAGGTCGGCGACACCGCCACGGCCTCCGCGCTGAAGCAGGTCGCCGAGGCCACCGCGCACCACGGCGAGGAGCAGCCCCACGGGCACGGACACGACAGCCGCCCCGCCGGCTGAGTGGGGACGGCAGGAGATGCTCACACGCTTCGACGTCACTCCGCTGGTCGGGGCCGTGGCCGGGGCCGCCGCAGGCGCCGCCCGCAGCACCGCCCAGTCGGTGACGTCCGTCTACGACACCACGCGCCGCGTCCGCAACGTCGCGCGCAACGCCCTGACCGGCGGACAGCACTGGAAGGCCGGGCAGCGCCTCCACCTCGCACTGCGGCACTCCGACGGCGAGGCCGAAGCGCTCGTCCACAAAGTCGCCGAGGAACTGGTCGAGCACCCGGACGTGCTCACGGCGTACTGGGACGGGGGACTGGCCCGCCTGGTGGTCACCGTCGCCGAGGACGCCGCCACCGACCGCGTCACCGAGCGGGCCACCGCGCTCGCCGCCCGCTTCGGCCTGGAGGAGGGTGCCGATCCGAACCTCCGGGACACCAGCCACCCCGGCGACCCGGCCGAGGTGCGTGTCACCGCGGCGGCGATCCTGCTGGACGCCGTCGGCGCGGCCGGTGCCCTGGTCGGCCGGTCCCTGCGGCTGCCGCCCACCTCGCGCATCATCACCGCCACCGTCACGCTGCTGCGCGAGAACCCGCGGTTCCGGGCCCTGCTCCGGCAGCGCTTCGGCGCGTCCGGCATGGAACTCGTCCTCGCCGCCGCCAACGCCGCCGCCCACGGCGTCGGCCAGACCCCGCTGGCACTCGTGCTCGACGGCGTCCTGCGCGGCAACCAGCTCACCGAAGCCGTGGCCAGGGCCGCCGCCTTCGAGGCGCTGCACGACGACGTCTGCCACCACCGGCGCACCAGCCTGCCCTGCCCCGTGAACACCCGGCCGCCGCTCAAGGTGACCCCCGCCGCGGAGTACGCCTCCCACGCCAGCACCGGCAGCCTCGCCGGCGCCGCCGCCACCTTCCTCGTCACGCACAGCGCGACGGACGCGGCCGAAGCGGTCCTCGCCGGATCCCCGAAGGCGGCCCGGTACGGACCGGCCGCCTTCGGCGCGACCCTCGGCGCCTTCCTCGCCCATGCCGGGATCCTCCTGCGCAACGGGGAGCGCCTGCGGCAGCTGGAGATCGCCGACGCCCTCGTCCTGCACGCCGACGCCCTGCGCAGCCTGCGCCAGGACGACACCGACGACGGCCTGCCCGACGACCCGATCCACCCCTTCGCCGAGGCCGTTTTGGACGCCGCCCGCCGGGCCGGACTGCACGTCGTGATCGCGGGCGGCTCCGACCTGAAGGACATCACCCGGCTCGCCGACGAGGTCGCCCCGAGCGCCAAGCCGTTCGGCGACGTCGTACGGGCCCTGCAGGACGAGGGGCGCGTGGTCGTGACCGTCGCCCGCCTGGACGAGTCCGGCGACGGGCACGTCGCGGCCGGGCTGCCCGCCGGTGACGTGGCCATCGCCCTCACCGACGGAGGGGCGGCCGTCTCCTGGGGCGTCGACGTGCTGGCCCCGGGAGGCCTTGCCGACGTCTGGCGGCTGCTGACCGCCATCCCCGCGGCCCGGCGCGTCGGACGCCGCTCGCAGACCCTGGCCCGCGCCGGCGCGGCCCTCTCCGGGCTGCTGGTCGCCCGCGGCGGGCAGCCCCCGGGCCGTCAGCTCCTGTGGCCCCTCACCCGGCACGCCCCCGTCAACATCGCCGCCGCCAACGCCCTGATCACCGGCTGGTTCGAAGCCGTCCGGGTGGCCCGGGCCACCCCGCCCCCGCCCCGCCTGCACATCCCCTGGCACGCCCTGGAGCCCCACGAGGCCCGCGACCGGCTCGGGCGCGCCGACCGCGACGGCGAGCCCCGCGGAATCGCCCTGCTCGCCGGCCGTTCACGGCAGCGGGCCGAACGCGTGGCCCGGCACCCGGCCGTCGCCCCCGCCCGCTGGACGTGGCAGGCGGCCGGAGCCGTACGCCGCGAACTCGACGACCCGCTGACCCCCGTCCTCGCCACGGGCGCCGTCGCCTCGGCGCTGCTCGGCTCGGTCGTCGACGCGCTGCTCGTCGTCGGCGCCATGGACCTCAACGCCGTGACCGGCGGACTCCAGCGGCTGCGTGCCGAACAGGCCCTGGCCCGGCTCGCCGCCCGGCAGCAGCCCAAGGCCCGCAGGCAGGACAGCCGCCGACGCACGGTCACCGTCGACGCGGCCCGGCTGCGGCCCGGCGACGAGATCAGCCTCGGCGCCGGCGACGTCGTACCCGCCGACGCACGGCTGCTGGAGGTCGACGGCCTGGAGGTCGACGAGTCGGCGCTCACCGGCGAGTCCCTGCCGGTGACCAAGGCCGTCGACGCCACACCGGGTATGCCCGTGGCGCAGCGCACCTGCATGGTCTTCGAGGGCACCACCGTCGTGGCCGGCGGGGCCACCGCCCTGGTCGTGAACACCGGCGACCAGACCGAGGCGGGCCGGGCCGTCACGCTCGCCGCCCGCACCCCGCCGCCCGCCGGCGTCCAGGCCCGGCTCCAGGAACTGACCCGCAAGGCCCTGCCGGTGACCTTCACCGGCGGCGCGGCCGTGACCGGGCTGTCCCTGCTGCGCGGCAGCCCCGTACGACGCGCCGTCAGCGGCGGTGTCGCGGTCGCCGTCGCCGCCGTCCCCGAAGGGCTTCCGCTCGTCGCGACCGTCGCGCAGATGGCGGCGGCCCGCCGGCTGTCCCGCCGTGGCGTCCTGGTGCGCACCCCGCGCACCCTGGAGGCGCTCGGCCGGGTCGACACCGTCTGCTTCGACAAGACCGGCACCCTCACCGAGAACAAACTGCGCCTGGTCCGCGTCGCCACCGCCGACGGCACCGTCCTCGCCACGGACGACGAACAGGCCGCACCGATCGTGCGCCTGGCCGCGCGCGCCTGCCCGCAGGAGGAGACGGGGCAGGGCCGCCGCGTCGCACACGCCACCGACGAGGCCGTCCTCGACGTCGCCCCGCCCGACGCGGACTGGGCACCCACCGGCGAACTGCCCTTCGAGACCCGCCGGGGCTACGCCGCAGCGGTCGGCCGCGACGGCGACCCGGACATGGGCGAACTCCTCGTCGTCAAGGGCGCCCCCGAGACGATCCTGCCCACCTGCCGGGACCTCCCCGGCCACGCCTGGGACACCGCCCACGAACTGGCCGGGCAAGGACTGCGCGTCCTCGCCGTCGCCCGCCGCGCCTGCCGGGCCGACGACGCCGAGGCCGAACTCGACGCGCCGCTGGCGGACCTGGAGTTCAGCGGCTTCGTCGCTCTCGCCGACATCCCGCGCGACACCTCGCACGCCCTGCTCGCGGAACTGCGCCGCTCCGGCATCCTGCCCGTCATGCTCACCGGCGACCACCCGGAGACCGCCCGCGCCATCGCCCTGCAACTGGGCTGGCCGGAGGAGACCGAGGCGGTGACCGGCGACGAACTCGTCGCCATGGAGCGCCGCGAACGCGTCCGGGTCCTGCGCGGTGCGGGCGTCATCGCCCGGGTCGCACCCGAGCAGAAGCTGCACGTCGTGGAGGCCCTGCAACAGGCCGGGCGGGTCGTGGCGATGGCCGGCGACGGCGCCAACGACGCCGCCGCCATCCGCGCCGCCGACGTCGGGGTCGGCGTCGAGTCCCGCGGCTCCGCGGCCGCCCGCAACGCCGCCGACCTGGTGCTCACCACCGGCGACCTGTCGGTCCTCGTGGACGCGGTCGCCGAGGGCCGTGCCCTGTGGCGCAGCGTCGCCGACGCGGTGAGCATCCTCATCGGAGGCAACGCCGGCGAGGTCGGCTTCAGCGTCCTCGGCACCCTGCTCGCCGGCGCCTCGCCCCTGTCGACACGTCAGCTGCTGCTGGTCAACCTGCTCACCGACATGTTCCCGGCCATGGCGGTGGCGGTCACGCCGAGCGACGACCCCTCGACCGCGGAGCACGCCGCGACCGGCCCGATGCGCCTCGACGTCCTCGGCGCCCCCCTGCTGCGCTCCATCCGTCGCCGCGGCATCACCACCTGCCTCGGCGCGGTCACGGCGTACCTCATCGGCCGCCTCACCCCCGGCACCGAACGCCGGTCCACCACCATGGCCCTGTGCGGCGTGGTCGGCGCCCAGCTCGTGCAGACCCTCTCCGGGCGGCGCCACAGCACCCTGGTGTGGGTCACGGCCCTCGGCTCGGCCGCCGTCCTCGCCGCCCTCGTCCAGACCCCCGGCGTCAGCCACTTCTTCGGCTGCACTCCGCTCGGGCCCGTGGCCTGGTCCGGCGTCGCCCTCGCCATCGCCCTGTCGGCCCTGGCGCCCCGCCTGGAGCGCCTCCAGGCCGTCCACACCCTCTACGACGCCGCGGCACAGCTCGCCCTGCGCCTCAACGACCTGAGCCGCCAGGCCCGGCAGCTCTTCCAGAGCGGGATCGCCGCCCCGGTGGCGTAGCGGGCGAGCACAGCAGGAGGCCGCCACCACACGCAGTGGTGGCGGCCTCCTCGCATCCGGTCAGACCGCGCCGCGCCAGGCGCCCGTCTCCGCCCCGCGGGCCTCCATGAATTCCTTGAACCGCCGCAGATCACCGGAGACCTGCCGCTTCACGAACCCGAGCTTGTCGCCCACGGTCTCGGCCACGCCACTGGGGTCGAAGTCCATCTGCAGCATGACCTTGGTGGTGTCGTCCTGGATGCGGTGGAAGGTCACCACACCGGCCTGCCGCGCCTCGCCACCCACGGTCGTCCAGGCGACGCGCTCGTCCGGGACCTGCTCGGTGATCTCCGCGTCGAATTCCCGCGCCTGTCCGCCGACCTTCGTCACCCAGTGCGTGAGGGTGTCGGAGCGCTGCTCGATGCGCTCGACGCCGTCCATGAACTCGGGGAAGGTCTCGAACTGCGTCCACTGGTTGTACGCGGTGTGCACCGGCACGCGGACCTCGATGGATTCCTCTACCTGCGACAAGGCGATGCCTCCCTTTCTCGTACGTGAGCGGCGGACGGGTACCAGATCTCGCGCCGCTCACTCATCGTCATCAAGAGTTGTCCGAGGAGGTGTCCTTTCCGCCCTCACTGGGGTACCCGGCCTGCAACTACGGACCGGGAGGTGATCGCCATGGCGGACACGGATCGCGCGGCCTCTGCCGCTCCCCGCACGGGGAGCGGGCCGGCGGCCGGGGAAGAGCCCGTGAGCGAGCTGGTGCAACGGGCCACCGAGCAGCTGTCCGACCTGGTGCGCGGCGAGATGCGCCTCGCCCAGGCGGAGATGACCGAGAAGGGCAAACGCTTCGGAAAGGGCGGCGGTCTGTTCGGCGGAGCCGGCGTACTCGGCTTCGTCACTCTGCAGGCTCTGGTCGCCACGGGGATCGCCGCCCTGGCCGTACCGCTGCCGGTGTGGGCGGCGGCGCTGATCGTCACCGGCGTACTGGCCGTCGCCACGGGCCTGACGGCGCTGGCCGGCCGCAAGCAGGTGCGCAGCGCCACCCCGCCCGCCCCGCAGCGGACCATCGACAGCGTGAAGGCCGACGTGGCCGAGATCAAGGAGAGTGCACAACGATGACCCAGCCTCCGCACGACGAGCCGACCGCCCGCAGCCAGGAAGAGCTGCGCGAGCAGGTCGAGCACACCCGCCACGAACTCGGCGACACCGTCCAGGCCCTGGCGGACCGGGCCGACGTCAAGACCCGAGCCCGTGAGAAGGCCGTCGCGGTCAGGGAACAGGCCGGGGCCAAGGCTCAGGAATGGAGCGGACAGGCCGGGGCCAAGGCTCAGGAATGGAGCGGACAGGCCAGGGCCAAGGCCGCGCACGTCGCCCACACCGTGGAGGAGAAGCTGCCCGAGCCGGTGAAGGAGAAGGGCGCCGCCGCCGCTCAGGGCGCGAAGGAGAAGGCCGCACAGGCCGAGCAGGTCTGGCAGGACAAGGCGCCGCAGCAGGTGCGCGACCACCGGGCCGCCCTGCTGGCGGGCGCAGGTGCCGTACTCGTGGCCTGCCTGCTGATCCGCCGCCGCGGCAAGCGCTGAGCGACAGCGACACCCGGCCCCCGTCACCGCTTGCGGTGGCGGGGGCCCAGGCGGCAAGGTCAGGTGCCGTGGCCACCTTGCTGATCGTCCATCACACGCCCTCGCCCCATTGCCAGGCGATGCTCGAAGCCGTCGTCTCCGGGGCCTCGGATCCCGACATCGAGGACGTCCGGGTCGTCCGCGTGCCCGCGCTGGCCGCCACCGCCTCCGACGTCCTGGCCGCCGACGGCTTCCTCCTCGGCACTCCCGCGAACCTCGGCTATATGTCCGGCGCCCTCAAGCACTTCTTCGACCAGGTCTACTACCCGTGCCTGGACGCCACCCGTGGCCGCCCCTTCGGCTACTGGGTGCACGGCGGCAACGACGTCACCGGAGCGGTGCGCGGGATCGAATCGGTCACGACGGGCCTCGGCTGGCGCCGCACCGCCGAGGCCGTGACCGTGACCGGGGAGCCGGACAAGGGCGACCTCGAGCGGTGCTGGGAACTGGGCGCGACGGTCGCCGCCGGACTCATGGGCTGAACCGTCCGGACAGGTCAGGTCTCGTCCATCCGGCGCCGGTCCTGTTCGTCCCACGCCCGGGTGTCACGCGGCTGGGTGTACGGCTCGGCCTCGGGCGGATGCCCACCGGCGATGGCCCGCTGCCGCACCGTCTCCGCGTCGAACTCCAGACCCAGCAGGATCGCCAGGTTGGTGATCCACAGCCACACCAGGAAGACGATGACACCGGCCATCGTGCCGTAGGTCTTGTTGTACGAGGCGAAGTTGGCCACGTAGAACGCGAAGCCGGCGGATGCCAACAGCCAGATCAGCAGGGCGAGCAGACTGCCCGGGGTGATCCAGCGGAAGCCCTTCACCTTGGCGTTCGGAGTCGCCCAGTACAGGATCGCGATCATGGTCGTGACCAGCAGGACCAGAACGGGCCACTTCGCGTACGTCCACACCGTCAGCGCGGTGTCGCCGATCCCCAGGGTCGTTCCGGCCTGGCGGGCCAGCCCGCCGGTGAAGACCACGATCAGCGCGCTGAACACGGCCATCACCATCAGCACGACCGTCACGGCCACCCGCACCGGCAGCAGCTTCCACACCGGCCGGCCCTCGGGCATGTCGTAGACGGCGTTGGCCGAGCGGATGAACGCGCCCACGTAACCGGACGCCGACCACACCGCCAGGACCAGGCCGACGATCGCCATCAGCGAACCGATGCCGGCGTTGCCCTGCAACTGCTCGACGGCCCGGGTGATGATGTCGCGGGCCGAGCCGGGGGCCAGTTGCTGGACGTTCTCGAGCACCTTGTCCGTGGTCGACTTGCCGGTGAGGCCCAGCATCGACACCAGCACCAGCAGCGCAGGGAACATCGCCAGCACGCCGTAGTACGTCAGCGCGGCCGCCCGGTCGGTCAGCTCGTCGTCCTTGAACTCCCGCAGGCTGCCCTTCAGCACCGCGCCCCACGACTTGCGGGGCAGGTCGGTCGGCGTGTCGGGCGCCGCACGCTCCACCTCGGGGTCCGGCCCCGGTTCCTCGTCAGCGGGGGTGGGAGCTTCCCGGCGCTCCGCATCGGGAGACGGCCGGCGTTCCGCATCGGGAGCCGGCCGGCGTTCCGCATCGGGAGACTGCCGGCGTTCCGCCTCGGGCCCGGGGCGTGGGCTCTCCGGAGGCGGGGCCTCGGTCTCGTGATGTTCTTTTCGTCCCGGAATATGCAGCTTCACCATGTGGGACGAGTAACCCCAGGCCGGGCGCTTAAGCCGTGCTCGTCCAACCGGGTTGAGGGAGCGCTCCCACTGTGTGCACGATGCCATCATGACCATGTCGCCCGCCATCCGCCCGTACCGCCCCGAGGACCGCCCCGCTCTCGACGACATCTGCATCCGCACCGCGCACCGCGGCGAGGACAGCCGCCCCCACTACGCGGACCCGGGCATCTTCCCGGCGACCTTCGCGGCGCCGTACGTCCATCTGGAGCCGGAACTGGCCTTCGTGCTGGACGACGGGCAGGGACAGGCGGTCGGCTACATCCTCGGCACGGCCGACACCCCGCGCTTCGCCCGGGCCTTCCGCACCACATGGCTGCCCCTGGTGGCCGGCCGCTACCCGGAACCGCCCCGGCCGCCGCGCACCCCGGACGAAGTCATCGCAGGCCTGCTGCACAACCCCGAACGGATGGTGCTCCCCGAACTGGCCGCCCACCCCGCGCATCTGCACATCGACCTGCTGCCCGCATGGCAGGGCCAGGGCCACGGGCGCCGCCTGATGCGGACGTTCCTGCAGGCCCTCCAGGACGGGGGAGTCCCGGCCGTCCACCTGTCCATGGCGACCGCCAACACCCGGGCCAGAGCCTTCTACGACCGCATGGGCTTCGAGGAGATCGACGTCCCCGAGCCGGGCGAGGCCACCTGTCTCGGCCGCACCACGAAGGAACTCGACCGCCTCTGACGGCCCCTGCCGTCGCGTGCGTCGAACGCATCGAACGCGCCAGGAGGCACGGAAGTGGCGCAATCACGCGTTGCCGACTCGTGTCATCGGGCGCAGCCTGTGCGGTGCGGGAGCGCTCCCACACGCGCCCGCACTCCCCACGGAAGTACACCGAAACATGATCGAAAGTACGACCCGAGGTACGACCCGACGCACGACCGAAGGCACGACAACCCCCACATCCGAAAGAGGGAGATCATGGATTGTCATGGTCATGATGTACGGCTCTCCAGGGGCAGGTCCCGTCCGGCACTCGCCCTGAGCGTCCTGGTCGCCGCGCTGCTCAGCCTGATCCCGTGGAGCGGCACCGCCGTCGCCCACGGCTCGGTCGTCGACCCGGCCTCCCGCAACTACGGCTGCTGGCTGCGCTGGGGGAGCGATCACCTGAACCCCGCGATGGCCCAGCAGGACCCCATGTGCTGGCAGGCGTGGCGGGCCGACCCCAACGCCATGTGGAACTGGAACGGCCTGTACCGCAACGGCTCCGGCGGGAACTTCCAGGCCGTCGTCCCCAACGGCCAGCTGTGCAGCGGCGGCCGGACCGAGGGCGGCCGGTACAACTCCCTCGACACGGTCGGCGCCTGGAAGACGACGGACATCACCGGCAACTTCACCGTGAAGCTGTACGACCAGGCCAGTCACGGCGCCGACTACTTCCTGGTGTACGTCACGCGGCAGGGCTTCGACCCCACCACCCAGCCGCTGACCTGGAACGACCTCCAGCTCGTCAAGCGCACCGGCAGGTACGCGCCCAGCCAGAACTACGAGATTCCCGTGAGCACTTCGGGGCTGAGCGGCCGGCACGTCGTGTACACGATCTGGCAGGCCTCGCACATGGACCAGACCTACTTCCTGTGCAGTGACGTGAACTTCCGCTGACCTGCGCTTCCCCGCCGGACGCCGTGTCCGGCGGGGCCCGGGCCGGCCGGGGCTTCATGAGAGTTCTCCGAAAATTTTCGAGATGAGTGAACACACCGGTGCTCCCGTACGTATGGGGCGAGGGGATTTTCATGCCCGGCACGCCACAAGCGCAGGAGAGCACCCTTGGGACGCAACACGCGAAGACGCCCTACCGGCCCACGACGCGCGACCTTCGCCGCATTCGCACTGATCCTGGGCGGGGGCGGCCTGATGGCCGCGAACGTCTACGCCTCCGCCACGGACGGCGGTTCGGGCGGTGACTCCGCTCAGACGCGGTCCGGCACGGGGGTCCGGACCGCGGGTGCCACGATCGACTGCCCGGACGTCGGCAGCAAACTGACCTCGGTCCCCGAGCAGGCGCGAGGGGAGGTGGACAAGGAACTCGCCCTCCTGGACGAGCAGATCGCCAAGGCCTATCAGCGGCTGAGCGAATCGGCACAACAGGTGCAGCAGGATCCCGGCTTCGCCGACAACGCGGTCGTGAACCCGCTGAAGGAGAAGCGGGCCGCGACCCTGGAGCGCATCGCGATCGCCATCGACCGCGTCGGGGACCGCCCCGAAGGGCTCGAGGCCCTCGCCGCCTGCACCGTGGAGGACGGCAACCAGGCCCCCGCGCAGGGCGAAGGCCAGGACGGCGGCGCCACCGAGCAGCCCGGTCAGGAGCAGGGCCAGGACGGCCAGGAGCAGGGGAACGGCCAGGGGGCCAACGGCGGACAGGCGGGCAACGGCCCCGTCGCCGCCGACTTCGCGGACATCAAGAGCGTCCAGCCGAACGTGAACAGCCCCCGCCAGGAGGGCAACGCGTCCCGCGGCTCCTTCGCCACCAGCTGCGGTGTGAACGAGAACGGCCTGTTCAACTCCGACAACATCATCGCCGCTCCCGGCGTCACCAACGGTGCCCACCACTTCCACGACTACGTCGGCAACCAGGCCAACAACGCCTTCGCCGGCGACCAGGACCTCGCGAAGGCCGAGACCAGCTGCGACGACCAGGGCGACAAGTCGTCCTACTACTGGCCCGTCGTGCGTCTGCAGAACGGCGCCCAGGAGCAGGACGCCAACTCGCCCGGCGGCGGCATCGAGGGCAACGCCGGCGAGATCGTGACGCCGAAGCAGGTCACGCTGAACTTCGTGGGCAACCCGCGCGAGAAGGTCACGGCCATGCCGCGGCTGCTGCGCATCATCACCGGCGACGCCAAGTCGTTCGTCAACGGCCCCGCGAACGCCAACGCCTCCTGGAGCTGCACGGGCTTCGAGGACCGGCAGCTGAAGGACAAGTACCCGCTGTGCCCGCAGGGCAGCGACGTCGTACGGACCTTCAAGTTCCAGAGCTGCTGGGACGGCCGCAACATCGACAGCGCCAACCACCGCACCCACGTGGCGTTTTCGGACGCTGCCGGCAACTGCCCGTCCGGTTTCCGCCCCATCCCGCAGCTGGTCCAGCGCATCGTCTACGACATCGACGCGCCCAGCCTGCAGGACGGCGGCCGTACGACACCGCTGTTCGCGGTCGACTCCTTCCCGGAGCAGTTGCACAAGCCGGTCACGGACCACGGCGACTTCATCAACATCTTCGACGAGGATCTGATGGGGGAGATGGTCGACTGCATCAACGACGGCCGCACGTGCGGAGCCGGAGCGGACGGCGGGCAGGACCCGGCACCGGGCGAGGCGCCTCAGGAGGAGCCGACCAAGACGCCGGAGGCCCCGCAGGAGGAGCCGACGAAGACTCCCGAGGCTCCTCAGGAGGAGCCGACCAAGACTCCGGAAGCCCCGCAGGAGCAGCCCACCCGCACTCCCGACGCCCCGCAGGGCGGCAACGGTGCCGGCAAGCCCGGCGACAAGGGCGACGCCGGTGACGACGGCAAGGGCGAGGTTGAGAAGCCCCCGGCGGACAAGCCGGCTCCCGAACCGGAGCCCGGCGACGCGTCCACGGCACCCGGCAACGGCAACGCCCAGCCCGAGGTGAAGGCCACGGCCTCGGCCGACGGCGGCAACGCCGCAGAGCAGGGCGGCGGTTCGAAGGACGGCAACGACGAGGACACGGACGGTCTCGGCGAGTCCCAGGCCGTCGGCACGGCGACCAGTGCCGCCCCGACCCCGTCGGCCCCGTCCGGGGCCGAGCCGCAGGCGGTCGGCGGGGGCGGCCTGGCCGACACCGGCGCCCAGCTCTGGCCGGCCGCGGCGGGCGCAGTCCTGGTCATCGCGGGCTTCGTCGTCCTCCGCCGGGTCAGGCGCAGCTAGAGGTCACTCCCGGGCGTGAGCCCGGAACGGCGGCGGGATCCCACCGGATCCCGCCGCCGTCGCGCGTGTCCGGCCGAGGCCGTACCCCGTACCCTTCGACGACGGCCGAAGCACCCGCCCTCTAGCGTGACCCCATGAACATCACCTGGAACAGCACCCGCGGCGGGGCGGCAGCGTGACGCCGTGGGACATGGCCGCCGTGCTCGCCGCCGGCACAACTGCCGGGGCCGTCAACGCCGTCGTCGGCTCGGGGACGCTGATCACCTTTCCGGTCCTGCTCGCCACCGGACTGCCCCCGGTCACGGCCACGGTGTCGAACGGGCTCGGCCTGGTCCCCGGTTCCATCACCGCGGCCGTCGGCTATCGCGAGGAACTGCGCGGCCAGGGCCGGCGGGTCCTCCTGCTCGGCATCGGTGCCGTGCTGGGCGGCCTCGCGGGCGCCGTGCTGCTGCTGACCCTGCCCGCGTCGGCGTTCGAACGGATCGTGCCGGTCCTGGTGGGTCTCGCCCTCGTCCTGGTCGCGTGCCAGCCCTGGATCGCGAAGAGAGTGCGCCGTCGTCGCGAGGCGGGCAGCAGCCGCGTCCGCCGTGACGGTGGCCCGCTGCTGTTCACCGGGCTGACGCTGGCCAGCGTCTACGGCGGCTATTTCTCCGCCGCCCAGGGCATCATCTACGTCTCCCTGATGGGCATGCTGCTCGACGATACGCTGCAGCGGCTCAACGCCGTGAAGAACGTGCTGGCGGCGGTCGTCAACACCGTCGCCGCCCTGCTGTTCCTGTTCTTCGCCCCCTTCGACTGGACGGCCGTCGTGCTCATCGCCGCAGGATCAGCGCTCGGTGGTCTGATCGGAGCCAGAACCGGCCGCCGCTTCAGCCCCGCCGTCCTGCGGACCCTGATCGTGTCGGTCGGCACCGTCGCCCTCGTCCACCTGGTGCTCCACTGACCCCCGGCCATCCCTCACCGACGGAGGGCTTGTTCGTCCTGACGGGTACGCAGGATGCCCGGGAGGGAGGGTCGGCGGTCCTCCCTCCCCGGGCTCCCGGTGGAGATCAGTGGCGGCGCCGCTGGTCCCCCTGCTCGTCGGTTCCCTCGGTTTCGATGCGTTCCTTGCGGACCTCGCCGGTGACGGTCTCCTCCTCTGTGACCTCCTCGGTGGTCAGGCGGACCCGCTCCTTCGGTACTGCCCTGGTCTCCACCACGGGCTGCTCCTCGTAGAGGGTGACGTCGTGTTCCGCCTCGGTGATGTCCGGGCCGGCCATCGCCCTGTCCCGGTTGGTGTCGCTGATCGGCTCGCGCTCGACGCGGACCTCTTCATGGCGAACGGGGACGGTGTACTGCTGCTCTTCGGTGACGACGTACTTGCGCAACCGCGCCCGGCCGGCCTCGCGGCGTTCGACACCGATGTGCATTTCCTCCTCGGACCGCGTCATCGCGTCGTCGGTGGTGCCGGTGGCCTGGCCGGTGCCGGAGCGAACGTCCTGCGAGGCGGCGTCCCAGTTGATGCCGTAGTACTGGTACAGGCGCTCCTCCTCCTGCTCGGACAGGTGGCCGCCGGCGTCTATGTCGACGTTGGGCGCGTCCTTGACCTGGTCCTTGGCGTACGGCACCTCGAGGTGGTCCTCGACGAGGGCCGCGTCGTGGATGGGCACGAAGGACTCGCTGGTGCCGAACAGGCCGGTCCGTACGCTGACCCACTCGGGCTCGCCGGTGAGGTCGTCGAAGAAGACGTGCCTGGCATCGCCGATCTTGTCGCCCCTGGCGTCATGGACCGGGTGGTCCAGCACGGTGGGAATCTGCTCTCGGGTGATCATTCTTAACTCCCGGAATTCTCGATAGGGAACCGGACCACCCGCGGCGACGGCATGCGCCGTCCATCTCCGCGCTTCGGCGCGTCCGGCCGGGTGCGGGGACTCGCCGCCGGCACCTGGTGCCCCGGCGTCCGCCCATACGCACCCTCCTCGATTAACCACACCAACTAGACCAAAACAGTAAAAAATGGAATTTTTCGGACAGGAGTTCGGGGTGAGGCGCGAAGCCGTCGCAAGCAGCCCAAGCCGCAAGGGATTTGGAGCACGCTTCAGGGAGACGCCGAACGTGCCCCGGTCTGTGGCCCCTCGGCGTCGATGTGCGGCAGCACCCGGTCCAGCCACCGCGGCATCCACCAGGCGTGCCGCCCGAGCAGCGTCATCACCGCCGGCACCATGAGCAGCCGTACGACGGTCGCGTCGATGAGCACGCTGACGGCCAGCCCCAGCCCGAGCATCTTGACCACGATGTTGTCACTGACGATGAACGCCGCGAACACGCTCACCATGATCAGCGCGGCACAGGTGATGACCCGGGCCGTGATCTCCAGGGCGTGGGCCACGGAGGCCTTGGCGTCCCCGGTGCGCAGCCACGCCTCGTGGACGCGGGAGAGCAGGAAGATCTCGTAGTCCATGCTGAGGCCGAAGATGATGGCGAACATCATCATCGGCACATAGCTCTCGATGGGCACCTTGCCGTTGACGCCGAGCGCGGGACCGCCCCAGCCCCACTGGAACACCGCGACGACCACCCCGTAGGAGGCGGCGATCGACAGGACGTTCAGGACGGCCGCCTTCACGGCGACGAGCAGCCCCCGGAACACGGCCAGGATGATCAGGAACGCCAGGCCGACCACGACGAGGATGATCACGACCAGCCGGGAGGCGACGATGTCGCGGAAGTCGACCTGGGCCGCCGTCGTGCCGGTGACATAGCCCTTGGCGGCCGTGCCCACGACCGCGTCCGGCAGGGTCTGGTCGACCAGTCGGTTGCTCAGGTCCGTGGTCGTGGCGCTCTGCGGCGACTGGGTCGAGTAGACGGTGCCGATCAGGGCGTCGCCGTCCTGCGTGGGCGTCAGGGGGGTGACGACGGAGGCCCCCTGGACCGAGTCGAGCGTCTGCTGGGCCTTCGAGGCCAGACCGGAACGCTGCGAGTCGGGCACGTTCGTCTGGTCGATGACGACGGTGAGCGGTCCGTTGGACCCGGGCCCGAACGCGTCGGTCATCAGGTCGTAGGCCCGCCGGTCCGTGAAGGACGTCGGATCGGCGCCGTCGCCGATGTGCCCGAGCTGTAGGGAGAACACGGGGATCGCGAGCACCGCGACCACGGCGACACCCGCCGACAGGAACCACAGCGGTCTGCGCTCCACCCGCTGCGCGTACCGGTGCCAGGTGCCCTGCGGTGTCCCACCCGCCTCGATGTCGGTCTCGGCGACGGGGCGGCGCACCCGGTAGCGATCGATGCGCCGGCCGATGAGCCCGAGCAGAGCCGGGACCAGGGTGAGCGCGCCGACGACGGCCGAGACGACGGTGACCGCGGCGGCGACCCCGAGCAGGGCGATGAAGTCGACCCCGGAGGCCGACAGGCCCGCCAGCGCGATGATCACCGTGCAGCCGGAGACGAGGACGGCGTGACCGCTGGTGGCCGCGGCCTGCCCGGCGGCGCGCACCGGGTCCGCGCCGTCGACGAGGTTCTGCCGGTGACGGGTGATCATGAACAGGGCGTAGTCGATCCCGACACCGAGCCCGATCATGGTGGCCAGGGTCGGGGAGACCGTCGCGAAGGTGAACGCGACGGCCAGCAGCCCGAGGATCGCGAGGCCGCCGACGACGCTGATCAGCGCGGTGAGCAGCGGGACGACGGCGGCGATGACACTGCCGAAACCGATCAGCAGCACGATGACGGCCACGCCGAAGCCGATCAGCTCGCTCACCCGGTCGTCGGCGTCCGGCCGGGCGAGCTCGCCGAGCGGCCCGCCGTACTCGACCTCCGCACCGGCCGACCGCAGTGACCGCACGGCGCTGTCGACCCCGTTCAGGTAGTCGTCGCCGAGCGTCGAGGGCTGCTGGTCGAAACGGACGGTGATGTACGCCGTCTTCTGGTCGTCGGACAGCGGACCGACGTTCTGCTGCTGCGACTGCCCCGAGGGCGACCCCTGTGCGGACAGCGGGTTCTGGGCCGACAGGACGTGCGGCAGCTTCTCCAGGTCGGCGACCGTGGTGGAGATCTGGGAACTCAGCGCTGTCAGGGGCTGCTGGTCGTCGTGCAGCACGATCTGGCTGCTGTAGCCACCGGCCTGCGGATCGTGCGCCTTGAGCACGTCCAGGCCCTTCTGGGACTGCGCCTGGGGCAGGGAGAAGTTGTCGGAGTACTCCCCGCCGAACGCCCGGCTGACGACCTGCAGCGCCACCAGCGCCACCAGCCAGGCGATGATGACGATCACGAAGTGGCGTGCGCACCACTCGCCCAGCCGCCGCAGTGCACCCCCGCGCGCGGCCTTCTGGTCCCCTCCACCGGTGCGGCTGTGCGGCATGGACGTCGTCTCCTGTGCGGGCCGGGAGTTCAATGCCGTCCATTAGATGCACGCGGGGTCACTCCGGCATTTCAGGCACGCGGACCCCACGGGACTGCGGGCGCCCGTTCCCCCGAAAGGCCCGCCTCGGTGAACGGCGTTCGCGCCTCGCCCGCCTCAGCGCTCCCGACCCGAGCGCCACACCTAGCCCCACCAGCGCACTGCCCGCCGCTTGCGCGAGTCCGTAGGAACCCGTGCCGACCAGCGGCGCGGTGCAGGCCGCCGCGACCGGGATGAGGCCGGAGAAGAGGGTGGCCCGCTCCGCGCCGATCCGCTGCATGCCCATGTACCAGCACACGAAGCCGACCACGGTGACCACCACCGCCTGCCACAGCAGCGCGGCCGTCTCCACGGCGTCCGGATGCCGCAGCCAGCCGGCGCCGTCGACCGACAGCCCGATCGCTGCCGACTCCAGAGCGGCGACCGCGCACACGGTCGCGGACAGCAGCCGGGGCCCGAGCGGCCGCAGTACGGGCACGGCGAGCACGGCGAACCCGACCTCCCCGACCAGGGCGCACACCGAGAAGGCGATGCCCGCGCCGTCCGTGCGTCCCCAGCCCTGGACCGTGAAGGCGCCGACGGCCACGAGCAACGCCCCGTACAGCACCGTCCGTTGCGGCCTGCGTCCGTCCAGGAGGGGCACGAGCACGGCGACGGCCACCGGCGCGCAGCCCACGAACACGCCGGGCACCGCCGGTTCCGCCGTGCGCTCCGCGGCGATGACGGCCAGGTTGAAGCCGACCATGCCGACCGCCGCGAGCAGGGCGAGACGGCCCCACTGACGGAGAGTCAGGGCCCGCAGCCGGTCGGCGGCGCCCTTCCCGGCCGCCGGGACGAGCAGCAGGCAGGCCAGTCCGTAGCGCAGGAACTGGCCGCCGGCGTACGGGTAGTCGCCCAGGACGCTGTTGGCGGTGAAGGACCCTCCGACGAGGACACAGGCGAGCGCGGCGAGCAGGGCTCCGCGTGTGGTGGTGGCGTTCATGCCGGCGACGCTAGGCAGTTGGGCGGCCCGGGAGGAGGTCCACTTTCACCCGTGCTTGACGGACCAATCGCTCCCGGGCCGGTGGTGGTCAGCCGATGTGATAGCTGTCGCCGTAGACCTTCCAGTCCAGCGGCGGGTCGAGGTCGAGGTTGCGCTTGCGCAGGAAGACACGCTGGGCCGTGTCGACCCGGCTGGTGTCGCTGTGCGCCTCCTCCTGCTTCATGGCCCACACCCGTGCGTCCAGGAAGGAGTTGAGGTACGTCACCTCGTCACCGCCCCGCGCCGGCGGCTGCGCCGTCCGCAGGGCCCGCTTGCGGATGTTGCGGAAGCTCGCGGGGTCGCCGCCGTCGCCGTGCATGACGAGGGCGTCGTAGTAGGCGAACTGGCCCAGCACCCGCAGGCCGTCCGCCTTTCCCTGCCGGACCGCCGGGTTGAAGTACACCCGGTCGCGCTCGTCGTCCTGGGCGCGCCGGAACTCGGCGTCACGCGCCGCCCGGCGCCAGTCGCCCGGGAAGCCGGGGTCGAGCCCGTCGTGCGAGTCGGAGCCGTCGACCTCGCGCAGGGCCGGCAGGTACTTCGCGAGGACGTTGCCGGGCCTGCGGTCGGTGTAGAGCTCGACGAGGTCGAGCATGTCGCCGGTGCCGGAGCAGAACCCGATGATGCCGGCGGTGTAGCCGCGGCCGTCGCCGATGTCCTCGATGTACTGGTACTGCGCCTTCCAGTCGAGCGAGGAGTTCTCCGCGCTCGACACGAGCTGCATGGCGATCTCCTTCTTCGCCGGGTCGTCGAGCCCGATCGCACGCACGGACGCCGTGGCGTGCGGCGGCTTCAGGAGCGGGGCGGCAGCGAGGGCCGCGCCGAACAGCGCCAGGACGGTGCGGCGGGTGGCCGGGGCCGAGGGGTGTCTCACGGTGCCTCCAAGCAGAGTGGGGGGTTGGAAGAGCCGGCCGTGCAGAACTGATAGGAAGGTTTCCTATCACTGTGAAGGCGTAAGGGAAACAACCGAGTTGAATGTTCGTAGAGTCGAACAAGCCGGTTCACCCGGCTGAACCGCCGTGATCTCCGGCGGGTGATCGCCTGAGGTCGGCGCAGCCGACGGCACCGGCCGGTCGCGGGACCACCGAGCCGTGGAGGTGCACCGTGCGCTGTCGCGAACTGGGACGCAGCGGACTGTTGGTGTCGGAGATCGGCTACGGCGCCTGGGGGATCGGCGAGTCCGCCTGGGTCGGCGCCACCGGGAACGAGTCCGTCCGAGCCCTGCACCGGGCCCTGGACCTCGGTGTGAACTTCATCGACACCGCCCGCGGCTACGGGGAGAGCGAGCGCATCGTCGGCCGGGTGGTGCGGGAGCGGGCCGGCGACGACATCCTCGTGGCCACCAAGGTGGCGCCGCTGAACCGGCTGTGGCCCGCTCCGGACGGCGTGGACCCCGCGCAGTCGTTCCCCGGCGCGCACATCCCGCAGCAGCGTGGAGGCCGGCCTGCGTGCGAGCGGCCTCGACCACTTCGACGTGGTGCAGTTCCACGTGTGGAGCGACGAGTGGGTCGGCCGCGGCGAGTGGCTGGAGACGGTCGAGGACCTGAAGCGGGAGGGCAAGATCCGGCTTCTTCGGCGTGTCGGTCAACGACCACGAGCCCGACAACGCCGTCCGGCTGGTGCGCAGCGGCACGGTCGACACCGTCCAGGTCATCTACAACATCTTCGACCAGGCCCCGGCCGAGAACCTGCTCCCCGCCTGCGCCGAGCACGGCGTCGGCGTCATCGTGCGCGTCGCTCTCGACGAGGGCGGACTCACCGGGCGGATCGCGGCCGGCGCGACCTTCCCCGAGGGCGACTTCCGCAACCGCTACTTCCGTGACGACCGTCCCGCCCAGGTCGAGCGGCGTGTCGCGGCGATCTGCGCCGACCTGGGCATCGGTGCCGACGACATGGCCGAGACCGCGCTGCGCTTCGTCCTGAGCAGCCCCGCCGTATCGACCGTCATCCCGGGGGTGCGCAGCGTCCGCAACGTCGAGCGCAACACCGCCCTGAGCGACGGCCGGCCGCTCACGGACGACCAGCCGGCCACCCTCGCCGGGCACCGGTGGCAGCGCAACTTCTACGGCTGAGCCGCGCCGCGGGAACCATGCGCCTCTCTCGCACGTCAACTCTTTGCCCACCAAGGGCCGAACGGTCGGACGGACCAGCCGGAGAGGGGAATCGCCATGGACGAGGCGACGTCGCAGCAGGGGAGCGAGGCGGAGAGCACCGCCCGCCGGGCCCGCTTCGGGGCACTGCCGGAGCCGGTGCGCGTGGAGGACATGGTCGAGGAGCGGGCGGCCAGCGTGCCCGACCCGGCGCGCACCGCGTACAACCAGGACGAATGGCTGGTGCGCTACTGCCTGTGAGGCGTCCCGCCGGGCCGGGCCGCCAGGCCGTGTCCGCGAAGTCCCGCCTGCCCCGCCACGCCGGCATGATCCAAACGACAGGCCCTAGGCGCGGCTCTTCGCGCCCAGGTCGCGCAGCCACCGCACGACGTCGTCGGCGTCCTGGGCGCGGGCGATGTCGAGCGGGGTCTTGCCGTCGTAGCCGCACCAGTCGGGGTCGGCGCCGCATTGGTGGAGGTACTGCGCGGTGGGCAGGTGCCCGCCGTGGCAGGCGCCCCAGAAGGCGCTGGTGATCTCCTCCGGCGACGGCGGCTCGTCCGCCTCGACGTACGCCCGGACCCGGTCGAGCAGGCCGAGCGTGGCGGCGTCCTGAAGGGTGACGCGCGCGCCGTGCTCGACCAGCCGGTGCGCGGCGCGCCACTGGCCGAATCCCCGGGCGTCGGCGAGCGGAGTGCCACCGCCGATCACCGCCCCGGGCGCTTCGATGTCGGCCCCGGCCGCGATGAGCGCGTCCAGCACGGGCACATCGTTGTTGGAGGCGGCCCAGTGCAGCGGCGTCTCCGTGTGCGCACCGTCGAAGCGGGCCCGGGGATCGGCCCCGGCGGCGACCAGGGCCGCGACCACCTCGGGGCCTCTGGGGAAGTGACCGGGCCAGTCGGTCGCGATGTGCAGCAGACTGCGCGTGCCCCTGCCGTCCTCACCCTGCTCGGTGATGCGTGCGGTGGCGAGACCGGGATGGTCGGCGAGCAGCTGCCGGAGGCCGGGCAGCTCCCCGGTCCGGATCGCCTCCGTGACGGCGACGGCCAGCGGGTCCTGCGATGTCAGCGTCTGCACCCCGGCCTCCCGATGCCGTCCAGGGTCCCCGATTCTGCCGGCCGGTGTCCGTGCGCACGGCCGCCCGCGCGAAACGGCCGGACCACCGCCCCCGGCAGCCCTGTGACACCCGCCCCGGAAATGCACATTCAGCCTCAAACCGGGCACCCGTCCGAACGACATGCCCGCACGCTCCGCCAGACGTAGCGTCCGGGCAGGAGCGGGAGGACACCATGCCCGGGAGCAACGAGCGAGCCGGAGGCGCCGGATCGCCGGACGACGCCCTGGGGGCGGCCCTGGCCGACACCGTGCGCGGCACCGGCGCCTCGATCGGCGGCCTCTACCTCATCGAGGAGGCGGAGCCGGTGCTGCGCCTGGTGGCCCTGTGCGGCCTGCCGGTGGCCTTCACCGCTCCCTGGCGGCGCCTGCCCCTGACCGCACCGGTCCCGGTCGCCGACGCGATCCACGACGACGCCCTGGTCTGCGTCGCCGGCCAGGAGGAGATGGCCCGCCGCTACCCCCGTGCGGCTGCCGTCCTGCCCTACCCGTTCGCCTTGGCCGCCGTCCCGCTGACCGGCGTACGACGCGCCTGGGGCGGCCTCGTGCTGATGTGGCCCGCCGGCCGGCCCCGCCGGATCACGCCACGCGAACGCGGCGACATCACCTCCAGCGCCCGCCGCATGGCCCGCATTCTTGACGACGCCACCCAGCCACCGTCCCTGCCCGACCTGCCGCGCGTCGTCCCCGTCGACGCCGCACGCCACCCCGCGCAGACCGGCCTGGCCGCCGCCGACTACCTCGAACGCCTCCCCGAGGGCGCCCTGGCCCTCGACCTGGAGGGCCGCATCACCTTCGCCACCGCCACCGCGGCCCGCCTGCTCGGCCGCGGCGCCGACCGGCTCCTCGGCACCCGGCCCTGGCAGTCCCTGCCCTGGCTCGACGACCCCGTCTACGAGGACCACTACCGCACGGCGCTCGTCAGCCGCGCCCCCGTCTCCTTCACCGCGCTCCGCCCGCCGGACCAGCAGCTGACCTTCCAGCTGTACCCAGACACCAGCGGCATCAGCGTTCGCGTCCTGCCGAGCGCCGAGCGGACCGAGGACCCGCCGCCGACCGGCGCCCGGCCACCCGTCGCGGCACCCACGGGGCGCCTCTACCAACTCGTGCACCTGGCCGCCGCGCTCACCGAGACGGTGACCGTGCGCGACCTCGTCGCACTGATCGCCCACCAGATCCTGCCCGCCTTCGGCGCCCAGGGCCTCGTGCTGTCCGGCGTCGAGGCCGGCCGGCTGAAGATCACCGGCTACCACGGCTACCCGGCCGACGTGATGGAGCGGCTCGACGCCCTGTCCCTGGACACCGACCTCACCCCCGCCGGCCAGGTCCTCGCCAGCGGCACGCCCGCCTTCTTCGCCCACCCCGCCGAGCTGGCCGCCAGCTACCCCAGAGCCCCCCAGATCAGCGGCAAGCAGGCCTGGGCGTTCCTCCCCCTGACCATCTCCGGCCGGCCGGTCGGCTGCTGCATCCTGTCCTACGCCCAGCCGCACACCTTCACCGCCGACGAACGCGCCGTCCTCACCTCGCTGTCCGGCCTGATCGCCCAGGCCCTCGACCGCGCCCGGCTCTACGACACCAAACACCGGCTCGTGCACGAACTGCAGAGCGCCCTGCTGCCCCGGGCCCTGCCGCGCCTGCCCGGCCTCGACGTAGCCGCCCGCTACCTGCCCGCCGGCCACGGCACCGAGGTCGGCGGGGACTTCTTCGACGTCCTGCGCCTGAACGACACGACCGCGGCCGCCGTCATCGGCGACGTGGAAGGCCACAGCGTCGCCGCAGCCGCCCTCATGGGCCAGGTCCGCACCGCCATCCACGCCCACGCCACCGCCGGCGCCGCACCCGGCCAGGTCCTCGCCCGCACCAACCGGCTCCTGGCCGACCTCGACTCCGAACTGCTCGTCTCCTGCCTCTACGCCCACCTCGACCTGGGCCGCCACCAGGTCTCCTTCGCCAGCGCGGGACACGTGCCGCCGCTGCTGCGCCACGCCCGGCACCCCGCCGGCGTCCTCGACGTCGAGCCCGGCCCGCTGCTGGGGATCGACACCGGCGCCCACTACCCGGTCACCACGACACCCCTGCTCCCCGGCACGACCCTCGCCCTCTACACCGACGGCCTGGTCGAACTCCCCGGCACCGACGCCACCCGCACCACGACCGACCTCGCCGGGCACCTGGACACCGGCGACGGCTACGACCTGGAACGGCTCATCGACCGGCTCGTCCGCCACACCACCCCCACCGGACAGCACACCGACGACATCGCGGTGCTCCTCCTGCGCGCTTCCCGCCTGAGCGACAGACCGGCGTGAGACCGCCGCCCGAACTCGCCCGTCAGGCCGGGTCCGGCAACTCGGCCCGGACCCGCCGGGCCACGTCGCGCAGCTTGAGGTTGTGGTTCTGGGAGATGCGCCGCAGCACGCCGAAGGCCTCGTCCTCGCTCATCTGATGGCGTTCCATCAGAATTCCCATGGCCTCACCGATGGCGTGCCGGGTCTCCAGGGCGTTCTCGAGCTGGTCGACGGCACGGGCCGTGGCCAGCGCCACCGCGGCATGCGAGCCGAGCAGCCAGCCCGCGGCCTCGATGTCCTCACCGAAGGCACCGGGACGGCGCGAGTAGAGGTTCAGCGCACCGAAGTCCTCCTCGTCGGTGTAGAGCAGCACGCCGGTCATGCTGCCGATCCCGAGATCGCGGGCCGCCTGGCTGAACCGCGGCCAGGACGGTTGCGGCCGGGTCATGTCGGCGATCCGGAACAGCCGCTGACCGTCCACGCGGCGCGCGGCGTCGAAGCACGGGCCCTCGCCGAGCTCGCCCTGCAGCCGGTCCGACTCCTCGACGATGTCGCCGCACACGGCCAGCGTCACGGCCCGGCCCTTCGAGACCGTCAGGATCCCCGCCGCGTCGCAGCCCTCGACCAGCTTCACCGCCGACGCCGAGATCGCGTCCAGCGTCGCCTGGACCGAATCCTGGGCGACCAGATCCCGGGCAAGCAGCGCCATCTGCTCGGCGTACCGCTGCCACTCCACCGCCACCACCGCCTCGCTCACCGGTCCCGCCCACGGTACTCCGCGCCGCTTCGTACGGCTGTTCGTCCGATCAGCCGGGTGTCCGGGCAACATGCCCCGAGCCGAGCGACGCAATCACCGGTACGCCGTCAACAGCAGCGCCACGTCGTCCGGCCGCTCCCGGGCCCGCCGCGCCGTCCCCACCAACCGGTCGGCGAGATGTTCCACCGAGTCCGCCGAGGTCTCGGACAGTCGGCGGCGGACCGCGTCGATGCCCGTCTCGATGTCGCTGCCGGGCCGCTCCACCAACCCGTCGGTGTACAGCGCGAGCACGCTGCCGGGGGCCAGGGTGAGCGCGGTGACGGGGTACACCGAGTCGGGCTGCACGCCCAACATGACGCCGCCCACGAGATCCAGCATCTCGGCCCGCCCGTCGGGGTGGCGCAGCAGCGGCGGGGGATGGCCGGCCCGCACCGCGAGGGCCCGTCCGGTCCTCGGGTCGAGTTCGATGTAGCAGCAGGTGGCGAAGACGTCCGACTCCAGCTCGGTCAGCAGCCGGTTGGTGTGCGTGATGACCTCCTGCGGCGGGCGCTCGCTCGCGGCGAAGGCGTGCACCGCACTGCGCAGCTGCCCCATCACCGCGGCGGCGCCGACGCTGTGACCCTCGACGTCCCCGATGACCAGGGCCACGCCACGCCCGGTGGTGATCACGTCGTACCAGTCGCCGCCGATCGCCATGCCCTGCGTACCGGGCAGATAGCGGCCGGTGGTGCGCAGGCCCTCGACGGTGGGCAGGCGGTGCGGCAGCAGCCCCTCCTGGAGGCCGCGTGCCACGGCCGACTCGGAGTCGTAGAGCCGCGCCCGCTCCATCGCCTGGGCGGTCAGGCCGCTCAGCGCGGTGAGGGCGGAGCGCTCGTCGGGGGTGAACCGGTGCGGGGCGTCCCAGCCGAGGATGCAGGAGCCGACGGAATGACCGGAGGCGATCAGCGGCAGGAACGACCAGGCGTTCATGCGGTCCAGGATGATGCCCGGATAGGCGAGCGAGAGGTCCTCGGGCGACTCGAAGAACAGGGGGAGCCGCGTGGTCAGCGCGTGGACGCCGGGCAGCTGCGTGTCGAGGGTGACACCCTCGAACGGGGCGAGGAAGCCCTCCGGGTAGCCCGACTCCCACAGCAGGTACATGCGGCCCTCACGCACGGTGTACAGGGCCAGCTCCCGGGCGCCGAAGGCGGGCAGCAACTGTTCCGACACGGCCCGGCAGACGTCCTGCACCGTGACCGCCTCGGTGAGCACGCTCGCCATCTGCACCACGTGGTACAGCGCTCCGGCCCGCGCGGCGGCGACCGGCCCGGGCGGCGGCGGGACGCCGATGACGCCCTGACCGGTGGCGGAACCGGCCTCCGGTCCCGGCTCGGCCCCGGTGGGCGGCCCGGTCGGAGAGACCCGGCCGGTCAGGCCGTGCACATCCGGGTACAGCACGAAACTCAGCCAGTTCCCGTCGGGATGCCGGACGAGGAAGGACACCTGCTCCTGCGACAGCATCGCCGCCCGGTAGCGGTCCTCGTACGCGGGATCCCGCAGCCAGGTGATCACCTCCCACGGATAGCGGCCGAAGAGCTCTTCCCGCCCGGAGCCCAGGAGCTCCTCGCAGCGGCGGTTGGCATACGTCAGGCGGCCGTCCTGGTCCAGGGAGAAGATCCCGTCGGGCAACCGCTCGGCCGCTTCGGCCGCGGTGACTCCGCCGGCCGCGTCGACGAGGGCGCCCACCAGGATCCGTCCGGAGCCGGCGCCGCCGTGCACGAGATGGCCCCACAGTTCGACCGGCCGGTAGCTGGTCTTCCCCTCGCCCAGGGACTCGTCCCGCACCCGGAAGTGCCGGGACCTGACCCGGCCGCTCGCCAGCGCGTCGTGCCGGCTCTCCCGCAGTTCGTGCAGGTCGTCGGAGCTGACACGGGCTTCGACGTCCGTGATGGTGTTGCCGTACTCCGCCCGGTCGATGCCCAGGAGCGCGAGGGCCTCGTCGTCCGCCGTGCACCGGTCGCTGTCCAGGTCCCAGTCGATGAGCCCCACCCGGACCGGGCGGGCGGCGGAGGTGGGCACCCGCACGCTGATCGGCTCGTCGTCGTACTCGACGCGGTAGGCGGCGGAGCCCGGGCCGGGCCGGGCCGTGGTGAGGCGGTCGAGGCGCTCTTCCATGGCCCGCTCGGCTGGGCGCAGCGCGAGATCCACCACCTCCGCGTCCATCGGCGCCCGGGCCGCCGAGCGCAGCACGACGAGGACGCCCACGGCCTCGCCGCCGACGCGGACGGGGTGGTAGGCGGAGCCGAAGGAGTAGGGCAGTCCGGCAGTGAAGCGCGGGAAGCGCACCATGGTGGCGCGCTCGTCCGGCAGCCACAGGGGCTCGTCGCGCCGGTAGGCCTCCGCCATGGGCAGGGCACCGCCCACCGGCACCCGCCACCAGCTCTTGAGAAGTGAGCGGGGCACCCCGGCGACCATCGCGAGCACCAGCGAGCGCCGGTCGCGGGAGCGCAGGTAGACCAGCCCGCCGTAGCCGTCGAGGTCCCGTACGGCCTCCACCAGCGGCGTCGTCAGGGCATCCTCGATCCGGCCCGTGTCCCCGCTCGGGACCCGGCCGTCAGCCCCGTCCCGGCTCCGGCCATCGGCTGACCGTGGCCTGCCCGGTACGGCGGCTGCCTCATCCATGTCGCGTCCTCCCGGTACGGACGCACCGGACACCAATCGCTCCCCACCAGGATGTGCCATGGTCGGCGGTCCGGCGCGGCAAGTGCAACCTTTCGGTCGTCCCGGCCGTCTCACCCGATATCAGTCACATGCAAGCCCCGGGGGCGGCAATGGTACGAATCAGAAGAGCATGCGCGACTCTCGCACTCGTGGGTGCCACGGTGGGTGTGGCGGCGATCCCGGCCGGCGCCGCACCGGTGGCCGGCGGGCAGTCCACGACACAGGCCACGGCGTGTCCGACCGGCTGGGGAAGCCTCGCCAAGACCGACGCCGGCGGCACCGTCGCACCGGTGACGAACGTCAGGACCGGCCGTCACACCTGCTTCGACCGGATGGTCGTCGACGTGCCCGGCGCGGGCAGCGGCGTCGGCTACACGGTCCAGTACGTCGACCGGCTGTATCAGGACGGCTCGGGCCGTGAGATCCCCGTGGCCGGCGGCGCCGTCATCGAGGTGCGGGTGGCCGCGCCCGCCTACGACCCGGAGACCGGCGCGGCCACGTACCCCGGCCGGGTGGCGCGCCCGCTGCCGGGCGTGGACCTCACCGGGTACCGCACCTTCCGGGACACCCGGTTCGCCGGCAGCTTCGAGGGTGAGACCCAGATAGGCCTCGGCGTCCGCGCCCGGCTGCCCTTCCGGGTGCAGCAGCTCGACGACCGCGTCATCGTCGACGTCGCCCACAGCTGGACCGCGACGGGCTGACCGCACGGCGCCCGGCTCTCCGGGGCCGGGCGCCCAGGTCACGGTCCATGAGTACGGCGCCGGTGGCACGGGCTCAGCCGCCGCGCAACCGGCCCAGCTCCTCGAGTGTCCGTGCCGCCGCGCCGGCCAGGCGGGGCCGGTTGCGGACGAAGCGACGGGCCGCCCGGGCCGGCTCCCGGCTCAGCCAGTGGGCGGCCCCGCCCGGCCCCGGCCGCACCACCGCTCCTTCGTAGACCCGCAGGTCACGCGTCTTGAGCGACTCCTTGTAGCGGGCCGGACCGCTCCCCAGGTCGACGGTCTCGATGCCGTCGGCCGCCGCGGCCTCCAGCATCTTCAGCTGCAGTACGAGACCGGGGGAGTACTTGGCGTACGCGCGGTCGTACGCGGGGAACCACCAGGACAGCACCGTGCGCGAGCGCAGCCCGAAGTGTGCGGCCACGGGCCGGTCGGCGGCGTACAGCACGGACAGCACCCCGCGGCACTCCGGCTCCTCGCTCTCCCCGAGCAGCCCCACCAGCCGGGTGATCCACTCCTGCGCGAACCGGTCCCGCCGGCCGGTCCGCCGGTACTGCGCCGACTTCCACTCCATCAGCGCCCGCAGCGCACCGGGGTCCCGGGCGTCGTACACGAACCGCACCTCACCCACCTGCCGGACCAGCTTGCGCTCCTTGGCCAGGGTCTGTCTGAGGAAGCCCGGCGACTGCGCCCGCAGCCGTTGCGTGTACGCCTCGAAACCCTCGCCGATGTCGACGACCGGGGAGGCGAGTTCCTCGACCGCGTGCGGCACGAACGCCCCCTGACCGGCTTCGAGATTGTCGAACTCCCAGGACGACAGCCCGCAGACGCGTAACAACCGGCGGGCGTCCAGCCGGATCCCGGGGCGCAACACGGCCCCCTGACTGTCGGACACCCCCAGCCCGATGGCCCGCCCCCGCCCCAACATCCCCGCCTCGTACGGGAAGAACCCCACCGGGGAGCCGTCGTCCTGCAGCACCGCCACCCTGGCCCCCGGCCTGACCTGCCCCACGGCCACGGTGAACGCGGGGTCGAGAAAGGGATTCGCCGGGGCGCCGGACTCCGTCCGGATCTCCCGCCACATCTTCTGGTCGTTCGAGCCGAGTTCGTCCGGCCTGAGAACGAGAACGCGCTTTCCAGGCAACTCTGCCTCCTGTGTCGTCGGCATGGGGACACACGAAGGCCTGCACTCACCGCGATGCGGCACCAGGGCAGTACTCAGTCCGCACGGCGCAGGCCCTTGGCGGTACTGCCGTCACTCAGCACCGGAACGTCTGCAACCGGGCGGCGCTCGGGGCGGATCCGACCGCCCCCGGACACGGGCCCGTACCCGCAGCACGGAGGGCCGTACCACCCCGGCCCACCACGGCCGCCCCGGTCACCACCGGGCTCACTCCAGCCGCCCCCGCCGCCCGTGGCGTCCGCGCCGCGAGCCGCCGAACCGAAGGCTCCTCCTCGCACGGACACGTCTCCCCGGCCCTCTCGGCCTCGGCACTCGAAGCCGCGCCCGGCTCCACCGCGTCCGCCGCCGCCGTGACCGCCCCTGCCGAAGGCCCTTCGCCCGCGAGCCCCGGAACGACGAGGTGCAGCAACAGCAGGCAGGCCACCAGACCCACCGCCGCTGCCCAACGTCGCCGCACCATCAGACCCCTGACCTGCGTTCCCGCGGGGGAGTACGGAGTGGACTCGACCCCAGGGCCGGCACCGGACCAGACCCCCCGACACGGCCGGCTGCGCTTCCAGTAGGCCGAGCCCACCTCCACCCCGTCAAGCCCTGGTGTGGCGATTCGTCCCACTCGGCCGGTTGCCGCCGGAAATCCAACGGAAAGCGCTACCGGAGAGCTTCGCCGCTGCCTCCTGACCGGGTCAGCCGCCGGCACCGCCGACGCTCAGCTCGATGGCCTTCGTGTCCCCGGACGCGGATGGAGCCGCCCTTCTTCGCCGTGCCGAACGAGTCGAAGGGCCGTTTGCAGGAGGTGAGTCCGTCGCCGCCCGAAGAGGCCGGGTCCACGGGCGTCTTCACTCACAGCTTCTGCTCGCTGGTGCGAAGTCGAGAGCTTGGGGGAGTCGGCAACCGACGACAACGCGGCAGAGGCGCGTGCCAGGCCCCGCGTCTGCGGCCTGATCCGAACGACAGGCCCTAGGTCGCGTGGACCAGCTCGATCGCCCTGCCGAGTGTGTCGAGCCGGTCGTCGAGGGTTGCTCCGGCCGGGTAGAGGCGGACCGTGTCCACACCGGCGTCGCGCCAGACGCGCAGCCGCCGCCGCACCATGTCCTCCGTGCCGATGAGCGTGGTGGCCAGCACCATCTCGTCGGTGACGAGACCGGCCGCACCGTCCCGGTCGCCCGCCTGCCAGCGCTCCCGTACCTCCGCCGCGACCTCGGCCCAGCCCTGGCGGCTGTAGGCCCGGTTGTAGAAGTTGGTCGACGCCGAGCCCATGCCGCCCAGGCTGAAGGCGAGTTCCTTCTTCCGGTCCGCGACCATGGCGGCCAGCGCCTCCTCGTCCCGGGCGAACGCGACCTCGGCGCCCTGGCAGACGTCGAACCCGGCGCGCTCACGGCCGGCGGCGGCCAGACCCTCGTCCAGGGGGGCGAAATAGGCCTCCGCCGCGCCCTCGGGGACGAAGCTGGTGCCGAGCCAGCCGTCCGCGACCTGGCCGGTCAGTCGCAGCATGGCGGGCGACAGCGCGGCGAGGTAGACGGGGACGGGGTGCTCGGCCCGCATGGACAGGCGCATCGGCACCGCCTCCCCGCCGGGCAGCGGAATGCCGAACTCGGAGCCCGAGTAGGAGATCTTGCCGCCCGCGACCACCTGCCGCACGATCTCCACCGTCTCGCGCACCCGGGCCAGGGGGCGGGCGAACGGCACCCCGTGCAGGCCCTCCATCACCTGCGGGCCGGACGGGCCGAGCCCCAGCAGGAACCGTCCGCCGGACAGGTTGGACAGGGTGATCGCCGTCTGCGCGAGCGCGACCGGCGTGCGCGTGCCGACCTGCATGACCCCGGAGCCGAGCAGCATCCGTTCCGTACGGGCCGCGTAGAAGCCCAGGGCGGAGGGGGCGTCGGAGCCCCAGGCCTCGGCCACCCAGCAGACGTCGAGCCCCAGTTTCTCGGCCTCCACGACGAAGTCGGCCTGCCGGGACCAGGAGCCCAGCGCCGCCGCCTCGACGGTCGTCGCCGCGCGCATCACGCCTCCGCCCGTTGCCTGATGTGCTCCAGCGTGGCGGTCATGCACCGCTCGAACTCCCGCAGCCTCACGAACACGATCTTCTGCTCCTTCTCCGGCATGGCGTCGATCGCGAACGAGAGACCCGAACGCCCGGGCCCCATCCGCATCCACTGCGACAGCTCGGTCCCGCCGTCCCTCGGCGCGAGCCCGAACCGCCAGACGGCACTGGGCTCCGCCGGATCCCCTACCGCCCAGGAGAACACCCGCTCCGGATCGCACGCGACGACGGTCGAGGTCGTCTCCCACTCGCCGAACCGCTCATGCCTGCTCCGGCCGACGAACCGGGCCCCGACGGCCGGCCCGGCCGCACCCTCGGCCCACCGCACGGACTGCAGCTCCTCGCTCATCTCCGGCATCCGCGTCACATCCGACACCAGCGCCCACACCCTCCCCGGCGGGGCGGCGACCCACGTCGTCACCTCGACCGTCGGTTGGTCCGCGTACCGCGCGCCCGTCCACTCCATCGCGTGCCGGCCTCCTCGTCGACAGGGACTGTGACCGACAGAGTTGCGTAATGAGACTCACCAGGTCAAGAGAGGGGAGGTTCGGGAGAGGTGAGCGTGCGTGCCGATGTGCCCCGGTGCGCGGAACCGGGCCCACGAGGCCGCGTACGCTACCGATGGCTACGCCCCCAGGGATCTTCACGTCCGACCTGCCCGGCGGCGGGGGAGCCGTCCAGGATGGCAGTGGCGGAGCCGGGGCATCGGCGGGCACCATGGTCACGGCCGCGCGCGGGCGCGAGAGTTCGCCAGCGTCGGCCTTCGAGCGGAGGGACACAATGGGATCGGCGATGGACGAACGGTTTCACCGCCGGCAGAGATGGGCCGCCAGGGGCGCCCTGGCCGCGGCCGCACTGGCGGCCTTGCTGCCGCTCGTCTCCGGCGGGCTGCGAGGGCTGCTGCTGCTCGTGGCAGGCCTCGCGGGACTCGCCCTGACCGCGGCCGCGCTCTGGTGGGTGCTGTCCCGGCGGGGCGTGGTCCGCATCGCGTCGGCCGCGCTGGCCGTCGTCGCGCCCGTCGGTCTCATCACCCTCTTCGCCACCGCGAATCTGCTCTGGGTGGTCTTCCTGTCCCTGCTCCTGTGGTGCGGGGCGGTCTGGAGCGGCCGCTACGCCCTGCGCAGTACGGGCCTGCGAACCGTACGGGTCAAGGAGTACCGCACACCGCCGCCCCTGCGCCCCTTCCTGTTGCTCAACCCGCGCTCCGGTGGCGGCAAGGTCGAGAAGTTCAACCTCCAGGCGAAGGCAGAGTCGCTGGGCGCCCGGGTCCTCCTGCTCGACCCGGACCAGCACCAGGACGTCACCGCCCTGGCCAAGGCCGCCGTGGCCGACGGAGCCGACCTCCTGGGCGTCGCGGGCGGCGACGGCACCCAGGCCCTGGTCGCCGCGGTCGCCGCGGAGCACGGCCTGCCGTTCCTCGTCATCGCCGCCGGCACGCGCAACCACTTCGCCATGGACCTGGGCCTGGACCGGGACGACCCCTCCACCTGCCTCGACGCCCTCACCGACGGCGTCGAACTCCGCGTCGATCTCGGGTTCGCGGACGACCGCCCGTTCGTCAACAACGCCTCGTTCGGTGTGTACGGGGCCGTCGTCCAGAGCCCCGGCTATCGCGAGGACAAGGTGGGCGCGGCCCTGGACCGCCTGCCCGACCTGCTCACCCGGCAGAGCGGCCCGCGTCTGACGGTCACCGCCGACGGCACCACCGTCATCGACCCGCAGGCGATCCTGGTCAGCAACAACGCCTACCGCATGGACGACCCCTTCGGCTTCGGCCGGCGCGAGCGGCTCAACTCCGGACGCCTGGGCGTGCTCGCCGTCCGCGTGGACAGTGCCGTGGAGGCGGCCGAACTCCTGCTGTCCCCACGCCCGGAAGGGCTCACCGTGCTCACCGCCCAGCGCGTCGTCGTCGACGCCGACGACGCGGAGCTGGAGGTCGGCCTCGACGGCGAGGCGCTCACCATGCCCGCCCCCGTCCACTGCCGCATCGCCCGCCGCGCCCTGCGCGTCCGGGTGCCCCGCAACCGTCCCGGCGTCCCCGAGGCGCCTCCGCGTCTCGACTGGCGCCGGCTGCGCAAGCTGGCGGCCGCGGTCGGCCGCACCGCCGTACCCGCGCGTTCCCGGCGCGGCTGAGCGCCGGTACGGCCCTCACGCACGAGGTCCCCCATGCGATGCGGCATGGGGGACCTCGTGCGTCGCGCCGTCGGTCAGGCCTCCTTCGGCCCGGCCTGCTGCACCACCTCGAAGGACCACAGCGTCGAGCCGCTCGCCGCGGGCTTCGGCCGTTCGCCGCCCTCGCCGCCGCCCTGGTGCGCGCTCTTCATCGGCCCCTCCATCCAGGCCTGGAAGGACGCCTCGTCACGCCACCGGGTGTAAACGAGGTAGGTGTCGGTGCCCTCCACCGGGCGGAGCAGCTCGAACCACTCGAACCCGTCGGAGTTCTCCACGGCGTGCGCGCGGGAGGCGAACCGCTTCTCCAGGGTCTCCCGCTGCTCGGCGGGCACGGTCAGCACGTTGATCTTGACTACGCTCATGGGCCCCATCTTGCCCGATGGCGTATCTGCGCCGATTGAGCCCCCACATCGCCGCAGTGTTTTGAACGCGTTCAAATATGGGCTAGGGTCGCTGTCACACATCGAGGGGGAGGCCTTCGTGAAGTTCGTGATACCCGGCGGCACCGGGCAGGTCGGCACGGTCCTGAAACGCGCGCTGAGCGCGGCGGGACATGACGTCGTGGTGCTCAGCAGGCACCCCGCGGGGCCGGGCGAAGTGCACTGGGACGGTGCGACCCTGGGGCCCTGGGCGGCGGAGGTCGACGGCAGCGATGTCGTGGTCAACCTGGCCGGCCGGAGCGTCAACTGCCGCTACACGCCCGCCAACCTCCGGCAGATGATGGACTCGCGGGTCCACTCCGCCCGGGTCGTGGGCGAGGCCGTCGCCGCAGCCGCCCGCCCGCCCCGGGTCTGGCTGCAGATGAGCACCGCGACCGTCTACGCGCACCGCTTCGACGCGCCCAACGACGAGGCCACCGGCGTGATCGGCGGCACGGAACCCGGCGTCCCCGGCTACTGGGGGTACAGCGTCGACATCGCCAAGGCCTGGGAGCGGGAGCAGGAGATTGCCGACACCCCGCACACCCGGAAGGTGGCCCTGCGCGCCGCCATGGTGATGAGCCCGGACCGCGGCGGCGTCTTCGACGTCCTGCTGCGACTGGCCCGGCTCGGCCTCGGCGGGCCCGTCGGCGGCGGTGCCCAGTACGTGTCCTGGATCCACGACCGGGACTTCACCCGGGCGGTCGAGTTCCTCGTCGCCCGGGACGACATCGAGGGCCCGGTCAATCTCGCCGCGCCGGGCCCCGTGCCGCAGCGCGCCTTCATGCGCGACCTGCGCGCCGCGTGGGGCGTCCCGCTGGGCCTGCCCGCGACGCGCTGGATGGCGGAGATCGGCGCGTTCGTCCTGCGCTCGGACACCGAACTGCTGCTGAAGAGCCGCCGCGTCGTCCCCGGCCGCCTGCTCGAAGCGGGCTTCGTCTTCGAGCGTCCCGAGTGGCCGGAGGCCGCGGGCGACCTCGTACGACGCGTCCGCGGCTATGCGGTGAGGTGACCTCGGGTCAGTGAGGTGACCTCGGGTCAGCCCTGCCCCTTGCCCTGCTCCAGGGCCTTGCCGGTCATGTCGGTGACCTGCCCGGCCGGCGGCTCGTCCGCCTCGACCTCGGTACCGAAGTCGGTGAAGTCCATGACCGTGCGCACCGTGACCTTCTCGGGCGCGGCCGAGGCGTCGGAGGACGACCGCTGCGACCCCGCCGGGGCCTTGACGGTCATGTCGATCTGCTGACGGCGCATCCGGCCCTCGTCGTCCAGCCACATGTCCATCGGCAGGGTCGGGCCGACCTGCTTGCGCAGGGTGTCGCCGTTGGGCAGCTCGGCGACGTCGACGGAGACGCGGTAGTGCGTGGTCTGCACGCCGTTGACCGTGGCCGTGCCCTTCTCGGTCACGTCCTTGTCGGTGATCGCCTTGGCGTATGCCGCGGACTGCGCCGGGTCGCTCATGGACTGGTCGCCGGTGCCCTGCTGTGCGGCGACCTTCCCCAGGTCGATCTTGATCCAGGGCTTGCCGCCCGGTGCCTGCCCCTTGGGCATCTTCTGGTAGAGGACCTGATCGATCACTCGTTGCTCGATCTGCTGCCCTTGCACCGTGAGCGTCATGACGCTGTCGCCGTCGTCCAGGTCCACCGCGCCCTGGCCGTTCGCGGTCTGCGAGGCGCCCTCGGCCGAGGTCTGCACCCGGAGCTTCACCTCGGCGGTGTCCTCCTCGGCCGTCTTGTCGTAGGCCGAGCGCACCGCCTGCGTGCCCTGCTCCCGGGCGCCGGCGCTCGATTTCGCCGAGGTGCCCCGCGCGCCGTCGTCCGAGCCGCCGTCGTCACCGCAGCCGACCAGCACCGTCCCCGCCAGGACTCCGGCGACGCCTAAGGCACAGACCCGCCTGCCATTTCCCGCCCTGCCCATCGAACCAGCTCCTCTCAGGTGCGTATGGTGCGACCCAAGTGCCCAAGCCGGGCATGAACACACCTGTGTGTCCGAGGAGTTGGATATCGGGAGGAATGGGAGCTCGCCGTCAGTGGCGGCCCTTGAGCTTGCCGAGCAGACGCTGGGCCTGGGCCCGCTTGCGGGGGTCGGCCGCGGCCCGGCGTGCCTGCTCCGCGGCCCGCCGCCCCTGCGGGCTCCGGGCGAACTGCTTGATGCGATCCAGCATTCCGGCCATGACGCACCTTCCTTCCGGTAGTGATGTCGCTTGCCTGTAGTGCGACTACCCCTTCGGCGAGGTGCTCAGGCACACCGCCGCCCGGTCGGTGCGCGACCGAATGTGTTTGCCGCCGGAGTCAGAGGCAAGTCGGTGTCCATGACTGAACAGAACAAGCGCACGAATCAGAAGCCGGCCACCGTACGGACCGCGGAGTCCAAGGCCCGCAGCACGGCGGACAAGGCCACCGCGCCGGCGTCCCAGGCGGCGAAGGGCGCCGCGGACAAGGCCGGTGAGGCGGCGTCAGCGGCCAAGTCCGGCGCGGAGCGATCCGCCGAGACGGCGAAGGCGGCCGCGCAGACCGCGGCCAAGGGCGTCGAGGTGGGACGCCAGGCGGTCGTCACGGCCTCCGGCCACGTCGCCGCCACGGCGAAGACGGCGTGGACGGTCATCGCCCACCGCAAGCTCGTGGCCGCGGGCGTCGGAGCGGGCCTGACCGCCCTGAGCGCCGCGTCCTACGCCGTCGGTCGCCGCGCGGAACGCGGCGCGCACGGCCCCCTCACCCGGCTCACCGGCGGGCGGATCTGAAGCACGCCCGGCGCGATGGACGTGCCGGCACGAGGGGAGCAGGCGGCGCGACGCGCCACCGGGTGCACCGGTGGTCCGTAGCGCCGCCTCCTCGTGCTCCGTGCCGCCCCCTCCCTCGTGGTCTGGCGCACATCCGTCCCTCACCGGGGTGCCCCCCTCGCGCGGCACCGCTGTGACGAGGAAGGATGAGACCGCAAGCGAAGGATCAACCCATGCGGAGGAGCGGGCCCATGCAGCACGAGCGAGCGGGACGTCCGGCCGGACCCGAAGATCTCGTCGATGTCGCTCGGCTGGTCACCGCGTACTACGCGCGCCGGCCCGACCTGGACGATCCGGGGCAGCGCGTCACGTTCGGGACCTCCGGACACCGCGGATCGTCACTGGCGAGCGCGTTCAACGACGACCACATCGCCGCGACCAGCCAGGCCATCTGCGAGTACCGCGCAGGCCAGGGCTTCGACGGCCCCCTGTTCCTGGGCGCCGACACCCACGCCCTGTCGGAGCCCGCGCGCGTGACCGCCCTGGAGGTGTTCGCCGCCAACGAGGTGACCGTGCTGATCGACGACGCGGACGGTTACACGCCGACCCCGGCCGTCTCGCACGCCATCCTCACCCACAACCGCGGCCGCACCGCCGGCCTCGCGGACGGCGTCGTCGTCACGCCCTCCCACAACCCGCCCGCCGACGGCGGGTTCAAGTACAACCCGCCCAGCGGAGGCCCCGCCGCCTCCGACGCGACCTCCTGGATCCAGGACCGGGCGAACGAGATCATCCGGGGCGGCCTGAAGGACGTACGGCGCGTCTCCTACGCCCGCGCTCTCGCCGCACCCACCACCGGCCGCTACGACTTCCTCGGCACCTACGTCGCCGACCTGCCCGACGTGCTCGACCTGGACGCGATCCGCTCGGCCGGTATCCGGATCGGCGCCGACCCCCTCGGCGGGGCGTCGGTCGCCTACTGGGGCCGCATCGCCGAACAGCACGGCCTCGACCTCACCGTGGTCAACCCGCACACCGATCCCACCTGGCGGTTCATGACGCTCGACTGGGACGGCAAGATCCGCATGGACTGCTCGTCGCCGTACGCGATGGCCTCGCTCATCGAGCAGCGCGACCGCTTCCAGATCTCCACCGGCAACGACGCCGACGCCGACCGGCACGGCATCGTCACCCCGGACGCGGGCCTGATGAACCCCAACCACTACCTGGCCGTCGCCATCTCCTACCTCTACGCCCACCGCGACCGCTGGCCGGCCACCACCGGCATCGGCAAGACCCTGGTCTCCTCCGCCATGATCGACCGGGTCGCCGCCGACCTGGGCCGCGAGCTGGTCGAGGTGCCCGTGGGCTTCAAGTGGTTCGTGGACGGACTGGCCGGCGGCACCATCGGCTTCGGCGGCGAGGAGTCGGCCGGGGCGTCCTTCCTCCGCCGGGACGGCTCCGTCTGGACCACCGACAAGGACGGCATCCTCCTGGCCCTGCTCGCCTCCGAGATCACGGCGGTCACGGGGAAGACCCCCTCCGAGCACTACGCGGCGCTGACCGCCCGCTTCGGCGAACCGGCGTACGCGCGCATCGACGCGCCCGCCTCCCGCGAGGAGAAGGCCCTGCTCGCCAAGCTCTCCCCGGCCCAGGTCAGCGCCGACACCCTGGCCGGGGACGCGGTCACGGCGGTGCTCACCGAGGCCCCCGGGAACGGCGCGGCCATCGGCGGCATCAAGGTGACCACGGACAACGCCTGGTTCGCGGCCCGCCCCTCGGGCACCGAGGACGTCTACAAGATCTACGCCGAGTCGTTCCTCGGCCCCGACCACCTCGGCCGGGTCCAGGAGGAGGCCAAGTCCGTGGTGCTGACGGCCCTGTCCGGCTGACCCCGGGCACACCACAGCCCGGGCCACCCGCACGTGGCCCGGGCTGTACGCGCTTCAGCTGCGCAGGCTGCGGGCGGGCAGGACGACATGCGCCGCCGAGGCCATCGCGTCCTCGTCGGAGGTGAAGGCGGCGAGCGTCCCGACGTCACCGGGCTCGGCGCCCTCCGGCCACGGCCGCGTGGTGAAGATGAGGTAGGCGTAGCCGAGTTCGTCCACCGTCTCCAGCCAGGTCTCCGGCGGGACGAACTGGGATGTGAGGTGCTGCACGGTGAGGACGGCCGACCCGGGCACGACGAGCAGGCTGACCGGCAGGCTGGGCCGCTGCGCCGCGTGGACGAGACCCTCGCCCAGGGGGAGCCCGGCGCTCAGCAGCAACTGCTCGATGGCCTTCGCAGTGCCCTCCGGACCGTTCGCACCGTCTCCGAGGGAGCAGGCCAGCAGATAGGGGATGTCGTTCCCGTCGGGGGTCGTGCCCCGCCAGGACTGGACGACGAGGGAGCCCAGGTCATCGGTGGGCACGGACTGCGTTTCGGGTGAGATCGAGGTCACCGCGGAACCGTATCGGCGGGCCGGGAGGCACCCGGCCCGCCGTCACCCGACTGGACCAGCCCCCGCCGGGCTCTCCACACGAACGAGGGGCCCGCGCGCCCGACATGCCCGCGATGCAGGACACTGGGTGAAGATCCGACCGGGAAGGACCGACACGTGATCATCTTCGGCACCAAGGGATATCTGTACCAGCTGGCGATACTGACGCTGGTGTGCGGCCAGTGCAAGAACCCCGCCGCCCACACGCTCAGGAAGCGCATCACGAAGTTCACCCTGTTCTTCGTCCCGCTGTTCCCGATCTCGACGAAGTACTTGACGCAGTGCACCTTCTGCGGCGCGGAACAGAAGGTGACCAAGGAGCAGGCGGAGCAACTGCAGACCCAGAGCACGAACGACCCGAGCGGCCAGGCATACGGGCAGCCGCAGCAGCACGACCGGTTCTGATCCCGCATAGAGACCCAGCCGTCTGAAGCCCGCCCATCTACAGGTTCCGCCGCCACTACCACGGACTGGCTGCAAGGCTCGGTCACGGCTTCCGCTCGGAAACCGTGCGGACCACCGGCCCGCGGCACCCCGTCCGCGCGTCTGCCACGGCGCTGATCACATCCGATGTGGCAACCGGAGCATCCCGGGTACTCGGTCTTCGCGGGCCCGGACCTGTGTGGGCCGATGGGCCTCCTGCAGTCGATCAGTGAATACGGAGGCATTCAGATGAGCACCATCAAGGAAACCGTGGAAGTCGACGTCCCCGTCCACACCGCCTACAACCAGTGGACGCAGTTCGAGGAGTTCCCGAACTTCATGGAGGGCGTCGAGGAGGTCAGGCAGCTGGACGACCGCCACAACCACTGGACCACCAAGATCGCCGGGGTACGGCGCGAATTCGACACCGAGATCGTCGACCAGCTGGCCGACGAGCGGGTCACATGGCGCACGACCAGCGGAGACACCCACCAGAGGGGCTCCGTCCGCTTCGAGCGCCTGGACGACACCCACACCAGGGTGGAGCTCGTGCTGGAAGTCGAGCCCAGCGGAGCAGTGGAGAAGGCCGCGGACATGATGGGCACGATCGACCGCCGGGTGAAGGGCGACATGAGGCGCTTCAAGCAGTACATCGAGGAGCGCGGAATCGAATCCGGCGCATGGCGCGGCCGCGTCCAGCCGGGCGGCCCCAGCGGCCCCGGCCCCATCCTCTGACACCAGCCGCGCACTCTCCGAACCCGGCCTCCACGGTGAGGCCGGGTTCTTCTGTGCCCGTATGACCCGCTCCGATCGGTGAGGGCGTGAAGTTTCGGCCAACGCATGACATGCACCTGTCCATATCGGCCTCCTGGTGGCACGCTGCCCCCTGACCGTCCGCAGTGACACCCCTGCCTGACCGGGCGTACCGGCCTTCCCGGCGCCCGGCCCCCACAGCAGAAGGAGACCGCGTGATAGGCCGACCCCGCAGCTCCCGCCCGTCCGGCGGCAGCACCCGTGTCCGCCGCTCCGTCCTCGGCGCGCTCGCCGGCGTCGCCGCGCTCCTGGCGACCGGCGTCACCGCCGCACCGGCGAGCGCCGCACCGGACCCCGGCGTGACGACCCTCTCGGCGCAGGAACGCGCCCTGGCCTTCTGGACCCCGCAGCGGATGCGCGAGGCCACTCCGCTCGACGTCCTGACCGTCGACCGCTCCGACGTACGGGCACCGGCACTGCGCACGGGCAAGGCGACGGTCGTCGCCCCCAGTGCGCCCGCCTCCGCCGTGGGTCCCCTGGCCTTCCCGCACGGCGGCGGACCCTGGTCCGGCGGGGGAGCGGTGGCCAAGACCGCGGGGCGGGTGTTCTTCAGCTATCAGGGCCGCACCGCGTCCTGCTCCGGCAACGCCGTCACCAGCGCCAACAAGAGCACCGTGATCACCGCGGGCCACTGCGTGAAGATGGAGGGCGCCTGGCACACCAACTGGGTCTTCGTACCCGGCTACCACGACGGGCAGCGCCCGTACGGCACCTGGGCCGCGTCCAAGACCCTGTCCACGCCGCAGTGGACGGCCAGCGAGGACATCAACTACGACATCGGCGCGGCCGTGGTCGCCCCGCTGGACGGGCAGAAGCTGACCGACGTCGTCGGCGGGCAGGGCCTTGCCTTCAACACCGGCTACAACAAGGCCATGTACTCCTTCGGCTTCCCGGCCGCGGCGCCGTACGACGGTGAGAAGTTCATCTACTGCAGCGGCACCACCACGCGGGACTTCCTGCTGTCCAGGGACCACGGCCTGACCTGCAACATGACCGGTGGCTCCAGCGGAGGCCCGTGGTTCACCCAGTTCAACGAGGCCACCGGGACCGGCCTGCAGTCCTCGGTGAACAGCTTCAAGTACAACTTCCTCCCGAACGCCATGTACGGCCCGTACTTCGGCGCGGACGCCCAGAACCTGTACCAGAGCGCCCAGTCGTCCTGATCCACCGTCCCGCCGGGAGCCGGGTCCTCCGCCGCGCCGCGGCGGAGGACCCGGCTCCGTGCCGTGGTGCGACGAGTCGACCGGCCATCACGACGGTGCCAAGCCGCCGCCCGCCTCCTCGGCACACTGGACACCGGCCGGCGGTGAGCAGATCCGGTCGGAGCACCCCCCCGGACCGGCGATTTTCGTCCACGTGCGGGCACACACCGTGTGTCCCCCGCGCGGCCGGTCCACACTGGGACCCATGCGCGTGGTGATCATGACGGCGGGATCGCGCGGCGACGTCGCGCCGTACACCGGGCTGGGCGCGGGGCTGGCGCGGAGCGGGCACGAGGTCACGCTCGCCCCCCATGCCCTGTTCGAACCCCTGACCGCCGACTCGGGGGTGCGCTTCCACCCGACCCCGGTCGACCCGCACGCCGTGTCCCACTCCGACCGCGGCCGAGATCTGCACTCCAGCACCACAGGCCTGGGCAAACTGCTGCGCGCGGCGTCGATGGCCCGGTCCGCGGCCGAGGAGATGACCGACGCCCTGGTCCAGGCGGCCCGCGGCGCGGACGTCGTCCTGGCCGCCGGAGCCGTGGCACCCCTGGGACGCGCCATCGCCGACGGACTGAGCCTGCCCAGCCTCGGCCTGTTCCTCCAACCCCAGCATCCGACACGCGAGTTCGGCGCGCCCATGCTCGGCGGCCGCTCGCTCGGCACCGTGGGCAACCACCTGGGCGGACGGGCTGTCATCTCCGCCGTCGACCGGGTCTTCACGCAGGCCACGCACCGGTTGCGCACCCGGCACGGCATGACCCTGCCCGGCCCCTCCGCGAGCCGCCGGGCCCACGAGCGAGCCCATTGGCCCGTGCTGCACGGGTTCAGCGAACGGGTGGTGTCCCGCCCCGAGGACTGGCGCCCCGGGCTGGAGATCGCCGGGTACTGGTGGCCGCACGACACGCGCACGCTGCCCGGTGAACTGGAGGAGTTCCTGGCCACCGGGCCCCCGCCGGTGTTCGTCGGACTGGGCAGCGCGACGGTGCCGGACCCCGGAGACCTCAGCGCCGAGATCGTGCGTGCGCTGCGGACGGCGGGACTGCGCGGCATCATCCAGCAGGGCTGGGCGGGCCTGGCGGCCCACGGCGACGACGACGTGATCACCGTGGGCGACGTGCCGCACGCGCTGCTGTTCCCCCGTACGGCCGCCGTGGTCCATCACGCCGGAGCCGGCACCACCGCCGCCGTTCTGCGCGCGGGCGTTCCCACGATCCCGGTGCCGGTGCAGTTCGACGGCGGTTTCTGGGCGGCGCGGCTGGGCGCCCTGGGGGTGGCCCCGTGCGCCGTCCCCCTGCGACGTCTCACCGCCGGCACACTGGCCTCCGCCCTGCACCGCGCCACGGGTGACCCCCACCACCTCAGCCGCGCCCAGGAGTTGGCCCGTGGCCTGGCCGAAGAGGACGGCGTGGCCCCGGTCCTGGCCGCCCTGGACCGGCTCACGTCCTGACCGGTCCGCCCTCTGGTCACGACCCGGCAGGACGGGGACGTCCGGTGCCGGTGCCCGGCCCGACGCCGGCCCGGTCAGGCCCGGCGAGACGGCTTCCCGCGGGGAAAGCGGTGGTGGAGCCGGATCGCGACGGGCGCCGCGGTGAACACCGAGGACTACGTCCCGACGACGAGGCCGATGAGCAGCACCCGCCCCTGAGCCCCGATCAGGTCCGCAGCCGTGCCCTGGGTTCCGCCCTGATCGCCGTCCTCGGCGTCCATGCCGCAGCAGCCGCCGCCTACGGCACGGCCCACCGCGTCATCCAGCACCACAACCTTGCCGCGTGGGAAACCGCCTGGACCGGAACGGCCCCTCGCTGGACGACCTCCCCTTGGCCTCGGGCTTTCGCCCGGGCGGCGTTGAGGCGGGCGGACAGGTGGGTAGCGTCCGGGAATGGAGCAGATCGAGGTCGTTCCGGAGAAGGTGGCCTGGGTTCTGGTGCGTGACGGGCGGGTGCTGGTGACGCGCAACCGCGGTGTGGAGGTCTTCTACTTCCCGGGCGGGAAGCGGGAGCCGGGTGAGTCCGATGCCGAGACCTTGGAGCGCGAGATCGACGAGGAACTCCGCACCCGGGTCGACACCGCCACGATGGTGCACGTCGGCACCTTCGAGACGCGGAGGGACCACGACGGAGGCACCGAGTTCCGGATGATCTGCTACACCGCCGAGTACACCGGTCCGCTGGTTCCTTCAAGAGAGATCGCGGAGTCGGACTGGTTCGGCTATGGCGATCGTGCGCGGGTCTCGGCCGTGGACCAGATGGTGTTCGACGCGCTGCACACCTCTGGCCAACTGCCCTGACGAGCAGGCTCATGTGGGGGAAGTCTCGTCCGTCCGAAGATCCCCAGGTCAGGATCATTGTCGTCGGCTCCACCCACCCCCGAACGGCTACTCCGACTGGCATGTCGAAGCGGCCAAATCCAGCGTCGTACTAAGATTTCCGGTTTGTAACTGGAGCTGGATCCGGACAACCCCAGGCACACCTGCGGGCCCGCCAGCGCCCCGGAGACATCCGGGATCTAGACGCGAGGACCGGATGGCAGCCATACAGGAGAGCCACGCTCTCGGCCTGCTCGGCGAGGAGCTCGGCGCGGAGATCCACCAGCAGTTCGGGGACACCGCACGCTTCTCGGGAGGCCCGGCGGCCTCGCCGCGCACCCTCGTCGACGTCTTCGACGCGTCCGTGCGGTCGCATCCGGACGAGCCCGCCCTGGACGACGGCACGAGCACTCTCACCTACCGCGCGCTGGCCGTGGAGGTGGAGCGGCTGCGGCGGCGGCTCGGCTCCGCCGGGGTCGGGCTCGGGGACCGGGTGGGGGTCCGGGTCCCGTCCGGCACCAACGCGCTCTACATCGCGATCCTCGCCGTCCTCGCGGCCGGCGCGGCATACGTCCCCGTCGACGCCGAGGACCCCGACGAGCGGGCCGAGTTGGTGTTCGGGGAGGCGGACGTACGCGCCGTCATCGGAGCCGGGCACGAGATCACCGTGCACGGTGCCGGCGAGGCCCCCGCCGCACGCCCCGGCATCGAGCACGACGCCTGGATCATCTTCACGTCCGGCTCCACCGGGAAGCCCAAGGGCGTCGCCGTCTCGCACCGCAGTGCCGCCGCGTTCGTGGACGCCGAGGCCGCGCTGTTCCTCACCGAGGAGCCGATCGGGCCCGGGGACCGCGTGATGGCGGGACTGTCCGTGGCGTTCGACGCCTCCTGCGAGGAGATGTGGCTGGCCTGGCGGTACGGGGCCTGTCTGGTGCCGGTGCCGCGTGCGCAGGTCAGGAGCGGCGCCGATCTCGGGCCCTGGCTGGTCGAGCAGGAGATCACCGTCGTGTCGACGGTGCCCACGCTCGCCGCCCTGTGGGAGCCGGAGACCCTCAACGACGTACGGCTGCTGATCTTCGGCGGTGAGGCATGCCCGCCCGAACTGACCCAGCGGCTGGTGACCGAGGGGCGCGAGGTCTGGAACACGTACGGGCCCACCGAGGCGACCGTCGTCGCCTGCGCCTCGCTGCTGAGCGGTCAGGAGCCGATCCGGATCGGGCTCCCCCTGGACGGCTGGGAGCTGGCCGTCGTCGACGAGGCCGGCGAGCCCGTGCCGATGGGCGACAGCGGGCAGCTCGTGATCGGCGGGGTCGGACTGGCCCGGTATCTCGACGCCGAGAAGGACGCGGAGAAGTACGCGCCCCTGGAGTCCCTGGGGTGGGAGCGGGCGTACCGCAGCGGCGACCTCGTCAAGGCGGAGCCTGAGGGGCTGGTCTTCCTCGGGCGTGCCGACGAGCAGATCAAGCTCGGCGGGCGGCGGATCGAGCTCGGTGAGGTCGATGCCGCGCTCCAGTGCCTGCCCGGGGTCGCCGGAGCCGCGGCCGCCGTGCGGACCGCTCGCAGCGGCAATCAGCTCCTCGTCGGGTACGTCGTCACCCAGGACGGGTGGGACCACGCCGCCGCCGTGGAGAAGCTGCGGGCCGAACTGCCCGCCGCGCTGGTGCCGTTGCTCGCGCCGGTCGAGGAGCTGCCGACCCGCACGTCGGGCAAGGTCGACCGGAACGCGCTGCCCTGGCCGCTGAAGGACCTTGAGACAAGCGGCCCGGCCGAACAGCTCTACGGCACCGAGGCATGGCTCGCCGAGCAGTGGACCGAAGTACTCGGCATCCCGGTCACCAGCGCCCATGACGACTTCTTCGTGATCGGCGGCAGCAGCCTGTCCGCCGCCCAGCTGACGACCCGGCTGCGCACCCGCTACCCGGGCGCTGCCGTCCTGGACGTCTACCAGCAGCCCGTACTGCGCAAGCTGGCCAGGCGGCTGGAGAAGTCGGCGCAGGACGACGAGGCCCGGCGCACCGTCACCCCGGTGCCGCGGCGCGCCCAGATCGTCCAGCTGCTGCTCCTCGTCCCGCTGTTCACCCTCCTCGGCCTGCGCTGGACCGTGGCACTGGCCGCCCTCGGAAATCTGCTGCCCGCCTACGCGTGGCTGCCCACGGCCCCTTGGTGGCTCCTCGCGCTCGGAGCCGTCGCCCTGTTCAGCCCGCCGGGACGGCTCGCCCTGGCCGCCGGTGGCGCGCGACTGCTGCTCCGCGGCGTGAAGCCCGGCCGGTACACACGCGGGGGCGGCGTACATCTGCGGCTGTGGACCGCCGAGCGGCTGGCCGAATTCAGCGGCGCGACGTCGCTGACCGGCTCCTGGCTGGAGCGGTACGCGCGGGCGCTGGGTGCCAGGGTCGGCCCGGACGCCGATCTGCACTCGCTGCCCCCGGTCACCGGCATGCTCAAGCTGGGGCGGGGCGCGGCCGTGGAGTCCGAGGTGGACCTGTCCGGCTACTGGCTGGACGGCGACCGGCTGGAGATCGGCACGGTCAAGGTGGGCGCACACGCCGTCGTCGGCACCCGCAGCGTGCTCTTCCCCGGAGCCCGGGTGGGCAAGCGGGCCGAGGTGGCGCCCGGTTCCGCGGTCACGGGGCAGATTCCCACCGGTCAGCGGTGGGCGGGTGCGCCCGCGGTCAAGCTGGGCAAGGCCAAGCGCAACTGGCCCAAGGAGCGACCGCGGCGCGGGACGTACTGGAGCGTGATGTACGGCCTCACCGGCCTCGCGCTGACCTCGCTCCCGGTACTGGCGGGACTGGCCGCGCTCCTCGTGGCCCGGATCTTCGTCACGCCGGGCTCGGTCCTCACGGGCGCCGCCCTGGCCGTCGTACCGGCAACGCTCACCTACGGACTGACGTACGCGGTACTGCTCCTCGTCGCCGTACGGCTTCTGAGCCTCGGCCTGCGGGAGGGGACGCACCCCACGCACAGCAGGGTCGGGTGGCAGGCGTGGACGGTCACGCAATTGATGGACCGGTCGCGGGAGACGCTGTTCCCTCTGTACGCGGGACTGGTCACGCCCGTGTGGCTGCGGCTGCTCGGGATGCGGATCGGGCGCGGCGCCGAGGTGTCGACGGTACTGGCACTGCCCAGTCTGACGACGGTCGGCGAGGGCGCGTTCCTGGCCGACGACACACTGACCGCGCCGTACGAGCTCGGCGGTGGCTGGATGCGCATCGGGCGGGCCGAGATCGGGCGGCGGGCCTTCCTCGGGAACTCGGGGATGACGGCGCCGGGGCGGAGCGTGCCGGACGGCGGGCTGGTCGGCGTGCTGTCGGCGACGCCGAAGAAGGCCAAGAAGCATACGTCCTATCTGGGGCTGCCGCCGGTCAAGCTGCCGCGCGCCGCCGCCGACGGCGACCAGAGCCGCACGTACGAACCGCCGGCCCGGCTGCTGTGGGCGCGCGGTCTGGTGGAGCTGTGCCGGATCGTGCCGGTCTTCTGCTCGGCGAGCCTGGCGGTGCTGACGATCGCCGCGCTGTGCGCGCTGGGGGCCTGGGCGCCGCTGCTGTCGGGGCTGGTGCTGCTCGCGGCGGGAGGGGGCGCGGCCCTCGTCTCGATCGTCGCCAAGTGGGCGCTCGTGGGACGGCACCGCAGCGGGGAGCATCCGCTGTGGTCCTCCTTCGTGTGGCGCAACGAGCTGGCGGACACCTTCGTCGAGGTGCTCGCCGTGCCGTGGCTGGCGGGCGCGGTGCCGGGCACGCCGGTGATGACGGCGTGGCTGCGGGGGCTGGGCGCACGGATCGGCAGGGGCGTGTGGGTGGAGAGCTACTGGCTGCCCGAGACCGATCTGGTGACGCTCCAGGACGCGGCCACCGTGAACCGGGGCTGCGTCCTTCAGACGCACCTCTTCCACGACCGGATCTTGCGGACGGATACTGTGGTCCTCCGTGAGGGCGCGACGCTGGGCCCTGGCGGGATCGTCCTGCCCGGCAGCACGATCGGGGCCCGCACGACGCTGGGTCCCGCGTCGCTCGTCATGGCCGCGGAGTCCGTCCCCGACGACACCCGATGGCTCGGCAACCCGATCGAGGCATGGCGCCAGTGAGCGCTACCCACTCGGAACCGGAGGGCGACGGACCGGCAGGCAGTGGCAGCAGCGCAGCGCAGGGAGACCAGACGGCAGTGGCAGTCCAGCAGGCGGCGGGCGCGGACCCGTATTTTCCGGAGCACGGCGACCACCGGTACCGGGTGCACCGCTACGAGCTCGCGCTGGACTACCGCCCGGGCCCGAACCGGCTGTCAGGGACAGCCCGCATCAACGCCATAGCGGGACGGTCACCGCTCACCGAGTTCGTGCTGAACCTGGCCGATTACAAGATCGGCCGGGTGCGGGTCGACGGACGCCAGCCGCACTACACGCACCGCGGCGGCAGACTGCGCCTCCGTCCCGCCAAGCCGGTCCGCGCCGGGGCGCCCTTCACGGTCGAGGTGCACTGGTCGGGCAACCCCGAGCCGGTGAACAGCCCCTGGGGCGGGCTCGGCTGGGAGGAGCTGGAGGACGGGGCGCTGGTGGCCAGCCAGCCGATCGGGGCGCCGTCGTGGTACCCGTGCAACGACCGGCCCGCCGACAAGGCGTCGTACCAGCTCTCGATCACGACGCCGTCGGCGTACGCGGTGGTGGCGGGCGGACGTCTGCTGACCCGGACGACGAAGGCGAGCACCACCACCTGGGTGTACGAGCAGTCGGCGCCGACGTCCAGCTATCTTGTCGGCCTCGTGATCGGCAAGTACCAGACGGTGCTGCTGGGCGACCCGGGGCCGGGCGGGGTCCCGCAGCACGGGCACATCCCGGCGCATCTGCTGGGCGACTTCTCGCGGGACTTCGCACGCCAGCCGCAGATGATGGAGGTGTTCCAGGAGCTCTTCGGGCCGTACCCGTTCGACGAGTACGCCGTCGTGGTGACGGAGGAGGAGCTCGACGTGCCCGTCGAGGCACAGGGGCTGTCGCTGTTCGGCGCCAACCACGTGGACGGCGCGCGGGGTTCGGAGCGGCTGGTGGCGCACGAGCTGGCCCACCAGTGGTTCGGCAACAGCGTGTCCATTGCCGACTGGCGGCACATCTGGCTCAACGAGGGGTTCGCGAAGTACGCGGAGTGGCTGTGGTCGGAGCGCTCGGGCGGCCGTACGGCGGAGCAACTGGCCGCTGCCGCACACCGGTTGCTGTCGTCGCTGCCGCAGGATCTGCGACTGTCGGACCCGGGCCGCAAGTCGATGTTCGACGACCGGCTCTACGAACGCGGCGGGCTCGTGCTGCACGCGGTGCGCTGCGCGCTGGGCGACATCGCCTTCTTCCGGATGCTGCGCGGCTGGGGGCAACTGCACCGGGGCGGCACGGTCACGACCGCGGCCTTCACCTCGCACGTGGCCCGCTTCGCGACCGAGCCGGTGGACGAACTGCTGCAGGCGTGGATCCACGGGACGACACTGCCGCCGCTGCCGGGAGCCGAGAGGCGGGCGGCGGGGTAGGACCGCCGGTCGGGGCTCACCTCGCGGCGCTCACCGCCGTCGGTGTCAACGCGGGATGCCCAAGTCGTCGAGGTACTGGTGCATGACCTCTGCCGGGAGGCCGGGATTGCTCAGGGCCCGGGAGGAGAGCTCCGGGTTCCTGCAGCTCTCCAGGACGAGGTCGACCGGCAGCGCGGGGTGCGCGGCGGCCATGCCGCGTACTCGTGCGTCGGAATCGGCGAGCAGCCGGACCACCACGGCGGCCGGTGCTTGCCTGTCGAGTCCCACCAGCCACCTCTTCTCCGGGTCGGGGTCGTCGGCGAAGCGCCGGCCGGCGCCCGCACGCGGGAAGTTGGCATGGCCGAGCAGACCACCCTTGGTGATGACCTTGCAGTCCAGGTAGGTCTGCAACACGATCTCGCCGTCGACGGTCCGCTGGTTCTCGCACAGGAGGAGTCTGACGGGGTAGTCGTCGTCCTGGGAGAGCAGTTCGACGGCGTCGGCGGGCAGGTGCGGACTGCAGGCGGCGCTGCGGCGCAGAAGGATGTTGGCCGACCGGGCGCATTGCCGCAGGACGTCCGGATCGGCGCAGCGGCGCACCCATTCGACCGGATGCAGCCGGTCGAATGGGCCGATGGTGATGTCGACGGCGGCACGCTCGGTCTCCGTCAGCTCGGGTCGTACCGATACGGCCAGCCGGACGCCGTGCGCGACGTCGCCGGCCAGGGTGCGGACGATGTCGATGGACACGTTGAGGTTGGCCGCCAGTTCGCACCGCTCCGTCTCTTCGCTGCTTGCCGCGAGCCGTTCGGCGGTCGCCGTGCTCATGGCGCCGTAGCGGATCACCTCCTGCCGGTCGAAGGGGTTGAGCTCCGCGTCGAGCAGGAGGTCGGTGTACCCCACGTCCTCGCGGCAGGCCTGCATCATGGCGGCCCGGCGCACGTCCTGGTCGGAATCGTGGAGCAGGCGGTCCCGGCTGTCTTCGGAGAGCAGGGCCCAGGCGCGGCACGCTGCCTTCCGGAGGTTCGCGTCCTGGTGGTCGGCGAGCCCGGCGACCAGATCCGAAGCCGTGAACCGTGAGTCGGCTGCGCTCCGGCGGACCCGTGCTTCCCGGTCGGCGAGCAGCCGCTTCTGGGTGGACACGGGAAGGGGCTCCACGGGGATGCGGAACCAGTCGGGTCCGTAGGCCAGAGCCTCGCGCACCCGTGCGTCGGGATCGTCGACGAGCCGGGCGCGTTGTTCCGGCGTCACCGAGGGGTTCGCGGCGAAGACCGACCGCAGCCTGTGGTCGGGATGCGCGACGATCGCGTCGACCACCTCGTCCGGCAGAGCGCGCCAGGCCATCGCGTCCCAGGCCGCGACGGCTTCCTTGCACAGCAGCCTGGTCAGTACGTCGACCGGTGCCGCGGGGTTGCGCGCGATGGCATCGATCGTGTCGCGGTCAGGACACGTGTCGCACATGGTTCCCCCTGTTTCGCCGGCGGTGACGCAGGCCCGCAGATTGTGCTCGTGCCGCGTGCGCGAGGTCAACGCCGGTGATCACGCTCGTTCAGGCGTTCGCTCCGCCCTCGTTCCCGCCGTCGGGCTGTCCGGAAGGCCCGCACGGGGGTACTCGACGGAGCCGGTCGGCTCGGTGACCGGGTGCGCCGAGGCGCGGACGTGCCTTGGCCGTGGGTGGTTTCGGAGGGCGCAGGAGTGGAGGACGGATGACGGTCGACCTGGTCGGTTTCCTCGGCGTTGTGCTGGTGGCGTATGTGGTGCCGGGCCCGGACTTCCTCGTCGTGGTCAGATCGGCGGCCGAGGACCCCTCGAAGGGCAGGGCCGCTGCGCTGGGCGCGCAGACCGGGTTGTGCGTGCACATGCTGGCCGCGGCGGCCGGTCTCTCGGTGATCGCCACGCGCTCACCCCTGGTGTACGACGGGATCAAACTGATGGGGGCGGCCTACCTCGTGTATCTCGGTGTGCGGGCCGTACTGGCCGCCCGCCGGGCCGCCCGTGAGAGGCGGAACGCGAACGAGGCTGCCTCCCACGCCGCTCAGGAGGGCGGGCCCGCCCGGGGGCGTTTCCGGTCCGGTTTCACGCAGGGGTTCCTCACCAACCTGCTCAATCCCAAGGCCGCCCTCTTCTTCCTCAGCGTCCTTCCGCAGTTCGTCGACGGCGACGGATCTCCGGCCCGGCAGATCTTCTTCCTGGGCATGCTGGATGTCGTCATCGGCGTCGCCTATTGGTTCGCCCTCGTTGTCGTCTCCGCGCGACTGCGAGCCCTGCTCGCCCGGCCGAGGATCCGCCACCGCTGGGAGCTGACCACCGGCTGGCTGTTCATCGCCATCGGCGTCTCGGTCGCGGCTGTCGCCTGACGGCGGCCTGTCGCACGCGTGCTCGTGGCCGAGTCCGCGGGCGCGAGTTGACGGATTCAGTGGTGACCTTGCTGGGCCATGGGCTAAAGAGTGTCATGAGCACGACTACCCTTCCCCCACAAGGAGGTCGATCATGCACGTCCGTATGCTGACCGGCGGCCTCGCCGCCGCCTGTCTGGTGTCCTTGTCCCTGACGGGTGGCCAGGCCGCGGCCGCTGCCCCCCAAGCGCCGGATGCCCCTCTGGCCGCCCGTGTCCTGACCTATGACGCCGGCGGCTCCGCGGAGTTCAAGAGCGCCGTCGACCGGGGCGCGGCGATCTGGAACGAGAGTGTCGACGCCGTCGAGCTGCGGCCGGTCGCAGCCGGGCAGCGAGCGAACATACGGGTCCTCGCGGACAACGGCTGGCCGCGTGCCCTGCCCACCACCCTGGGCAACGGGACCGTGTACATCGGGCGCCAGGCCGTCGGCCAGGGCTACGACACGATCCGCATCTCCGCGCACGAACTCGGGCACATCCTCGGCCTGCCGGATCGCAAGCCCGGACCGTGCTCGAGCCTGATGTCCGGTTCCACCGCGGGTACTTCGTGCACGAACCCGTATCCGAACGCGGCGGAGAAGGCGGAGGTCGAGGGCAACTTCGGCGGCGAACTCGTCGGGCGGGCCCCGGCGATGGGTAACGAGGTGATCGTGGACTGACCCGTGCGGCACCACGCGTGAGAAGGCCCCGCGCCTTTGCACGCGACGGTTCCCCTGCCACCACGTCGTACGGCAGGGGAACCGACCGGGCCCGCACGTCGATGCTGCCGGACTCGTCAGTGATTTCCCGCCTTGGCCTCGATTCCGTGCTCGTCCACGTTCCGCAGGGGTGCCTGAGTCGCGGAGCAGGCACACTGAGATGCGGTCGCGGGCTGGCTCGCCGCCCGACCGCTGCCTTCCTCGCCGTCGAACTCCTCGGCCCTCACCGTCTCATCGCCGCCTTCTGCACCGACTCCACGCTGTCCTCACCCGCGCCGGCCGGGCAGCCACGTGTTCCCGCCGTACAAGGCCGCCCCCCCCGCAAGCCGTGCGGTGATCGGCCTCGGCCTCGGCCTCGGCCTCGCGGTCCCCGGCACCGCCGGCTGACTGGCGCCCCGGGGCGATCGCCGCACAACGGCCCCGCAACGACGGGCGTACCCCCGGCACCGGCCGCACGAGACCGGTGACATTGCCGGTCCCCGCACAGCGACCCCTCCCTGACAGTGGCACGGCCAGCCCGACGGCGGTGCCCACCGCGGGCACGCGGCAGACGCCCCAGGTCCCGCGTGCCCGCGAACGGCCAACCGCCACGACAGAGAGGACGACTCGTCGTGCAACTCCACCCCCACACCGATTCGCCCACGCGCACCCGTAGCCCCCTCGGGCACCGAGCCGGGCGCCGGGCCGGGCGACTGGCCGGCGCCGCCGCGGCACTCGCCCTCGCCGTCGGCCTGGGACCCCTGAACAACCCGGGGGCCCACGCCGCGGACAACCCCTACGAGCGCGGCCCGGCCCCCACCACCTCCAGCATCGAGGCGCTGCGCGGCCCCTACGCTGTGTCACAGACGTCCGTCTCCTCGCTGTCCGTCACCGGATTCGGCGGCGGCACCATCTACTACCCGACGAGCACCAGCGACGGCACCTTCGGCGCGGTGGCCGTCTCGCCCGGCTACACCGCCTACGAGTCGTCCATCGCCTGGCTCGGACCGCGCCTGGCCTCGCAGGGCTTCGTGGTGTTCACCATCGACACCCTCACCACGCTCGACCAGCCCGACTCCCGCGGCCGTCAGCTGCTGGCCGCCCTGGACTACCTCACCGACCGCAGCTCGGTCCGTACCCGCGTCGACGCCTCACGCCTCGGCGTCATGGGCCACTCGATGGGCGGCGGCGGCAGCCTGGAGGCCGCCAAGTCGCGTCCGGCCCTGCAAGCGGCCATCCCGCTGACCCCGTGGAACCTCGACAAGACCTGGCCCGAGGTCACCACGCCGACCCTGATCTTCGGAGCCGACGGCGACACCATCGCCCCGGTCGCCTCCCACGCCGAACCCTTCTACTCGAGCCTGTCCTCCTCGCTGGACCGGGGATACCTGGAGCTGAACTCGGCGACGCACTTCACCCCCAACTCGTCGAACACGACGATCGCGAAGTACAGCATTTCCTGGCTCAAGCGGTTCATCGACAACGACACCCGCTACGAGCAGTTCCTGTGCCCGCTGCCCCGGCCGAGCCTGACGATCGAGGAGTACCGGGGCAACTGCCCGCACGGTTCCTGACGTTCCGCGCCCCCGGGCTGCGGAGCCGCGCCTGCGAGGGGGATCGGCGGCGGACGCGTGCGACGCGTCCGCCGCCGGTGGCGTGCCGGGGCACGGCCGATGCGGCCATCCGTTGGGCCGCGGCACAATCCGGTCACCGGCCGAGCCGGTCAACGCGCAGGTGGAGCCACGGGTTGGCGCACCCGGAAGCGCGGACGTGAGCCTTCCGGTCTTCCTTACGCGCAAGTAACCTCCGTGGGATGACCGGAGACAGAAACGGGTGGCGAACGGCCCCTCGCGCAGGGAGCCGGAACGGACGGGACACCGACCGGTCGGCCGCCGGGAACCGCGGCCATGTCGAACTCGCGCGCGGTAAGCGCCAGTTGTTCGACGGGCCGGTGGGCGACGCGCGCGAGACCCTGCTGCTGGCCGCGTCCCTGCTGGCCCCCGAGGACCCGGACACCGCCGAAGCCGCACGTCTCTGCGCCACCGACGCCGCCTGGGCGTCCGGCGACGTCATGATCTGTCTGACGACCCTCGACGGCACCGACCCCCCGGAGCGGCCCGACGGGCACGCCGCACCGGGCACCGTCACAGCCGAGGACCTCTCCGGCGAGAGCCCGCTGTCACCCGACGTCAGCTGCCTCACCGATGCCCGCGACCCGTTCTTCCGGGACTACCGCGACGGCATGCGGGCCCTGCTGGCCCGGCGGCCGGAGCACGCCGCCGGGCCGCTGCGGCGCGTGCTGGACCAGGCGCGCCGCGACGACCGGCCGGAGCGGCTGCTGCGCGCCGCGGCGGCGGCCCTGCTGCTCGGGGACGTCCACGCGGCCCGTACCGCCGGGGCCCGCGCCCTCGCAGCCGCCCGCACCGCGGAGAGCGCCGCGTTCGAAGCGCGCGCCCTGGAGTACCTGGCCTACGGCGAACTGCGCGCCGGCCGCCACGCGCAGGCGCGCGCCCACGCGGAGGAGGGCGTGCGCGCGGCACTGATGGCCGGCCATCGCAACACCGCGGCGAGCCACCACGCGATGCTCGCCCTGGCCGCTTCGATCGAGGGCGACACCGCCGCGGTCGCCGGGTACGCCTCGGCCGCCCTGGTCACCGCCCGACGGCACGGACTGGCTCAGGCCGCCACCCTGGCCGAGTGGGCCACCGCACGCGCCGACCTCGCCCGCGGCCGCCCCCTGGACGCCGCCGACCGGCTCGGCCCGCTCGTCGGCCCCGGACCCCGGCGCGGTCACTTCGCCGTCTGGATGCTCGCCGTGCCCTGCTTCGTGGAGGCCGCGGTGCTCGCCGGGCAGCCGGAGGACGCGCGGGGTGTCGTCGCCGACCTCGCCCGGTGGGCCGCCTTCGGAGCCGATCCGCACGCGCCCGCCCAGCTCGCGCGCTGCCGCGCCCTGCTCGCCACGGACGACCGCGAGGCCGACGACCTCTACCGGGAAGCGCTTGCCCTGCACGACGAGTGGGGCGGCGACTTCGAGCGGGCCCGCACCGAGCACCTGTACGGCAGGTGGCTGCGGCGGCGCCGTCGGCTGCGGGAGGCCCGCGCCCGGCTCGGGGCCGCCCTGGTCGCCTTCGAGCGCTGCGGCGCCGGGGCCTGGGCCGACCAGACGCGCGGCGAGCTGCGCGCCAACGGAGCCGCGTCGGGCAAGGAGCCGACCGCAGGGCTGGCGCGGCTGACACCGCAGCAACTGCGCATCGCACGCCACGTGGCCGAGGGCGCCACCAACAGGGAGGTCGCCCAGCGGCTGGCCGTCAGCACCCGCACGGTCGACTACCACCTACGCAATGTCTTCGCCGCTCTCGGCGTGCGCTCCCGCATCGAACTGGCCCGCATGGTCGACCAAGAGCACCGCTGAATTCCCGGGGAATCTCGGCGGCCGCATCGAGAAGACGCCGCACGACTCTGGGGACCGACCGGACGGTATGCCATTCTTCGAAGCAGCACTACGCGGGTGACGACGGCCGTACGGGCAGCGCACCCGCCGGACGCCGCTGCGCCCGGACGGCGGCGGGGGCTGCCGGAAGGCCGAAGTCGGGGGAGGACCGCCATGCATCCTGCCGCACGCACACGTACGACGTTCCGCACCGGGCCGACGCCCGTTGCGCAGCTGCGCTCACGTCGGATCCGGTCGCTGATCGACGCCGACGCGCTGCGCGTCCTGCACCGGTCGGCCCGCATCCTGCTCGACGACCTGCCGGACCTGACCGACCGGCTGCTGGCGGTCCTGCGCGAGCAGGAGCCGGCGTACCGGACCGCTCTGGAGAACGACCATGCCGCCACGTGGCAGGAGGTGTACCGCTCGTTGCGGCACAGCGTGACCTCGCTGCTCGACCCCCGCGGCTCCCGTGAGGCCGCCCACCGCTGCACCTGGCGGATCGGCGTCGCCCGCGCCGAGCAGGGGCTGCCGCTGGACGCCCTGTTGCACGCGTTCCGGCTCGGCGGGTCCCTGGTGTGGCAGCGGCTGGTCGAGGAGACCACCCGCGCGGAGCCCGAGGACATCCGGCTCCTCGTGCACGTGGCGACCGACGTGTGGAACTTCGTCGACGAGCACTGCACCCTCGTGGCGGACGCCTACCGGCAGGCCGAGCGGCAGCTCGCCTGGCGGCGCGAGAACAGGGTGCGTCTGCTGGCGGCGGCCCTCCTGGACGGCACGAGCCGGATCGCGGACCTGCCCGAGACCGCCGAGAGACTGTGCCTGCCGGAGCACGGCCGGTACGTCGTCGTCGCGGTCGCCGGAGGCCGACAGCAGGACACCGCGCCCCGCGGGAGCGCGTACTGGCACTCGGGAGTGGAGGTGGACTACGGCATCGTCCTGGTCGGCGACGAGGGGGACGAGGAGGCCGACCGGGACCTCGTGGCGGCGTCGGCCCTGCCCGCCGACGGCAGGGCCGGATGCCGGATCGGCGTCGGCAGCGTCGTGAGGGGACTCGCCGCCGTCGGCGACGCCCGGCGCCTGGCCGACCTGGCGCTGAGCATCAGCCCGCCCGAGGGCGGCACGGTCCGGCTCACCGAACACCTGCCCGAGGCGCTGGTCGTCTCCTGCCCGGAGCTCGGCGCGACCCTCACCGAGCGCGTACTCGGCCCACTCCTGCGCCTGGAACCGGCCGACCGGGACGTACTGCTGGACACCCTGGTCGCCTGGTTCGCCTGCGAGGGTTCCGCCCAGCGTGCCGGTGGACGGCTGTACTGCCACCGCAACACCGTCCTGAACCGGCTGCGCCGCTGTGAGCAACTCATCGGCCGCTCTCTGGCCCGCCCGCACGACGTGGTGGAGATCGGCCTCGCGTTGACGGCGCGGCGGCTGCTGCGCGGCTGACCGGACATTCCCCCCGGCCGGCGCCGCCGCGCGGTCCGTGCACTCCGCCCCCCGCGGCGCGCCTCGCACGTCTCATTGCCGCGGCACAGCACCGCCACCCACCGGCCGACGTCCTGCCGCAGCGCACCCCTGCCCGGCATCCCCCCGTCCCGCGCACCGCCGCCCCTGGGCAGCCGCACAGTCCCCGCCGACCCGCGTTGGGACGGCGCAGCCACCCGGCCCGAACACCTGTACCGCCCACCCGCGCCCGTGCTGTCGTGAGCTGCCCTTCCCCCGAAGCACCCGTGCCCGACGGCACGGATCCGAGGAGCCGTGATGCCCGAAGCACCACCGGACGAAGAGCCCGCCCTGCACGTCGAGGGCCTCGACGTGACCTACGGTCGCGCCCTGTCCGCCCTTCGCTCCGTGTCCCTGACCGTCCCGCACGGCACGGTCGTCGCCCTGCTCGGCGCCAACGGCGCGGGCAAGACGACCCTGCTGCGGGCGGTGTCGGGCACCCTGCGCCTGCACCGCGGCGCGGTCACGGCCGGCCGTATCCGCTACGGCGCCACGGAACTCGACGGGCGCGACCCGGTCGCCGCGGTGCGCGCCGGAGTCGTCCAGGTACCCGAGGGACGCCGGGTCTTCGCCGGACTCACCGTCGACGAGAACCTGCGCTCCGGCGGCCTCGGCCTCGGGCGGCGCCGCCCGGACCAGGTCGCCGAGGCCCGGGAGCGGGTCTTCACGCTCTTCCCGCGCCTCGCCGAACGCACCCGGCAGGCGGCGGGACTGCTCTCCGGCGGCGAGCAGCAGATGCTCGCCATCGGCCGGGCCCTCATGGCCGCGCCCCGCCTGCTCCTGCTCGACGAGCCCTCCCTGGGCCTCGCCCCGCAGATGGTCCACCGGATCGCCGAGGTCGTCCGCGAGATCAACGCCCAGGGCACCGCCGTCCTGCTCGTCGAGCAGAACGCGGGCATGGCGCTGTCCCTCGCCGACACCGCCCACGTCCTGGAGGTCGGCGAGGTCCGGCTCTCCGGACCCGCCGACGAGCTCGCCCGCACGGACGCCGTGAAGCGGCTGTACCTGGGCGAGACCACCGAAGAAGGGACCGAGACCGCGAGAGCCGGAACCACCGAGGGGCAGGGAGCCGCGTGACCGCCCGTACCACCGCACCACCCGAACTCGCCGTGACGGACGTGACCGTCCGGTTCGCCGGGCTCACCGCCCTGGACGCGGTGTCCTTCACCGTCACCCCGGGCTCCGTCCACGCGCTCATCGGACCCAACGGAGCGGGCAAGTCCACCTGCTTCAACGTGCTGTCGGGCCTGTGCCGCCCGGCCACGGGCACCGTACGCCTCGGGGACGCCGATCTGACCCGGCTCGCCCCGCACCGCATCGCCGCCCTCGGCGTGGCCCGCACCTTCCAGAACATCGTCACCACCCAGGGCACCGTCGCCGACAACCTGATGCTCGGCCGCCACGCCCTGTCCCGGGCCGGATTCGCCGCCAGCGCGCTGCGCCTGCCGCACGCGCGACGCGAACAACGCGCACACCTCGACCGGGCCCGCGAGATGGCCGAACTCACCGGCCTGGCAGCGCACTTCGACAGCCCCGTCGCCCTGCTCTCCTACGGCGACCGCAAGCGCGTGGAGTTCGCCCGTGCCCTGTGCCTGGAGCCGAGCGTCCTGCTGCTGGACGAGCCGGTCGCCGGAATGAACGCGGCCGAGCGTGCCCGCACGGTCGAGGTCGTGCACACCGTGCGCGCCGAACTCGGCCTGTCCGTCGTGCTGGTGGAGCACGACATGGGGCTGGTGATGCGGCTCGCCGACGAGGTCACCGTCCTCGACTTCGGTCGCGCCATCGCGCACGGCACCCCGGACGAGGTCCGCAGCGACCCCGAGGTGCTGCGCGCCTACCTCGGCACCGGCGCCGAACAGGAGGACGCGGCATGACCACCCTCCTGGACAACGTGTTCAACGGCCTCGCCCTCGGGGCGGTCTACGCCCTCGTCGCCCTCGGCTTCGTCATCATCTTCAAGGCCTCCGGCGTCATGAACTTCGCCCACGGCTCCCTGCTCCTGCTCGGCGGCTACCTCACCGCCGTCCTCCACGACGATCTCGGCTTCGCCGGGGCCCTCGCGGTGTCCGTCCTGGTGACGGCGGCCGTGGCCGGAGCCATGGACCGCTTCCTGCTCCAGGCCGGCGGGCCGGACCCGCACACCGCCCATGTGCAGACCATCGTCACCATCGGCGTCGACATCCTCATCCTCACCGACCTGTCGCGGCGGATCGGCGGCGACCTGCTCTCGCTCGGCGACCCGTGGGGCGACTCGGTCAGCGGGCTGGGGCCGGTGACCGTCGCGGACAGCCGTATCGCCGCGATCGTGGTCTCCACCGTGGTCATAGCCGGTGTCTTCGCCCTGTTCCGGTACACCTCCTGGGGCCTGTCGCTGCGGGCCTCGGCCGAGGACGTCGAGGCGGCCTCCCTGATGGGCGTACGGCTGGTGCGGGTCCGCATGCTGGCCTGGTGCCTGGCCGGAGCGCTGGCCGCCCTGGCGGCGGTCTTCCTCGCCGCGTTCCCCGCACCCGGCCTGGAGCGCACGACAGGGCAGATCGCCCTGAAGGCCTTCCCGGCGGCGATCCTCGGCGGGATGGCCTCGCCGCCCGGCGCACTCGCGGGCAGCCTGCTGATCGGCATGACCGAGGCACTCGTCGCGGGCTACCAGTCCGACCTGCACGTCCTGGGCGAGGGGTTCGGCGACGTCGCTCCCTACGCGGTGATGGTGCTGGTGCTGCTGGTGCGGCCGACCGGGCTGTTCGGCGGAAAGGCGGCGGTCCGTGTCTGAGCGACTCTCCCGCGCCCGCGCCGTCCGTCTCGGCCGGACCTTCGCGGCCGTCATCATCCTGTGCGCCCTGCCCTTCTACCTCGACGCGTTCTGGCTGCGCATCGGCCTGTTCTCGATGGCGGCGGCCGTCGGCGCGGTGGGCCTCGGCCTGCTCTCCGGCACAGCGGGCCAACTCTCCCTCGGTCACGCCTTCTTCCTGGCCGTGGGCGCCTACGGCTACGTATGGCTGGCCGGTGAACCCGGACCCGGGCTGCCGACCGCCGTGGCCGCGGTGCTCGCGGTCCTGCTCGCCGGGGCGGCCGGCGGGATCTTCAGCCCCGTCGCCGGCCGGGTGCGCGGCATCTACCTGGGCGTCGCCACCCTCGCCCTGGTCTTCCTCGGGCACCACGTCCTGCTCACCGCGGACTCCGTCACCGGCGGCTTCAACGGCCGCTCGGTCCCGCCGCTGCAACTGGGCGGCTTCTCCTTCTCCGCCGACTCAGAACTGACCCTGCTGGGCGTGCCGTTCGGCGCCGAGGAACGGCTGTGGTACCTGGGACTCGCGCTGTTCGCGATCACCTGGTTCACCGCCCGCGGGCTGCTCCGCGGCCGTCCGGGACGCGCTCTGGTGGCGCTGCGCGACAGCGAGACCGCGGCCGCGGTGATGGGCGTGAACGTCTCCCGCTACCGCTCGGCGGCCTTCGTCGTCTCGTCGATGTACGCCGGCCTGGCCGGGGTGCTGCTCGCCCTGTCCTTCCGCCGCGTGGTCCCCGACTACTTCGGCCTCGTACTGTCCGTCGACTACCTCGCCATGATCGTCATCGGCGGGCTGGGTTCGGTGGCCGGAGCCACCGCGGGCGCCGTCTTCGTCACGGCGCTGCCCTTGCTGATGACCCGCTACGCCGACCAACTCCCGCTGGTGGCCGCCCCCGGCACCACCGGCGGCACGGTCGGCCCCACCGAGGCCGCCCGCTACCTCTACGGAGCGGCGATCGTCCTGATCCTCCTCTTCGCCCCCGACGGCCTGCACGGCCTGGTCCGCCGCCTGCGAGCCCGCCTGCGCAGCCGCCGAGCCGCCCCACCATCCGCCGGCACCACCTCCCCGTCCCTGCCGCCCACGCCAGCCGTACGAGCCAAGGAGCCCACCCCGTGAAGCCCACGCACCACCACACGCACCGCGCCGCACGCACCAAGACGGTCCTGGCCGCGGCCCTCGCGGCCCTGCTGCTCACGGGCACCGGATGCAGTTCCAAGGCCGGCTCCTCCGAGAGCGCCGACGACGGCGCCGACGGCATCAAGACCGGTCCCGGAGTGACCGGCAAGACCATCAGGCTCGGTGCACTGACGGACCTCACGGGCCCCTACGCCACCCTCGGCAAGAGCATCGTGCAGGCCCAGCAGATGTGGGCGGACGAGGTCAACGCCCGCGGCGGCATCTGCGACCGGCGCATCGAGATCGTCGTCAAGGACCACGGCTACGACGTCCAGAAGGCCGTCACCGCCTACGCCGACATCTCCGCGGACGTCGTGGCGCTGCCCCAGGTCATCGGTTCGCCCGTGATGGCCGCCCTGCTCGACGACATCGAACGGGACAAGGTGCTCACCTTCCCGCAGGCCTGGGCCGCCTCCCTGCTCGACCGTGACTCGGTCCAGGTCCTGGGCACCACCTACGACATCGACATGATCGCCGCGGTCGACTTCCTCACCCGCACCAAGGGGTTGGCGAAGGGCGACACGATCGGCCACGTCTACTTCGAGGGCGACTACGGCGCGAACGCGCTGGAGGGCTCGCGGTGGGCCGCGAAGAAGGCGGGCCTGAAGATCGCCGACCAGAAGATCAAGGCGACGGACACCGACCTGTCCGCACAGGTCTCCGCCCTGCGCAAGGAGGGCGTCAAGGCGATCCTGATCAGCGCCGGACCGGCCCAGACGGCCTCACTGGTCGGCGTCGCGGCCTCCCGCGGCCTGAAGGTGCCCGTCGTCAGCAGCGCCCCCGGCTACGCCCCGCAGTTGATGAAGACGCCTGCCGCTCCGGCCCTGGCGGCCATGCTGAACGTGGTCAGTGCCGTCCCCGCGGTCAGCTCCGACGTGGCCGGGGTCCGCACGATGGTCGCCTCCTACAAGAAGAAGTACCCGGACTCCCTGGTCGACTCCGGTGTGCTCTCCGGCTACAACGCCGCTCGGCTGATGGGCACCGACCTCAAGAAGGCCTGTGAGAACGGCAGTCTGGCCCGCGAGGACGTGGTCAAGGCCCACCGCTCCCAGTCCAGCGTCGACGTCGGCCTCGGCTCGCCGCAGAACTTCTCCGACAAGGCACGGCCCGCGAGCACCTCGACCTACGTGCACAAGCCGGACGCCAAGGCGGTAGGGGCCGCGGTGAACGTGGAGGAAGCCCACACCGCGCCAGGCGTCAAGCAGTACCTCACTTCTCGCACGTCGTAGAGGCCTCGGGGCGGCGGTGAGATCCGGGCGTCCGGTGCCGTCCTGGCCTTTCAACGGGCTATGGACCACCGGCCGCCGCTTTGGCCCGACCCGGCCGGACCGCAGCAGTTCCACCTCGACTTCGGCGTCGAGGACCTGGACCGGGCCGAAGAGGAGGTACTGGCCCAGGGAGCAACGGTGTTGGACGCCGGTACGGACGGGCGGAGCTGGCGGATCTACGCCGACCCGGCGGGGCACCCGTTCTGCCTGGTCCGCCACCCAAGCCCCGCGTAGCCGTCTCAGCCGAACGTACTGCCCGGGGACCAGCGGCGGAGAGCTGCCCGCCCCGAGCCTCAGGGAGACATCGCGGCGCGATCGGAATCGCTGCGCAGGACACAGAATTCATTGCCCTCCGGATCGGCGAGGACAGCCCAGCCCGCGCCGTCGGACTTCCGGCGATCAGCGACCAAGGAGGCTCCGAGCTTCAACAGCCGCTCGATCTCGTCCTCACGCGAGGTGGTCGGGCGCAGACACAGGTGGATCCGGTTCTTGACCGTCTTCGGCTCCGGCACCTGGTTGAAGTACAGCAACGGGCCCTCCGGAAGCATCACCTGAACCTCCCGGTCTCCTGGCTCGTCCTGGGGATGCAGCGGACAACCCGTCACCTCGCTCCAGAAGCGCGCCAGCTGATACGCATCCGAGCAGTCGATCGCCACGTTCTGCACTATCGAGACCATGCGGGTCAGCTTGCCTCAGGGGGTGTGCCGAGGGCCACCGGAGGCCGCAGGTGCCGAGCAGGCTCTCGCGGGTACACGGCGCGGCATGTCCGAGGTGATTCAGGCAGGTGGCTGGGGGTTGCTGGCAGGCAGTGCCCTCCTGCTGGGAGCGGTGTTCGGCTACGGGATGCGCGTGCCGCAGAAGCTCATCGCGCTGGTGATGGCCTTCGGCGCCGGAGTGCTGCTCTCGGCCGTCTCCTTCGAGTTGGTCGGCGAGGCCTACGAGCAGGGTGGGCTGGGCCCGGCAGCCGTGGGGACACTGGCCGGAGCGCTGGCCTACACGGCGGGGAATCTGTGGCTGGCACGCCGTGGCGCTCGCCACCGCAAGCGATCGGGCCACCACACGGGGCAGACACAGCCGTCCGAGGAGGAACAGAGCGGTTCGGGCCTGGCTCTGGCGCTGGGCGCGCTGCTGGACGGAGTGCCCGAGTCGGCGGTGATCGGCGTCAGCCTGCTCGACGGCGGTGCAGTCAGCCTCGTCACGGTCGCGGCGGTGTTCATCAGCAACGTCCCGGAAGGCCTGTCCAGCTCGGCGGGAATGAAGAAGTCCGGGCGCGGCAAGGGCTACGTCTTCGCGGTGTGGGGCGCCATCGCGGTCGCGAGCACTGCCTCCGCGGTCCTCGGCTACGCCGTCCTCGGCGGCTTCTCGCCCACCGTGATCGCGGGGGTGACGGCGGTGGCCGCCGGTGCGATCCTGGCCATGATCGCCGACACGATGATCCCCGAGGCGTTCCAGGAAGCTCATCTGGCGATCGGGCTGGTCACGGTCAGCGGCTTCCTGGTTTCCTTCGCGCTGTCCCACGCCTGACGTCACATCGTCCGGGCGGCCGGCGGTGTGCGGGTATGGCCCTCGGCGACCCTCCCCGCCACCATGGGTGCCACGCATGCGAGTCGGGGGAGGCGTGCTCCTCTTCATCGCAGCAACCCCCGGCTTCACCACGGGCGATGACCCCTTCACCGACACGACCCCTTCGGCCGTCGTGTCGCGGGCCGTGTTCGGGGCGGCCGGCTGGTGTTTGGTGGTCGCCATCCCGGGCCTCCTCGACCGCCCCGGTCTACAGCCACCACAGGAACCCGTGCAGGCGCCGACCCGGACCGCGCGTCGACGTGTCCACGGCTACCTCGCCGTCGCCGTGCTGCCGCTGTACGTCCTCCACCAGCCGATCGTCGTCGCCGTCGCCTATTTCGTGGTGGGCTGGTCGGCACCGATCCCGGTCGAGTACGTGGTGCTGGTGACGATTTCCCTCGCCCTGACGCTGGCCGCCTACGAACTGCTGGTGCGCCGGACGCCTGTGACGCGCTTCTTGTTCGGGATGCGGGGTCTGAACCGACCCCCTCAGCCCTCATCCGCCACCACCGGCTGACCAACGGGCGCACTGCTCAGTAGCATCGCCCTTCATGATCGCCCTGGTCGTCACCATCGGACTCGCGTTCGTCGGCTATGTCGCCACCTATCTCAACGGCTTGCGCCTGTCGCAGCGTCAAGAACGCCTGGCACGCCTGAACCGCCAGCTCAGCGACTTCTACGGGCCCCTGTTCGCCCTCACCGAGGCCAACAGCCGCAGCTTCCACGCGTTCAAGGAACGCAACGCCCGCCCCGACGGCAGATCACCGTTCGTCCACGAGACTCCGCCCAGCGAGGAAGAACTCGCCGAGTGGCGGCTGTGGGTCACGACCGTGTTCCTCCCGAACATCCAGGCCATGCGCGATCTCGTCATCAGGCATGCAGATCTCCTGAAGGAACCGGAGATGCCGCCGATCCTGCTCCAACTGTGCGCTCACGTCTCGGGGTACGAGATCACAGCCGCCAGGTGGACGCGGGGCAGCTACGACCATCATCTCTCGGTGGTGCCGTTCCCAAGCGAGGAGCTTGCCGTCTATGCACGGCAAGGGTTCGCCGAACTGAAGGCCGAACAGGCTCGTCTGCTCGGGCAGCGTGGCACCGGCTGACCCCATGCGACGGCGTCTAAGCGGACTTGTCGGCCGTTCGGTCCGCTGAAACGGGTGCGCCGGCGGTCCGGGCCTCCAGGGCGTGCAGGACGGCCACCATGTCCTCGCCGCCATGGCCCCGCCGAACGGTCTCGTCGTAGAGGGCGTGACAGACGTCGAGGAGCGGGGACGCCAGGTCGGCCTTGCGGGCGGCCTCGGCGATCAGGCGGTTGTTCTTCAGGACGTCCGCTGCGGCTGCCTGGACCGAGAAGTCGCGCTCCACGAGTTTCGGCGCCTTGCCCCGGGAGACGGCACTGGCCATGGGACCGGCGTCCAGGACGTCCCGGAAAAGATGCTGGTCAAGCCCGTGCCGCTCGGCGAAGTGGAACGCCTCGGCAAGCCCCGTGACCACGGCGATCAAGAACAGGTTCACTGAGAATTTCAGCAGCAGCGCGCTCGGGACGGCGCCGCACACGAACGTCTCACGGCACATGGGAGCAAGCAGCGGCCGTACGGTCGCCACGGCGTCGTCGGCGCCCGCCAGCATCCCCACCAGGTCGCCCCGTTCGGCAGGGACTCGGCTGCCCGAGACCGGGGCCTCGACGTAGTGCCCGCCCGCGGCCCGGATGTCGTCCTGAAGGCTGCAGGAGTACTCCGCCGAGGTCGTGCCCATGTGGACGACGGTGCGGCCGGCGACGCGCGGGGCGAAGTCCGGGGTGCCGCGCCCCAGCACCGCGTCCACAGCCGTCTCGTCGGCCAGCATGAGGAACACGGTGGCCGCCCGGTGAAAGACCTCGGCGGTGCCGGCCGCCACCTCGGCGCCGGCGGCCCGCAGTGGTTCGCATCGCTCAGGGGTGCGGTTCCAGACCACGAGTCGTGTCCCGGCTCGAACGAGGTTCAGTGCCATGGGCTGCCCCATGACCCCCAGACCGATGAAACCGACGTGCACGACACACCGCCTCTCCGGCTCGCACGGAGGCCGAGCCGCCACCCTCCCCCTCGACTATGACAACGGTCATAGTAGCCCCGATTATGACGGCGGTCATAGAGTGGAGGTCGAGAGACGCGCGACAGAGCTGCTGACGGAGGTCGACGATGGCGAAGGCCGAACGGGGACCGCGCGAGCGGATGGTCTTCAGCGCGGCCCAGCTCATCCGCCGCGAGGGAGTCGCCTCCACGGGCATGCGCCAGGTCGCCGTCGACGCCGCAGCGCCACGTGGCTCGCTCCAGCACTACTTTCCCGGCGGCAAGACGCAGTTGGTCGACGAGGCGGTGGGCTGGGCCGGCGGCTACGCGGCAGGCCGTGTCGCCCGTTTCCTGGCCTCACTGCCCCAGCCGACGCCGAGCGGGCTGTTCGCCGAGATGGTGCGCCAGTGGACCGACGAGTACGAGGCCGCCGGCTTCGCGGGCGGCTGCCCGGTAGCGGCCGCCACGGTGGACTGCGCGGAGTCGGTCCCCTCCACGCGCAAGGCCGCATCCGCGGCCTTCGCCACCTGGACCGGTGCGGTCGCCCGGGCGCTGAGCGAGATGGGCGTGCCCGAGGAACGGGCCGGCGCACTCGCCACGCTCATGATCAGCAGCCTGGAGGGGGCGATCCTCCTCGCCCGGGCCGAGCGGGACGTCCGGGCCCTGACGACCGTGGCCCGGGAACTGGGTCCCGTCCTCGACGCGGCCGTGACGAAGAAGGACGGCTGACCGGCGGGGGCCCTCCGCCGAGGCGGCTTCGCGGCACGGGGGAGTGCGAGCTGCACACTCCGTCGTGCACCCGACCCGGGGTGGGTCACGCCGGTCGCGCGGGGACTATTCCTGGTACTGCGTGAGGTCGATGCCGTAGACCCCGAGGTCGTAGCCGTGGACCGGGTGCTGTGTGGTTCCTTCCATCTGCATGCCGAGTTTGTCGAGTACGTTCGCGGAGGCACTGTCGTCCGTCCGGCACACGGCCACCACCCGGTCGAGACCGCGGTCCTGCAGGGCGAACTCCAGGGTGGCGTGCGCCGCTTCGGAGGCGTATCCCTGCCCCCAGAACACCCGCCCGAGCCGCCAGCTGATCGCCACCTGGCCGGCGATCTCGGCCGGAGCGTCGGCCACGGACAGGCCGACGGCACCCGCCAGCTCGCCGGAGCCCAGGAGCTCGACGGCGAACATCCCGAACCCCTCCTCGTCCCACTCCTCCTCCCACGCCTCGATGTCCTCGGCGGTCTCGTCCAGGGAGCGGGGCGCGCCGTCGCCGATGCGCTGCATCACCGCCGGGTCAGCATGGATCTCGGACAGGGGGACGAGGTCGTCGTCGAGCCATCGGCGCAGGAGGAGGCGGGGTGTGCGGATCTCGGTCATGATCCCATCTTGCCGACGCGGCGGAGCGAGCGCGAACGCGGGCCGACTTCGACAGTGCCGCTCTCAATGCGCTGCACCGGCGCTGCCGCGTCTGCCGATCAGGTCCCTGTACAGGGCCGCGCGTTCTTCATGGGTCTTCGCCTCGGCGAACTCGGTCTTCCAGTCCCTCTCCAGGCGCTTCAGCTTCTGCACCCAGTCGCCGAACTCCCGCAGGTCGACGTGGCGCTGGCTCGAACCGAGGGGCGCTTTGGCGCCGGGCTTGTCGTCCTTGTGGCCGCCGAAGTGGCTCACGGGGTTGTTGTTCTTCTCGCTGCTCGTCACGCCGTGCTCGTAGCCGTCGGGAGTTCTGCCTCCCGGCCCGGCGGTCTCGATGCCGACCTGAAGTGCGCCGTCCCGTTTGCGGGTCGGAGGCTTGTACCCCATGAACAGGTGCCCGTACGACTCGTCCGGGAGGATGGTGTCGCCGTGGTAGTCGTTGTTTCCCATGCCGCCGACGGCGAGGGGCAGGCCGTAGAGGTGGCTGTGGGGGTCGAGCCAGTTCTGGACGGTGGCCCCGATCTCGCCCTTCTCGACGAACTCGCCCCGCGTGCCGTCCTTCTCGTTGTCGCCGATCTCCATGTGGTGCGTGCCGAATCCGCGCCGGTACACCGGTGCCTCCGGCGCCGATCGGGGCTCCCAGGCATTCCGGTCCTCCTTGGTGATGTGGAGCCACTGGGGCAGCTCGTAGCCGTGCTGGCCGTCGGCCAGTTGCGGGATACGGACGTTGACGCGACCGCCGTAGGCCAGGGCGTGGGCGACGTCGTCCTCGAAGTCCTCGTGGATGCCCGCCTCCGGGTTGAAGACCTTGAGCCCCTCCTTCAGGATCAGGAAGATCTTGGTCAGCAGCTCGGTGCCGCGCTCGACGCGCTCTCTGTGCTTCTGGGCGTCCGGTACGTCGTCGCTGATACCGGGAGGGAGGAAGGTCTTGATGAAGGTCTGGAAGATCTGCTCGTTGCGCTCCTCCTTCAGCTGATCCTTCTCGGTTTGCGGGGTCTCGTCGGCGTGCATGGCCATGTGGCGGCCGAGCTGGTAGTCCGATCGCGTGGGCTTGGCCGGTGGCTTCCCTTGGCCGCGGTCCTCGACGTTCTGCTGCCACCGCAGGGTGGCCACGAGCAGGCGTTTGCCCTCGGGCTGCTGGAGCCAGCCGCGGAAGTCGCCCGCCTCGATGTAGGCCGCCGCTTCGGCGTGGGTGCAGAGGCCCACCGTCTTCAGCCACTTGGGGTCCTCGGACTCCACGGCCCTGATCGCCTGGAGCTCCTCGCCCGTGAACCTCGGGCCACCGCGCACCCGCTTGTGGAGGACGTCCCGCACCTGCTTGTTCCGGATCTCCTGGCTGCCGCCGACGAGCAGCCGCGCCAGACGGACCATGGCCGGGGGTGAAGCCGTGGTCGGGGACTCGGTGGTGGCCGGCGACCCGGTCGTGGCCGCAGGGCCGGGCCGGTCCGCCCGCTGGACGGGGACGGGGACATCCCCGTCCCCGTCCACGCTGCGCTGCACCACCCCGCCGGCTGCGGCGGCCCCCGGCAGCGACAGGTCGGGGTCGGCGCCCCGGGCCAATTTCCGGCCGTTGGACCCAGCGCTCTTCTCGAACGGATCGTTCGGGTGGGAGACCTTCTCACCCTTGCCGTTGTCGGTGCCCGGCACGGGCCCCAGAGCCTGCTGGCGCACGTGGTCGACCTCTTCGAACATCACCTCATCGCTGACGCGGCTCCCGCCGAGCACGATGTGGGAGCCGGTGGTGTAGGCGAGGGCCCCGAGTTCCTCGGCCGAGCGCTGCGCGACGGGCTCGTCGTGGACGCGTACGTGGCCGAACTCCATGCCGTAGGCCTGTTCGGCCCGTTGACGGATGCGGGCTTCCAGGGGGCGTCCGGGGGAGCCGACGGCGTCGAGGGCCGAGGGGCGCCGCTGGACCGGCACGGCCTCGCCGGCGTCGCGTCCCCCGGGCTCGCTCTGCCTCCCTTCGGGGTGGCGCTCGTCCCGTGCCCGCTGGATCGCGCGGGTCACCGCAGCGTTGCCCGCGGCCTGTTGGAGGGCGACGAGCGGGGGCGGCGTGGCGGCCGGCCGGGACGCGGGGCGTCCGCCGACGCGGTCGGCGTTCGAGCGCTTCTGTGCCTGGGCATGCATACGCGATTCCCCTTCGTCGACGAGGGCCCTCTCCTCCTACCCGACCGGGGCCCCGAGCGGGGAGGTCCGCAGGGGCAGAACCGGGGGCAGTCCCGGGCCGCCGCACCGCGCTCTACCTGGTCGCGCCGACAGCACGGGACCGCTATCTGCCGGTGCGTGGCCGAGCGGCTGGTGCCGTGCTCCGCCGAGGCCTACGTCCTGTTCGGGACCGGATCCGCGTCGCGTGGCGGTGCGACCATGCCCACCACCGCGAGGAGCAGCACCGCCGCCGCGATGACGAGCAGCGCGCGCCCCGTGCCCAGCGGCACCAGCAACAGCGTGCTCAGCACACCGCCGCAGAAGATCCCGCCCACCGTGGCCGTCCACCGGGTCCTGGCCGGCCGCTGCTTCGCCGTCATCCGCGCAGCGCTGCCCGGGGGCGTCTCAGTACGTCGTTGATGAGCTCGGCGATGGCGGTCCGGCTCAGCAGCGTCGGCATGCTCGGTACATGGACGCGCAGGGCGGTGGAGGCACGCACTCCCATGGCCGGCGCGACGAGTGCGACGACCTCGTTGTCGTCCTCGGCGGGAACGGCCCCGGTGCCGTGTTCCGCCAGGGCCAGCACCCCGGCGCACACCAGCAGTACGGCCTCGCAGACCAGCCCGGCCGGGAACCACGGCCGTCTGCGTACAGCGAGCCACTTCAGGACGACGCCCGCGACGGCTGCCCCGGCGATGAACGCGCCGATCGCGGTGGCGGGCCGCGCCACCGGAACGTCGCCCTCCCCGGCGAGCGCGACCCTTCCCCGCGGCCCGGGACACGCGGTCGATGGATGCGGGCGGCCACGTCGAAGACATCGGCAGCAGCGAGCTCCGCGCGGGTCGGGCGGGCATGCAGGTACGAGGAGGCGGCCACGAGCCGCAGCCGGGCCCCGAACGCCGGGCGGCATCGGCCGTCCGTCCGCCCGGGGCACGGTGCCCCGGGCCGGCGGCCTCCCGGGCCGCCGCTGCCGCTCATGGCGTGAGCCGGGCCGCCAAGCCCTCGAAGTAGCTGCGGTGGAGGGCGGTCAGGTCCACCTGCTCGGGGTCGAGCAGCCACAGCAGGTGGGCCCCTTCGATGAACGCGGCCGTCTCCGCTGCCAGGATCCCCGGGTCGAGGCCGGCCCGGGCCGAGCCATCGGCGACGGCTCGCGTGAACAGGGCGGACAGATGGGCCCGCAGCGCTCGGCCGCGGTCCCGGAACCAGGCGTGGAGCACGGAGCCCGGCTGCAGGTTCTCCGCGGTGAGCGTGGTGTGCAGGGCAGCCAACTGGCCTTCGGTGGCGGCGGTGTACTCGGCGTCCCGGATGAACCAGTCGAACGCCTCGTCCAGCGTGGGTTCGGCGTCGGCCGGGACGGACAGCCGCTGCAAGGCGCGCCGGTCGGCTTCCTCCAGGACGGCCTGTACGAGTCCGTCCTTGCTGCCGAAGTGGTGGATGAGGGCCGAGGGCGTCGCGCCGGCGCGCTCGGCGATCGCGGCCACCCCCGTGCCGCGCACCCCCTGACGTGCGAACAGGTCGATCGCGGCGTCGACCATGGCGCGTCGGCGTTCCACGCCCCGCTTCTGCACCTGCCCCTTGACTCCAGCCATGGGCTCAGGTTGCCCGGACGGGGCCCGTGGCGTCCAACCCGGGCCCGACGGGAAAACCGGTGCGTGACGCGCACAGAACCATTACCTTGAACGACCATGCAGGAAAATGCACTCGAGAACGAGAACGAGAACGAGTACGAGAACGAGTACGAGAACGAGTTCCTGGCGGGCAGCGAGCAGATCGTCCGCGCAGACGACGTAGAGCTGTGGGCGGAAAGCTTCGGCGATCCTGACCATCCGCCAGTGCTGCTGGTCATGGGCGCACAGGCCCAAGGCATCCAGTGGAACGACGGCATCGTCCGCCGGCTGGTCGACGGGGGCCGACGGGTCATCCGCTACGACCACCGCGACACCGGCCGCTCCTCCACCGTCGACTTCACCGCCCACCCCTACACCGTCGCCGACATGGCCTCCGACGCGCTCGCCGTCCTGGACGCGTTCGGAGCCGCGCAGGCCCACCTGGTGGGCGCCTCCCTCGGCGGTCTCATCACGCAACGGCTGGCCGTCACCCACGCTCCCCGGGTCCTGACCCTGACGAGCCTGTCGTCACAACCCCTCGGTACGGACACGGCTGCGGCGGTGCAGCGCGCTCTGGAGGGCGGGTCCCCGCTTCCTGGGCAACTGCCTCCGCCCACCCCCGAGTTGCTGGCCGCGCTCACCACGGCCCTCCCCGAGCCGGCGGCGGGACTGGAGGAATACCTTGCCGCCCGACTGCCGCTGTGGCGCGTCCTGCACGGACGGGTGCTGCCGTTCGACGAGCGCGAGTACCGCGCGATGGAACGGCGGGTGTACGAGCGGGCGCGTGATCTGATGGCCGGGCTCCATCACACGCTCGCCGGGGCCGCAGGCTCGGGTTCCGCGGCCGAGTTGGCCTCGGTCACCGCGCCGACGCTGGTGCTGCACGGCACGGAGGACCCGATGTTCCCGCCCGCGCACGCCGAGGCCACCGCCGCCGCCATCCCCGGCGCCCGCCTGGTGATGATCGAGGGCATGGGCCACACCCTGCCCAGGGCACTGGACGACCGTCTGGCCTCCGAGATCCTGCACCACACGTCACGAGCCCAGGTAGGGTCTGGGCACAGCGAGTCACCCACGAGGAGCTGAGGCATGGTCGGTTTCCCGAGCGCGCGTTGACGTGTCGGCCGTTCATCGGCCTGTCATCGCGTGCTGCCCTTGAGGATGCGGCACAGCGAGCCTTCTCCTGCCCGAACCGCCGATGCACCGGTCATGTGCTCGGTGGCGGGCCTCGTTGTCGGCAACACAAGGGATTCCCGTGCCGTCCGCTTCCTCCGCCGCATCCGATTCCGCTCGACCTGTTCCGTCCAGCCTGTGGCGAGACGCCGACTTCCGCAGACTCTGGACGGGGCAGACAGCCTCCCAACTCGGTGAACACGCAAGCCTGGTGGTTCTGCCGCTCCTGGCCGTCCTGACACTTCACGCCAGCGCCGGCCAACTGGGCGTTCTCCGCGCCGTGGGGCAGGCGCCGATCCTGTTGCTCTCGCTCCTCGTCGGTGCCTGGGTGGACAGGTGGCGTACCCGCACGACGATGGTGCTCACCGACGCCGGCCGGGCCCTGGCCCTGGGCGCTGCCGCCCTGGCCGGCCTCCTCGGCCGGCTCGGCATGCCCGGCCTGCTCGTGCTCGCCTTCACCGTCGGCGCCCTGTCCGTGTCCTTCGACGTGGCATACCAGGCGTCTCTCGTACGACTGGTCAGACGCGACCAACTGGTGCCGGGCAACAGCGCGCTCGAAGGCAGCAGGTCCGCGGCGCAGATCGGCGGTCCCGCTCTCGGCGGGGTGTTGGTGTCCCTGCTGTCGGCGCCGATCGCCGCAGCCTCCAGCGCGCTGTTCTTCGCCCTGTCGTTCCTGTCGATCCGGCGGATCCGCCGAACCGAATCCATGCCGGAGCGCCCGGAGAATCCCCCTGGGATCTGGCAGCGGATCCACGAGGGCCTGCGCTTTGTCGCCGGCGATACCGTGCTCCGGGCCGTGTGCCTGGCCTCGGCCGCGTTCCAGTTCTCCTTCGCGGCCATGATGACCGTCTATCTGCTGTTCCTGCCAAGGGAACTGCACCTGTCGGGAACCGTCGTCGGGCTGGCGCTCGCGGCGGCCGGACCGGGCGCGATCCTGGGCTCGCTGCTGGCCGCCCGCCTGCCGAGCCGGTTCGGGTACGGCGCGGTGCTCATGGGGGCGGCGGCACTCGGCGACGGCGTGTTCCTGTGCGTGCCCGCCCTGGACGGCTCCGCTGCCGTGACGGTTCCCGCGCTCCTCGCGGTCGGCTTCGTGTTCGGGTTCGGGTTCGGCGGGCAGCTGGTGAATGTCACGGTCATGGCCGTCCGGCAGGCCGTCACTCCGGGCGGGATGCAGGGCCGCGCGGCCGCGACGATCACGTTTGCCGGAATGGGCCTGACCCCGCTCGGTTCTCTGGCCGGCGGATTTCTCGCGGGGGAGTGGGGGCTGCGCACCGGCCTGCTGGTGACGGCCGCAGGCATGATGCTGTCCCCGGTGGTGATGGCCCTCTCCCCGCTCGCACGCCTGGGACGGGAACTGCCGTCCTCGCACGACGGGCCGTCGGCGGCCTCCCACGCCGAAGCCCGGGGGATGGCACTCCGCGACATCGGCGAGGCGCGCGACTCCGCCACCGGAACCGGTTCATGACCTCGGTCGGAGCCGGGACGTGTGGAAGGCTGGAAGTGCAACGGTTGCTGACCTGCAAGGAGACGGCCGTGAGCGTCTGCCGAGGCAGGCGGGCGGGCCGGTGAGCTCGACAGGCCTAAGGGGCGAATGTGATGAGCCGAGCGAATCAGCCAGCGCAGCGGGCGGGTGATCCGGAGGAGGCGGCATCCGGCCCGAGCGGGCTGATGGACCTGCTGGGTGTCGCCGCGGTGCTGGTGGAGGCCGACGGCCGGATCGACATGTGGAGTCCGCAGGCCGAGGAGCTGTTCGGCTACACCGGTGGCGAGGCGGCCGGGCACTACGCGTCCACCCTGCTGCTCCATCCCGAAGACCGGGAGGCGGGGCTCGCACTGTTCGACGAGGTGATGGAGACCGGCCGAGGCTGGGCGGGACCGTTCCCCGTCCGGCACAAGGACGGCAGCACCCGGACGGTCGAGTTCCGCACCATGCGGCTGACGGACAACATCGGTGACCACTACGCGCTCGGGCTGGCCACCGACAGGGCCACGGTGCGGCAGGTGGAGCGCGAGGTGGCCCTCTCCAGCCAGTTGGTCACCCAGGCGCCGATCGGCCTGTCCGTCCTCGACACCGGGTTGCGGTACGTGGCCGTCAACGGGGCCCTGGCTTCCATGCACGGCGTCCCCGAGGCCGACCACGTGGGCCGCCACTTCCGCGAGATCCTGCCCGGAGCGCCCTTCGAGACCGCGGAGAGGCAGATGCGGGAGGTTCTGCAGACCGGCCTGCCCCTGGTGGACCGCCAGGTGGTGGGCCGTACCCGCGCCGACCCGGACAACGACCACGCCTGGGCCGTGTCGCTCTACCGACTCGAGGATCACAGCGGGAACGTGCTGGGCATCGCCAACGTGGTGGTGGACGTCACCGACCGGTACGAAGCAGCCAGGCAGGCCGACCGGGCCCAGGAGCGCCTGCGCATGATGGCCGACGGCTCGGCCCGCATCGGGACCACACTGGAGGTGGAGCGGACCGCCCAGGAACTGGCGGACGTCCTGGTGCCCGACCTGGCCGACATGATCGCGGTGGACATCCTGGACTCCGTCCTGCGCACGGGCCGCCCGGACCGCGGCGAGGGAACGGCACTGTTCCGAGCCCTGGCGGTGAAGACCGCGTACCCCACCGACGCCTCCGAGGCGATCATCGCGCCCGGCCACCTCACCGCCTACCACGCCGACCACCCGGCGGCCCACTGCCTCCGCACCCGCAAGCCCCTGCTGCTCACCCACCTCGAGAGCCGAGAGCTCAGCCGCATCGCAGCCGACGACACTGCCGCCGGCCTGCTCGCCCAGGCCGGCGTCCACACCGACATGGCCGTCCCCCTCATCGCCCGCGGAGAGATCATCGGCGTGATGGGCCTGGCCCGCGCGCGCAACCCGCAGCCCTTCGACGAGGACGATCTCACCCTCGCCTGCGAACTGGCCTCGTCCGCCGCCCTGAGCATCGACAACGCCATCCTGCACCAGCACATCCGCACCGCGGCCGAAACCCTCCAGCGCAGCCTGCTGCCCCAGCCCTCGCCTCGCCGCCCCGGCCTGGAGATCGCCGCCCGGTACCGGCCCGCGCAGGCCTTCAGCGAGGTCGGCGGCGACTGGTACGACGTCATCCCCCTCAGCGGTGACCGGACCGCCCTGGCGGTCGGCGACGTCATGGGCAGCGGCATCCCGGCAGCCACCACCATGGGCCGGCTGCGCACCGCCACCTCCACCCTCGCCGACCTCGACCTCGCCCCGAGCCGGATCCTCACCCACCTCGACAAGATCACACAGGGTCTGGACCCCTACATCGCCACGTGCGTGTACGCGGTCTACGACCCCCACCACGCCCTCTTGCACGTGGCCTGCGCCGGCCACCTGCCCCCCGTTCTGGTGCGCGCCGGCAGACCACCCGAACTGCTCGACCTGCCCACCGGCACCCCACTGGGAGTCGGCAGCGGTCCCTTCGAAACCTCCGCCCTCGCCATGAACCCCGGCGATCAACTCGTCCTGTACACCGACGGCCTGGTCGAGACCCGCGACGACCCCATCGACAAGCGCCTGAACGAGCTCCTGCGCCTGCTCTCTCCGCCGTACCGCTCCGCGGAGGAGACCTGCGACCGGCTGCTCCGGCAACTCCGCAATCCGGCTGACCATGACGATGTCGCGCTGCTCATCGCCCATGCACAGCCTCTGAGGTGAGCACGCCCCCCGCCCCCGCCCCTACTGTCCGCATACACCGTGCAATCGCTGGTGTGTGCGAAGCGGCCCCCGGTGTTATTCAATGAGGTGTGCGGTCAGGGATCTCGGGGCCTCACCGCACGGGTCCGAGTACGGCCCCGGCACCGTGCCGGGGATTGCTGAGAGAGCCGCATGGACTCCACACCCTCGCCCTCACCCCCGCCCTCGTCCTCCTCGGCGTTCGACCTGGTCAGCCGCGCTCTGGGGCGCTACATCCCGCGTGGCGGAGCGGCAGCGCCCGCCGGTTCCGGCGATGCGCAGGGTGACCGCGCCACGCCCCGGCGAGTCCCCGACGACCCGGCAGCCGGCCGTCAGGAGCAGATCCTCGGCGCGGTCAACCTGGACAGGGACCTGGTCATCACCCGCTGCAATCTGGAAGCCCCTGTGTTCGCGGGTCTGGACGCCGGGGCGGGGCGGCCGTTCGTCGATCTCCTGCCCCCTGGGGACGTACCGACGGTCTCACGGCGGTTGCGGCAGGTCGTGGAGAGCGGTGAGGCGCACGTCGCCCGAATCCAGAGGCTGCGGCGCGATGACGGGTCTGAGCTGGTGGTCTCGATGAGCATCCTGCCGGCCGCGGCGCCCGAGGAGGGTCTGACCGTCTCCGTGATCGCCATGGCCAGGAGACTGCATCTCTACGCCGCCGAGACCGCGATCGGCACCTCGCTGGACATCGGCGAGACCGCGCAGTCGCTGGCGGAGTCCCTGCTGGCCTGGGGAGACGTTGCCGCCGTCGACCTCGACTTCGCCGTATGGACGGGCGAGGGAGTCACCGGGAAGCCGCAGGGGCGCATCCGACTGCGGCGGGCGGCCCTGGTGCCGGACCGGGTGTGGCCCGAGGGCTATATGACGCCGGGCGACGATCTTCCCGGCGACGCGAGTCGCCTGCTGGCGCAGGCGGTGCTGCGGGAGGATGCCCCGCAGACCATCGTCATACCCGACCGGCAGGCGGTCGAGCGGGTCTTCGGCAGTCCACGGGTGGTGCGTGCCCTGGTACCCGGTGACCGGTCGGCGGGTCTGGCGTGCATACCGTTGGTCCTGGACGGCGCGCCGCCCGTCGTACTGGGCGTGGCGGAGGTCTGGCGGCGGGCGGACTGCCCCTTCCGCGACAGCGAGCTGTTCGACCTGCAGGAACTGGTCGCCAGAACCGCTCACCACGTCGACCTGGCCCGTCAGCACCAGCGCGAGCACACGCAGGTGCTGGCCTTGCAGCGCCGGCTCCTGCCCCGCGCCGGCGGCGACACCATCGAGATCGCCAGCGTCGACCAGCCCGCCACCCCCGACAGCGCGGGTGTCGGCGGCGACTGGGTGAACAGTTTTCCGCTGCCTGACGGCCGTACCGCGCTGGTGGTCGGTGACGTCGTCGGGCATGGCCTGGGGGCCGCGGCGACCATGGGCCAGCTGAGCATGGAGGCCCGCGCGCTGCTGTCCGCGGGGCTCGCGCCCGACCAGGTACTGGAGCACCTGGACGAGACCGTGACGCTGCTGGACGACGCGGAGTCCGGGCTGGCAGCTGGCTACAGCGCCCTCGGGTCGACCTGCTGCATCGCGATCTACGACCCGGTCAGCCACCACGTGACGTTGTCCAGCGCCGGCCACCTCCCCCCGATCCTGGTTTCCCCGGACGGGCGCGCGGCCCCGCTCTCGATCCGCCCTCACCCCGGCCTGGGTGCCGAGTTCGCGCTGCGAGAGCCGTTCGACGTGTACACCATCGGCGTGCCCCCGGGCTCCGTGCTCGCGCTCTACACCGACGGCCTGGTGGAGGATCCCGCGCTGTCGATCGACGAGGGCATCGACAGGCTGGCGGACGCCGTGGCCACGGTGCACCCCTGGGACGCCTTGCAGCAGACCGCACGGCACGTCGTCTCCGCACTGGCGCCCGCGCCCCAGCGCGACGACGTGACCCTGCTGCTCGCGCGGATGATCGGCTACCGCAAGGGGGACACGGCGACCTGGCGGCTGCCCGCCCGCGGCGACGCCCCCGCCCGAGCCCGCGCGGAGGTCTCCGCCCTGCTGAGGCAATGGCGAGTCAGGGACGGCACCCGGGACAACGCGCTGCTGCTGGTCAGCGAACTGGTCACGAACGCGGTGCGCTTCGCCACCGGTCCCGTCACGGTCCGGCTGATCAGGGCCGGTCAGAGCCTGCTGTGCGAGGTGGGCGACACCGGAAACGGCAGGCCACGCCTGAGGCGGGGCGACCTGCTCGACGACGGCGGGCGTGGCCTGAGCATCGTGCACCGGCTCACCACCCGGTGGGGGGTGCGGTGGACGGACACCGGAAAGGTCGTCTGGGCGGAAGTCGCGAGGTGACGCGGCTACGCCTCGGGGGCGCGGGCGCGCACTACAGCCACTGCCCTTCCAGCGCGGTGGCCGTGAGACCCGGTGCCGCCGCGTACAGAACGGCGCGATTGCCGGGCTTCTGCTGCCCGGCGTCGTGCGCCCGCCGCAGGATGTCGAACACGGCGGCGCCTCCGCGGTTGCCGCTGGTGTAGCTGTCCCGGCTGTAGTCCAGCAGCCCCGACGGCCACGCGTCGGGCATCGTCTGTTCCATGTACTCCAGCACGCGGGTCCCCCCGGGGTGCGCGAGCAGTACGTCGGGGTGCCATGAGTCGGGGTCGTCCTGGTAGCGGGCGCGCAGCCACTCCCACATCGCCGTGACGGTCTCCTGCACGGCGCGCGGCCCGCGCCGGTCCATCACGAAGTGGGTGCCGTCCGCCCGTGTCTCCAGGCGGTGCAGGTCCCCGGTGCCGGGCAGGGTGTGGTGCCAGGCGGCGTCCAGTCGCAGCACCGACTCGGGCCTCGGGCGGCCCGTGACCACCGCGGCGACAGCGGTGTCGGCGAACAGCAACCGGACGATCAGGGACTCGAGGGTGTCGTCGGCGGGCTGGTAGGTCGTGCTCAGCGCCTCGGCGATGACGACCAGGACCACCCGGTCGGGGTCCGCGGCCACGAGCTCCGCCGCCAGTGCCAGGGAGCGGGTCCCCGCGATACAGGCCCACTGCGTGGCCGGCAGCAGCATCACGTCGTTGCGGAGCGGCAGCCTGTTGGCCAGGGCTATGTCCAGACCCGGCAGTGCCGGGGTGGTGGAGTGGCTGGTGATCAGGCAGTCGACGTCCGCGGGGTCCAGCCCGGCTGTCTGCAGGGCCCCGCGCGCCGCGTGCTCCCCGTAGGACTGCACAGCCTCCCAGGCCGGCGCGGTGCGCTCCTGGACGGTCTGCGGGGCGGGTATCGCCTCGAGGGCGGTGATCACGCGGTCCACGTCCTGCTGGGTGAACCCGTCGCGTGCCAGCGCCTCTTGGGCCCGCTCGGCGCCGACAGCCCGCAGGCCGCCGCCGTTGCCGGGGGCGACGGCGGTCTCCAGGGGAAGCATCCACCGACGGGTGTCGATGCCCGTACTGGCCGCGATGCCGTCGATCCGCGGCGCCCACGCCGCGTTTGGGTGCCGGTCGCTCACCTCCGCCACGATCTGGCTGGTCTTCACGGCATGCTCACCGTGTATCACGGCGGGTGGGCAGAGGTAAGCGGCCATGATGAGGCACCTTCCAAGGGGGACGGGGAGAATGTCGCGAGTGCTGTGCCATGGGTCACTTTGAAGCATCGCGCCCAAGAGGGTGCCGATGAGCCCCACTTAGGGCATCGGCATCCGTTTCGAGCATGCCCGCCAAAAGGACATTTCCGCTGTGATGCAGACAACTTAGGCGGACTTTGGGGGGTGTGACACGGCACACACCGCCGCAGCGGAAGGCGAGTTGCCGCACTCACGACGGAACGGGTTCCAGCTTGCAGCGGAAGTGGCGGAGCAGCGGGGGCTGTTCGACCAGGCGGTATCCCGGGATCCGCTCCTTGTCCTTGGCTGAGGCCGTACGTCCTGCGGGGAAGCGCGAGCCGGACCAGCTCGTAGGGCGCTGCGGTGACCGGGTGCCGTTCTCGTCCTCGCTGCCGAGGTAGAGGGAACCCAGTTCGACCGAGCGGATGCCACCTTCCAGGTAGAGCTGGCAGGCGAGCGCGCGTGGCCGGGGAAGCCTTCCGTAGCGATGAGCAGCAACTCGCACCGCTCGGTGAGGCTGCGGTCACGCAGGCCCAGGAAGCCGCCGATGTGGACGACGCCGTCCTTCTTCGCGCTCATCAGGCAGCCGTCGGCCAGCCGGAACGCCTGCTCGGCGACCTGCCGCGGGCTCATGTCCCGGCAGCCGGCCTCGTGCTGGGTGACCAGCCAGGCGTTCTCGGCGGTGGGCGGCGCCCAGGAGTCACGCCGCCCGGCTGCAGTCGCCGACACGCACCCGAACGGGTGGTTCCCACACTCCGACGGCGTAGGAGGAGGCCCTACGTCGGGCGGGCAGGAGGGGCCGCGCCGGAAGCTCCATGGAGCCGCTTGTCGCCCGGCCCCGGCAGAAACCGGACTGCCTCCCTCACCTCCGCACCGCCCCACGGCCCGGGAGCCCCTCATGTCCCTTACGACCCCTCCCCGCGTGAGCGTGATCATCCCCGCGTACAACGCGATGCCGGAACTGACGAAGTGCGTCACCTCCGTCATGGAGCAGACGCTCGGTCTCGACATGATCGAGATCATCGCCGTGGACGACGGCTCGACCGACGGCACCGGACGTGAACTGGACCGCCTCGCCCAGACCTGCTCCAGCCTGCGTGTCGTGCACCAGCCCAACAGCGGAGGGGCCGGAGGCCCACGCAACACCGGCCTGGACATGGCCGGCGGTGACTACGTCTTCTTCCTCGACTCCGACGACTACCTCGGCCCGGACGCCCTGCGCCGCATGGTCGCGATGGCGGACGAGAACCGCACCGACGTGGTCCTCGGCAAGATGGTGTCGGTCGGCGGACGAGCCGTACCGACGGCGGTCTTCTCACACAACCAGCCCAGGACGGACGTCTTCTCCTCCGCGGCCTACCGCACCCTGGGCTGCTGGAAACTGTTCAGGCGCTCGCTGATCGAACGGCTGGGCCTGAGGTTTCCGCCGTACCGCAACTGCGAGGACAAGCCCTTCACCGCCGCGGCCTTCCTGAACGCCGACGGCATCTCCGTGGTCGCCGACTACGACTGCTACTACTCCCGCAATCGCCAGAACGGCAACAACCTCACCCTCACCGCCGCCGACCTCGTCCACCGCATGGACGGCACCCGGCTGTGCTTCGAAACGGTCGCCCGCTACCTGGACCCCGGACCGCGCCAGGACCGGATCATGCGCCGCCATGTGGAGTGGGAGTTGTGCGGGCCACTGCGTGCCCTGCTGCCCCGGGAGAGCGAACAGCGGGCCCGGGAGCACTTCTACCCGCAGTTCCGGCACTGGGCCCAGAGCTATGTGACCGACGGCGTCTTCCAGTTGCTCGCCCCGGAGGACCGGCTGATCGTCCACCTCCTGCGCACGGACCGCTACGAGGACCTCATGACCGTGGCCCGGCACGCCAAGGAGGACGCGGGACGCGGCCACGTCGTCGACAAGGGCCGCGTCTACTGGTCCCACCCCTTCTTCCGTGACCCCCTGAAGGCGGTCCCGGACGCCTGCTTCGACGCCACGGACCGCATCCCCGTCCACCATGAACTGGCCGAAGCGGCCTGGACGGGCGACGGCGTGGTGCTCCGCCTCGCCGGCCACGCCCGCATCGAGTCCCTCGGCCCCCTCCAGCCCGCCACCCAACTGATCCTGCGCCCCAGGGACTTCCGGCACCCGGACATCCGAGTGCCCGTGACCGTCGGTACCGCACCGCGCCACGGTGACGACGCAGCAGTCGGCTTCACCGTCGATGTGGACCTGAGCACCGTGGACGCGGGCGCCCCGCTCGGCAAGGGGACGTGGGACCTCTACCTGGATCTACGCGCCCAGGGCGTCAGCCGGACCGTGAGGCTCCGACAGGCCCGGACGGACGCGGACGGCCGAAGGGCCGCTCCACCGCAGCGAGAGATGACCACCGACTCCCGGCCCGGGCACCATCCCACCACCGCACGCCCCTTCTTCACCCCCCACGGCAACTTCTCCCTGGATGTCCGGCAGGCCAAGGCCGAGCCGGCATGCCGGGTGACCGGAATCGCCTGGGACGCCTTCGCATCCACCACGCTCATCGTCAGCGGACGCCTGACCGCCGAGTCCGCACGCCACCCCGAACCCACCGCCCTGCGCGCCGAAGAGGACTCGGGCTCGGTACGAGAGGTACCCCTGCTGTACGCACCGGACGGCAGCCGCACCTTCACCGCCCGCATGCCGGTGGGGACACTGCGCCCAGGACGGTGGACGCTGACCCTCCGCACGGGCGACCCGAAGAACCGCATTCCCCTCCCGGCCACGAGGGGACTGTCCGGCACCCGTTGGTTCCGTGCCTCCCGGCTCGGCCGTCCCTATTACGCCAAGCCACTCTCTGGCGGGCCGAAGGGAGCCCTGGTGCTGCGCGTGGCGCCGGTCAGGCTGGCGGCGGCCCTCCGCCGTCGACTCGGTTGACGCCCTGACCGCTGTCTACTGGTGAGGGGCAGCAGGTGGAGGACGACCGGCGAGCGGAGGCGCCGCCTGGCGCGGAGACCGGTGCACTGGCGGACCGTCTGAAGGAACGGATCTACGCCACCATCACGATGATCGCCGTGGTGATCGGTCTGTCTCTCGGTGATGTGGGTCCCCTCGGCGCCCTCGCCACGGTCCTGACGACCGCACTGGGTCTGTGGCTCGCGGCGTTGGTCGCCGACCAGCAGGCGCACCGCACAGTCCACCGTCGCCTCGCCAACGGCCGCGAGCTGCGCCGCATGCTGTACGTCAGCAGCCCGCTGCTGTCCTGCGCTGTGGGCCCGTCCGTGCTGATCGCCCTGGCCGCGCTGGACGTCCTGTCTCTGGACGCCGCGTTGCCGGCCGCGGCGGGAGTGTGCGTGGTCTCCCTCTTCCTGTGGGGCTGTGTGGGCGGGCTGCGGATGGGGGGAGGCGCCTTGGCGGCGGTCGTGGCGGGCCTCGCGGACGCGGCGATCGGTGTGGCGGTCGCCCTGGTGAAGGCGGCCGCCGGGCATTGACGTGACGCGGTCCGTGCCGTGTCCGAGTTGCTCGGGGTGTTCCCGGTCGGTTCAGGGCCGAGACGGCTAGGCGACGCCCAGCCGGTGGGCGACGGTGCTGAGGGCTGTGCCCAGCGGGAGAGCAACCCTGGCAAGGGCGTGCTGGTCGCCCCGCGTCTGATCCAGGTTGACGATCAGCACCGGCTTCCCGGCCTGGGCCGCCTGGCGGACGAAGCGGAGCCCGGACATCACCGTCAGCGAGGAACCGAGGACCAGTACCGAGGTCGCCGCACGGACCAGTTCGCGGCAGTGCTCGACGCGCGGCGGCGGAACTGCTTCGCCGAAGAACACGACGTCCGGTTTGAGGGTGCCGCCGCAGAGCGCGCAGGGCACCACGCGGAAGCCTCCGACCTGGTCGTCCGTGAGGTCGGCGTCACCGTCCGGGTTGATTCCGGCGGCCACGGGCTCGAACCCCGGATTGGCTTCCTCCAGCCGCCGGGCGAGTTCGCGGCGTGGGCTGAAGGCGCCGCAGGAAAGGCAGACGACCCGGGTCAGGGTTCCGTGGAGTTCCACGACGTCCTCGCTGCCTGCGGCCTGGTGCAGGCCGTCCACGTTCTGGGTGATGACACCCGAGAGCAGGCCCCGGCGCCCGAATGCGGCCACGGCCCGGTGCCCGGCATTGGGGCGGGCCCGGCCGAAGGTCCGCCAGCCGAGGTGGCTGCGTGCCCAGTACCGGCGCCTGGCCTGGGCGTCGGCGATGAAGTCCTGGTAGGTCATGGGGGTGTGCCGGCTCAGGCTCCCGCCCTCGCCCCGGTAGTCGGGGATGCCCGATTCCGTGGAGATGCCCGCTCCGCTGAGCACCAGCACTCCGCCGTCGCCGAGCGCATCGGCGACCGGCTCCAGATCCGTGGTGCCCGGCGGCAGGTCCTCGGCAGGGGTCCAGCTCAGGGTGGGGCGCATGCGCATGCCGTCAGAGTACGGAACAGCCGCCTTCCATGCTGCTGCGCTGCCCCGGGCTGAGGCCGCCCTGGCGCTCACCTTGCCCTCGACCGTTCCTGACGAGGTACGTCTTTCCCCCCGATGACCTGAGCCGCAATCAGGGCCGACAGAGCCGATATCAGAAGGAGACGTTTGGCAACGCGGGATCGGCGCACCCGATGAGTTAACAGAATCCTTATACGACGAAGCGGAGAGGCACCATGGGCATCATTGCTTGGATCATCATCGGGCTACTCGCCGGCGCCATCGCCAAGCTCCTGATGCCGGGCAAGGACCCCGGCGGCATCATCATCACCATGCTCATCGGTATTGCCGGCGGTCTGCTCGGCGGCTGGCTCGGCAAGGTGATCTTCGGCGTCGACTCCATCGACGGGTTCTTCGAGCTCTCCACGTGGATCGCCGCGATCGCAGGCTCCCTCGTCCTGCTGGCCCTCTACCGCCTCGTCACCGGCAACCGGCGCTCGCACCGTCACGCATGACCCGTTGAAGGCACACACCTCCGGTCACTCCTGAACGGCTCCTTTCCCTGTTCACAGGGAAAGGAGCCGTTCTGCGAGGCAACCGTCAACACGGGCTTCGCCACACCCCGAGTTCCGGTTTCTTCAGCATCGACGACAGCCTCAGTCGGCGGGACTCGGCACAGAAACCGCTCCGCGGCTCCGTGTATTCGACGTGGAAGACCGCCTTGCCCGCCGCGATGAACGGGGAGAGCTCGCCGCACTCGTCGTACTGGGCGCACTCCTCGTTGACCGCGAAGTCGAAATGGCTCACGAGTTGGGGAATCTGGGGAAGATCGTTCTTCAGCCCTACCGAGAGCCCTCGCTCATGGGCGATGGCCGCGATCATGCGGTTGTACCTGAGCTGGTCCCGTGCGGTGAGCGGGAAGCCGGTGTCGTTGCCGTAGCCCTCCACGAGATCCGGCTCCACCGCGTCGAAGCCCTTGTCACGGCACATGTCGAAGCGGCGCTCCATGATCGGTCGCAGAACGGCCAGCTGCCGGATGTCCAGCCACCGCTCGCCCGACCACCCGTTGGGCTCGCCGAGCACCGATTGCGGGAAAGCGTCCCGGTCCGGCCGGAAGTCCTCCCACGCGCCCACGTTGACGTAGCAGATGACCTTCTTCCCCGCGCGGTGCAGCCGGGCCACGTCCGACGCCGAGTTCTCGAAGCCGTCGATGTCGTAGACGGGCACGTCGGCCGACGCATCGATCCTGCCGTCGAGTTGCCACTGCCAGGCAAGGCCCGGACGTGGCTTCCACAGGGTCCTGGAGGGCGAAGGGGCGGCGGAACCCCGCGATGGGGAAGGGGAGGCGCTCGGGGAGGTCGGCGGCCTCTCCGGCTCAGGAGCCGGCGGTCTGGAAGTCGCCGCGTGCGGCGCGCCCGACGTCGTCCGGTGTGCTTCGGCCGGATGCCCGGCGCTGCCGGAACAGCCCGACAGCGCCGAGGCCGCGAGCGCGGTCAGCAGGGTCACGCAGGAAAAGGCCCGCCGGCTCATCGCCCCGCCCCGGTGAGGGCGGGTGTCAACTGGGCCCAGGGGTTGGGTGGTTCGCCCGTCACCGGGCCGCAGACCGCCGCCCCGCGCTCGTGCGCGGTGCGCACGGCGAGAGGAACGAGCGCCTCGGGCACCCCGTACACGAGGTGGCACAACCGCTCGGGCGGGTGCCGCGCGGTCCACGCCGGCCGGCTGAAGGCGGAGACGTACGTCGACCAGTGGCCCTCGAACGTGACGGTCAGGTCGGCGAGGCGAGCGTACCCCGGCGCCGGATGGACCCCGGGGTTGAGGACGACCGTCCCCGCACCCGCCCGGCGCACCGCCCGTACCAGCCGGCGGCAGGCCGGCAGCCCGTCCGCGGTCGCCGTCACCCGGTCCAGGAAGCAGCCGTCCGCCGCGTACCACTCCCGGTGCCGGCGTACGTCCTCGGTGACGTCCGCGGCGTCGCGCACCCCGTAGTCGGTGTCGACGTAGCCCAGCAGACGCGCCCCCGCCGCCCGCAGCGCACCGGCCGCGGCGGTGAACGCCGGGTCGGGGACCTCGCCCGGACCGCTCGCCGGGTTGAGAACGACTCCGTAGGTGCGGGACGCGGCGGTGATCAGCCGGTGCCAGGCCCCCGGGTCCTCGGCCGGATGGACGTACAGCGGAATCAGCAGGTTCACGGCGTGCGGCCGCCTGCCCACAGCGCGGTCAGCGCGTCGTCGAGGGAGTGGTCCGGACGCCAGCCCAGGGCCTCCTCGGCGGCGGTGATGTCCGAACACTGCCACGACACCTGCGCGGAGCGGCCCGAACCGGCCGTGCTCTCCTCGATCCGGCCCCGGAAGCCGGCCAGGCCGGCCAGGTTCCGCACCAGGTCGCGCACCGGGACGGCCCGGCCCCCGCCGACGTTGAGGACGGGCGGCAGCGGGCCCGGGGCCGTGGCCGCGAGTACCGCCGCCCGTGCCACGTCACGTACGTCGACGAAGTCGCGGTAGGCGGACAGGTCGCCGAGCCGCAGCACCGCCTCCGGGTCGGGGCCGGCCTCGCGCAGCAGTGTGGCGATCCGGCCGGGCAGCCCGGTGGACGGAGCTCCGGGGCCCACCGGATTGCCCACCCGCAGCACCACCGCGTCCAGGCCGGAGGCCGTCACCGCGACCGTGCCCGCGAGCTTGGTCGCACCATAGGGGCCGACCGGGCGGGTGGCCGCCGACTCCGTCACCGGGATGTCCGGCGTGCCCGGCCCGTACTCGGCGGCCGAGCCCAGGTGCACCAGACGGGCCGCGGGGGCCGCCTCGCGCAGCGCGGCGCACAGCACCGCCGGACCCCGGGTGTTGACCTCGGCGAGGGTGACGGCGTCGCCGCCGGTAGCGCCCGCGCAGTTGACGACGGTGTCGGGCGCGGCCGACGCGAGGGACTTCGCCAGCCGCTCCGGGCTGACGCGGGCGAGATCGACGTCGAGGTCGGCGGCCGGCGACCGGCCGCCGCCGAGCACCAGCGCGCCCGGCAGTGCGCGCAGCCGCTCGACGACGTGCACGCCGAGATAGCCGGTGAAGCCCAGGACGAGAATGCGCATGACGTGCTCAGGCTCCCTTGAGCAGAAGCGACTTGCGGGTGGTGAACTCGGCGTTGGCACGGTCGTAGTCGTCGGGGCGGCCGATGTCCAGCCAGTACCCGTCGAAGTCGTAGGCGTGCGGCTGGTTGTCGGTCTTCAGCAGGTCGAGCACCAACTCGTCGAAGCCGAGGGGGAGTCCGGGCGTGTAGCCGTCGAGGGTGGCGCGGGACAGGCCGTAGACGCCCATGGAGACGCGGTAGTCCATGCTCGGCTTCTCGGTGAACGCGACGACCTTGCTGGAGTCGGTGGTCAGCACGCCGAAGTCGATGTGCACCTTGCGGGCGTACGTCGCGATGGTCAGCGGGGCCCCGGACGCGCGGTGCCGGTGCAGGACGTCGGCGTAGTCGAGGTCGGTGAGGACGTCGCCGTTCATCACCAGGAAGGTCTCCGGCAGTCGGTGGCGCAGGGTGAGCAGCGGGCCCATGGTGCCCAGCGGGCTGTCCTCCGTGGCGTAGTCGACGGTCAGGCCCCACTGGGAGCCGTCGCCGACGTAGGCGCGGATGATCTCGCCGAGGTGGCCGATGGCGATGGTGCAGCTGGTGAAGCCGGCCGTGGACAGCTGGCGCAGCACGATCTCCAGGATGGCGTGCTGGTCGCCGATGGGCACGAGCGGCTTGGGCAGCGCGGTGGTGTACGGCCGCAGCCGGACGCCCTTGCCTCCCGCCAGGATCACTGCGTGCATGAGGCTCCTCCTTCGTGAACGCTTCGTGGACGTGCGCGGACGTGACGGACGAGATCCGCTGGGCGGTGTCAGATGTTGTAGATGCCGGTCTTGTAGCGGGCGAGGTTGGCCGGGTCGCGGAAGAACTCCACGGTGGACGCCAGGCCTTCCTCCAAGGTGTGCGCGGGCTGCCAGCCGGTGGCCGCGCCGAGCCGGCTCGCGTCCGCGACCAGCCGCATCACCTCGGAGTTGGCGGGGCGGATGCGGGCGGTGTCCTCGCGGACATCGAGAGCGGTGTCCATCACCTTGCCGATCAGCGCGACCAGGTCGCCGACCGAGATCTCCCCACCGGTTCCGGCGTTGAAGGTACGGCCCACGACCTGCTCTGCGGGCGCGCTGCCGACGGCGAGGAAGGCCTGCGCGGTGTCCTTGACGAAGGTGAAGTCCCGGGTGGGGCGCAGGTCGCCGAGGGTGATCGTGCGTTCCCCCGCCGCGACCTGCCCGATCACGGTGGGGATGACCGCGCGCATCGACTGGCGCGGCCCGAAGGTGTTGAAGGGCCGCAGGGTGACGACCGGGGTGTCGAAACTGGCGTGGTAGCTGTCGGCCAGCCGGTCCCCGCCCGCCTTCGAAGCGGCGTAGGGGGACTGGGTGTTGATGGGGTGGTCCTCGGTGATGGGCACGGTCTGCGCGGTGCCGTACGTCTCGCTGGTGGAGGTGTGCACCAGCCGGGGCGTGCCCAGGGCGCGCACGGCTTCCAGCACGTTGAGAGTGCCGGTGACGTTGGTGTCCACGTAGCTGTGCGGGGCCTGGTAGGAGTACGGGATCGCGATCAGCGCGGCCAGGTGGTAGGCGGTGTCGGCCCCTTCGAGGAGGCCGCGGACCGACCCGGGGTCCCGGACGTCGCCGAGGACGATCTCCACCTGGTCCAGGACGTCCGGATGCAGGGTCTCCAGCCAGCCGTAGGAGGAGAAGGAGTTGTACTGGGCCATGGCCCTGACCCGGTGTCCGGAGGCGACCAGTGCCTCGGTGAGGTGCGAGCCGATGAAGCCTTCGGCTCCGGTGACGGCGGCGAGCGGTGCGGAGGTCAACTGCGGTGTCCCTTCGGTTGGACGGGATAGGAGCGGAGAGTGGCGCGGGGCTCAGGCGTGCGGGGCGGGCCGGCCGAGCAGCCACAGTGCGCACGCCGACAGACACAGGGCGGCGGCGCCGCAGCTGAGCGGCAGGGCCAGGGCGGCGCCCGGTGGCAGATCGAACAGGACGACCGCTGCGGCCCCGCCGGCTGCCGTCAGGCAGATCCCGGCCGACGACCAGGCCGCCCCGAACGCCTGGAGCAGCAGCGCGGTCCACAGGACGGCCGCGAGCAGCAGCAGGGCGGCCGGGTCCGCGCCGGTCAGCAGGGCCGCGGGCAGCAGCGGCGCGAGATAGGCGAGCAGGCAGAGGCCGAGGATGCCGGCCGAACGCAGCAGGAACCCGGCGGGCGTGGCAGTGGCACGCAGCGCGGCGACCGACAGCCCGCGGTAGCGGTACAGCAGCCATTCCGCCGGTCCCATGCTCAGCGTCAGCACGATCACCGCGTACGGCTCCTCCCGTCCCTCCAGCAGCACCAGCACCCCCGCGGCCAGCCCGAACAGGCCGTACGGCAGCGACCACAGCGGGCGCGGCCGGGTCGCGCCGGCGACGGCCGGGACGGCGAGGGCGCCCCGCAGGACCCAGCCGGTGACGGTGAGCGTGGCGAGCAGCGCCAGCAGGGGCAGCCCGGCCCGGAGCGTGGGGCCGGGCTCCCACCACGCCAGGACGGCGGCACCGGCGATCAGCGGGCTGAGCGCGGCCAGCAGCAGCCGTTCCCGGCCCAGCACCAGCAGGACACCGGCGGCCGCCAGGTACGCGGACTGCGCGGCAGCCACCAGGGTCACCGGTCCGCCGTCGGCGGGCAGCGCGGCGATCGCCGTGGCCACCGCCGCTCCCGCGGGCGCGCCGGCCAGGAGGGTACGGCCCGCCTCCCGGCGTCCCGTCGCCATCCGCAGGTGCGCGCGATGGCCGAGTGCCTGCCCCCACGCCCAGGAGGCGAGGCCGGCCACGATGAGGGCGGGGGCGTGCCCGCCGGCGTTCCACAGCGGTGCGGTCAGCAGGTAGGCGAGGCCCGGCAGGGCGAACAGCACTCCCCGCAGCAGACAGCGCAGGGTGTCGGGGCGCCAGGGGTCGGCCGCCGGGGCGGGTTCGGGGAAGGTGCGCGGGACTCGCTCGTACAGGGCGGAGGCGAGGGAGAACAGGTTCGGGTGGCCGTACCGTTCGCTGATCAGGGACGCGGACAGTCCCTCCGCCTCCAGCAGCGCGGCCACTTCGTAGGGGTGGACTGCGGGACCTATGCGGTCGGCGAGTTCGGCGGCGAGTTCACTGACCGCCTCCTCGTCGGGGCCGCGCCGGGGCAGCCGGATGGCGAGCGTGGTGTCGTCGAGGGCCCAGCGTGGCCGGCGTCGCGGCGGACGTGTGTCGGCCAGCCGTATGGCCAGCGTGTCCTGTTCGCCGCCCCCGGGTTCGAGGGACATCGGCCCGCTCACAGGGCGAGGCTTCCGGTGCCGTGGACGGCCGGGGCGGGCGTCCTGACCGGGGGCATGACGGTCAACTCCTGTTTCGGGTGGGCCAGTTCCAGATAGACGGACCGAAACGTGTCAATGGTCTGCCGGAGGGTGAACTGCTCGATGACCCGCAACCGGGCCGCCTCGCCCATCGCCCTGCGCCGCCCGGGATCGCCCAGCAGCTCCAGCGCGGCCGCGGCCATCGCCTCCGGATCGCGCGGAGGCACCACGAGCCCGGTGTCACCGACGGCCTCGCGTACACCGCCCACGTCGGTGGACACGGTCGCCCGACCGCAGGACATGGCCTCGATCAGGGTGAAGGGGAAGCCTTCGCTGATGCTGGAGAGCATCACGACGTTTCCGGCGGCGTAGGCGTCCTTGATGTCGTCGACGCGCCCTTCGAACGTGACGGCGTCGGCGTGCCCGAGTTCGGCGGCCAGGGCCTCGCAGCGTTCCCGGTAGGCCTCTCCGCCCCGCGGTGTCCCGCCGAACAACCGCAGCCGCGCGTGCGGGAGCCGGGCGCGGACGAGGGCGAAGGCCCGGATGAGGGTCTCCAGGTCCTTGATGGGATCGACCCGGCCCGCCCAGCTGAGGGTGGGCGCGTCCGGTTCGGGCCCGGCCGCCGGGAACGCCGCGGGGTCGACGCCGTTGTAGACCGTGCGGATCGACTCCGGGGCGGCGCCGCCCTCCTCCTCCCACAGCCGGTTGTAACGGTTGCCCGGTGTGATCAGCGCGGCCCGCCGGTAGCTCTCCTGCGCGAGCAGCCGGAAGAACCCGAGGATCACGGCCTTCACCGGCCAGCGGTACGGCGCGGTGCGATAGCCGAGGTAGCGCTCACGCAGATAGACCCCGTGTTCGGTCAACAGCAGGGGGACACCGTGGTGTTCGAGAGCGGCGAGGCCCGGCAGGACCGCGACCCCGCCGCTCACCGCGTGGGCGACCCCGCTCTCCGGAGCCGGGGCGGCCAGCGGGCGCAGGGCGTGCTCCAGCAGGGCGGTCGCGGTGAGCGCGTCGTGCAGGGTCGGCTGTGCCTCGCGCACGGCGAGACCGGGGCGGTTCCACAGCGCGGTGAGGATCGCGATCGCCCGGTCCGCGCGCAGGAAAGGGCTCAGCGTCCCGTCCGACGCGGCCCGTGCCAGCGCGTACAGGGCGGGGGCGAATCCGTCCTCGGCGCGCGGGTCGAGCAGCGCGGTCAGGAACCGCTCGTAGGCGGTGGCGAGTTGGTTGCGGGCCCTGCCCCGGGGCGGGCGGCCTTCGGGCGGGGCGCCCCACATGGGGACGGACAGCACGCTCGAGACGTGCGCGGGCAGGTCCCATACGACCGGTTCACGTCCGGTGCCGGTGACGGCGATGACGTCGAAGGCGAGGTCGGGCATGCCCTGGACGAGTTGGTCGCACCAGACACTGACGCCGCCGTGGCTGTGCGGGTAGGTGCCTTCGGTGAGCAGGGTGACGCGCGTCGCTCCGGTATGTCGCGCGCCCTGGGGAACGGGCATCGATGTGCTCCACGGCCGAGGTGTGGGGTGGTTCGGGCCGGTCCTGGCCGCCCCCGTGGCGGCCAGGACCTTCGGTTCGGTCTTGGGCGGGTGCGCCGTTCAGCCGTCTGCGGTGTGGCCCACCGGGTCGGTGACGCCCGCGGGGACACGGGTCCGTGGTGCGGGGCCGGTGGCCGGGGCGGACTCGACGGCGTCGGCGGCCGGGGCCGTGGCGGACGCCGGCAGGGTGAGAGCGAGCGGTGTGCCCGTGGAGGGCGTCCAGCCGGACACCGCCCCCGCGTACGCCTCGCCGAACGCGGCGCCGGCCAGCGTGGTGCCGGTGGGCAGGGTCGCGGTGACCGCCAGCCCGTCCGGCGCGTCGACGGTCACCGTGTCGCCGATGCGGTAGGCGGTGACCTCCCCGGCCCGGAGTGCGGCCTGCCAGTCGGCCCGCCGCCGGAGTTCGGTGCCGATGTCCCGCATCCGCGGGTTCACCACGGGGGTGTCCTCGGTGAACAGTGCCGCGTAGTCGTCCAGGACGCCGTTGAGCACGGGGTAGGCGATGCGGTCCTCGGCCAGGTTCGACTGGTGGATGAAGTGCGGCTTGGGGTCGTTGGACAGGACGTGCCCGAGGGCGATCCGGGTCTCCAGCGGCACGATGTGGTCGGCGTAGCCGGTGGCGGCATCCAGGGGCGCCGCCAGACAGGTGGTGGTGGCCGGGTTGTCCTCGCAGATGCCGCTGCCTCCCTGGGCGCGGCTGGTGTAGATCCAGTTGTACTCGTCGACCTGCTCGGCCGCCCGGCCGGCGTTGTAGAAGACGTTCATCGGATAGCGGGGCACGGTCGTGGCCGGACCGACCCGACGCTGGTCGGGCTCACGGGAGTTGTCGGAACCCAGCCAGGTGATGTCGTTGTCGTCGAGGGCGAGCGCCAGGTTGGGGTTGTCCTCGGGCTGCTGCGGCAGCACCTTCATGCCCGAGTGCTCGCCGGTGACCAACTCGCCGTTCACCAGCGGCAGTCCGGCGTTCTCGCCCCAGACCCGGTTGGTGGCGATCTCGTCGGAGATGTCGTTGCGGCTCATCCAACGGGTGCTGCCGTCGGCGTCGGTCGCGCACTTCCAGGGGACCACGGTGGTGTCCTGCACACAGCCGAGGAAGGGGTGCGAGTAGGTGTGGTTGATCCACCGGAACTCGCCCCGCCGTGCGATCAGCCGGTCGGCGAGCGGGTCGGCGCCGTTGTTGTCCTCGCGCTGATCGACGCTGCCGGCGCCGTTGTAGGCGAAGTCGAGGGTGAAGTCCTTGCTGTTCTGCCAGTCGACGGCGTGGTCGACGTCGCCGGGCGTCATCCGGATCGGGTCGGGCGTCGCGTTGGGGTCCGTGCAGTCGACGTCGCCGGGCGTGCAGTTGAGCTGGCTGTTCCAGCGGTCGTCGGCGGCGAACACGTCGTCCACGTGGACGGAGAAGTAGTTCCGAGAGGCGCCCAGGTGCACACCGCCGGTCATCCACTCCACGATGCCGCGGGCCAGGAGCCGGAACTGCTGCTGGTACTGGTTGTAGACGAAGGTGACGACCAGCTCGCGCCGCCCGTCGTGCCGGTACTCACCCACCAGCGTGCCCTTGGCCGACTGCCCGGGGATCGCCGCCTCGACGTACGGGGTGAAGTCGGCACCCGCCACGGGCTTCGACAAGTAGGCGTAACTCTCGCCGACAGCCGGGTCGTTGTCCTCGAAGGGCACCGCCCCGTCGAGATAGCCGAAGGGGCCCGACTTGCCCGCGGCGGTCACCTCCGCCCGCTTGCCGTCGACGCTGCCGGAGTAGCCCCCGTGGATCGGGTACTGCAAACCGGCTTCGGGACGCGCGTAGGTGTAGGCGTCGACCTGGGGAACGTCGTACGTCTGCTCGTACGTCGCGAGTGCCGCCATCTCGGCGGAGCCGGCCGGGAACGGGTTGTCGTTGGGCAGCACGACGGCCTGGAACTTGGCGCGCGGGCGGCCGTCGACGGTGTCCGCGAGGAAGTCGGCATCGATCACGGTCCGGCCGGACCGGGTGAGGTCGATCCGGGTGTACGGCGTGCCTGCCGCGGCCAGTTCGGCGGCTATCGCGTCGGTGGCCGGGCCGCCGTCGCTCACCACCAGCACCCGCAGGTCGATACGGGGCGTGGTGTCGGCGTGGGCGGCTCCGGCCGGCAGGCCCAGTGCGGCGATGAGCGCGCCCACCGTGAGCACGGTGGTGCGTAAGGTCCGCTTCATGCGGTGAGGTCCCCTCCCCGGGCAGGGGTGAGCACGGCTCCCGTGGAGCGGACGCACCCCCTTGCGTGCCGCCGGCGTCCCCCTCAGAAGCCAGTTCGTCACGCATCCGTTCGCGTCACATAGTGAGGTCTGTGTGGAGATTTCGCGGTCATGTTGCGGAACATGACGGAAAAGCGCAGGTGTCGAACATGGTGCTTTCGAAGCGAAACGAGCCGTTCCCGGCCGTAGGGCGAGGTCGGACCCGGTGGACGCGAGGGCCCGGCATGCTGGTCCGGGCCCTGCGCGGCGCACCGGCGGGCCGGAGGGGCCCGCCGGTCGGAGTGCCAGTGGTTCAGACCGGGGCGAGTGCCTGGCCATGGAGGCTTTCAGGTCAAGGCCGCCGGGCTCCGGACGGAGCGTCAGGAACAGAGCACGCGCGTCACGGGCGTGTAGACCGGGCCGCCGCTGACGTTCGTGGAGTCGCTGAACTCGGCGTAGAAGTACGAGTAGAAGCCGATGTTGCCGTTGCAGCCGGAGTCGGCGGCGACGTCCAGTGTCAGGGTGACCGTACGGCTCTGGCCGGGCGGGATGGTGGCGCCGTAGTTGCTGCCGAGGTTGGCCGGGCCGGTCCCGGAGCAGGGAGCGGGGCCGTTCGTGGTGGTCAGGCTGCATCCGCTGAAGCTGTACTTGAGGTCGGGGCGCTGCGTGGTCAGCCACGTCGGTTCGATCGTCTGGTACACGAACCAGACGTCGTAGGTGTTGTTGTTGGTGATGGTCATCGACAGCTTGACCGAGCCGCCGGGCGTGGTGGTGGCGCTGTCGGTGGCGAAGGTCAGCTCCGCCGGCGCCGGATCGGCCGCGCTCGCGCTGGGGGTCAGGCCGAACACGGCGAGAGCGAGGGCGAGGACGGCACCGAGGCCGAAACGTCTCATCAGAGGTGATCGCATGGCCTGGGAGGCTAGGCAGGGGCCGAGCGCAGCGTCTGCCTGGCGGGGAAGGTGCTGCTCGCCACTCGGCTGGAAGTGTTCATGGTGTGATCGAGGTGTGCCGAAAATATGGAGGCGTGGCGGGAGTTGCATTCGCCCAGGCAGTCAACGCCTGTCGGGGCGGCTGTGCGGGACGGCCGCCGCCGGCCGCTTCCGCGGCGCGAAGAGATGACATTGGCGCGTATCGGATCCGGCGGGCCTCTCCCGCGTTCGCGATCACCCCGGGAATCTCGGCCATCCGCCGGGTTCCGGCCTGCGTCGCCGAGGGGGTCTGTCAGGGCGTACCGGGACCCCGCGGCAAGGTGTCGGCCGCGACGCCCGCAGCCTGGGCGTGGCTCCCGCCTCGGTGGCGGTGGCGATGCGCGCTCCCCTGGCGGCCCCCTGCGGGCAAGTCGGCTCGTCACCTGTCAAAATGGTGACCGCAATGCGAACGGTATATGTGCGAGGCTGGTCTCGCGCGGACGGATACGGGCAAGAAAGGTGATGCGTCATGAGTGATGTCGAGGAGAGGGCGCTGCTGGCGGGTGGCTGCTTCTGGGGCATGCAGGAGCTGATCCGGTCGCTTCCCGGGGTGATCCGCACCCGGGTCGGCTACAGCGGGGACGACGACAAGCCTCACCCCACCTACCGTGACCACGGAAAACACGCGGAGTCGATCGAGGTCGTGTTCGATCCGACCGCCACCGACTACCGCGCGATCCTGGAGTACTTCTTCCAGATCCACGACCCGACCACGAGGGACCGGCAGGGCAACGACATCGGTCTGAGTTACCGCTCCGCCATCTTCTACCTCGACGACGAGCAGCGGCGCGTCGCGCAGGACACCATCGCCGATGTCGAGGCGTCCGGGCTGTGGCCGGGCCCGGTGGTGACCGAGGTCGTGCCGGCCGGCGCGTTCTGGGATGCCGAGCCGGAGCACCAGGACTACCTCCAGCGCTATCCGGACGGCTACACCTGCCACTTCCCGCGCCCGAACTGGCGGTTGCCCAGGCGCGGCTAGTCCTGGACGCCGACGTGGCCGGGGGAGGGTGCCGCCCTCCCCCGGCCACGCGTCGTTTCTGCTTCTCTCGGTGCCGAGCGCGTGGGTGCCGTCGGTGCCCGCCCACGAGCATTCTCACCTGCTTGACAGGTGACGAATGCTCGTGGGCGGCATGCTGATGGCCGTCCAAGGCGACAGCGTGATTCCGAGGGGGAGGCCGGTCATGGGCAAGGAACTGTCAGCGCCCGGTCTCCTCCCGTCGCCCACGATCCGGTTCCAGGCGTAGCTCACGCCCCTGCCACCGTCGGCGCAGCCAGCGATCGTGGCTGGCGACCACGATCGCGCCCGGCCCGGCGGTGCCCAGCGCCTCCTCCAGCTCATCGCACAGACGCGGGGAGAGGTGGTTGGTGGGCTCGTCGAGCAGCAGCAGATGCGGCCGGCGGGCCACCAGCAACGCGAGGGCCAAGCGTCGGCGTTGCCCCACGGACAGGTGCCCGACGGGCTGGGCCAGGTCCGCCTCGTGCATCAGACCGAGCGAGCCGATCGGCACCTTCTCGGCCCGCCCCGGGCCCACGGACAGCTCGTAGGTGTCCCGGCCGTGCGGTCGAGCCGCTCGAACTCACGGTCGACGTCGTCGGCAGCGTAACGCAATCGTTCGGAGGCCGATCTCTTCCGGAGGTCACCCCGGCAAAAGACAAAGGCAAGGAGATCTCTCCTTGCCTCTCCCAAGTTATAGCGCACCGGGGGGCTTGCGGCAAGGCCCGGGTCACGGCGCAGAATCGTCGACCAAAGCCACAACCTGCGGAAACGGGGACACGAGGTGCGTGTGTTGGAGACGAGGACGTGCTCGGAGGCGCTGGTGATCCGACCGGCCAGCGCAGTGCGACGGAGCACGGCTGCCTCGGAGGTGTCGCGATGATCGAGCCGTACGTGCTGGATCTCCGAGAGGCCGACGAGACGCAGATCGCGGTCGTCGGCGGCAAGGGCGCGCACCTGGGCGCGATGTCGCGGATCGACGGCATCCGCGTACCGGGTGGCTTCTGCGTGACGACGGAAGCCTTCCGGCGGATCATGGCTCAGGCGCCGTCGATCGACGATCTGCTGGATCAGCTGTCACGCTTGGGCCCCGACGACCGGGAGGCGATCCGCACCCTCAGCGCGCAGATTCGCCGGACCATCGAAGACATCGCCATCCCGGGCGATCTCGCGGCGGCGATCACCCGCGCGCTCGCCCGGCTCGGCGAACAAGCCGCCTGCGCCGTCCGGTCCAGCGCGACGGCGGAGGACCTGCCGACGGCCTCCTTCGCCGGCCAGCAGGACACGTACCTGAACGTCGTGGGGCCGACGGCGATCCTCCAGCACGTCAGCCGGTGCTGGGCCTCGCTGTTCACCGAGCGGGCCGTGACCTACCGCCAGCGAAACGGCATCGACCACCGCACGGTCCACATGGCCGTGGTCGTGCAGCAGATGGTCTTCTCGCATGCGGCGGGCATCCTGTTCACGGCCGACCCGGTCACCGGCAACCGGAAGGTCGCCACCGTGGACGCCGGCTTCGGCCTGGGCGAGGCCCTGGTCTCCGGCCTGGTCAACCCGGACGTCTTCAAAGTGCGACACGGCCAAGTCGTCGCCAAGACGATCGCCGCCAAACAGCGTGCGGTGCACGCCCTGCCGGCCGGAGGCACGCAGGAGGTGGCGATCGACTCACCGCGCCAGCAGCAACCGGCCCTGACCGATGAACAGGCCGTGCAGCTCGTGGAGTTCGGGCGGCGGATCGAAGAGCACTTCGGCCGCCCTCAGGACATCGAATGGTGTCTGGTCGACGATGGTTTCCAGATCGTTCAGAGCCGGCCGATCACGACGCTGTTCCCCGTCCCGGAGGCCGGCGATCAGGAGAATCACATCTACGTCTCCGTCGGCCATCAGCAGATGATGACCGACCCCATGAAGCCCCTCGGGCTCTCCATGTGGCAGTTGACGGCCATGGCACCGATGCGCGCGGCCGGCGGAAGGCTGTTCGTCGACGCCACCCGGGCCCTGTCGTCGCCCGCGAGCCGCGCCGGCCTCCTCGACCTCATCGGCAGAGGCGACCCGCTGACCAGGAACGCCCTGGAAACCGTCCTCGACCGCGACGACTTCGTCCCGTCACTCCCGGACGCGGGCCCCGGCGGGCCCCCGGCCGGCGGCGCGCCTGCCCCGATCGAGACCGATCCGGCCATCGTCGCCGAACTGATCGAGCGCAGCCGGACGTCCATCGCCGCCCTACGGCGCGACATCGGGACGAAGAGCGGACCGCCGCTGTTCGACTTCCTGTTGGAGGCCTTCGAGGAGCACAAGCGAGTCCTCACCGATCCGCTGAGCCACCAGGCGATCATGGCGGGGATGGAAGCCACGTGGTGGCTGAACGACAAGCTGCACGAATGGCTGGGCGAGAAGAACGCGGCTGACACGCTCACGCTGTCCGCCCCCGACAACGTCACGTCGGAGATGGGACTGGCGCTGCTCGACGTCGCGGACGTGATCCGTCCCCATCCGGAGGTGGTGGCGTTCCTGCGCGGCGTCGAGGACGACAGCTTCCTTGACGAGCTGCCGAAGCTGTCCGGCGGGACCGAGGCGCGCGACGCCATCGAGGCCTACCTCGACCGGTACGGCATGCGCTGTGCCGGAGAGATCGACATCACGAGGCCTCGTTGGCGCGAGCGCCCCAGCACGCTCGTGCCGGCGATCCTCGACAACGTCAGGAACTTCGGTCCGGGCGCCGCAGAGCAGCGCTTCGAGCAAGGTCGGCAGGAGGCGTTGAAGAAGGAACAGGACGTGCTGACCCGCCTGCGGGCCCTGCCGGACGGGGACGCCAAAGCCGACGAGACCAAGCGGATGATCGACCGGGTCCGCACCTTCATCGGGTATCGGGAGTACCCGAAGTACGGCATCGTCGACCGCTACTTCGTCTACAAGCAGGCCTTGCTCAAGGAGGCCGAGCGCCTCGAGCAGGCCGGCGTGCTGTCCGACAGGGAGGACATCTTCTACCTCACGTTCCAGGAGCTCCACGACGTCGTCCGCTCGAACCGGGTGGACGACCGGCTGATCCAGGAGCGCAAGGACGCGTTCCGGTCGTACCAGGCGCTCACACCGCCCCGCGTACTCACCTCGGACGGCGAGACCATCAACGGGGCGTACCAGCGCGACGACGTGCCGGCCGGTGCCCTGATCGGCCTGCCGGTGTCGGGCGGGACCATCGAGGGACGGGCCCGCGTCATCCTCGACATGGCGCAGGCCGACCTCGAGCCGGGCGACATCCTGGTCACGGCCTACACGGACCCCAGTTGGTCACCCCTCTTCGTCGGAATCGCCGGCCTGGTGACGGAGGTGGGCGGCCTGATGACCCATGGCGCGGTCATCGCACGCGAGTACGGCCTGCCGGCCGTCGTGGGCGTGGGGGAGGCCACCCGGCTGATCCAGGACGGACAGCGGATCCGGGTGCACGGGACCGACGGGTACGTCGAGATCCTGTCCTGACCGACCACGACCAGAAGGCCCCCACGCACCCGCGGTGTGGGGTTGCCAGGAATGGGTTGACCCACGCCGCGCTCGCCCGAGTGCCGGGCGGGCGCGGCTGGTGGGCTGAGGAGAAGCTACTTCTCGCGGCCCCGAACTGAGCGGGACCGCCCGGCGGAGCACCGGTACCGTGCCCACGCCCGAACAGCGCCGCCAGATGATCGAGAGCACCGTCGCCGCGCAGTTCGAGGCGGTCGGCAGGGCCGCGGAGGGCTGCGACGCCATCGTGGGAGGCGGCGGGCTGGCCATCGCCGCCCGCTCGGTGGCCGAACAGCGTGGCATCGGCTACGTCTACGCCGCCTTCGCCCCGGTCACGCTGCCGTCCGCCCACCACGCACCACCAGTCTTCGGCACCCTCGGAGAGAAGCCGGCGGACGGAACGATCGACAACCGCACACTGTGGGATCGGGACGCCGAACGCTGGAACGCCGTCTTCCGGGAGGCCCTCAACGCACGACGCGCGACCGTCGGGCTGTCCCCGGTCCGGGACATGCGCGACCACTTCTTCACCGGCGCCCCGTGGCTGGCCGCAGACCCGACCCTGGCCCCGTGGCCGCAGCCGTCCGAACTGGACGTGCGCCAGACCGGAGCCTGGGTGCTGCCGGACACCCGTCCGCTCTCCGACGAACTGGAGAGCTTCCTGGACGCCGGCAGCCACCCGTCTACTGCGGGTTCGGCAGCTCCCGCGCACCGGACGGTGTCACGAAGGCCGTGATCGACACGGCTCGCGCACTGGGCCGTCGTGTCGTCCTCTCCAGCGGCTGGGCGGAACTCTCCCTCGTGGACGACGCCCCCGACTGTCTGCTGATCGGCGAGGTGAATCAGCAGGCACTGTTCCGGCGGGTCGCCGCCGCGATCCATCACGGCGGCGCCGGCACCACCACCGTGGCTGCCGTCTCCGGAGCACCCCAGGTCGTCGTCCCGCTCCAGTTCGACCAGCTCTACTTCGCTCGCCGCGTCGAGCACCTCGGCATCGGCAGCGCGCACCCCTTCGGCGACCTCACCACCGACACCCTCCTGCCCGCTCTCCGCCGGGCCCTCGACGGCGAGGTCGCCGCGCAGGCACGCACGGTCGCCGACGCCGTACGCACCGACGGTGCCGCGACCGCCGCCCGGCAGCTCATCGACCTGCGGGGATCGCTTGCCGAAGCACAGCGCTGACGGCGCGGGTCAGGACGTCAGGGCCTGCTCGGTGGTGGGGTGGCAGGGGATGAGGGTGTCGACCCCGACCAACTGCAGGACACGCAGGACCGTTTCCTGAGCGCCGGCGATGCGTACCCAGCCGTCCGCGCGGCTCACCTGCTGGTGGGTGGCGACGAAGACGTTGATGCCGCTGGAGTCCATGAAGGTCACTCCGCTGAGATCCGCGACTATCCGCGGCGGGACCGTCCCGTCATCGACCAGCAGGGCTGCGCTGAGCACGTCCCGGACGTCGTGGTCGATCTCGCCCCGCAGCGTCACGACACGGATGTCTCCGGCCATGCGGTGTTCGGCGTGGAGCCGGCCCGGCCGGTCCGCTTCCTCGAGCTGGGACACCGTCTCCTCAAGTGTGTTTAGGCTTGCCCGGTCAGAACGTGCGCGCTTGATTCTGCCCTACCGCCCCGGCCGGATGCACCTGAGCGGCTGTGCCGAACGACACCCTTGCGGCATGCAGGGCGCAGAAACGGGTACCGGCGCGCGTGAACGGGGAATGAGGGCGAGGCCAGTGGGATCTGATACCGACGGTGACGGCTGTACAACGCCGGACGAGCAGCTCATGCGCGTGGGGTACGCCTTGGACGGAGACGACAGCTGTATTGCAGATGCCCGCCATCACGCCGCCGCTTTCCTCGACCAGGTCAGCGACGACCAGCACCTGCACGTTTCTGCCCGCGTGCGGGACCTCACCCAGCTGGTGGTCAGCGAGCTTGTCACCAACACGCGCAAATACGCTCCCGGCCCCGTCCTGCTGGAGCTGCGCATCACCGCCCGCGCCGTGGAGGTCATGGTGTGGGACAGCGACCCCACGATCCCCGCGGCCCGGGCGGCCGATCCCAGCAGGATCGGCCAACACGGCTTGGAGATCGTGAAGGCCGTGGTTGAAAACTTCGAGGTGCAGCGGGAGCCGGTGGGCAAACGCATCACCGCCCGCATCGCACTGGACGACGGCCCCGGCCACGACCTCACCTGACGACCGCATCCGCAGCCGGACGCGGCTGCTTGGTTCCAGGAGGCTTCCGACACGCCTACAACTTCCTGGACCTGGTGAAGGCCGCGACGTCGGACGCCCTCGCCGCCCACCACGTAGAAGAGGCCGGTCGGCTGCCGTGTGACGCCGATAGCCTGCACGGATGAAGCGCATGGACCGAGCCGTCGCGACGGTCGTCGGCTCAGCCGTCGGAGACGCACTGGGAGCACCCTTCGAGTTCGGTCCACCGGGTGCGTTCTCCGCCCGTTTCCCGGAACCGGGGGGCGGTGGCGAGATGTGCGGAGGCGGCGGTTGGGAACCGGGCGAAGGCACGGACGACACGCAGATGGCCGTTCTCGTCGCGGAGTCACTACTGCGGCGGGGCGGACTGGATCTGCCGGACATCTTCGGCCGCTTCCAACAGTGGGCGGCAGCCGACCCAAAGGACATCGGCCTGCAGACGGAGGACGTCCTGACCAACGGCATGCCGTGGGACCTGGCAGCCGCGATCCACTTCCAGGTCACGCAACGAGCAGCCGGTAACGGATCGTTGATGAGGGCGTCGACATCTGCGGTCTATTTCGCTCGTGCCGGGCGGACGATGACGATGGACGCCGCCCGGCGTATCGCCGCCCTTACCCACGGCGACCGCGCCGCATGGGAAGGCACGGCCATATTTCACGAACTCATCCGCCTCACCCTGGCAGGCGCCGACCCGCTCCGCGCCCTGCCCGACGTCCTGGAAGACGTCCATCCCGACCACCGCCGTCGATACGGCACAGTCCTTGCTGCCGATTGGCATCCCGACCAGGCAACCGAGTTCAACGGCGCGGTCTGGCCCTGCCTCGGGTCGGCGGTCTGGGCTCTGCGCAACACGAACAGCTTCGAGGACGCCCTTCGCGCGGCCATCGACGTGGGCGGCGACACAGACACCGTCGCCGCGGTCACCGGAGGTCTCGCGGGCGCGTACTACGGATGGGACGCGATCCCCGACCGCTGGACCGAACCCCTGCATGTCCCTCTGCCAGGGTTCGACGGACGGGTGATGCGGCCGGCAGACCTGATCGATCTCGCGCACCACCTCGAAACCGGCATGGACTGACGCGGGCAGCGGGGGAGTCGTGCATCAGCTCGCGGTGGATCGTGCACAGCCGGAGCCGTGCGGGTGCACCGGCAGGAGTGCGTCCCGAAGGGCGCGTCAGGCGATCCACGCTTCGTTGTGCCGATGCCGGCCCAACGCGCCGCTGCCGTCTGTGACGGTTTCGAACAGCGAGTCGGTCATCGGCATCAGTGACAGGCCCTGTCCGATCGATGTCAGCCGAGCGGCAGGCAGGTGCCGCGTGGCAATACGCAGCGGGTCCTCCCTCTCTGGGAGCGGTACGACGTCTGCGAACGCGGCGGCGGGCAGAAGACCTTCCGGCATGCATCCCAAGGTCGGCCCGGTGACCCCGACCTACGAGGGCATGCGACTGGCCCGGAGAGCCGGCCAGCGCCGGTACCCCGGACGAGACGGCCATGCTGTGAACCACGTACGGCCCCCTGAGCACGCACCACGGAACGCGCGGAGCCCGATCGCGCCTGCGGTCGGGCTCCTGGGCCGGCGCCGGTTTACGGGCGCAGAACCACCGAGTTGATCGGCGTGAGGTCGATCTCGTTGGCGTAACCCTGGTTCGCGGTCCAGCAGTTGGTGCCGTTGGAGTTGACGCAGATGTCGGCCTTCCAGCCGTCCGTCTGGTTGTTGTAGATCATGTGAATGCCGTACTGGTTGGAGAGCTGGTGCACCCCCCGGGACCAGTACACGTGTGAGGGCACGTCGTTGTTGAAGCCCGTGTTCTCCGGATAGATGCAGAAGGCACCGTCGGGACATCCGTGCGAGCTCGCCGCCGTGGCGGCCTGGGCCTCGACGGTGCCGAGCATGAGCAGTGCCGCGGCCGCGGACGCCAGCGCGGCGGTTTGACGGACCATCTTCGACGCGATCATTGCCACCTCTGTGGAAAGAGACTTGTCGACTTCACCATGGGGCGGGCGTGCAGCCGGGCTGCTACGGAAGTCGAGCGCGAGCCTAGTCTCCGACCCCCGACCAGCGGTCCTGACACCTGTCGGGGTCCGACGCCCCTACCCACCGAGCCGCATTCCTGCGTAACGAAGACATGGCCGCCGCCCGAGCTGCCCCGGCACCCCACTCCGCGTGGAACTTCGTGCGGTCAGAAAATGACGCTGCCCGTCGCCGGAATCAGCTCGTCGTGGACTGCTGCGAGGCCGCCGGAGCCTCGTGCGTGGCGGCCCAGGAGGCGAGCAGGCGCAAGCCCTCTTCGAACGGCGAGCCGGGCTCAGCGGTGTAGATGGTCATGGTCAGGCCGGGTTCGGCGGCCAGCTCCAGGCCTTCGAAGGCGAGTGTGAGCTCGCCGACCACCTCGTGCTGGAAGCGCTTGATTCCGGTGCCGTGGTGGCGGACGTTGTGCGCGCCCCAGCGGGTGCGGAACTCCTCGCTCCGGGTGGACAGTTCACCGACGAGGTCGTGCAGGTCCTTGTCGTACGGGTTGCGGCCGGCCTCGGTGCGCAGGATGGCGACCGCAATGTCGGCGAACAGGTCCCAGTCGGGGTAGAAGCGCCGGGACGCAGGGTCGAGGAACTGGAACCGCGCGAGGTTCGCCTGATTCCCCGGGGCGGCGTAGATGTCGCGGTGGAAGGCGCGGGCGAGCTGATTGGTCGCGAGGATGTCCATGCGCCCGTTGCGCACGAACGCGGGCCCGGCGGTGATGGCGTCCAGTGTCCACTGCAGGGTGCGGTGGGGCTTCCACTGGTCCCTGGTGCGTCGGCGCCGGGGGCGGGTGAGGGCGTCGGAGCCGTCGGCCGCCTGCGCCAGATTCAGCAGGTGAGCGCGTTCGGCGTCGTCCAGCTGGAGCACGCGGGCGACCGCTTCGAGGACCGCCGGGGAGACGCCGGAGAGATTGCCGCGTTCGAGTTTGGCGTAGTACTCGACGCTCATGTCGGCCAGGGCCGCGACCTCGCTGCGGCGCAGCCCCGGCACGCGACGCCGGGCCCCGGCGGGAAGCCCCGCCTGCTCCGGGCTGATCCTGGCCCGCCGCGAGGTCAGGAACTCGCGAACCTCATCACGGTTGTCCATGTCTCGACCGTACGGCCCGAGCGCCGCCTGAGCGATGTACTGCCAGTACACCCCTCATCAGTGACTCGCTGCGCGCCCCGATGCGCGGTTCTCTGGAAGACGCGGCACCCGGCAACCCGGGCACGCAGGAGCCGCGGCACGCAGGTGCGAACAGCACCTCCCTCAGCACGTAAGGAACCACCCTCATGCGCGGAGCAGTGATCCACGCCCCTGGCGACGTCCGCATCGAGACGCTCGACGACCCGAAGATCCTCAAGCCCACCGACGCGATCATCCGCACCGCCGTGACCTGCGTGTGCGGCTCCGACCTGTGGCCCTTCCGAGGCCTGGACGCGACCGACGAACCGCATCCGATGGGCCACGAGTACGTCGGCTTCGTCGAGGAGGTCGGCAGCGAGGTCACCGCCGTACGGCCGGGCCAGTTCGTCGTCGGATCGTTCGCCACCTCCGACAACACCTGCGCCAACTGCCGCAACGGCTTTCAGTCCAACTGCCTGAACCGCGAGTTCATGGGCACCTGCCAGGCCGAGTATGTGCGCATCCCCAACGCCCAGGGCACGCTGGTCGCCACCGACGAGACGCCGGCGCGGGAGTTCTGGCCCGGTCTGCTGGCCGTCTCCGATGTCATGGGCACCGGCTGGTGGGCCGCCGACGCCGCCCGGGTCGAGCCCGGCTCCACAGCCGTGGTGGTCGGTGACGGTGCGGTCGGCCTGTGTGCGGTGATCGCGGCCAAGGAAAGGGGCGCGGAGCGGATCATCGCGATGAGCCGTCACGAATCCCGGCAGAAGCTCGCCGTGGAATTCGGCGCCACGGACATCGTCACCGAGCGCGGTCACGAAGGCGTTGCCCGGATCAAGGACCTCACCGGCGGCATCGGCGCCGACAGCGTCCTGGAGTGCGTCGGCACCGCCCAGGCCATGCAGCAGGCCCTGCACTCGGCGCGACCCGGCGGCGACATCGGCTTCGTCGGCGTCCCCCACGACGTCGCCGTCGACGGGCAGGAACTGTTCTTCTCCCACGTCGGCCTGCGCGGCGGCCCCGCCCCCGTACGCCGCTACCTGCCCGACCTCATCGACCACGTCCTGACCGGCCGCATCGACCCCGGCAAGGTCTTCGACCTCACCCTGCCCCTCGACCAGGTCGCCGAGGGCTACCGAGCCATGGACGAGCGCCGCGCGATCAAGGCCCTCCTCACTCCGTGACAGCCAGGGGCCGGGCACACCCGCAGCCCTGCGCTCCGCACCCTTTCGACAAAGGACTCACCGTGACCACGTACGCTCTCATCGGCGCCGGCCCGGGCCTCGGGCTCGCCGCCGCCCACCGCTTCGGCGCCGCCGGCCACAGCGTCGCTCTGCTGGCCCGCAGCGCCGAGCACCTCGACGATCTCGTGGCCGACCTCACGGCCGACGGCATCCAGGCCCGCGGCTACACCGCCGACGTCCTCGACGCCGCCTCCCTCACCACGGCTCTGCACAGCGCCGCCGAGGAACTGGGGCCCGTAGAGGTCCTGCAGTACAGCCCCGTGCCGCGCGCCGACTTCATGAAGCCGGTCCTGGACACCACCGCCACCGACCTCGACGATCCGCTCGCCTTCTCGGTCAAGGGGCCCGTCACCTGCGTGAACGCGGTCCTGCCCGGCATGCGGGCCCTGGGCCGCGGCACGCTGCTGTTCGTCAACGGCGGCAGCGCCGTGCGGCCGCACCCTGAGCGCGCGGGCACGTCCATCGCCTTCGCCGGCGAGAGCGCCTACGCGGCGATGCTCCACGACGCGCTCGCCCCGGAGAACATCCACGCCACCCAGCTGATCATCCCCGGCGCGATCCGCCCGGAGGCCGAGCACTCCAGCCCCGCCGCGCTGGCCGAACGCCTCTACGCCTTGCACACCGAACGCGTCGGGTACCGGCACTACGCCGAACCCCTGCCTGCATGACACGGCAGGGCGTCATTTCTGACCGAAGGTGTCGCGGACCTGCCCCGCCGGCTGTCCACCACCGGATTCGAAAGGAAGCCCACATGGAGTTCATCAAGCCCGGGCCCACCAGCAAGGCGCCGGCCGACTGGTTCACCGGCGACGTCTGGTGGGACGTCATCGTCGCGGGTCAGGAACCCTCCAGGATGCGCGCGAACCTCGTCCGCTTCTCGCCCGGCGCCCGTACCAACTGGCACGCCCATGCCGTGGGCCAGACCTTGCACGTGGTCTCCGGCATCGCCCTGATCGGCACCCGGGACGGCACCGTCCTCGAAGCCCGTCCCGGTGAGACCGTCAGCTGCCCGCCCGGCGAAGAGCACTGGCACGGTGCCACCCCCGACCGCTTCATGGAACACATCGCCCTGTGGGAGGGCACCGGCGACGGCACCCCCGAGACCCGGTGGGCGGAACCCGTCACCGACCAGCGGTACAACGGCCCCCGCAGCCGCAACGAGTAGCACCTGGCGCCGGCTGAAGCACGCAGGGCCGGCAAAGCGATCTCGTACCTGGACCCGCGGTCCGAGCGGGCTCCGGAGGACGTTCGTGCCGGGGCCCGCTCGGCGTGCTGATCAGTGGTCAGGCTGTGTGCAGCGTCAGCCCGTACCGGTTGAGGATCTCGTTGACGGGCTGGTGCCAGGTCTCGCCGCCACTGCCGCAGTTGCCCCAGCCGCCGGAGGTGACGCCCTGGGCCTGGTCGCCGCTGATGAAGGAACCGCCGGAGTCACCGGGCTCGGCGCAGACGCTCGTCTTCGTCATCTGGTGGACGGCGCCCTGGCTGTAGTTCACCGTCTCGTTCTTCGCCAGCACGGTGCCGCAGTGCCAGTGAGTGGTGGAACCGGAACGGCAGACGGACGCACCCACCGGGGCCTCGGCGGAGCCGCGGACGAGCCGGTCGGAGACCGTGCCCCAGCCGAGCACCACCGGTACGGTCCACCAGCCGCTTCCCACGTTCACCCAGGCGTAGTCGTTGCCCGGGAACGACGACCCCTGGAAAGTGCCGATGTACGACCGGTCCCAGCCGTACACCGCCGAGCTCGGCGAGCCGCAGTGCCCGGCGGTGACGAAGCCGCCGTGCACCGAGAAGCCTATGGAGCAGCGGACGTTGCCGGTGTAGTACGGGTCGCCGCCCACGGTGCCGGCGGCGAAGGTACGCGGTGCGGCGGGGGCCTGCCGCACCATTACGGGACCGGCCTGGCGGGCTCGGGAGAGGAAGGCCCGGACATCGTTGTCGTCCCGGTGCGCGGCGACGACGTTCACGACGACCTTGTTGGCTTTCGGATCCACGTGCCAACTCCCGACTCCGGCGGGCGCGGGCAGCGCGTCGATGCTCCTCTTCGCCGCGTCGAGTTGCCGCGCGTCGTACCGCACGAGGCGTACGGTCGCTCCGGTCGCACGTACGGCGTCGGCATGCGCGGCGCGGGTGACGGCGACGGTGAGTTCGCCACTGCGGGCGTCGAACCAGGAGCCGCCGTAGGCCGAACCGGCGGCCTTGCGCGCCTTGCGTTCGACGGCTGTCGCGGTCTTCTCCGCGGCCAGGCGCGCTGCGGCCTCGTCCCGGGTCAGCCCCAAGTCGCGCTGCATCGCGGAGAGGAGTCCGAGGGAGGCCGGTGCTTCGGTGGAGCGAGCGGGAGCGTCCGCGGCGGAGGCCGGCAGGGCGCTCGCGGTGGCCCAGGTGCCGAGCAGGAGAAGTGCGGACAGTCCGGTGCGCAGGGATGTGGTGCGTCTCAAGGGATGCCCCTTCGTTGTTCCAGCAGGGTGGGGGTGGAACAGCAGAACTTGAGAGCGCTCTCGGGATACGCGCGGCAGAGCCTAGTCCGCGATCATGAAAAGGTCTATGCCTGTTCCCGGCCGCCTGTGACCCGTTGCCGTGCGATAGCCGAAGAGGGAGACGCTGTCCCTGTTTTCCATGTTTTGCTCCCGGCGCGTCATATCCCGCTGTAACTCTGACATCACGCGTTGAGACAAGGGGGGACGCATGCGAGGCGCAAGGCGTTGGGCCGTCACGGTGGTCGCGGGGGCAGGCACGTTCGTGATCTGTCTGTGGTCGGCACGGGTCGCCCCCTTCGGTTTCCTCCCCGGAGCGGAGGCCGACCGGTGGTTGGTGGCGACGGCGTTCGCGACGACGGTGACCACGATGGTCGCAGCGGCGGCCGGCTGGTGGGCAGGAGAGAGGGGCCAATCCGGCTCCGTTCCCCCGGACGACCGCCCGCCGGAGACCTCGGGCCCGCCCCGGTCCGGCAGTCAGGCGGTGCGGCAGAGTGCGACGGCGTCGGATGCCGCCAGGGTCACGCAGGTCGCGGGGCACGTCGGGCAGGCTGCTCCCGAGGAGCGCCCCAGCAGGGTGACGCAGCGCGCTACGGCATCGGGCCGGGCGGGAATCACCCAGGTCGGCGGGAGCGACGGTACGACAGGTCCCGAGCGTGGGGATCGGTAGGAGCAGGGCCGCGCGGTCCCAGGCAGCCACGGCATCCGGGCATGGCCATGTGATCCAGGTCAGCGGCAGCGGCAACACGGTCTGCGCGTCGGGCACCGCGGACCCGGCACCGATGCTGCGGCTCCCCGCGGAGCCGACGCATCTGGCAGGTCGCGAGGAGGAAGCCGAGGCCGTACTGGCGCTGCTCGCCCCCTCGTCCCGTGCGCGTGCCGCCACCGTCGTCTCGGTACTGACCGGACTTCCCGGCATCGGCAAGACCGCGCTGGCCCTCCATGTCGCACATCGGGCCGTGGCGCGGGGGTGGTTCCCCGGCGGCGCCGTCTTCCTTCACCTGCGAGGCCACGACCCGGCCGGGCCGGTCGGCGCACAGGAGGCCGTCGGCGCGCTGGCGCGGGCGTTGTGTGTGGACGAGGCGATGACACCGGACGAGCAGACGGGCCTCTGCCAGGCCGCGCTCAACCGGCTCGCCGACGAGGGCAGGGCGGTGCTGCTGGTCGCCGACGACGTGTCCAGCGCCGTGCAGATCGAACACCTCGTGCCCGCCCGATCCGAGCACCGGCTGCTGGTGACCTCCCGTCACCTCCTGACCGGACCCTCTCTCCGGGCCCGGCTGTTCGGCCTGGACGAACTTCCACCCCGCGGAGCCGCGGAGCTGATCGCCGAGGCGCTGAGGCACGCCCGGCCCGACGATCCGCGCCCGCAGGAAGCCGACGCGCTCGCCGAACTCGCCCTGCACTGCGGCCACCATCCCCTCGCCTTGCAGATCGCCGCTTCCTTGCTCGCCACCGACCCGGGCCGGCCCATCGCCGCACTCGCAGCCGAACTTGCCGACGCCACCACCCGCCTCGACGTGCTGTGCTACGAAGACGGCGGGCACACGACGGCGGTCCAGGCAGCGTTCCACCTCTCATACCAACGGTTGCTTCCGCACCACCGCCAGTTGTTCCGGCAACTCGCGCTGCATCCCGGCCCGGACATCAGCACGGACGCGGCGGCAGCCCTCTGGGGACAGTCGCGGAACCGGACTCGGAACGGCCTCGCCGCGCTTGCCCGGGCCGGACTGCTGGCGGAGCAGCCCGTGGGCTCGGGACGCTGGCGCATGCACGACCTCCTGCGCGTCTACGCGGCCAAGCTGGTCGAAAGCGACAGCGCCAAGCAGCGGAGCGCGGCCTTCACCCGCCTGCTGAAACACTGCCGACAACTGGTGCAGGCGGCGAACGCACACCTGCACACCCATGACGACAGACCCTTGCCGGACGCCTTCCGGGACCGCGCACACGCCGTGCAATGGCTGGAGGAAGAACGGGCCAACCTGATGGCGCTGATCGCCCGGGCCGCGACCACCGGACACCCGCGCGCGGTACTGGACCTGCAGGAGAACATGCGTCCGTTCCTGCTCAGCCGGCGCAGTTACACCGCCGACGCCGCGACCGTCGCCCAGCTCGCGGTCGACTGCGCCCGCGAGATCGACCATCCTTGCTGTGAGGCAACCGCCCTGAACCACCTGAGCCAGATCCTCCCCGACTGTGGCAGGCCGGACGACGCGGTGGAGGCCGCCACGAGGAGCCTGGACATCAGCCGCACGCGCGGCGACCGGATGCGCCAGGCCACGGCATTGTCCAGCCTCGGTGCCGCGCTGAAGCGCGCCGAGAGGTTGGAGGACGCCGTGAAGGCGCACACCGAGAGCCTGACTCTCAGCCGGGAGATCGGCGACCAGGGCTGCATCGGGCGGGCGCTCATGGGCCTGGCCGACACGCTTCACGAGACCCGCCGGTACGAGGAAGCCGCCGACGTGCTCACCGAGTCCGTACGGCACTTCGCCGCGCTGGGCAACTGGCATGCCGAGGGCCTGCAACTCATGCGCCTGGGCGACACGTTGTTCGCGATGAAGCGGTCCACCGACGCCGTCGACACGTTTCGCCGCGCTCTCGTCCTGTACCAGGAGCGCGGCGACGAGCACCACCAGGCCATAGCCCTTCAGCACCTGTGGTCGGTGAGCGACATGAGTGCGGAGGAGGCGGTGGACAACTACCAGAGGCTCGTGGCCGTCTGCCGCAAGGTGTGCGACCGCGCCCTGGAATCCGTGGCGCTGAACGCCCTGGGCGACAGACTCCAGCAGCTCGGCCGGTACGAGGAGGCCGTCGAGGCCCACCGCGGGGCGGCGGCGATTCACGAGGAGCGTGATGAGGAACGCCTGTTGATCGCGGTGCTGGCGAACCTCGGGATCGCACTGCGTGCGGCCGGGCGTATCACCGAGGCCGCCGAGGTGCACGAACGCGAGACCGAGCTGGCCCGGGCCGGCGGTGACAGGCACAAGGAAGCCGAGGCCCTGGAACGCCTCGCCACGACGCTGAGATGCGGACGCCGCCGTCGGGAGGCGGTGGAAGCCCGGGTCAGAGCGGTCGGCATCTACCGCGAGCTGGAGGACACATGGTGCGAGAGCAGAGCACTCGACGATCTGGGTCTACCGGTTCGGAACACACCCCGAGCCGACACGACCATGGCCCGGTACAACGGGGTCCTGGCCGGCCTGCCCCCGAACGACGGGCTCGGCCAGGAAGGCAGGATTCTCATCGCCCTCGCAGTCACGCAAGCGGCAGCGCGTCACATCATCGCCGCATTCTGGTCGTGGGCGACCCTGACCAAGATCATGTGGAGACTCCTGGACGAGGACGAGGACGAGGACGAGGACGAGGACGAGGACGAGGGTGAGACTCCGGAGCAGTACTTCCGCGCGTTGAAGCACCTGATGATGGCTTCCCTCCCTCTCGTCCACCCCTTCCCGACCCTCATCACCCTGCGGGACAGGCTCCGGCGACCGACCACCTGAGGCCAATCCCCCCCCCAGCACCGGAGCTTGTCCCGGTGTGCCGGCCGCTGTCTACGCCCCGTCACGGTTCACGGCCGGGCGCTGCCACCACGCGGCCGTGGCGTCGCGCAGGGTGTTGGTGCCGCAGTGCACTTCACCCATGCCGAGGTGGTAGGTGTACCAGTCGTCGATGTACGACACGTTCAGGCCGACTCGCTGGTAGACGGCGGTGACGGCTTCCGTGAAGATGTCCTTGCCGCCGACGACAGGCCCCCACTGGCGTGGGGCGAGGTAGCGGTCGCGCCCCAGCAGCAGACCGTTGACCGCACCGGGAACGTAAGCGCTGGTCGTGACCGTCGCCTCGGCCGCTGCCCGCGGGGCGGGGTTCTCGGCGAGCCACTTCTGCTGGCCGTGGTCCCCGAGGCTGTTCACGAGGTCGGAGCCGGCGCCCATGCGCGACAGACGCGGCACGGGGATCTCCTGGCCTTCGGAGGTCAAGGCCTCCGAGTCACGGGTGTACAGCGCCGGCACCCGCACGATCTCCTCGTCGGTGACGCCCGTCTCGCGCTTGAGGATCTCCAGGTTGGCCGCGATGCGCCGCGCCGCCATCTCGTTGTCGGCCACCAGGTGACGGGACGCGAGCGCCTGGTCGATGGTCTCCTTGGGCGCCGGAGTGCCGCTGCGGCCCGGGACGGAGAACATCTTCGTCTTGCCGTGGCCGTCGCGCTTGGCGTCCCGCAGCAGCCGCAGCCCCGCCTTCGGGTCGGCGACGCCGATGCGCCAGCCGCGCGGAGTGTCGGCGGGCAGGAACTGCACGAACTCGTCGACGTGCCCCACGCCGAGCCACGAGGTGTCCAGCAGCAGCGGGTCCTGCAACCCCTGCGACTTGAGCAGCGTCCGCATCACCTTCGACGGACGTGCCCCGCTGTCCTTCCGCTCGCCCATGATGATCCGCCCGGCCGGGAAGGAGCGCCCGCCGTGCGCGTAGGGAGGGATGGTCTCCAGGTTCCCCATGGAGTTGAGCGACCAGTCGTCGGGTTCCGCCCGGTCGGTCACCTGCACGACACCGACGTCACGGCCGCGCACCCGCTCGAACAGCTCCCGGCCCGCGTCCCGGTCCGGCTGGGCGGAGCGCAGCATCACACGCATCACCTGCCGCTGACCGTTCGGGCCGGTCATGCTGACGTAGGCCGGTTCGACGAAGTCCTGAGCCCACCGGTCGGCGTACTTCTCGAAGGTGACCAGCGGCGTGGTGACGCCGGCCTTCTTGACCTCCTTCGCGAGGGCGCTGACGAACTCTCGCTGAAGACGGCTGTCCGGACCGTCTCCCTGGACCTTGGACACCATCACCTGCTGGGTGTTCTGAAGGTGATGCTGCGTCAGCAGCGGGGCGACGCGCAGGGTCACGGAGTCCGAGGTGGACTTCTGCCCGGACGTCACCGTCAGCCGGACCACCGCACGGCCGTCCCACTTCGTAGCGTCCCGGACGACGTCGGTGGCCTCGACGCCGAACTCCACACCGGAGCGCAACTCGGCGGCCGTCAACCGGGTCCCGGACGTCACGAGGATCCACTTCCCGGCACGCTTGAGGAAGAGGCGCGCGTGCGTGCCTCCCGTGGCGATTTTCAGGCTGCCCTTGGCGTCCGCAGGGAGGCCGGGCAGGGGCACGGAACGGACCCGCGCGAGGTCGGCGGCATCGTCGGCGCCGTTGACCTTCGTGTCGGAGCCGTCGTTGCACGCGGCCAACTTGGCGTCGGACAGCGGTTGGCCACCGGGCCCGGTCACCGGACACCGCTTGGCGTCGTCATCGATGTTGGGCAGATACACAGCCCCACGCTCGACGGACCAGCCGTCCTCGCCCTTGTTGTCGCTGCCACCGGTGACGTCGACCCGCCCGTCCCGATTGACATCCGCCCGCAGGTCGGCCCGCCCGCCCGCCTCGGCGGCGAAGGCAGAGCCGGCCGGTCCCGCCAGCACGGATCCAGCGGCAGCCATGGCCAGGACCAACGACCCGGCCGGGTACAGGCGTGAACGTATACGTCTGCGTGAACGCACAGCACGTTCCTCTCAGTTCAGGGGCTCCGCCATGCAAGAGGAAGGACAGTGGCTGTGCGTTCACTGTGCGACGGGAGTTACTCCGTACGAAGCCCCTGACGCTGCTCTCAGAACCTGCCCCACGCCGCTGAGGGGGACAGCTGTCAGGCGATGGATGCCGAAATGACGGCAGAGACAGCGAGGTTGCAGGAGGCTGTCACCCAGACCGCGGGGTGAGGCTCGGCCTCGACCAGCGTGGCACCCAGGCGCCCCGGTGTGACCAGGTCCACCACCAGGAACGCCACCGCCATCATCACCAGTCCCAGCAGCCCGAACGCCGCGGTCGAGACCAGTCCCTTGCCGAAGTCCTCGTACGTCGTCCAGATGGACGTGAACACGATGCCACCGATACCGAGGAGCGCGGAGCTGAGGACCGTGGCGGCGTTGCGATTGCGCTCTTCCCAGATCTGTCGGCCCAGCTTTCCGGGCGTCAGCACATCGACCAGGACGATGCCGAGGACCAACAGAACCAGTCCCAGACCGCCGTATGCAGTGGCCCGGCCGAGTCCGTTGACGATGTCGCTCATGGGGTTGGCAACTCCGAAGCGTAGGGATCATGACTGATCGCGGTCAAGGAGAGGCAAAATGTAGCGCACACGTGCTGCCCGCTGGACAGCGCCCAGCCTTCCGCGACGACGCGGCCGGACCTGTGGCGATCGTCGGGAAAACCAAGGGTGCTTCGGGGCGAGCATGCGCGATCATGACCGGATGGAATTTCGTTTCCTCGGTACCGCCGAACTGGCCGAGGCCCCGTCCGCGGCGGTCGTAGTCGACGTCATGCGCGCTTTCACGGTGGCTGCCTGGGCCTTCGGCCAAGGGGCGGAGAAGATCGTTCTTGCCGAGTCGCTGGACGACGCCCTGGCGCTCAAGGCTCGCCACCCGGACTGGGTGGCTCTCAAGGACGGCCCGCCCGCGCCAGGGTTCGACGCGGTCAACTCGCCCGGCTTGCTGCGCTCTGTCGACCTTGACGGACGGACCGTTGTGCAGAAGACCACGGCCGGGACGGTCGGCGCCCTTGCGGTCAAGGAAGCGTCGCTGGTGTTGTGCGCCGGCTTCGTGGTGGCGGAGGCAACGGCTCGGCTCTTGCGGGCCCGCGAGTGCGGCAGCGTCACGTTCGTGGTCACTGGCGAGGGTGGGCAGGCCGACGAAGATCTGGCGTGCGCTCAGTACATCGCCCGGAGGGCCACCGAGACCGGGGCGGACGCGGCCGAGTTCCTCCGCCGCGCCGGCGAGTCGCGTGCGGCCGCTGAGCTGGCGGGAGGTGTGCGCCAAGGAGCTCACCCCGATGACGTCGCACTCTGTCTAGAGCTCGACCGGTTCCCCTTTGCCATGGTGGCGGCCCTGGAAGAATCGCTCATGGTCCTCCGTCCGTGCGCCGTGCCGTCGCTGACCGACGGGGCTCCGAACTGACCGCTGCGCTCCTTCGCCGCTGACGACCGGACGTGAGAGCGGCCTCGCTCGGGTCCGAGTCCGTCATCGCGCAGCGCCGTCCCGCCCACCCCGCCAGGTCGTCCAGGTAGGTCATCAGGCACCGTAGGGTCCGCGGTGGCGAGGTGGTTCGTCGCCGGCAGCAGCGGACGAAGTGTCCTGAACCTGGATGGGAAGGAATCGCCGAGACATGCGCGTCATCGTGGCCCACGGCCTGGGGGAGGCGTTCCGATGAGCGGAACCGAGGACCCCGTCCTCTTCCAGATCACCGGGCACGCCGCCCGCATCACGCTCAACCGGCCGCGAGCCCTCAACGCCCTCACACACACCATGGTCCGCCGCATCGACGAGGCGCTCACCGCGTGGGAGCGGGACCCTGCCGTCGAGACCGTCGTCATCACCGGTGCGGGGGAGCGCGGCCTGTGCGCCGGCGGCGACATCCGTGCCATCCACGACGACGCCCGCGACGGCGACGGCACGGCCTCCGCGGCGTTCTGGCGTGACGAGTACCGCCTCAACGCCCGCATCGCCGGTTACCCCAAGCCGTACGTCGCCGTGATGGACGGCATCGTGATGGGCGGTGGTGTCGGCGTCTCGGCGCACGGCAGCGTCCGTGTCGTCACCGAGCGGTCCCGGGTCGCCATGCCGGAGACCGGCATCGGCTTCGTGCCGGACGTGGGCGGCACCCACCTGCTCGCCCTGGCGCCGGGGGAGTTGGGCACCCACCTCGCCTTGACGGGCGCTCAGGTCGGTGCGGCTGACGCGCTGCTGTGCGGGCTCGCCGACCACTACGTGCCGGCAGCCTCGCTGCGGGAGCTCCACGACGCGCTGGCCGAGCGCCCCGTAGAGGAGGCCCTGGCCGGCCATGTGCGGACGCCGCCGCAGGGCGTCCTGGCCGCCCAGCGCGACTGGATCGACACCTGCTACGCCGCCGACACCGTCGAGGAGATCGTGCGTCGGCTGCTCGCGCACGATGACCCCGCTGCCAAGGAGACCGCGGAGACACTGCTCGCCAAGTCGCCGACCGCCCTCAAGGTCACCCTCGCCTCCCTGCGCCGCGCCCGTGAGCTCGGCCGGCTGGAGCCAGTCCTGAACCAGGAGTACCGCGTCTCCTGCGCCGCCCTGGACGCACCCGACCTGGTGGAGGGAATCCGCGCCCAGGTCGTCGACAAGGACCGCAGGCCGCGCTGGGCGCCGAAGACCCTGGCCGAGGTCACCGACGCCGATGTCGAGCGCTTCTTCACCCCGCTCGGCGAGCGCGAACTCGGCCTGCCGCCGGTCATGCGCTGAAGGAGTGGATGCCGGGCTTCGAGCAGAGCAGGCACCAGATCGCCGGAGAACCTGACACGTGTGTTGCCGGGGTGGGGCGCAGGAGCGGCGAAGCTCCCGGCGCCCCATCGGCTTCACGACATGTCAGAGCATGAGCAGCAGCCGCGTGTTGGGCACGAGTTTCCGGTTGACGCTGGTGCTCTGCACGAAGATGGTGAAGTGGTCGTTGTGGTCCGGCTTGACGCGGACTTCCGTGTTAGGCAACCCGAGCAGGGCTCGGGCCTGGGGCCCCGTGTACACGCGGTCCGTCTTCTTTTCCAGCACCGCGATCTGCTTTTGCGCCTGGACTTTCTCCGACTTGCTCAACTCGTAGAAAGCCCCGCCGGTCCGATAGGTGTGCCCGCATTCGATGACCCACTCCTTGATCGCCGCATTGCGGGCCACGGGGATCAGCTGATACTTCGATGGATCGACCGGGGTGAGGCCGGCTGCCTTGATGGTGTTCTCGTTGACCGTTTCCGCACCGGTGGAGAACACCGCGCGCGATCCCCGGATGCCCTGGGTGCGGCCCATCATGAAATTCTCGGTGGCCTGCTGGATGACCTGCCCGGCCTCCTCCAGGCCCTGCGTGCTGGTGGCGTCCCATATGGCGATGTTGTCCTTGGGGAAGCCGCACTGCATGGCCTCGCGCTTGCCCATCTGGTCGGGCACCAGGACGGCCAGCGTCCAGTTGTCCTGCTGTGTCTCGATCATCCGGGCCACGGCCTGGACCAGGTCACGGGGATCCTTGGTGGGTGAATCCTGGCAGCGGTGGCTCGCGTTCTCCTGCCCGTCCGTCAGCACGAACGTCAGGAAACTGTGGTCACCGTACAGTTGGGCCGTCTGAGCCAGCTCGCGCTGTGACTTCAGTGCGGCTGCCAGGAGGGCCGTCATCCCCCCGGTCCGGTACAGCTGCTTCAGCGACGGCATCCGCAGCACGTCCTTGTCGTAGATGACGCACTCCACCTTGTCGGCGAAGACGTACACCGTGACGCGGGTTTCCTGGTCCAGTTCCCTTGAACGGCGCGCAAGATATGCGATCTGCTGGTCGGCGACTTCGACGACTTTGCGGCTCAGGTGCGACATCGACGAGCTGGCATCCAGCACTAGAGCAACGTGGTTGATGTAATTCTGGCTCACGGACATCACAGCTCCCCCTCGTTCCGGCTTGATGTTCCTACCTTCTCACCCACCACTGACAATCGATCTTGGCTCTTGGCGCCTCGTCCGCTTCCTCGACCCACCGCCGTGCGATGGGCGGCTGGGGCGGTCAGTCGGTGCGGTCGGACCAGCCCGGCGGGAGGTCGCCCGGGGCCGTGGCGATGATGGTGTCGTCGTCGGGGCCGACGAACTCGAAGAGGGTGATCTTGGCGAATTCCGGGACCACGTAGATCGGGTACGTCGGACCCTCGTCGCGGTACCTGCGCATCTCGTCGAGGTGGTCGTTCTGGTAGAGGACGGTGCGCTCGCCGTGCTCCTCGACCCAGTGCGGGAAGAAGATCACGCCGTGCAGGCGGCGCTTGCCGGGCATGACGTTCACGCAGACCGACGTACCGGTGGGCTCGTTCCAGGAGATCTTGTAGTGGTCGTCGTCCAGTTGGACCAGGTCGACCTGCTGGTCCTTGACCCAACGGCCGCCCACCATGCCGGAGTGGATCCGGTAGTCGATGGTGGTCGGGTTCTTCACGTACATCTCGTACTGCCAGCCGTTGGCGTAGGTGTAGATGAAGCGGTGGCCGACGATCCCGGAGAGCTGCTGCGGGGGTACTGGGTTCCGGACGGTGGTGTCGTGCGCTCCGCTGTTGACCATGCGAGGTACCTCCTTGACGCTTACCGCGGTCTCGCCTCGCCATCCATTTTGCCACAAAACTATTTTGCGTCAAAAGGATGTTGCGGTCATCATGAACGCATGGACACCGCGACTGATCTCGGCCGCCTCATCGGGCCCCTCCGGCGTGCCGTGCTGCTGCGCACCCGCCGCGCGGAGGACCTGCCGGACCTTCCCGAGGCGCAGATCGAGCTCCTGAGAGTCCTGTCCGACGCCGGAGCCCTGGCCCCGCGCGAGGTTGCCGCGCGCCTACGAGTAGCCCCCTCGACCGTCAGCAACCTCGTCCGCACCATGACCGCATCCGGCCTCGTCGAGCGCAAGCCGTCGTCGACCGACCTTCGCACGGTGACCCTCGTGGCCTCCCCGCATGCTCTCGATCTGCTCAGCCGCTACGACCGAGTGAGCACGGAGACGCTGAGGCAAGCCCTGATTGCCCTGGCGCCGGACAGCCGGCAGGCCATCGAGGCTGCGTTGCCGGCGCTCACCGAGTTGATCGATGTCCTGGAGGAGCAGCACGACTGAACCTGGGGCCGAGCGTGTAGGGAAGGAGGGGCACGCGCGGGTGTCACGCGGCGACTGCGGTCCAGCTCCTTGCGGGTGAGGCGTGGGATCCGCATGCCGGGGTAACCGCTTGCTGTTGGACGGGAAGGGCTGCGACACCTGGGGAGGTCGGAGCGGCCCTTCCCCTAGCCGTGCCCACCGTGTTGCTTTCGAGTGATGCGAAAGAAGCGGCCGCTCAATCAGACGGTGTGGCCGATGACCACACGCCGAACCACTGCTCGGCGCCGTACTCCTCGAACCGCTCCACCTCGGTGAATCCCAGCTTCGCCGCGAGACGCATCGCGCGGTCGTTGGCGGTCTGGGTGCAGAGCACCACCGGCTCGCCGGGAAGGGCGTCGGCGAACCAGCCGAGTGCCGCTGCGCACGCCTCGGTGGCATACCCGCATCCCCACGCCTCCGGCAGCAACATGTAACCGAGTCCGACGTCCCCGGCATTCGGCCGGACGTGACCCGGACGCTCTGCGTCGCGCCGATCGAGCGTGACCATGCCGATCATCGCTCCGTCGAGATCGATCACGAAGAGGCCAGGGCCGCCCGGGAACCTCAGGAACCGCGCGATCGAGCTCATCACGCGGTCGGGGGCCACCGATGTAGGTGCCCACCTCCGGCGATGCGAACAGCTCGATGAACGCCGCACGGTCCTCGGCCTCGGACGCGCGGAGGACGAGCCGTTCGGTCTTGACCGGGGCAGGTGCCAGGCGACAGGCGAGAGTTCAGCCATGGCGGGCAACTTATCGCGAGCCTGTGAGAGCGACCCGAGGGAAGAGGCCAGCGTTGGCCGATGGCTCAGCAGTGCCTGGACCTGATGCGCAGGACGAGCGAAGCGACCGCACCGGTCCCGATGCCGAAGACGCGCCGCCGTATATTCCAAGACTCGGTCTAGCGCGGCACGCGGTAGCGGAGGTAGACGATTCTCGAGCTGAAGGTGCGAGTCTCGACGAGTTCGAGATCCACCCGGCGCTCGTGTCGAGGGAAGAACGGAATGCCACCGCCGACCAGCACCGGGTAGACCATGACCTGGTACTCGTCGATCAGATCCAAGGCGGCCGCCTCGGCGGCGAGAGTCGCGCCGCCGATCGCGATGTCGCCCTCCCCCGGCTCGGCTCGCAGCCGCTCGATCTCCTCCGCCAGGCCGCCGGAGGCCAGGCGGGCATGGCCCTGGACTGCCGACAGCGTGGTGGAGAACACCACCTTTGGGAGCGGCTTCCAGAGCGCGGCCCACTCAAGCTGTGAGTCGTCGAGCGATGGATCCTGGTCGGCGGTCTCCCAGTACAGCATCGTCTCGTACAGCCGCCGTCCCAACAGATGGACGCCGACCTGTCGAATCTCGTCGATCCAGAAGCGAAAGACCTTCTCGTCGGGCACCGTCCACTCGAAATTACCGTCCGGCCCGACGATGTAGCCGTCGAGTGAGACGCTCATCGAATAGGTCACGCTGCGCATCAGAAGTCCTCCTCCGATAACGGGTTCGACCGTACGACCGCCGGAGGCCGCGAAACTCATCGCGGCTCGTGGCTGTACCGCAGGTGCTCAGCGGGCGATGCTGTTGTTGTCCTTGCCCTGCGCCTTCGTGTTCGCGTTGTTGTTCGACGCCTCCGACAGGGTGCTGTTGACCAGCGAACCAAGGACGTTGACGGAATCCAGAGCGGCGGCGTTGTTGAGTGCGCCGTCGACAACGCCTGCCTGCGCGGGTGCCACGGAGGCGAAGGCGGCACCGGCGGTGAGCGCGGTGATGGCGATGATGCGTGATGGTGACTTCTTCATGCCGTGATCAACTCTCGCGGTGCCTCCGGGGACACGGCCAAACACACACGAGGTGAGGTTGGTGAAGCGCTTCGACGCTGCCACCGCCTGAGATGTGATGCCAATGCCTGGCAGTAGAGAGGGTTCCATTGCCTGCATCCTCTTGTTTCGCCCGAAGTTCCTCATTACCTTGCGTTACCAGGTGAAGCGCTTCGACGATTCTCCGAGGAGGCTGCTGCCGTGAGTCACCAGATGCTGCCCGGACCCGTGGCACGGCAGGACCAAGCTTTCCCCGGGAGGGGGGTGGGACCCCTCTGGGCGGTCCGGCCTGGCAGATCCGGTTCGACCCTCCGGCTCGATCTCGACCACCACCCACATACGTCTCACGGGGGCTTCGCATGACTGATCTGCCCGCGCGCGTCCTGTTCGGCGCCGCCTACTACCACGAGTACCAGCCGTACGAGCGGCTCAAGACCGACCTCGATCTCATGGCGGAGGCGAAGTTCACCGTCATCCGCGTCGGTGAGTCGGTCTGGTCCACCTGGGAACCGGAGAACGGCCGGTTCGAACTCGACTGGCTGCAACCCGTCCTCGACGGCGCCCACGAGCGCGGCATCTCCGTCGTCCTCGGAACTCCCACCTACGCGGTGCCGCCGTGGTTGGCCCGGCAGTACCCGGAGATCGCCGCCGAGGACGCCACAGGGCGGCGCGCCGCGTGGGGTGGCCGGCAGGAGGTCGACATCACGCACCCGGCCTTCCGCTTTCACGCGGAGCGGGTGATCCGCGCGATCACGGCCCGTTACGCAGACCACCCCGCGGTCATCGGTTTCCAGGTCGACAACGAACCGGGCCCGCGGCTGCCGCACAACCACGGTGTCTTCCAGCGGTTCGTGGACGACCTGCGGCAGCGGTACGGCGATGTGGAGACCCTCAACCGCGAGTGGGGGCTGGTGTACTGGTCGCACCGACTGTCCACCTGGGCCGACCTTTGGAAGCCGGAGGGCAACGCGCAGCCGCAGTACGACCTGGCCTGGCGGGCGTTCCAGGCCCGGCAGACCACCGAGTTCATCGCCTGGCAGGCCGGCATCGTGCGTGAGTACGCGAGGCCGGGCCAGTTCGTCACCACGTGCCTGGCCTACTGGTCTCCCGGCCTGGAGGACGACGAGCTCACCGACAGCCTGGACATCACCGCGGGCAACCCGTACTACGACATGCAGGACAGCCTCACCATGCCGGAGCCGCCGCACGAGAAGCTGCCGGGGCAGTGGATGGCGTACGGGGCATGGGCGCTGCACCGGAGCGCCGACCGGATCTACTCCTCGCGCCAGGAGCCGTTCCTGATCACGGAGACCAACGCGCAGGCCATCGGCGGCACTTCGGACAACCGGCCCGCCTTCGACGGGCAGTGGCGGCAGGCCGCGTGGGCGCTGGTCGCGCGCGGGGCCCGCATGATCGAGTACTGGCACTGGCACACGCTGCACTTCGGCACCGAGACGTACTGGGGCGGGATCCTCCCGCACAGCGGACGGCCGGGCCGCGCCTACGGTGAACTCGCCCGCTTGGGAGCGGAGTTCGAGCGGGCAGGAGACCTGGTCGCCGGGATCACACCGGACGCCGACATCGCGATGGTGTACTCGGCGCCGAGCAAGTGGCTGATGAACAAGTACCCGCCGCTCGCGGGTCCCGACGGCGGTCCGGACGAGGGTGCGTACGAGGGCATCTTCGACCCGTTCTACCGGGGCGCGTTCGAGGCCGGGCGCCAGGTAAGGATCCTGCACGCCCGTCAGTTGCACGACCCGCGCGGCGAACGCCCGGGCCTGGCGCCGGAGTCGGCGGCCGAGCGGCACCCCGTGCTCATCGCTCCCGCGCTGTACGTGGCGGACGATGGGACGCTCGACTGGCTCGGCGCCTACGCGGAGGCGGGCGGCCACCTCGTCCTCGGCCCCCGTACCGGCTACGGCGACCATGAGGCTCGGGCACGCCACGAGGTGACACCGGCGCGACTGGTCCGGGCCGCGGGCGTCCGGTACGACGAGTTCAGCAACCTGCACGCAGACCTGCCGCTGCGCACCGCACCGGACAGCCCGCTCCAGCTGCCCGCCTCCGCGGTGGCCACCCGTTGGGTGGAGGGCCTGGCCGTCGAGGGCGCCGACGTCCTGGCCGAGTACGACCACCCGCACTTCGGGCGCTGGCCCGCCGTCACCACCCGCCGCCACGGCGCGGGCCGCGTCACGTGCGTGGGCACCGTGCCCGGCCGCGATCTGGCCCGCGTACTCGCCGCGTGGCTCACGCCCGCCCCGTGCAGCGGCTGGCAGGGCCTGCCGGACTCGGTCACCGTCGCCACCGGCACCGCCCCTGACGGCCGGCGCGTCCATGTCGTCCACAACTGGAGCTGGCAGCCGGCCACCGCACAGGCCCCGGTGGACCTGACCGACGCCCTGGACGGCAGCGTGACCCCGGCCGGTACGCCCGTGCGGCTCGGTGCATGGGACGTCCGCGTCCTCGCTGCTGCACCGGCGTCTGCCGCTCACGGCCGGTGACATCCGCCACCCCGGCACCGGAAACGCCTGACCCGTGCCGGACCGGAACCCAACAACCCGACCGTCAGTGACGGCTGACTCGGCACCTGAGCCGTCGATACGCCCCGCACGAGTCGTCCACCCCATCGAAACATTCGGAAGCGGTCGGTGATCGGCTGTCGTCGGTCGACTGTCCGGCTGGCGCAGAGTATTTGGGCCATTCTTGCGTCGCCGGGATGCGAGGGGAGCTCCGGAGGCGGGTGGTGTTGACATGTTCGGACGTCTCCTTAGTATCCGTGAGGCCCTGACTTTCCGAATGGCGCTCGAAATTTCGAACGCCCAGAAGGAGCCCCGGTGCGCACACGATCAGGAAGACGACTGCTCCGCCTCCTCGCGGCCGCCGCGTTGACGGTCACCGCATCCGTGACGGCCTCCGCTCCGTCCACCGCCTCGGCCGCGCCCGGCAGCCCGGCGCTCACTCCACCGTTGGGCTGGAACAGCTGGAACAGCTTCGGGTGTGGGATCACCGAGGCTCAGGTACGTCAGGCCGCCGACGCGATGGTGTCCTCGGGCATGCGGGACGCCGGCTACCGGTACGTGGTGGTCGACGACTGCTGGTTCGATCCACAGCGCGACGCGGCGGGCAACCTGCGGGCCAATCCGACCAAGTTCCCGAGCGGGATGAAGGCCCTCGGGGACTACATCCACAGCAAGGGCCTCAAGTTCGGCATCTACCAGGTGCCGGGCGAACGCACCTGCGCGCAGACCACCGGCGCCTATCCCGGGTCGACGGGCAGCAAGGGGCACGAGGCCCAGGACGCCGCCACGTTCGCCTCGTGGGGCGTCGACTACCTCAAGTACGACTGGTGCTCCTCCAGCGGTACCCGCGACGAGCAGGTCGCGCGATTCACGCTCATGCGCGATGCCCTGCGCGCCACCGGTCGGCCGATCGTCTACAGCATCAACCCCAACAGCTTCCACGCCATCACCGGCGCCACCTACAACTGGGGTCAGGTCGCGGACCTGTGGCGGACGACCGAGGACCTGCTCGACATCTGGCAGAACGGCAACACCAACAGCTATCCGATGGGCGTCGGCAACGTCCTGGACGTCATTGCGCCGCTGGCGGCGCAGTCGGGCCCGGGGCACTGGAACGACCCCGACATGCTGGTCGTCGGCCGCCCCGGCCTGTCACTGACCGAGTCCCGCTCGCACTTCGCCCTGTGGGCGCTGCTGAGCGCACCGCTCATGGCCGGCAACGACATCCGCACCATGTCCGCCGACGTGAGCGCGATCCTGCGCAACCCCCGTCTGCTGGCGGTGAACCAGGATCCGCTGGGCGCGGGCGGGCGCAGGGTGCGCGACGACGGCACCACCGAGGTGTTCGCCAAACCCCTGTCCGACGGTTCGGTCGCGGTGGGCCTGTTCAACCGGGGGAGTGGCACCGCGACGGTCACCACGACAGCGGCACAAGTCGGCCTGTCCGGCGGGCCGTTCACCCTCACCGACCTGTGGACCGGCGGCACCTCGAGCACCTCCGGGCAGATCTCGGCGAGCGTTCCCGCGCACGGCGTGGCCGTGTTCCGGGTGAGCGGTGGCAGTCCGCTGGCCGCCACCACCTCGCGGCTGCGCGGCAACGGCTCCGGCCGCTGCGTGGACGTGGACAACTCCTCCACCGCGGCCGGGGCCACGGTGCTGCTCTGGGACTGCCACACGGCCGCCAACCAGTTGTGGACCACGTGGGCGGGTGGCGAGATCCGGGTCTTCGGCGACAAATGCCTGGACGCCTACGACCGGGGCACCGCCAACGGCACCCGTGTCATCACCTGGCCCTGCAACGGCCAGGACAACCAGAAGTGGACCGTCGGTTCCGACGGGTCGATCCGCAACGTCCACGCCGGGCTGTGCCTCGACGTCGACCGGGCCGGCACCACCAACGGAACCCCGCTGGTCCTGTGGGCCTGCAACGGCCAGGCCGGCCAGATGTGGAACCGCGCGTGAGGAACGTCGGGCTGGTGACCGAGCGCGGCTCGTTCCGGAACGTCGCGGAGATCGTGTCATGCCTTTCGGTCGGTCAGCCGGGGAAGGGCCCGGTTCAGCAGTCGAGGGGCTCGTAGTCGAACCAGTCGAAGTGGACGCTGCCTGCCGCGGCGTACATGCCGATGACCCGGCCCGTGAAGCCGCCGGCGACCTCGGTCGACAGATAGCGGCCGTCGAGGGTCGCGAGCTCGGTGAACGTGCCGTCGGGCTGCTCGACGCCGAGGCAGACGACGTCGGGTCCCGTGCACGGCCCGTGCGGAGACGGCGGTTCCGTGATCGTGACGGCGAGGACCACCGGCCCGGCGGGCACGGGCTGTGCGGCCACGACCGTGCGCAGGGAGCCGACGCGCGCGACCACCCGCACCTCGGGGCCTGACACCTCGATCGCGTAGTGGTGCCGCTCGTCGAGCCGGACGGCGAGGCCACCGCTTCCCTCCGCGGCATCGACCAGAGTGCGTGCCCGGCACGACAGATGCTGCTGGCGTCGGCCGGTGAACACCACGTCGGGCTCGTCCAGAGAGCCGCCCCGCGCGCGGAGCGTCAGCCATCCGGGGCGCTCCTTGGTGGTGCAGTGTTCGGCGGACCGGTCCCGCACGGAGATCCAGGACGGCCGCAGTTCGGCGAGCTCGAAGTCGTCCCGGTGCTCCTCGACAGGGCCGGGAGAGAGCGGCCACGGGAGCCCGGGCAGGTCCAGGGCGACCTCGCCGACGACCGGCCAGTCGTCCACCCAGGTCACGGGTGCCAGGAAGGTCTCCCGGCCGAGCACGTGCCAGCCCGGCGTGCCGCCGCCCGGCCGGACGCCGAGCAGCACCATCCACCAGGAGCCGTCGGGGCCTTGGACCAGGTCGGCGTGCCCGGTGTTCTGGACGGGGTGGTCGGTGCCGCGGTGGGTGAGGACCGGGTTGGCCGGGCACGGCTCGAACGGGCCCGTGGGCGTACGGCCGCGGGCGATCGAGACGCCGTGGCCGCGCTCGGTCCCACCCTCGGCGATGAGCAGGTACCAGTAGTCGCCGATCCGGTACAGGTGCGGCGCCTCCGGGGCCTTGGCGCCGGGCCCGCCGGACCAGAGCCTGTGCGGTGTGCCGTACGTCTGCCCGGTGGACGGGTCGATACGGACCTGCGAGACCCCGGCGACCGTGCACCAGCAGGTGCCGTCCTCGTCCCAGACCAGGTCGGGATCGATGCCGGGGACACCCGGCGCCCAGATGGGGTCCGACCACGGTCCGGCGGGGTCGGTGGCCGTGACGATCAGGTTGCCGCCGTCCTCGCTGCAGTTGGTGACGATCAGCCAGAAGCGGCCGTCGTGGTGGCGCAGGGTGGGGGCGTAGATCCCGCCGGAGGACGACATGGAGGCGGGCAGACGCAGTTGTTCCGGCCGGTCCAGGACGTTGCCGATCTGCGTCCAGTGCACCAGGTCACGGCTGTGGAAGAGGGGCACCCCGGGGAAGTACTCGAAGCTGGAGCAGGCCAGGTAGTAGTCGTCGCCGACGCGGCAGACGCTGGGGTCGGGGTGGAAGCCGGGGATCACGGGGTTGGCGAAGCGTCCGTCCGGCTGGCGCAGAGGGGGCACCCGATGGGTCCTCTCGTCGATTCGTGATGCGGGCGTGGGGTGGTTCAGGGAGCGCCGGGTGCCGTGGGGGTGATGCGGAGCAGGACGGCGGACGGCGCGGTGGGCAGGGTCAGGCTCAGCTCGGCGGTGTCGGGCATCCAGGCGGAATCGGCCCGGCTGACCGAGGGGTAGAGCAGGTCGACACGGGCGGCGGTGTCCCGCAGGTGGGGCAGGTGAAGCGTCGCCGTGGCATCGGTCCCGGGGCGGCGCCAGGCGGTGAGGTAGGTGGTGGCGGGAGTGCGCAGGGCCAGGGCGATCCAGGGGTCCTCCCAGGCGGGCAGGCCCAGGGGCCAGGACGGCACGGCTTGCGGCAGGTCGGCGCGGATGGCCTTGTACACCGCTACCGCTTCGTGGACCAAGGCGCGGGCGTCCGGCTGGAGTTCGGGAATGCGGCCCGAGAGATGGATCCGGCCGAGGAGTGCGTTGGCCATGGTGAAGGCCACCTCGTCGAGGGAGTCCTCCGGCTGGGGGTACGCCCAGACCGCGCCCTGTTCAGGGGTGACGGCGGTGGGCGCGGACGCCGCGATGGGTGCGTAGAGGTGGAGGTTCTGCTGATCGCTGGTGGACTGCAGCTGCATCCGGGACAGGAGGGCGTGGTCCCAGCGCATGCCGCCGGAGGAGCAGTTCTCCAGCACCAGGTGCGGGTACCGGTCGAGGACGCCGTCGAGCCAGTCGAGGTGGGCCCGGTGGTGGCCGAGCAGGCCGGCGCCCGGGGTCTCGCCGGGGTGGGCGCTGGTGCCGGAGCCGGGGTCGATGTTGTGGTCGAGCTTGAGGTAGCCGACGCCCCACTCGCCGACCAGGCGGTCCACGACCTGGTCCAAGTGGGCACGGGCGGCCGGGTGGCGCAGGTCCAGGTGGTGCCGGCCGGCCTCCGTGACGCGGATGCCGTCGCGGCGGAAGAACGCCTCGTCGGGCAGGGACTTGGCCACGGGGCTGCGTACGCCGATCACCTCCGGCTCCAGCCACAGGCCGGGCACCATGCCGCGCTCCCGGACGCGGTCCAGCACCTCGTGGATCCCGCGCGTCCCTGGGAACCGGGAGGCGGCCGGCTCCCAGGCGCCGACGGTGTCCCACCAGCCGCCGCTGTCGCCGTCGTACCAGCCGGCGTCGATCACGAAGTACTCCGCGCCCGCGTCGGCCGCCGCGTCGATGAGGGGCAGCAGCTTCTCGGTCGTGGGGTCGCCCATCAGGCAGTTCATGTAGTCGTTGAAGATGACGGGCAGGCGCTGGTGGTCGGCGTGCGGGCGGCGCTGGACGCGGCGGTAGCGGGTCAGCGCGGCGAACGCGGCGTCGGGGCCGCCGTCGGCGCTGAAGGACAGGGCGGCGGGTACGGTGCGGAAGGCGGCGCCGGGTTCAAGGGGGTGCCGCCAGCCGTGGTGGGTGTCGGTGGGGCCGAACAGCGCCGCGTAGGCCGCCTTGTTCCGCTCTTCGCATTCCCAGCGCCAGCCCCCGCCGTTGTGCTCGATCTGCCACACCCAGGTGCGGCCGGTGATCCGGTCCGTCAGGCCGCCCATGGGGAGGCGTCCGCAACTGGACCAGGTGCCCTGTCCGTTCAGGGCGAAGCCGGCTCTGCCGTGCCCGTAGCTCACGCGTCCGCTGAGGGGCGGTGTGGTCAGGCGCATCGGCTGTCGCTGCCAGCGGCATTCGGCGAGCCAGTCGTTCTCCGCCCAGAGCAGGTCCGCGGCGTCGATGGCCGCCGGGTCCTGTGGGGTGAGGCAGCCCACCGCGAGCGAGCTGACCGACTCCAGGTGGAACGTGGTCCGCCCTTCGTTGCGCAGGGTCACCTCGCTGCGGAGCACGGGGATGCCGTCCGGTGACCGGTAGGCCACCTCCGCGACCAGCCCGGTCTCCGGATCGTGGAGGTGCACGGTCAGGGTGTGCCAGTCGCCGTCGCGGGTCGCGTGATGGGACCGGTGGCGAAGGCGCCCGCCGAGGTCGGTGCCCACGAGGCGGTTGCCCGACCAGCCACGGCCGTGACCCGCGGCCGTCACTTCCACCAGGGGCAGGGACGCACGGGGGCTTCTCTGTGCTTCGCCGGGCAGGCCGAGGTGCGTGAGGCGCGGGCCGCCGTCGTCAGCGAGGACGAACTCGAGGTGAAGGGCCTCGTGCCCCCAGTGGAAGGTCCCGTGTTCCTTGGTCATGGCCGCCCTATCGAGGTCAGTGCCCGCACAACCGCCGGGCAGCAGTTCGTGCGCGAGGGCATCGGTGAGCGGGTCGTGGGCGGGACCGGCAAGACCACGGCCTCGGGTTCAACGCATGACTCATGGCGGCGGCCTTCCTACGGCGGCTGTCGAAGCGCTTCACTGCCAGGCGCAAGGTAGCGGACAATTTTCATGGAAGACAAGGGTCTCTACCCTGAAGCGCTAGCGTCTGCCGATTCGTTGGCAGCCCATTGAGGAGGATGGAATCGTCGAAGCGCTTCGACGCTCTCCTTCCCGGAACCCCAGCCCAGACAGGGTTGGGGCCCCGGGAGCGCGGGTCATCCGGCGGTCAGCGTGGTCCACTTCTGGTTGGAGCCGCCGTTGCAGTCCCACAACTGGAGCTGCGTGCCGTCGGCCGTGGAGGAGCCCGGAACGTCGAGGCAGCGGCCGGAGGCGGGGTTGCGGTAGCCGCCGTTGTAGGGCTGCCAGACCTGGTTGGAGCCGCCGTTGCAGGTCCAGGTCTGCACCTTGGTGCCGTTGGCGGTGCCCCAGCCGGCGGCGTCGAGGCACTTGCCCATGGAGCGCAGGGTGCCGTCGGTGTAGGCGGACCAGACCTGGTGGGCACCGTTGCCGCAGCCCCAGGTCTGGACGGCGGTTCCGTCGGCGGTGCCGGCGCCGTTGACATCCAGGCACTTGCCGGTGATGCCGGAGGACACGCGTGTGGGGGCGGGGGCGGGGTTCCTCAACCACCCGGCGCCGTCAGCGGCCTGGATGCCGCGGTGGAAGGCGTCGGCCATCTTCTGGTATCCCGCGTCGTTGGGATGCAGGGCGTCGACCAGGTCGGCCGTGGTCAGGCTGCTCATGTCCACGTATGCGACGTGCTTGCCCGCGGCCTGCGCGTCCCTCACGATGTGGGGGATGGCCTGGTTGTACGCGGCACGGTACTGCTCCTCCGAGCCGCTGGTGGACACGACCAGTGAGGCCACGAGGACGGTTGCGTCGGGGGCGACGGCGGTGATCCGGTCGACCAGAGACCTCAGCCGTGCGGTGGCGGTGGAGACCTGGTAGCTCTCGTTGAGGTCGTTGGTGCCGATCTCCAGCGTCACGACGTTGGGCCGGTAGCGGGTCAGTGAGGCGTCGGCGAGTGCGGCGATCTGGTGGATCTTGTATCCGGAGTGGCCTTCGTTGTCGGCGTCGGACATCGAACCGCCCCGCAACGTGCCCACGAAGTCCAGCGGATGGCCGTCTGCCGCCAGCCTGTTCCACAACGGCCCCCGGTAGCCGTTGCCCGTACTGCTCCCCACCCCCCAGGTAATCGAGTCGCCCAACGGCATGATCCGCAAAGGGGTGTTCGAGGCGGCGGAGGCAGGGGCCACACCGGCCGCCGTCACCCCGAGCGTGGCAGCGACCAGCGTGATCAGGGGTAGAAGCCAAGGCTTTCTCATACAGGCGTCCTCTTCTGCGAGTGATTGCTCGATCAACGGGGGTTGAACGCCGCTCAGTCAGCAGTCCGGCCGAAGCGCTTTACCGTCGGCGGCCGCCTGACATGACGACAGAAACGGACACGTGACGCCGTCCTCGGCCGTGCCGCCGCCCTCCTCCACGTGAGCAACACCGAACAGTGGCTGAGGGAACACCTGCGCTCCGGCCAACCCATCCCCTTCGGGACGACAGCGCGGAGCTGACGGGCGTCCAAGAACATAGGATGTATTAGGGGGTGCGGATGGGGATGCTGTCCATAGCTCGGGACGCAAAGCCCTAGAAGTGCAGGAGTTGAGGATTACCTTGCGATCGCCGGGCTGCTTGTCATGGGATGTATCTACCTCTGGTAGCTATTGACGTGGGCATGTTGCATGGCGGATGGGTCTGCTCACCCAGACCAACTCCCGCTGCTGACCGCCCGACCATCGTCGAGCACCGACGCATCCTGCCGGGCAACTCACCCGGCGGGGTGCGTGTTATGAGCCGGTGCGCGCAAAACCCAGCCTGAGCCGGGCTTGAAACGGAATCCCGAGGGGCCCGCGGCCGCGCGGCGCATCAGCGCGGCCCGCGGAACCAAGGGTCCGGCTCGTTCCCGCCATGCAAGGGTCTACATGACCAGCAGTGCCGCAAGACGGGTAGCGGTCCGCTCGCCCGCCCGCTGCTTGATCAAGCCCTCTTTGGCAGCAGCACGAAGCCTGACCTTCGAGCTGGACGCGTCGCCCCTCGTCACCAGTGCCGTCACCACGACAGGGTTCAGGCCGCCAGCCCCACCGCCGGCAACGACACGGATCGTCAGCTGGCCGTCACCAGGTTCAGGCACGGACCCGACTGTTCGCCCCGCTCGTTCGAGTACTTTGGCGACGTGCTCGACGGCATCTTCGAATGGCAAGAGGACGACCAGGTCGATCTCGTGAACGTTCTTCTTCATCAGCTTGGCCACGAACCGGGTCAAGCCACCGCCACCCCCGGTGCCGGCAGCCAGAGCGGCCAGCTCATCGGCCAGGATGTCATCCTCACTCTGGTCCACGCGCCCTCCGCCCTCTCGCTTCGCCGACTGCGCTTCCCATGTAATCAGTTGCCGCCCCCTACCAAGGGGCAAAGGACCTCACCGGCACGGGCCATGTGAGAGGGCCGATCGCAGCCCGGTGCCCTACGCGTCCCGCGTTCGGGAGCGCCGGCCGGCACGACGTCGCAAGTGCAGCGGCAGCACGTACCAGCACAGGCCGAACCACAGCATGACCCCGCCGACGAGCACTTCGGCGAGAACGCCGGGAACAACGAAACGGAGAATCAATAGGAGCGTGCAGCCGATGGTCAGGGCGAGGAGGACCATGCCGCACATCATCAAACGGCCGGCGGTCTCCACCACCTCGTCCTTCATCCGCTGGCCGGACAGGAAGCGGTGGATAGAGACGGGCGCTATGAGCGATCCGGTGGCCGCCGCACCGAGCACCACGGTGGCGACGTAGATGCCGCGGTCCAGCGCCTCCAACTCCCTGAACAGAGGCGTGAAGGCCACGCTGAGCAGAAAGCCGAAGAGAATCTGCACGCCCGTTTGCGTGACCCGCGTCTCCTGCAGAATCTCGTTCCAGCGTCGATTGACCCGTTCATGCGGTGTCTCGGCCGCGTCGCCACCGGGCCTCGCATTCGGGCTGTTGTGCCGCGCACAGCATGCGGTGCTCTTGCCTTCCGGCTCGACGGGCTGCTCCGTCATGGTCATGGCATCCTCCCCATTTCAGAGGGACCGCTTGCCCCGCCTGTGCGCCTTCCATGCAGGCGCAGAGGGGAGGAGGGGCGTTCGCGGTGACGGGACAATGGCCCCGCGGCTGCGCATGCGGCGCACAGCAGACCCGAGGTGGCCGTAACGGTTGCGCCTTGAACGGAAGTTGGCAGGTAAGCGTCTCATCGGTGTTCGCGCGTACAGATCACAGTTTCTTGTGCGCAAAGTGGCCCCCGCATCATCAGCATGCCCTCGACACCGACAAGGGAAGTGCTTGTGAGAACGCATCCCACTCCGTTCAGAACCGCCGCCCTCGCCCTGGGCACCGCCATGCTGGCTTTCCTGACCCCCGCCCAGGCCGGGGCCGATGAGGGGACCCTGCCCACGGTGACGCCCGTCAGCGAGACCACCGCCCTCTACGACGACGAGGCGGGCGGCAACTCGGACGCGGACGATCCGGCGATCTGGCGCAATGCGGCCGACCCGGGGCGCAGCCTCGTCATCGCGACCGCCAAGGAGGGCGGCCTTCGGGTGTACGACCTGGGTGCCCGCTTGGTGCAGTCGCTGCCCTCGCCCCGTCCGCCCGCCGAGGACGACGCCCCTGGCCGGTACAACAACGTCGACCTCGTCACCGGTCTGCGCACCTCCACGGGCCGGGCCGACGTTGCCGTGGTCAGCGACCGCGGCAACGACCGGCTGCGGATCTACCGCATCGACCCGTCGAAGCCCGCCCGCCCGCTGACCGACATCACCGACCCGGCCGTCGCCCCGGTGTTCTCCACCGGCCAGGCGGAGATCAACGACCAGCGCACCGCTTACGGCCTCGCCACCTGGCAGGACAAGTCCAGCGGGCGCACCTACGCCCTGGTCAGCCAACGGGAGCGGACCCGCCTCGCACTGGTCGAGCTGAAGCCGACCGCGAGCGGCACCGTCACCTACCGGAAGATCCGCACCCTCGACCTGCCCGCGTCCTTCCGCCTCCCGAACGGCGCCACCTGGTCCCCCTGCGCGGAACCCGGCGAGCTCCCGCAGGTCGAGGGCATGGTGGTCGACCCCGCCACCGGCACGCTCTACGCCGGGCAGGAGGACATCGGCATCTGGCGGATGGGTGCCGACCTCACCACCCAGCCGGTTTTGGTGGACAAGGTCCGCGAGTACGGCGTCCCCGGTGTCTACGACGAGGCGACCGAGGAGTGCACGGCCGGCGCCGACCCTGGCTACGGCGGCGAGCGGCTGTCCGCGGACGTCGAGGGCCTGACGCTGTTCCAGGAGCCGGACGGTGACGGCTACCTCTTCGCCTCCAGCCAGGGCGACGACACCTTCGCCCTGTACGACCGTGAGGTGAGCGAGGACAACGAGTACGAGGGCGGCTTCCGTGTCGGAGCGGCCTCGGCGACCCTCGACGGGGCGGAGGAGTGCGACGGCGCCGCCGTCCTGAACGCACCGCTCGGCAGCCGCTTCCCGAACGGCCTGCTGGTCGTCCAGGACGGCCACGAGATCCCCGAGGTCCCGGACGGCGAGGGCGGCACGCGCACGGCGACCGGCTTCAAGTTCATCGACCTCGGTGACGTGGTGGACGCCGCCGGCCTGTAGTCCCCCAGGGGGTGTCCGCAAAGCGACTTGCGGACACCCCTCAAGGCCCCAATGCGGAGTAGACGCTGCGGGTATGCCGTCCGGGTCGGCACGGTGATCACCACAGCTGACCTGATCCCGCACGCGGATTCCAGGGCTCCCGGCTTCGCACGCTCCACAACGACTGGAACTCCAGGCACGCAGGCGGGCCTGTCCCAGGCCCGACAGGTACCACCCGACCGCCGGACATGCGATCCGACGGATCCGACGCACCGACGACCGAGCAGTCGCTCTCCCGTCACGGAAAGGGTGCAAGATGTCTTCCTCCGTCAGCAGACGGCGCCTCCTGCAAGTAGCCGGCGCCACCGCCGTCACCTCTGCCACCGGTTCCCTCATCGGAAGTTCTCCCGCCCGAGCGGCCATCCCCCCTGCAAGGGCCGACATCGGGGTCTCCGCGCACCCCTTCGAACTCGGCCAGGTCCGGCTCAGCGCAAGCCGGTGGCTGGACAACCAGAACCGAACGCGGAACTACCTGCGGTTCGTCGATGTCGACCGGCTGCTGTACAACTTCCGCGCCAACCACCGGCTGTCCACCAACGGCGCGGCTGCAACCGGCGGCTGGGACGCGCCGACGTTCCCCTTCCGCACCCACGTCCAAGGGCACTTCCTCACGGCATGGGCACAGCTGTACGCCGTGACCGGGGACACCACCTGCCGGGACAAGGCAACCCACATGGTCGCCGAGTTGGCCAAGTGCCAGGCCAACAACAGTGCCGCCGGTTTCAGCGCCGGGTACCTCTCCGGCTACCCCGAGTCCGACTTCACCGCTCTCGAACAGCGGACCCTGACCAACGGCAACGTGCCGTACTACACCATCCACAAGACCCTCGTCGGCCTGCTGGACGTATGGCGCCACATCGGCAGCACACAAGCCCGGGACGTGCTGCTCGCCCTCGCGGGATGGGTCGACTGGCGCACCGGCCGGCTGAGCAGCCAGCAGATGCAGACCATGCTGGGAACCGAGTTCGGCGGCATGAACACCGTGCTCACCGATCTCTACCAGCAGATAGGCGACGCGCGGTGGCTCACCGTCGCCCGGCGGTTCGACCACGCCGCGGTGTTCGACCCTCTGGCGTCCGGCCAGGACCGGCTCAACGGACTGCACGCCAACACGCAGGTACCCAAGTGGATCGGGGCCGCCCGGGAGTACAAGGCCACCGGCACCACCCGCTACCGGGACATCGCCACCAACGCCTGGAACATCTGCGTCAACACGCACACCTATGCCATCGGCGGCAACAGCCAGGCGGAGCATTTCCGCGCCCCGAACGCCATCGCCGGCTACCTGAACCAGGACACGTGCGAAAGCTGCAACACCTTCAACATGCTCACCCTCACCCGGGAGCTGTTCGCGCTGGACCCGAACCGGGTCGCGCTGTTCGACTACTACGAGCGGGCGTGGCTGAACCAGATGATCGGCCAGCAGAACCCGGCCGACGACCACGGCCACGTCACCTACTTCACCCCGCTCAACCCGGGAGGCCGACGCGGTGTCGGGCCGGCGTGGGGCGTCGGCACCTGGAGCACCGACTACGGCACCTTCTGGTGCTGCCAGGGCACGGGCCTGGAGATGCACACCAGGCTGATGGACTCCATCTACTTCCGCAGTGACAACACCCTGATCGTGAACCTGTTCGTGCCCTCGGTGCTCAACTGGTCGGAGCGCGGAATCACGGTCACCCAGACCACGTCGTACCCGGACAGCGACACCACGACCCTGCAGGTCACCGGCAACGTCAGCGGAACCTGGGCGATGCGCATCCGCATCCCGAGCTGGACCACCGGCGCCACGATCAGCGTCAACGGCACGGCGCAGAACACCACCGCCACGCCCGGCGGTTACGCCGCCTTGACCCGCTCCTGGACCTCCGGCGACACGGTCACCGTCCGCCTGCCCATGCGGATCGTCATGCGAGCGGCCAACGACAACGCGAACATCGCCGCGATCACCTACGGCCCGGTGGTCCTGTCCGGCAACTACGGCAATTCCACGCTCAATTCCCTCCCGCCGCTGAACACGCCCTCGATCACACGGACCAGCAGCAGTTCGCTCGCCTTCACCGCCACCGCCAACGGCTCCACCGTCAACCTGGGACCGTTCCACAACGCGCACGGCCACAACTACACCGTCTACTGGAACACCAGTGGCACCGGCACCGTCCGTCTCGCCAACGTGGGCAGCGGTCTCGTGCTGGGCATCCAGGACATGTCCACGGCCGACGGTGGCCGCGCTCTGCAGTGGAACGACTCGGGCACCGCCGACCACAACTGGCAAATGATCACCGACGGAAACGCGGTCCGCTTCCGCAATGCCCACAGCGGCAAGGTACTCGGCGTCCAGGACATGTCCACAGCAGACAACGCCACTGTCCTGCAGTGGTCGGACAACGGCACCGCCGACCACAGGTGGACGCTGCTCGACCAGGGAGACGGCACCTTCAAGATCCGCAACGCGCACAGCGGCAAGTTGCTCGCCATCGCGAACAACTCCACCGCTGTCGGCGCGTTCGCAGTCCAGGACTCGGACAATGGCACCGCCGACAACCGGTGGCGCATCGTGGAGAACTAGTTGCCGACGCCGCAGCGGTCGACGAGGTCATGCCGGCCTCGGGGACGCGTCCGCGTCGAGCTCAGCGAGGCACCGGATCTTCCGAGGCGGGCAGCGGTTCTGCGGTCTTCGGGACGAGGGCGCGGACGGAGGGGGTGGCGACCATGGCGAGGGTGGCGAGGAGGATGATCGCGGCGCCCGCGTAGAGGGTGGCATGGAGGCCGAGGAGGAGTACGGCGGGTCCGGTGGCGAACTGGGCGAGCGGGAGCGCGAGGTAGGAGCCGAGGTCGTCGTAGGCGTAGACGCGGGCAAGGCGGTCCTCGGGGATCTGCTCGTTGAGGGTCGAATACCAGGCGACGCCGGCCTGTTCGCCGCCCACGCCCGTCACGAAGTTGGCCACGACGAGAACCCAGGTGTACGGGGCGAGCGCGAGCAGCAGCGGGGTCATCGCCGTCAGGCTCATGAGCGCGCAGCCGACCAGGATCGCGCGCCGGGACCGCCATTTCAGCGACAGCACGCCGCCGGCGACCGCGCCGAGCGAGCCCGCGGCGAGGGCAAGGCCCCAGCCGGTGCGGCCGATCCCGGTGGTGTCGGCGACGGCCGGGCCGAGGACGGTGAACGAGGCGGTGCCGCCGGCGGGGCGGCGCGGCGGGACTCGGCCGGCACGGTCTGGGGGAGCAGGGCCTGGGCGGCGGGCTGGTAGCAGGAGCTCGACGCCCCGTTGACCGTGGCGAGCACCATGAGCAGGGGGATGGCGGCGCTGTGGGTGAGGACCAGGGCGGCGATGACCGCCTGGCTCGCGGCGCTGACCATGCTGCTGCCGACCAGCAGCGGGCCGCGCGGCAGCCGGTCCGCCAACACCCCGCCGAACAGCAGGAAGACGATGCTGGTGAGGGAATGGGCGCCGAACACCAACCCGAGCGAACCGACCGAGCCAGTGGCGTCGAGCACGGCGAAGGCCAGGGCGATCGGCGCCACCCCGTTGCCGATCAGGTTGGCCGTCGTACCGATGAAGAGGTGACGGAACGCGCGGTGGCGCAGAGGCGCCAGGGCGGCAGACACGCGCCTGATCGTCGGGGCCGGGCGGCGCGCCCGTCAACGAGTTTTAGGACTGGCGCCGGGCCGGGTGTGCGGCTGCCCACTCATTGCGCACCCGTGTAGCGCAGACGGGCGGGGAACAGCTCCGGCAGAAAGGCCGCGACTTTTCGCCCTCCGGATCAAGGCGACCATAGAGACCCGGCCCGCCGACGCGAACCCAACCCTTGCTTCATCTATCGAATCTCGATAGATTCCCATCGCGACTCGATGGAAGGGTGGGTCATGGGAAAGCTGACAGTGCGTGCGCTGCGCGCCGTGCTCGTGGTGGTGTTCACCGGCACCGTGTTCGTGCAGGCATTGATGGTGTGGGTGCTGGTCAGTGGGAGCGACCCGGAGGACGGGTCGCTCCCACTGACCCCGCTGCGCGTGATCACGATCCTGGGCATGGTGTCGGTCCAGGTCGCCCTGGTCTGCGTATGGCGGCTGGTGACGATGGTTCGACGCGGAACCGTGTTCTCCCATGCCGCCTTCCAGTACGTGGACACCGTGATCGGCGCGATCGTGGCGGCCGCCCTCCTGTGGTTCGCGGTCACGCTCCTCAACGCGCCGGGCCAGCGGGACGACCCGGGCGTCACCGTCATCATGGGCGGGGTTGGCGTGGCCGTCCTTGGGGTCGCGCTCTTCGCGCTCGTGCTGCGGGCACTGCTCGCCCAGGCCGTCGCGCGCGACCACGAAGCGGCCCGGATGCAGGCCGAGTTGGACGACGTGATCTAGCGACGCTCGCCGCGCTCTGCGAGGTGCTCAAGTGCCGACCGGGCGACCTGCTGCGCCGGGAGGCCGAGGACGCCGCGGGCGGATGACGTGTCCGAGCGCGGCGTGAAACGTCTCGGGCGGTCGGCCGTCCGTGAGAGCTGCGTCAGCTGCCGGTGAGCAGTGCCGTGAGATGGGCCGTGCCCGCGGATACGGCGAGGAGAGTGCCGAGCGCGGTCCGCTCGGCCGTCGACGCCGACGATCCGGCGTCGCCGAGTTCCGCCCGCGCCCCGACCAGCAGCACCTGCCACGGCCCCGGGGCCCCCTCCGCGTCGACCGTTACCGTGTCGCCGTCGCGAGTCGTCCGGAAGGCGGCCGCCGAGCTGTCCCGGGCACCCGGGTCCGGGATCCGCGTCACGACCGTCGCACCGTCGACGGGCGCGTGGACCCGCAGTGTCACCCCGTGCGCCCAGTCGTACTCCGCCGCGTCGTCGCTCACGCCGTACGGTATGACCGACCCGGGCCGGGCAAGCAGCGGCAGGCTGTCGTACCCGTACCGCTCGCGCCGCCAGCCGGGCCCCTGGACCTGTTCGCCCGACAGCAGATGCGTCCAGGTGCCGTCCGGGACGTAGTAGTCGACGACGCCGTCGGCCGAGAACACGGGGGCGACGAGCAGGTCGTCGCCGAGCATGTACTGCCGGTCGAGGGTGTGGCAGGCCGGGTCGTCGGGGAACTCCAGCACCATCGCCCGCATCATCGGCGTGCCGCGCTCGGCGGCCTGCTGTGCCGCACGGAACAGGTAGGGCATGAGCCGGTGCTTGAGACGGGTGAAGTCGCGGGTGACCGCGACCGCCTCCTCGTCGTAGTCCCACGGCACCCGGTATGACTTGCTGCCGTGCAGCCGGCTGTGCGACGACAGCAGCCCGAACTGCACCCACCGCTTGAACACCTCGGGCGTGGGCGTTCCCTCGAAGCCGCCGATGTCGTGGCTCCAGAAGCCGAACCCGGACAGGCCGAGCGACAGCCCGCCGCGCAGCGACTCGGCCATCGCGCCGAAGTGGGACTCGCAGTCGCCGCCCCAGTGCACCGGGAACTGCTGTCCGCCCGCCGTCGCAGAGCGGGCGAAGAGCACGGCCTCACCGGCGCCCCGCGCCTCGCTCAGCACCTCGAAGACCGTCTCGTTGTAGAGCTGTGTGTAGTAGTTGTGCATGCGCTCCGGGTCGGAGCCGTCGTGCCAGACCACATCGGTCGGGATCCGCTCGCCGAAGTCGGTCTTGAAGCAGTCGACGCCCTGCGCGGTGAGCGCGCGCAGCTTGCTCGCGTACCACTGGCGCGCGTCCGGGTCGGTGAAGTCGACCAGGGCCATGCCGGCCTGCCACAGGTCCCACTGCCACACGTCGCCGTTGGCCTTGCGGACCAGATAGCCGAGCCGCTTGGCCTCCGCGAACAGCGCGGACTTCTGTGCGATGTACGGGTTGATCCACACCGACACGCGCAGGCCATGCTCCTCCTTCAGCCGCCGCAGCATGCCCTCCGGGTCCGGGAAGACCTCCGGGTCCCAGGTGAAGTCGCACCACTGGTACTCGCGCATCCAGAAGCAGTCGAAGTGGAAGACGCCCAGCGGGATGTCGCGCTCGGCCATCCCGCGCACGAACCGGTTCACCGTCTCCTCGTCGTACGAGGTCGTGAACGACGTCGACAGCCACAGCCCGAACGACCAGGCCGGCGGCAGCGCCGGGCGGCCGGTCAGCGCCGTGTAGCGGTCCAGGACGTCCTTGGGCGTCGGACCGTACACGACGAAGTACTCCAGCGACTGGTCCTCGACGCTGAACTGCACCTGCCCGACGGCCTCCGAGTCGATCTCGTAGCTCACCTTGCCGGGGTGGTTGACGAAGACGCCGTAGCCGCGGTTGGTGAGGTGGAAGGGGACGTTCTTGTACGCCTGCTCGCTCGCGGTGCCGCCGTCGGCCTGCCAGATGTCCACGCTCTGGCCGTTCTTCACGAACGGCGTGAACCGTTCGCCGAGCCCGTACACCAACTCGCCGATGTCGAGCGTGAGTTGCGCCAGAGAGTAGTGACTGCCGTCGCCCAGGACCGCGAAGCCGGTGCCGCGTGCCTTCGCCGAGGTGAGGACGCGACCGTCCGCGGTGAAGTCCAGCCGCCACGGGGCCGCCGTGTCCACCCGCAGCGACAGCTCCCCGGCCGTCAGCTTCAGCAGCGTGCCCTCCCGGGTGACCTTCGCCGCGTGGCCGGACTCGGTGTGCAGTGCGAAATCCGGGCCGCGCTCGGCAGCGCCCGCGTGGTGGGTGGAACGGATGCCGATCACGCCCTCGGCGGGGGACCAGCACTCGACGGTCAGCAGCGGGCTGTTGAGGGTCTGGCCGCGGCGCGTGACATGCCGCACCGGTGCGTAGAGCGTGAACCGCTCCTCGTCGACGCGGACGTCGGCGACCTCGGCGGCGTACGACGCCTGGACGCCTTCGCGCATCAGCCAGTAGCCGTCGGTGAACTTCATCGGGAGTCCTCACCAGGGGTGATGCGGGCGCGGTGAGCGGCGATGAGCCGCCGGTACCAGCGGTAGCTGTCCTTGGGTGTGCGTACTTGCGTGTCGTAGTCGACCCGGACGATGCCGAAGCGCTGGCCGTAGCCACGGGCCCACTCGAAGTTGTCCAGCAGCGACCACACGTAGTAGCCGCGCACGTCGACGCCCGCACGCAGGGCGGCGGCGAGCGCGTCCAGATGGCTGTGGAGGTAGTCGACCCGCTCCACGTCGCGGACCCGGCCGTCGGCGTCGAGGGTGTCCGCCTCAGCCGAGCCGTTCTCGGTGATCAGGAGCGGCGGCAGCGCGGGATAGCGCTGGGCAAGGCCGACCAGCAGATCCGTGAAGGTGTGCGGGACGACGGGCCAGCCCATGGTGGTGTGGCGGACATCGTCGCGCCAGGTCTCCTCGGCCCGGACGTCGACCGCGGTGCGGGTGGCCGGGTCCGCGTCGCGGTACGGGGCGTCGGAGACGGTGATCGGGCGGTAGTAGTTGATGCCGACGAAGTCGAGCGGCGCGCCGATGAGGTCGAGGTCGCCGTCGAGGCGGTACGAGCCGTCGCCGTCGGGCAGCAACTCGCCCCAGGTCTCGGCTTCGTGCTCCGGGTAGCGTCCGGCGAACAGCGGCTCGAACCACACGTCGTTGTGGAGCGTCTCGACACGGCGTACGGCGGCCAGGTCGGCGGGGGAGTCCGTGGCCGGCAGCAGCCGGTCGGGGTTGAGCGTGATCCCGACCTCTCGTGCCCCCGCGGCGCGCAGGGCGTGCACGGCCAGCCCGTGGCCGACGAGCAGGTGGTGTGCGGCGGCGAGCGCGCCGCGGCCCTCGCGGGCGCCCGGGGCGTGGGCGCCCGCCGCGTAGCCGACGAAGGCGCTGCAGAAGGGCTCGTTGAGCGTGATCCAGCGGTCCACCCGGTCGCCGAGCCGGGCGGCGACCACCCCGGCGTACTCGGCGAACCGCTCCGCCGTCTCGCGTACCCGCCAGCCCCCTCGGTCCTCCAGGGCCTGGGGGAGGTCCCAGTGGTAGAGGGTGGCGGCGGGGGAGATGCCGCAGGCCAGCAGCTCGTCGACGAGCCGGTCGTAGAAGTCGAGCCCCGCCGCGTTGGCGGGGCCGGAGCCGGTCGGCTGGATACGCGGCCAGGCGATGGAGAAGCGGTAGCTGTCCACGCCCAGCTCGCGCAGCAGAGCGATGTCCTCGCGGTAGCGGTGGTAGTGGTCGCAGGCGACGTCACCGGTGGCGCCGTCCGCGACGCGCCCGGGCTCGCGGCAGAAGGTGTCCCAGATGGACGGGCCTCTGCCGTCCTCGTCGTACGCTCCCTCGATCTGGTAACTGGCCGTGGCGGCACCGAAGAAGAAGCCGGCCGGGAACTCGGGGAACTCGGGGAAACTCACAGCAAGGGACCGCCCTACTTGACCGACCCGCCGGTGATCCCGGCGGCGATGTACTTCTGGGCGACGACGAGCAGGATCGCGGCCGGCACGGCGGAGAGCACCGCGGTCGCCATGACCGCGCCCCAGTCGCTGACATGTGCGCCGACGAACTGGTAGATGCCGAGCGTGATGGGCCTGACGTCGTCCGTGGTGTTGAGGGTGAGCGCGAACATGAAGTCCGACCAGGCGAAGAGGAAGGTGAACAGTCCCGCCGTGATCAGGGCGTTGCGGCTCATGGGCAGCACGATCCGCACGAACGCGGTGAAGCGGTTCGCCCCGTCCACCATCGCGGCCTCGACGACCTCGCTCGGGATCGACACCATGAACGCCCGCAGCAGCACGATCGCGAACGGCAGACCGAGCGAGGCGTCCGCCAGGATCAGCCCCAGATAGGAATTGACGAGATCGAGCTGCGCGTAGGCGCTGTAGAGGGCGTTGGCGATGACGATGCCCGGCACCATCTGCGTGATGAGCGTCGCGAAGACGATGCCCTGCCCGCCGCGGAGTCCGAACTGGGCGAGCCCGTACGCGGCGGGCGCGGCGAGCGCGAGACAGACGACGACGGCGCCGAGTGCGACGACGAAGCTGGTGAGCAGCGAGCCGCCCTGGGTGCTGATCGCCGTGTCGAAGTTCCTCAGGGACGGTGAGACGGGGAACCACTCGGTGGCGGCGATGCTCGACTCGGGCTGGAGGGCGGTGTTGAGCATCCAGTACACGGGGAAGAGCAGCACGGCGAGGATCAGCAGCGCGGCGGCGGTGTTCCACATCGAACGAATGCGCAGAAGGCTCGCCGGTCGTTTCGTCGCTCGGTTCATCGTCGGTCACTTCCCCTTGCCGAAGTCGGCGCGGTTGGCCCGCAGGTACAGCACGGCGAAGACCGCGCTGATGAGGATCAGGACATTGCCCACCACGGCGCCCTGGCCGAAGTCGAGCTGCAGGAAGGAGAGCTGGTACGTGACCGTGCCCAGCGTCTGTGTGGAGTCCGCGGGGCCGCCCGAGGTCAGCGCCAGGATCAGGTCGAGGATCTTCACCGTCGACATGAAGCCCAGCACGAGCACGACCGTGATCACCGGGCGCAGCATCGGCAGCGTGATGCTGCGGAACGTCCGCCATGGGCCGGAGCCGTCCAGTGACGCCGCCTCGTACAGGTCGCGCGGGATCTCCTGGAGACCGCCGTAGAGGATGACCATGTTGAACGGAATGCCGATCCAGATGTTGACCAGGATCGCCGACAGCAGCGCCACGCCGGGGCTGCTCAGCCACGGCACGCCGTCCTGCGGGGCCAGGCCGACCGCGTGGAGGGCGGTGTTCAGCATGCCGTGGTCCTGGTCGAGGATGCGCCGCCAGACGACGGCGGAGACGACCATGGGCACGAGCCACGGCAGCAGCAGGATGGCGCGCACGAAGCCGGAGAGCCGGAAGCGGCGGGAGAAGAAGACGGCGAGGGCCAGGCCGATGGTGAACTGGCCGAGCAGCGAGCCGACGGTGAACAGGGCCGTGTGCCACAGGGCGTCGGTGAACAGCTCGTTGGCGAAGACGGCGCGCCAGTTGTCGAGGCCGTTGAACGGTGCCTCGCCGGTGAAGTACGTCTTCGGCGTGTAGTGCTGGAAGCTCATCACGACGTTGCGGACGAGCGGGTAGCCGAAGAAGAACGCCATGTAGGCGAGCGCGGGAGCGACGAAGAGCCAGCGCAGCAGCCCACGGTGGAGCGGAGCACGGCCGGCTGCGGACTCGGCTTCGGCGGCGCCCGTGGCGGGCGCGGGGGAGGTGACGGTGGTCATGGACGGTTCCTCACTTCCCTGCCGAGGCCTGCTGCTGGGCCCGGTGCAGGGCCTGTTCGGGACTGGTCCGGCCCGTCAGCACGGACTGGAAGGCGCCCGCGAGCGCGTCGCCGACGACCGGCCAGCCGGTGCCGACCTTCGCGGTACGGGAGCGGGCGGTCGTGACGAGCTCGGCGAAGGCGGCGAGCTTCGGGTTCTGCTTCGCGTACGCCTGTGCGGCCGTGGCGCGGGTGGGCACGTTGTTGACCGACTCGCCCCACTGGAGCTGGTTCTTCTCGGAGTTGAGGCAGTTCAGTACCTTGCCGGCGTTCTTCTCGCGGGCCGGGGCCTCGTCGTTCTTCGGTACGGCCATGACGGTGCCGCCGATGGGCGGCACCGCCGGCTTGCCCGCCTCGGGCACCGGAATGCTCGCGACCGCCCAGTCCACGTTCTTCTGGGCACTGAGGACCGGCACCTGCCACGGCCCGTTGATCATCATCGCGGCGCGGCCCGCGACGAACTGGTCGTTGACGTCCTGCTGGTTCCAGTTGACGACGGACTTGGAGGCGGAGCCGTCCGCGACCAGGTCCTTCCAGAGCTGGAGCGCGGCCTCGCCCCTGCCGTTGTCGATCCTGGTCTCGTCGCCACCGGCGGACCAGAAGAACGGAAGGAACTGGTAGACGCCGTCCGCGTTCGGGCTCGCGCTGAAGGCCATCCCGTACGTGTCGCCCGCGGTCAGCTTCTTCGCGGCGGCCCGCAGCTCCTTCCAGGTGGTGGGCACGGCGATGCCCGCGTCCTTGAGGAGCTTGGTGTTGTAGATCAGCGCGAGGGAGTTGACGGAACGGGCGACGCCGTACTGGGTGCCGTCGTACGAGCCGAGGGACTTCGCGCTCGCGGAGAGGCCGGAGGTGTCGACCCCGACCTCGTCGAGCGGCCGCAGGCCCTCGGTCTGCGCGAACTGGGGCAGCTCCGAGCCGTCGAGCTCCAGGATGTCGGTGAGCGAGCCGGACGACGCCATCCGGAGCGCCTTGGAGGCGATCTGGTCGGCGGGCACGCTGATCTGCTCGACCTTCAGGCCGAGCGGCTTGCTGCAGCGGTCGAAGAACCGCTGGTTGGCGGTGTGCTCGGCGGTGTCGGTCGCCGAGTTGAGCACGGTGACGGTGCCCGGGTCGGGCTCCGCGGCACAGCCGGTCAGCCCTGGCGCGACGAGGGCACAGGCAAGGCCGGCGGCGAGCGCGGGAACGCGTCCACGTCTTGTTCTGATGCGTCCTGCTATGAACAGCAAGATCGATCCTCCGTTACAGGTGCGGCTCTGGACATGAGGTTGTCCGGCGCTGGGGCGTCGCCGGCCGTGCCGTACGGGCGGTCCGAGTGGTCAGCCGGGCGACGGCGGGGCGACCACGGGCCCGGCCATCCGCGGCTGGATCAGGTGGTGCGGCGCGTCGGAGGGCATGTCCGAGGCAGGTGCCTCGACGGGCTCCGGAGAGGACGGTGGCCGGTCGTCGCGGCCGGAGCCGATCGCGTCGATGGCGAGCCTGGCCACGGCGGTGGACATCTCCGCCACGGGCAGGTCGATCCTCGGCAGATGCCGGATGCCCAGTTCGTCCGGGAGGCTGCCGACGAGCACGACGGTCAGGTCGTGGGGGACCCGCAACCCGGCCGCCGCCACCGCGTCCAGCAGGCGGGGGAGGAGGATCAGGTGCTGGACGACCAACGCGGTCGGGGCGGGCCGCGCGGTCAGCGCCTCGCTCAGCCGCCGCACCAGGACGTCCGGGTCGCGGTGGGACGGGAGCACGCGGACATCGGCCCCGGTCTCGACAGCCGCTCGCCGGGCACCGTCGAGGCCGTGCAGGGCATAGCCGCGGCGTGCGGCGACCTCGTGCTCGGCCGACGAGAGGAAGAGGATCCGCCGGTGCCCGGCCGTGGCGGTCTCGCGCACGGCGAGGGCGACAGCGGCCTCCCAGTCGAGGTCGGTCCAGGGCAGCGCCGCGTGATCGTCGTGACCGAGCAGCGCCCCGGGGAAGCCCAGTTCGCGCAGGACCTCGACACGGGGGTCGCGGTCCTCGACCGCCATCAGCACCGCGGCGTCCGCGAGCCTGCTGCGGGCCACCCGGCGCAGCCCACCGACGCCGTCGCTGTCCGTCATCAGCAGCACGTCGTACCCGTGCACGCGGGCGGCATCGGTGACGTCGATCGCGAACCGCCCGTCGATCGCCCGGTACGCCCCGGGCACGCGCGGCGCGGCCAGCGCGAGCACCCGGGTCCGTGCGCTGCGCAGCGTACGGGCACTCGCGCGCGGGTGGTATCCGAGCTCGTCGATCGCGGCCTGCACCGCGCGCCGGGTGTCCTCGGAGATCTTGCGCGACCCGCTCAGGACGTACGACACGGTGCTCGGCGCGACGCCTGCCCGCTCGGCGACGTCCTTGATCGTGGTCATCTCCACCTCCACCCGGCCCGTCTCGGGGCCCGTCGGCTTCGTCGAATCAATCGAATCGATTCGATAAACGGGGTGACCTTAAGCACGGCGGGTCGGGAAGGGCAATACCTTGAGCGATACATCCGGCCAGTAGGGATCAATGACCGGTCAGGATCCTGAGGTCCCGAGGGCCAGGACTCGGCGGCCCTTGCCGCGGGCGAGGGGGCGCGGTGGCCTGCGGAGGAGCAGGGCGTGCAAGGCACCGCGGGCCCGCCGCGCCCGGGCCCGCAGGGGCGACTGCCAGGGGCCCGCCGTGCGCGTGCCGCCATTCGGCCCCATCCTGAAAGCCGGGCCACGAAGCCCACAGACCGACCTGCCGGGAGGTTCTGTGATCCTGCTCGCCCTGCTTCTACCGGTTGTGATGATGGCCTTCCTCTTCGCCGCAGACGCCCTTGAGGACCTCTTCTTCCCTCGTCCAGCAGCCCCGGACGAAGTCGCCCCTGAGAGCGACAGCACCGGATCACCGCGCCCCGACGGCGCGATCTGATGGTGCTCGTCGTGTCGGACGGGTAGGAGGACCGTCCCCGCCGCGTTCACCCGGCCCGGACACGCGTCTTGTCGAACCACGGGGAGCGGGAAGGGCGGTGGGTGTGGAGGACGAGCAGTGCCAGGGCGCCGGTCGCCGCGGACCAGGTGAGGGAGAGCAGGCCGTGGGACCAGGGGATCTGCGAGGCGAGGGCTGAGCTCAGCGCCAGCTGGGTCACGCCATACAGAGGAAGCGCGGACACGCCCGCCACATCCATGAGTGTGTTGAAGACGGGATTCTGCAGGCCGGTGTCGACCAGGCTGAGCATGATGATGAGGAAGAAACCCTCCAGCTCGCCGCGGACCAGGGAGCCGAGCAGAAGGCCGATGCCGCCGTAGGCGAGGCCGGCGCCTGCGAGGGCCAGTGCCAGGGCGCCCGCATGGTGTACGGGCATGGAGATCCACAGCAGGATCGTGGTGTAGGAGGCCAGCAGGGCGGCGGTGAGGGCGACGGCGGCAAGTTTGGCCAGCAGCATCGGCAGCCGGGGGTAGCCGGCCAGCAGCAGACGGCGGTCCATCTGCCGGGACTGGAAGGTCTCCGTGAAAGTGATGAAGCCGGCGACCAGCGTGATGGCGCCCAGCGCGCTGGCCACCTGGCCCACCTGGCTGGCCCGGGCGGAGACGGGGGCGCTGATGGAGTCCAGCCAGATGCGCACCACCTTGTCGGACGTGCACAGGCGTGCCACGGCGATCCATACCGGGATGAACGCGACCGCCAGAACCAAGGCCAGCCGGTTGCGCAGGTGGCCCAGCAGAGTGCAGCGCAGCAGCTCGGTGAATGCCGTCCAGGACAGCCTCAACGGTTGGTCTCCTCGAAGTGCAGACGCCCTTGGCGCAGTTGAGCGATCGCGTCGAAGTGGTGCAGGTCGTGCAGCAGGTGCGAAACCACGATGATCGACCGGCCCTGATCACGCAGATCGGCGGCCAGGGTCCAGAACCGCTGATGGGTGTCCCAGTCGAAGCCCTGGTAGGGCTCGTCCAAGACCAGCAGCTGCGGATCGTGCATGAGAGCGATCAGCAGGTTCAGCTTCTGCTGCGTTCCGCCGCTGAGTTCGCCGGCCCGCTGCCGCGGGCAGCCGGTGAGTGCCAGCAACTCCATCAGCTCGTCGGCGCGCTCCAGCGTCGGCAGCCGGTAGGCCATTTGGAACAACCGCAGATGCTGTCCGATGGTGAACGCATCGTTCAGCACCGCCCGCTGCGGGCAGTACCCCACTGTCCCGGTCCGCGTCACTGTTCCGCGATCGGGCGCGAGTTGCCCCACGGCGATCCGCAGCAGAGTGCTCTTGCCCGCCCCGTTCTCGCCGACGACTCCCACCAGCGTCCCGGCGGGCACATCGAGGTCGACGTCCCGCAGGACCTGCCTGCCGCCGTACTCCTTGCAGACTCCGCGGATCCGCAGCCGTGGCCGGTGGCGCGTCGTGACCGCCTGCACATGAGCCCCTCGAAAGATCGGACAGGTGTAGCGAGCCGGCCCGGACGTCAAGCCCTCCACGAGGCCGGGACCCTGAAGACTCATGTCCCCTGCTCCGTCCGGCTGTTGCCCGCTCGCTGCCCGGTATCAACGAGTCCGTGCCGCCGGTGTTACGGCAGCGACCGCTGTTCCGGCGCACCGTCGGCATCGCCGCTCCACGGGCAGCGTGCCTCCGCGTGACGTGAACCGCGGTCTGCCGTTGTAGGAGGCGATGCCCCCCACACCACAACGAGACTTCAGCGCTCCCACGATCGTGATCGGAGCCGGTCCCCACGGACTGGCGGTCGCCGCGCTACTGCGCCGCTCCGGCGTTCCGACCGTGATTCTGGAACGGTCGGACCGAGTAGGAGCGAGCTGGGCACAGCGCTATGACCATCTGAGACTGCACACCACCCCCAGTGCCTCGAAACTCCCCGGCCTGTCGGTGCCGCGCCAGGCGGGCCCGTGGGTGAGCCGGGACGACTATGTGCGGTATCTGGAGCGTTACGTCGCCCATCACCGACTCGACGTCCGGGTGACCACCCCGGTGCAGCGCGTCGAACGGGCCGAGCCGGGTTCGGGAGCACAGTGGCTGGTCCACACCCCCGACGGCCCAGTGCCCGCTGGTGCGGTCGTGGTGGCCACCGGCCGCTGCCATACCCCGAACATCCCCCACTGGCCCGGGCGTTCGACCTTCACCGGCACGTTGCTGCACTCGGCCCACTACCGCTCTCCGGCCCCCTACCGCGGGCAGCACGTCCTGGTGGTCGGCGCCGGCAACAGCGGTACCGAAATCGCCAGCGTCCTGGCCGGGGCCGGAGCCGAACGGATACGGATCGCAGTCCGTACCCCACCCAATATCCTGCCCCGCTCCAGCGCCCGATGGCATGCCGTCGGCCGGCTGACGGAGGCCCTCCCGCTCACGTGGCGCGACAGCACCTCCCTGCTCACGCAACGTCTCGCGGTGCCCGACCTGACCTCACGGGGACTGCCGCGGCCACGCACGGGCCTGTACACGCGCAATGTCCGAGAGGGGGTCAACCCGGTGCTCGACCACGGCTTCGTGGACGCCGTCCGGTCCGGGCGGGTGGAGCCGGTCGCCGCCGTCGAGGCGTTCGACGGCCCCGACGTGCTGCTGGCCGACGGCACCCGACTGCGACCCGACACGGTCATCGCCGCCACCGGGTACCGGCCCAACCTGCACGGCCTGGTCGGGTCCCTGGGCGTTCTCGACGAGGCCGGGCAACCCCTCGCCGTAGGGGCACAGACCCATCCCGAAGCCGCGCGTCTTTACTTCGCCGGATACACCAATCCCCTCACAGGAGTCCTTCGCCAGGCCGGCGTAGAGGCACGCGCCATCGCCCACGCGCTACGGCGCGACACGGGGAACTGCTAGTCGGGATGACCAGTGAGTAGCTGGCCGAGCGCGAGGCTGTCGTGGGCCGCGGATGCGTCGGCTGAGGCCGTGGAGCCTGCGAACCCGGGTGGGCGCCCATGTCGACGAGCGGCAGCCACCGCGTGGGGTGCCGCCACAAACGGCAGGCGTCCCTGAGGCTGCGCAAGCTTGCCCTTCGAAGGCCGCGTGGGGGGTGCTTGCCCCCCCGGCTCGCTTGCGGCCTGCGCGATGGCTACGAGAGACGGCGGCCGACGGCGCCTCATGCGGTGCCTGGCATGACAAGCTGTGCTCTCCAGCACCCGAGCCCAGGAGGTCACCATGACCGCAGAGTCTCCGTCACAAGAAGGTTCGGAGTCGGCTGACGTCGAGAGCCCCGCAGCGGAGTCGGCTGATGCCGAGAGCCCTGCCCTCTCGCCCGACGACAACGGCCAGTACGACCTGAAGCGCAAGTTTCGGGAGGCCCTGGCGCGCAAGCGCGGTATGCAGGCGGACGCCGCCGACCTCGCTGCGAACACCGGCACGTCAAAGGTCCGCGGCGCCCATGGCCCGGCTGCGAACCAGCGGTCGTTCCGACGCAAGAGCGGCGGCTGAGTCCAAAACGGCCGTTAGATGAGACTCAGCAGGACACGGCCCGGCAGCGCATGCCGATGAGTTGGGCCGGGTCCTGCTCGGCCTCGGGCAGGGTTGTAGACGCGGACGCCGCATGCCGTGGCTTGCTCCCGTAACAGGGCGCGGTCCGGGCGGGCTGCCAGACCAGTGGCTCAAGCGGGTCCCGGGGGGTCTGCGTCGTGGTGGACGACCGTGATGTGCTGCTCGACTCCCGGGTTCTCCAGTTCGTCGACCGCGGCGACGGACAGGTCTTCGGCACTGATCCACGACCGGCCGCCGGCGGTGGTGAGCAAGGTGTCGGTCCCGCGGCGGTAGCGGCCGGTGCGTTCACCGGGTTCGAGCAGGGCCGGCGGGCTCAGATACACCCAGTCCGCGTCGGCGTGGGCCTGACAGGCCCGCAGCTGGGCGATCCCGGCGGCGGCGACGGTCCGGTACTCGGCGGGCACATATGTGGGGTTGTCGGCGACCAGCACACCCCGGTCGCCGGGGCTGCGCAGGGCACCGGCGCCACCGACCACGAGAACGCGCAGCCCGCGCCGGGCGGCGATGTCCAGCACGGCACGGGTCGCGCCGACCAGGAACTCCTCGTCGGCCGGAAACGTCCGGACGGCCACCACGACGGCGTCCGGAGCGGCGCCGTGAGCAGCCGCGTCGGCAAACGCCTCGTGCAGCGCGTGCGGGTCGTTCGCATCGACCGCGAGCGGCATCACGTTCGGCCCCTCGCTCGCGGGCTTTCGGGACATGGCGAGCACTCGGTGCCCTCGCGCACCAGCCTCGTCGATCACCCGGCTGCCCACCATGCCGGTTGCACCGAGCACCGCGATCGTCTTGAGGGTCGTCATCGAACCGGTCTCCTTCGAGGCTGTCGTCATCGGATCGGCTCCCGACGGAAGTGGTCTCGCGCGGGCCTGCCGCGCACCAGTCGGCCGCGCATGCTCCTGGGGGTGAACTGGGCGGCCAGCAAGGCGGCCAGGGCGAGAAGGAAGCCGATGGTCTGCGGCAGGCTCAGCGACTCGCCCAGCCCGATCCCGATGCCGGCCGCGACCAGTGGAGACAGCAGTACCAGCGGTGCGGACGCGCCGACCGCCAGCTTCCCGATCCCGCGGAACCACAGCGTGTGCGCGATGAGCCCGCCCACGCTGCCGAGCCACAGGTACCCGCCGACGGCTCCGGCGTCGATCCGCTGCGGCACCCCCTCGACCGCGAGGCAGAGCGGGAGCAACAGCAGGCCACCGGCCGTCAGTTGCCAGCCCGCCAGGGTCAGTGCACCGGTTCCGGGGGGTCGGCCCCAGCGTTTCATGAGAGTGATCCCGCCGGCCATGGCGGCCGTACCACCGAGGCCGGCGAGCACCCCCACGGCATCCAGCCGGGCGTTCGGCCCGAGTACGACGAGCCCCACGCCCACAACGCCGATCACTCCCCAGAACCATCGCCAGGCCGAAGGCCGGTCGTGGAGCACCGCGATGGCCAGCCCGGCGACCAGCATCGGCTGGGTAGCGCCGAGGGTTGCGGCGACGCCTCCCGGGAGTCGTTCTGCCGCCACGAACAACAGGGGGTACAGGGCACCGATGTTGAGCACGCCCAGAACGGCGGCCTTCCACCACCAGTCCCCGCGAGGGAGCACGCGCGTGATCGCCAGCCCGGCCAGTCCGGCGGGCAGGGCACGCATCAGCCCCGAGAACAACGGATGCCCGGCCGGTAACAGTTCGGTGGTCACGGCGTACGTGGTGCCCCAGGACACGGGGGCGAGCGCCGTCAGGGCGACGGTGGTCGCCTGCTGGGTGTATGAGGTACGTGACGAGTCGGGTGAATGCCCGGTCGATCTCTGCATATGAGGAAGTCTCAGTCGGACCCGTCATGAATCCAACGCATGCTTGTCATGGCACCTATGAAGCAGAACGATGGTTCGGTGGATCTCCAGCAGATGCGATACGTGGTCGCCCTCGCCGAAACCCGCAATTTCACCCGCGCCGCGGAGCGCTGCTCCGTGGTGCAGTCGTCGCTGAGTCACCGGATCGCCGGTCTGGAACGGGAGCTCGGGGTCAAGCTGTTCGCCCGGTCCAGCCGCCGCGTCGAGCTGACCAGTGCCGGAGTCGCCTTCGTCGCAGCCGCAGGCGAGTGCCTGGCCGCCGCCGACCGCGCGGTCGCCGACGCCGCTGCCGCGACCGGCGTGGTACGCGGCCGGCTCGCCGTCGGCGTGATCGTGACCACCGCCGCCGTCGACGTACCCGAGCTGCTCCAGCGGTACCGGGCCGGGCACCCGGACGTCCGCGTCTCCCTCCGTTCCGGACGCAGCGATGAACTGGCCGCGGCCATCCGCGACGGCGACCTGGATATCGCCTTCCTCGGTTTGCCGGAAGGCGAACTGCCCTCCGGGGTGGAGACGCTGGTCCTCGATCACGACCGGCACGTATTGGTGGTGCCGACCGGTCACCGGCTCGCGGGCGCGTCCCGGGTCACGTTGTCGGACATAGCCGAGGAGACGTTCGTGGACTTCGTGGCCGGGACACCGGCCCGGGCCCAGTCCGACCGGGCGTTCACCGCCGCCGGCCTGGTCCGTGACGTCGCGTACGAGGCCGGTGTCGTCGAGCTGATGACTCAGCTCATCGCTCGCGGGCTCGGCATCGCGCTGATGCCGTCGGCGTTCATCCGCCCTATGGCCGCCCGGGCCCCGGAACTGGCGCTGGTCCCGGTGGTCGACGGCCCGCGTCGAATCGAGTGCCTGGCGTGGAGCCGATTCAACCCCACCCCGGCGACCCGAGCCATGCTCGGCGTACTCGGGGTCAGAACACCGGCATGACGCAGGCCGGCGAATGGCCGGAGGCCGCCGATCCCGCAGCACGTCGGACACTGGTGGAGTGTCGGTATTCGAGGGCTGCAGTGCGCCCGATCAAGAAGAAGACCGACCTCCTGGGGTGAGCCCTCGCTGGCGCCCGCACCCCGGCGCGGGCCTTCGCCCTCTGACACCGCGCCGTACGGCCCCCTCCCGGCAGCGGCAATCCCGCGCGGCAGAAGGCCCACCCGGTGCTACGAGGTTCACGGCGCCGGTACGGCACCGATCTGCTGCATCACCCCGAGGAGATCGGGCTGGCCCCGTTCGCCGACAATCCGGCCGCCGGCCAGATAGTAGAAGTTCATGGCCTGCACCGAGATCTTGTTGCCGCTCGCCGGGATCCCGAAGAAATCACCGTCGTGGGTTCCCCGCATGGTGAACCGCGCGGCCACTGTCTCGCCTTCGGTGACCGTCTCCTCCAGCGTCCACTCCACATCCGAGAAGCCGCCGCGCATCATCCCGAGGACTTCCAAGTACCCATCGGGCCCCCGCAGCGGTTCCGGATGACTGGGCGCGTGGAACACCGCGCCCGGAGAAATGACCTCGCGGGCGAGATCCTCGTTGCCCGTGTTGATGAACTCGACGAAACGGTTCATCACTGACTCGGTGGACTGCGACGGCATCTTGCTGTGCCTCTCCAGAGATGTTTGTGCGGGTACCTGCGAGCGTAACATCGAATCGATGTTCACATCGATTCGATGTTCGCGTGCGAAGATGGACTCATGCTGGAACTCGCGATACTCGGCTTCCTCGCCGAGGCCCTCTTGCCCGGACACGAGCTGCGCCGCCGCGTCTCACAGCTGACCGGCTACACGCGGCCGGTCAGTGACGGCAGCCTGTATCCGGCGATCAATCGCCTGACCAGGGCGGGCTTGATCGAGCGGCGCGCCGACCCAGCCGCGGGGGCGGCCCGGTACGTGCTCAGCCTGACCGCGGCCGGACGGGCCGACATGCTTCAGCGCCTGCGCAAGCCTGCAGACCACGAGATCACCGACTTCACCCGGTTCTACGTCGTCCTGGCCTTCCTCTCCCACCTGCCCGACGTGGCCGAACAGCACGCGGTGCTGCGCAGACGGCTGGAGTTCCTGGAAGAGCCGGCGAGCTTCTTCTACGACAACGAGCGGCCCCTGCGTGCCGAGGAGATCGCCGACCCCTACCGGCGGGGCATGCTGCTCACCGCCCGCGCCACCAGCCGCGCCGAACGGACCTGGCTGCGCGAGACCCTCGGGGAGAAGCCGCCCGCATTCGACACCGCATGCACCGACAGCGATCCGCATGCGCCCGCCGCTCCCGCGAGCTGACTGCCCACGGAGGTACCCCCATGCTTGCTTCCTGGTACGACGCCCAGGGGCCCGCCGCCGATGTCCTGCGCGTCGGTGAACTCCCTGATCCCGTCCCCGGCCCCGGCGAGGTCCGCGTCCGCGTCACCGTCTCGGGCGTCAACCCCGGCGACACCAAGAAACGGCGCGGCTGGCTCGGCTCGTCCATGCCCTATCCGCGGGTGATCCCGCACAGCGACGCCGCCGGAGTCATCGACGCCGTGGGCGCCCAAGTCGACGCCCACCGCGTCGGACAACGGGTCTGGGTATACGGCGCCCAGTCCTACCGCCCCTTCGGCACTGCCGCCCAGTACACCGTCGTACCCGACCACCAGGCCGCACTCCTGCCCGACCCCCTCAGTGACGAGTTGGGGGCGAGCCTCGGCATCCCCGGCATCACCGCCCACCGCACCGTCTTCGCCGACGGCCCGGTCGACGGCCAACTGGTCCTGGTCCACGGAGTCCTCGGCGGCGTCGGCTCCCTGGCCGCCCAGCTCGCCCACTGGGCCGGCGCCACCGTGATCGCCACCGTCCGCCGCGCCGCGGACCTCGACCGCGTCGACCCGGCCGTCGTCTCCCACGCCGTCGCCCTGGACACCGGCGACCCCGCCGCGGCCATTCGCTCGTACGCGCCACGGGGCGTCGACCGGATCATCGAGGTCGCGCTGTCCGACAACGCCGATCTCGACAACGCCGTCGCCGCCAACAACGCCGTCATCGCCGCCTACGCCACCCGCACGGACCGCACCGAGATCCCCTTCTGGCCTCTGCTGTTCAACAACGTCACCCTGCGGCTGCTCGGCAGCGACGACTTCCCCGCCGAGGCCAAACGCCAGGCCGCCCGCGACCTCACCTCCGCCGCCGCCGTCGGCGCCCTCACCGTCGCCATCGGCGACCGTCACCCGCTGGACGACATCGCCAAGGCCCACGACCACGTCGACGCCGGCGGTGGCCACGGCCGAATCCTGCTCACCATCCCCCGATAGCGCAGACTCGGAACACTTAGACGGCGCCTCTGATCAGCGGGAACGTCCGAGGCGGGGCTCTACGAACTGTTGCAGCCAATGCAATTCATCCTGTTTCGGGTATTCCTCCATCCCGGACTTCGGGGCCCGGACGCAGTGTGACGCCACCCGCCCCCTCGCGGTGGCGCAGGGCGCCTACGGTGAGCTGCGGGTCGGCGGATAGCGTGCGGGCATGGCGATGACGGGGAAGCGACGGGTCCTGTACCGGCAGGGCAGCGGATTCTGGCGGATGACGGCGAAGTGGGTTCTGGTCTTCGGGGCCCTGTACCTGCTGGACGGCGGGCTGCTCCGGTCGTGGGGCGACGCTCTGGTCTGGCCGATGATCGGGATCCTGCTGTGGGTGCCGTTCGGGATCGGCGTCGTCTGGTACCCGAAGAAGGACCAACGCGTCGAGCTGACGGGGCGTGAACTGCGGGTGCGGCGCAAGCGGCTGCCGATGGAGGAGGTGAACCTGCTGCACGTGGCGCGGCTGTGGCTGGAGGGGCGGTCAACCGCGGACGACCAGCCGGTGCTGGAATGGACACGATTCGACCGGGTGGTGTGGGTGCCGCTGCGGGACGGCCGAGCGTTCGGCGTGGAGTTCCGCGACCCGGCCGCGTTCGCCAAGGTTTTCGGCGCCTTCGCTGTCGAGGCGTGCGGCGGGCCCGATGTCGTCCGCGCGAGGGCCGCAGCGGAGACCTACCCGGAGCCGCGCCCGATGCGGCCCCGCCCCGCCGCCGACGCAGGCTCCGGGCTGGATTTCCTGGACATCTTCAACTGACAGCCTGAAACTCCGGCAAGGGGCGGCCCTCGGCCATCTGTGGTCAGTCAGCCGGGAGGCTTCCAGCCGGCGCATGATCGCGCCGTCCTCACAGCGACCTGAGCGCGGAGGCCGATGTAGATGTCTGACCTGGACTTCTACGCCCATGTCGCCACGCGCGGCGACGTGTTGGGCGTGGGCATCGGCGTGCAGCTCGCCGAGTGGGAGACCGAGCTCGGCGCCGACTGCCTCGACACCGAGGACGGGAGCCTGCTGCGCCGGGACTACGGGCTCGTGGAGCTGTCGTTCCAGGAGGACGGCGGCGCCTGGTCCTGCTTTGGGGTGAGCGTGCAGGTGCACCGTATGCGGTGGGACACCGAGTCGTCCGTACCGGCGGCCCTGCGCGGCGCGTACGGCGAATTCGCTTCCTCGACGCGCTTCGAGAGCCTGGCCGCCGCGATCGCCGGGCTCGGCTGCTCGGTCGAAGCCGAACCGGACGAGGACGGTAGGGCCGGGGCCATTCACCGCTACAGGGTGCCCGAGTCCGGCGTGAGGATCTTCGTCCGCGCGGACGAGGACGCCCAGGGGCAGGCGGGTGAGGTCCGGAGCCTCAGCGTGTCTCCCGCGTGGTGGCACGGGGCGGGCTGATCAGGTCCTCGGGGCTGGCCGTTCCAGTGAGTCGTCGAGGCTGGCGGCGGGGCCCGCTGTTCACCTGGGTCGTGTCGCACGCGGCACCTGACCTCCCGGTTCAGAAGGGCAACCACAGTCGTCGGCGTCAGGAGTATCCGTTGGCATGATCTCCGTTCTTGCGGGCAGGCGGCTTAGGTGCCGTGTGTGCCTGCTGAGCTCGTCTCGCAGGTGAGGTCTGCCCTGGCACAGGCCGGCTTCCAGGTGGAGGGCGACACGGACAGCGGCGTCCCAGGTCTGCGTGTGATCGAGTTTTCCGCGGGCGCTTTGGTCCGCTGGACGGCCTCGGACGGGTTCACCTCGCTGGCTCGTGGCCACGCCGGACGTGCCGGGGGCGACGACAGCATGAAGGTGCTCGTGCAGGCTGCAGTAACAGGGCTGCTGGTCCAGCTCGGACACACTGTCACCGAAGCTTCGGATGACGGCGACTTGGTGGTCCTTGCCGACATAATCGCGTCGGACTGATGCGTGAAGCGGCAGATGTCGACCCCTTGACGCTGCTCTGAGAAGGCCCGGGCGGCGGTCAGCCGGGGACATCCACCGTAAGTGGTGCAGAGCGCAGGAGCCGTGCTTCCGTCTTCTCGGGACCATGACCTCCAGCCCCGGACCATGCCGCCGCGCCGTCCGCCGGTTGCTCCGACGATCGGTCGCCAGCATGGACATGGCGACCACCAGGCGAGTGGTGAAGACTGGATGGATGTCTCATGACCTCGGCGGACTCCTGTTCGTAGCGCTCGGTCTCCTACTTGTCGCCGCCGGCTACCTCTGGAGGGGACGTGTCCTGCGGCCTCTCTCGGTGAAACGGGCCCAGGCGGCCGTGACCCGGGACCGTTCCAGAAACCTGTTGCGCTCTGCGGACATGGCGATCGCCGAAGCGCGCCGCCGGGCCGCACGCGGCGAACCGGCCATCGTCACGGTCGGAGACGTGACCAGGGTGGCGTGCCGGCACTACGGGCACCTGGTGGAGCGCGAAGAGGCAGCTGCCGCCCTCCGCCGGCGCTTTGAGGCCGCCGACTGCCGGGTGGACTGCATGACCGACGCTTTCGACTGACTTGCTCCTCGACGGCCACCACAACCTGCAGGCCCACCTCCGCGCGGCCCGGGCGAACGGCGTCTCGACCAGCGCCGGCGATCACACCGGTGCTTCCAGCCGTCCTCAGCCCCGCACCGAGCCTCTTGGCGCCGGGTCGCGATGGGCAGGCGCCTGCCACGAGCCTCAACGCTGCGCCCGCCGCCGACTGCCTCCCGGCAGGGGCGCCCGCCGCGCACCAGCGGACTGTTTCCCGAGGCGCACCGATGGGTGCCGGCCGCCCTGGTCCCGTACCCGCGCGCGGGTTTCATCGTTGATCCGGAAGGGCGGCGTGCCGTGCGCCTCTGTCGTCGGGAAAGGGTGCGCGATGGTCTCGGATCGCAGGAGTGCTCACAGCCGGATCACACAGGCTTCGGTCCACCTGCCTGACGGGCGGCAGACTGTCGAGGCCATCGAGGACCGGCTCCGCGCACACAGTCCCGCGCTGCGCATTCCCCCCGGCCTGCTGCGGCGGATGTACGGGCTCGAGGAGCGCGTCGTCGCCGACGACGGGGTCCTGCCCTCCGACCTTGCCGCCCATGCGGCCTCGAAGGCGTTGGCGCAGGCCGGGCTGGAGCCCGGGGATGTCGACCTGCTGCTGTTCGCCTCCGTCAGCGCGGATGTTCAGGAACCCGCCAACGCGCACATCGTGGCCGCCAAAATGGGCCTGACCTGCCCGGTCTTCGATGTCTCCAACGCCTGCAACAGCGTCCTGAATGCCCTGGAAGTCGCCGATTCCCTCATCCGCTGCGGCCGCTACCGGCGCGTTCTGATCAGTTGCGGTGAGACGTTGAGTCGGCTCAGCCGCTGGACGATGACCAGCCGCCAGGAGATGCGGACCGCGCTCGCCTCCATGACCGGCGGCGACATGGGCGCAGCCCTCATCGTGGAAGCCAGCACCGCACCCGGGATCATTGCCAGCACATTCATGGCAAACTCCACCGGCTGGCCCGCCGCCACCCTGTTCAACCCCTACCAGGCACCGGGCCTGCCGCACGCGTTGGACATCGACTCCGAGCAGCTTCTGGCTTCCTTCCTCGGTCTGGACACCCGTGCGCTGCAGTGGCTGAAGGAGCACGACACCGATCCGGGCGAACTCAGCCTCGTCTGCGTCCACCAGCCCTCCGTCCCGTTCGTGAACACCTTTTCCGAACGTCTCGGGGTCCGCCGCGAGTCGGTGGTGCCCACCTTCCCCCGCACCGGCAACGTGGCCGCCGCCACTCTGCCCCTGCAGCTCGCCCTCGCCGGCGAACAGGGCCGCCTGCGCCCCGGCATGAAGATCGCCCTGTTCGGTCTGGCCAGCGGTGCCAGCGGCGCCGTGATGCTGATCGACTGGGCGGCTTCGGCCGCGCCCTGACTTTCGCTGCCGCCCGGGGCAGCGGACTCGCCACGGGGAGGTCGCCGTTGCGCTGCTCGTAACCGATCACCCAGAGAAAAGAGGAAGGTCACCTCACGGCCTGGTTGCGTTTCTCCTCTGCTGCCTTGAAATAGTCCCCGCCTTTGCGTTTGACGTCGTCTGTTCCCCAGGCCTGTTCGCCGACACCGGCAGTGGTGACTTCTTCTCTGATGTTCGGCCGCAATGGCGCCCTGACCAGCCTCGGTATGTGCTTCGAACAGTGGATGTAAGCCTCCTCGACCTCCACTTCGACCCACATCTGGGGGCGACGCCCCGGCAGTGGATCGACGGGCAGATCAGGATGGCTCCGGCGCATGTCTCCATCGGGGACCAGACGGGCCCGGCCATTGATGTGCAAGCCGATGCGATCCTCGGAGAAGTCGATCATCAGTAGGCCGACGTGTGGATTCTCCCGGATGTTGCCGAGCGAGGCCATGACACCGTTCCCCCGGTACTCCGGGTACGCAAGGGTCCCGTCATCGAGCACATGGAGAAAACCGGGTGGGCCGGCCCGGAACGTGCTGTCGCACTGGCCTTGCCCGTCCGATGTAGCGAGGAAGAACATCTCTTGGCGGGCCACGAACTCCCTCATCCTGGAGTTGAGCCGGTCCAGTACCTGTTCGTCATAGAAGCGATCAGCGCGGTCGGTGGTACCCAACTCGCTCTGCATCTGGTGCTCTCCGCGGCATCCGGGCCGGTCTGCCCGCTCATCCTGGTGCAACGGTCCTCCTGACAGGCGAACCAAGCGCCCGTGTCCGAGCCCTGCCCCGGTGGTCTCCCGGCGCTGGTGACTCTGCCGATCCCCGCGGAAGCCGAGACTCCAACCCCGGCCACGCACATGAGGGTAGAGCAGGCAGCTCGAACGCTTGACACGCCCCCGGCACCCCTACAGCTCAGCTCCGACTGCGTCATGGCCGGGTGCGCTCTACCTGCATCACCTGGCGTTGGGGGAGCGGGACACCGTCGACTTCTGGCACCGTCACGGCCGGTTACCTCCGCGACGCCGAGGACGCTTCTTTGCCGGACCGGCAACAGGAATGGCAGACCGGGACGCGGTGGGCGACGGTGGGCCCATGACCGACGACATCGCAGCAGGACAGCCCGCGCCCTACACCCCCTCGCCTGCCGACGGGTACGTCGGAGACCCCGCGTTGAGGGCGGAGTGGGACAACCGGTACGCCGACCGACACCAGTTGTGGAGCGGCCGGCCCAACGGTGCGCTCGTGGCCGAGGTCGCCGGGCTCACACCCGGGCGGGTACTCGACGTGGGCTGCGGCGAGGGCGCGGACGCCGTCTGGCTCGCGCGCGGCGGCTGGGACGTGACCGCGATCGAGGTCTCGGGTGTGGCGCTGGAGCGGGCGGCCGGGCACGCGCGGGATGCCGGTCTCGCCGTTCACTGGGTGCACGCTGCACTCACCGAGGCGGGGCTCCCGCCGGCCTCCTTCGACCTGGTCTCCGCGCAGTACCCGGCCTTGCTGCGCACCCCCGACGCCGCGGCCGAGCGAGCGCTGCTCGCGGCCGTCGCGCCCGGCGGGGTGCTGCTGGTCGTACACCACGCGGGGATGGACACCCGGCAGGCGCACGACAGCGGCTTCGACCCGGCTGACTACGTCTGGCCCTCGATGGTCGCCGATCTGCTCGACGACGACTGGGAGGTAGAGGTGGACGAGCAGCGGCCACGCGTGGCGCCAGAGGGTGGCGCCGGCGAGCACCACACAGACGACCTCGTGCTGCGCGTGCGCCGACTGCGCTGAGACCCCTCAGTCCTGTCCCAGGCCTCGACGGATCGCGATCTCCACGGGTGAGTACGTGCCGTCGGCCCGCTCCAGTTCGTACGGCGCGGCCGGCATCAGCGGCGGCTGGGCCATGAAGCGCGGTCGCACGCCATGGTGCGGTTGCGCCGCGTGCACCAGGAACGGATGGCACAGGAAGACATCGCCCGGGGATCCGGTGGCGAGGGCGAGTGGCCGGTGGTCGGACGCCGCCACCAGGTCGGGCGCAAGGGCCAGCCCGCTTGCCCCCTCCTCCCCGTACTTCTCCAGCACCTTCGGCGCGTCGAGGTGTGAGCCGACCCGGATCCGGGTCGGGGCGTCCTCCTCACCCACCTCGCTGAACAGGAACAGCATCAGCAGGGCCCGGCCCCGGGAGCGCAGATTTGTGAAGTACCAGCTCTCGCCCTCTGGTAGATAACTCCCCTCGATGTGCCAGCCCGCGTCATCCGCTTCCTCCTCGTGCGGGAAGCGCAGCGGGAACGTGCCCAGCGAGTAGCGCGGCTCCCACCGTCCCGCACCGACGAGCAGGTCGTACGCGCGGTGCAGGGACGGGGAGTTGGGTGCGGCGGCGAACGGCCCCTGCGCCATGCCGGCCACCCAGTGCACCGGCTGCGTCCACGTCGCTTGATCGTCAGGGTCGCAGCCCGTCTCTCGCCACAGCAACCGCGCGCAGTCCGCGGCCACGCGCGGCGCGACGGCACCCTCCAACTTCACGAAGCCGTCGTGGAGGAAGCGGGATATCAAGGTCGTGTCATCCATGCCCCCATCGTGCGGCGACACCGGCTGCGATCACCCGACATCTCCCGAACCGCCTTTGTCGGGTACTCACCGAGCCCCCTCTCGCACCGCTGCCACCGGCAACTTCAGTGAGGGTCGCTCGACTTAAGAGCCTCAACGGGCGCCGGCACTGCCCATCCGCGTGGAAGGCATGGCAGGATCGCGGCCATGTCCGTCAGCGTTCCCCGCCTCAGGATCGGCTCAATCGAGATCATCGCCCTTGCCGACGGTGAGGGCCCGTTCTTCTCTCCGCGCGCCGAGGCCTTCCCCGAGGCCACGGCCGCTCAGTGGGCCGAGGCCGACCGCTACGACCCTGGCGCGGTCGACGCCGAGGGCCGCTGGCGGCTCCAGTTCCGCGCGTACGCGATCCGCGGCGACAAGGGCCTCACCGTCGTGGACGCCGGGATCGGTCCGGCGGACAGTCCGGCCGCTTCGTGGGCGCCCGTGCCCGGTGCGCTCCCCGAGTCGCTCGCCGCCGCGGGCATCGACCCGGCCGAAGTCGACACCGTGGTGCTCACTCATCTGCACACCGACCACGTCGGGTGGGCGGTCGTGACCGAGGCGGCCGTCCCGTCGGCGGACGGCGCGGTGGACGGCAACGCTTCGACAGGCGCCGCGAACAGCGGCCGCCGCCCCTATTTCCCGAACGCCGAATACCTGCTCCAACGGGCGGAGTTCGACGCCCTCGACGCCCTCAACCCGCAGCTTCGAGAGACCCTCACCGACCCGCTCGCAGCCGCCGGTCGGCTCCGGCTCCTCGACGGGGACACGCCGCTGCGCGCCGGGCGCGCGGTCGCCACGCCCGGTCATACGCCCGGACACCAGAGCGTTCTGGTCGCCGAAGGGCGCGAGCTGGCGCTCGTCACCGGCGACCTCCTGGTGCACGCGCTCCAGCTGCTCCACCCCGAGCTCGCCTACGCGCACGAGGCCGACCCTGAGGCGGCCAGGCACTCAAGGGAGCGCATGCTCGACCGCGAAACCGCCACGACGCTGCACCTGGCGACGCCGCATTTGACGGAGCCGTTCCACTCGGCGTGATCCAGGCCGTTCAGCTCGCCGACTTCTCGGCCGTCTCGTCGTCGACGGGACTGAAGACCGTGAGGCGCAGTCACCGCCGACTGGGCGGTGCCGCCGCGCGCATCAGGTCCTCGCGGCTGCCCTCGCGTACCTGCACCAGGTCCCGGGCGGCTTCCTCGGTCTCGCTGGGCACGGTGAGCGCGGCAGCTCGCCCATCCGCAGCAGCCGCGCCCGCCGTTCGGCATCCGACGAGCCCGCCCCAACCTGAGGCCGAACGTTTCCACCCCGAGCATGGGGCAGCGTTTCCCCGCTGCGGTCAAACCCCAGCCAGCCGCGTCACCAACCAACCTGCCCGGACTGCACAGCCGGCTCGGTCAGATCGCGGCCTCGATGTGGGCGAGTTGGGCGGCGAGGATCTCTTCGAACGCGGCGCGGCGATCCGCCCCGAGCGGGCGGACGTCGCGCGCGAAGTGGGCCAGAGCCGGGAAGCGTTCGGGGTCGGCGCCCAGAACCGCCACGCGGAACAGCTCCATGCCCTGTTCGTGCTCTCCGGGGGAGACGGTGCTGACCCCGGCCTCGGAGGCGATCAACGCGGCGATGAGCACCGCGATCCGGTGGTAGCGCGCCGGGATCTCCTCGTCGGGCAGCCCCGACGTGCGCAGGGCCTGCAGTACCTCTTCCATGACCAGCCGGGAGCCGGTGCCGCTCGATGCATAACGTCCCCAGACCGCGGCGAGCTGGGGCTGCCGTCCGAAGGCCTCCCTCACACGCAGCGCCAGGGACGTGATGCGCTGCTTCCAGTCACCCTCGGGGCGGTAGCCGTCCATCGCGGCCAGGAGAATCCGGTCGGCGACCGCGCGCAGCAGTTCGGTCTTGCTGCGGAAGTGCCGGTAGAGGCTGGAGGAATCGGTCCCGAGGGCCGCAGCCAGCTGGCGCACGCTGAACGAGTCCGCGTCGCTCGTGCGCAGCAGTTCCGCCGCCGCGTCCAGGATCTCTTCGGTTGACCAACGCCTTCGGCCTGCCATCTTGCTCCTCTCACCGGATCTCAGCCTAACCTATGCACTTGGTGTTGCACGCACCGCGTGCATAATGAGGACATGGGCGTGCCGGGCGGGCCGGCATGCCGCTCGTGCCCTGTTGTCCGGGTCAGGCGACCGATGCGGAGCTCACCCCGGGGAACACGAAAGGACGCATGACGTGAAGAACTCACTGGATCGCGCGGCACTGAACGCAGCCATCGAGAACGTCCACCGCGCCGGGATGCCGGGACTGTTTGCCGAGGTGCGAGAGAGCGACCAGGTCTGGCGCGGCGCCGCCGGGGTCGCCGATGTCGTCACCGGCCGTCCCGTCACCGCCGACATGCGGCACCGCGTCGGCAGCATCACCAAGACCTTCACCGCCGCCGCAGTTCTGCAGCATGTCGAGAGCGGCCAGATCGGTCTCGACACACCCATCGGCCGGTACCTTCCGAAGCTGGTTCCCGGAGAACGCGGTGACGCGATCACGGTCCGGATGCTGATCAACCACACCAGCGGACTTGCCGAGTACCTCCCGTACGCCTACCCCTCCCTCAAGGCGTACCCCGCCCTCGCGGACACTGGACCCCAGAGCCTGGACGACCACCGGTTCACGCGGTTCGACCCCGCTGAACTGATCGAGATGGGGGTCACCGCACCTGCCGTCGGCGCCCCGGGCGGTACTCCGGGGGTGTACTCCAACACCAACTACCTGCTCCTCGTCCAACTCCTGGAACAGGTGACCGGAACTACGGCCGAGCGATACATCACCCAAAACGTCATCGAGCGGGCCGGGCTCCGGGACACCGAACTCCCCGCCGGACCGTACGTCAACGGGCCGCACTCGCAGCTCTACGAGGCGTGGTTCGGCATGATCGACCCGCCGCGGGACTACAGCGTCTACGACATGTCATGGGTGGGGCCGTCGGCCTCGCTGATATCGACGGTCGCGGACCTCAACCGCTTCTTCGGCATGCTGATGGCCGGGGAGATCGTCAGTCCGTCGTCGCTGGCGCAGATGCAACGCACCGTCCCGGTCGTCTCCCAAGAGGGAAGGACCATCGACTACGGCCTCGGCCTGCACCCGATGGAGGGTCCCGGCCAGGGCACCTTCTGGGGCCATGGCGGCACGGTCTGGGGCGGTGGGGCGCTAGCCATGACCCGTGCCGACGGCAAACGGCAGATGTCCGTCGCGGTGAACCTGCAGAGGTGGAACAGGCTCGACTCCTCCGGCAAGCCGCAGCCCCATCCGATCGACGACGCACTTGCGCAGTTGTACCGCGTGGCGATGTACGGCTGACCGGGCATGCCGACGATGAAGTCGACTTCGACGTCGACGTGCGGGAGTTGCAGGGCCAGGAGCGACTTGAGGGGTTCTGCGAGTTTCTCCGCGAGATCGGGCGGCGGTTGGGCGAGCCGGTGCTGATGGACCCGGCAGGCGACTACGGCGATCCGGTGCTCGGCTTTGATGTCGAGGCCGATCGAGTCGTTCTCCTCGCGGACCCGCAGGACAGGTGACTGCGGCCGACGGCAGCGGTTCGTGAAGGGTTCCGTCACGGAGCATCGCGAACAGGACGTCGGCCCTGCGTCTGGCGAGGCAGAGCAGGGCCTGGGTGTGGTGCCCTCCCTGGGGGATCGTCTTGTCGTAGTAGGCCCGGGACGCGGAAGGCAACGGGGGCTACGCCCTCAGGACGGGTGCACGCCGGTCTGTGGTGAGGCCAGCTCCAGACGGACGCAGCAGTGACCGGGGCTGGGCGCCAGGCAGGCCCGGCGGCCGCTCTCGGTGAGCCCTTCCAGCACGCCGCGAAGCAGGTGGAGGTTCATGCCGCACACCGTCTCGGTGTGTTCGCGGGCGAGTGCGTGGAAGGGGCAGTTGCCCAGGACGATGGCGTCCCCGTCACGGCGGGGTTCGAAGCCGTTCTCCTCCAGCACGGTGAACACGTCTGCCTGGCCCGGTCGGCCCGTTCCTGCGAGCTGTGTGCCCAGTTCGTGGGCCTTTCGGTGCAGGACCGAACGGACCGGTTCGCCGGTGGCTTCGGATTCCTCCAGCGCCTGGGCGAGGAGCCGTCCGGCCATCTCGTAGTGCCGCTCGGGCAGGCTGACGGTGACCTGCTTGCTGGAGCGCTTGTAGAGCTTGGCGGGCCGGCCCGCTCCCGGACCGGTGCGTCCGCTGCGTCGTTCATAGACGACGTCCAGCAGTGATTCCTCAGCCAAGCGGTCCAGGTGGAAGGCCGCGGTCTGCCGGGCAAGGTCGAGGGCCTCGGCGGCTTCGTCGCGGCTGACCGGTCCCGGCTGGCGCACGACGTGGTCATAGAGCCTCCTGCGGGTCGGCTCGTCCAAGGCGGCGACGGCGGAGACGTCGGGGCGGGTTGCTTCCTTCGAGTGGTCCACGAACACCAGTGTAAAACCAATAGGCATTGACTAAAGAAGGTTGCCGAGCTTCTATCGATAGTGAGAGTTGTCGATAGAAGGAAGGGCGTCATGTCGTCCGCAACCACCACATCCGCCGCCTCTCGGCGGGCCGTGCTCACCGATCCCGGTTACCAGGCGTTCGTCATCCTGCGCACCGGGTTCACCGTGGCGCCGATCCTGTTCGGGCTGGACAAGTTCGCCAACCTGCTCGTGGACTGGCCCACCTACCTTGCGCCGTGGATCAACAACGTCGTTCCGGGCAGCGCCCAGGCGGTCATGTACGCAGTCGGAGTGATCGAGATCATCGCGGGCCTTGTCGTCGCCCTCGCCCCACGAATCGGGGGGTGGCTGGTCGCCGGCTGGCTCGCCGGGATCATCGTCAACCTGCTGACCATCCCCGGGCACTACGACATCGCGCTGCGCGACTTCGGCCTCCTGCTCGGCGCGGTCGCCCTCGCCCGGCTCGCACAGCGCTACCGCGGCAAGTCGACCAGGTGACGCAGTGCGCCCCTCGACGCCGCCACCGACGGCCTCGCCGGCGGACGGGGTGGCGGCCCACCTGGCGGCGACGACCCGTGGCTGAGCGGCGTAGCCGTGGGGAGCCCGCGGCGTGCCCCGTGCTAAGTTTGACCGTTTGCAGCGTCGCTGCTCGGTGCTCCGTTCGGTGTCCCTGGCCGGTGACCGTATCCCCGCCGCGCCTTCCTCGGTTCGGTCCCTTCGGAGGAAGGCTTTCAGTGAGCGAATCAGCACGTGGCGATGCCCGGCGGCAGGACTGTGGGTCCGAGGTGTCGGGCGCCGCGTCGGCGCTGCCCACGGTGGCTTCCTTCGCGCAACTGGGGCTGCCGGACGAGGTTCTGCGGGCACTCGACGAGCACGGTCTGACTGCGCCCTCTCCCATCCAGGCGGCGGCCCTGCCGAACGCGCTCGCGGGACGGGACGTCCTCGGCCGGGGCCGCACGGGATCCGGCAAGACGCTCGCCTTCGGCCTGGGGATGCTCGTTCGGACGGCCGGGCAGCGCGCGCAGCCCAAAGAGCCGCTGGCGCTCGTGCTGGTTCCCACCAGGGAACTGGCGCAGCAGGTCGGTGAGGCGCTCACCCCGTACGCCGAGGCGCTGCGGCTGCGGCTCGCGACCGTTGTGGGTGGAGTGTCCATCGGACGGCAGACCGCCGCGCTGCGGGACGGCGCCGAGATCGTCGTCGCCACGCCCGGTCGGCTGCACGACCTCATCGAGCGCAAGGGCTGCCGACTGGGACGGGTGCGCATCGCGGTCCTGGACGAGGCCGACCAGATGTGTGACATGGGGTTCCTGCCGCAGGTCACCGAGATCTTGGACCAGGTGCGTTCGGACGGGCAGAGGATGCTGTTCTCCGCCACCCTCGACCGCGACGTCGACCAGCTCGTGCAGCGCTACCTGCGCGATCCCGCCGTCCACTCGGTGGACCCCTCGTCCAGCGCGGTTACCGCGATCGAGCACCACGTCTTCGTCGTGCACGGCCCGGACCGGTACGCCGTGACCACGGAGATCGCCGCCCGGGACGGTCGCGTCCTGCTGTTCCTGGACACCAAGCACGGCGTCGACCAGCTCACGCGGCATCTGCGGGCCAACGGCGTGGCCGCCGCCGCCCTGCACAGCGGGAAGTCCCAGCCGCAGCGCACCCGGACCCTGGCCCAGTTCAAGAACGGGCAGGTCACCTCCCTGGTGGCGACGAACGTCGCCGCACGCGGGCTGCACGTCGACGACCTCGACCTCGTGGTCAACGTCGACCCCGCCACCGACCCGAAGGACTATCTGCACCGCGCGGGCCGCACGGCTCGGGCCGGCCGCTCCGGCACCGTCGTGACCCTCGTCCTGTCGGGACAGCGCCGCGAGACGAGCCAGGTCATGGCGGCCGCCGAGGTCGCTCCCAAGGTCACCAAGGTGCGATCCGGCGAGGCGGAGCTGAGCCGGATCACCGGCGCCAAGGCCCCGTCCGGAAAGCCTCTCGACGGATCGGCAGTATCGCGCCCCAAGAACCACAACGCCCCGTTCCGCGGCCTGGGCAGCGTCAAGGACGCGACGAGCGGCTCCGGTGGCAAGTCGTCCCGCAAGAGCAGCGAAGCCCGCAAGCTCGCGGAGGCCCGCAAGGCGGCCCGGGTGCGGCGCGGCGGCTGAGCTCGGCTTCCCGGACTGGCGGACGGTGTCTTCGGCCGTCTACGTCGCCCGGTCACGGGGGCAGCCGTGCGGTCACGGGGCCAGTCGTGCGGTCACGGTCAAGGTGGCCCGTCTCGAGCTGGCGGCCGACTGGCGACGAAGGCGTCGGTGCATGTTTCCGCGCGTCAGCCTCGTGGCTGTCATGGTGCGGCCTGGCCGCGTCACTGTCGTGGGGGTGGGAGATCGCACCGACGGCAAGAGGTCGGGTCAGCAGCTACGGGATCAAGAACTCCAGCTCGGGGCGATCCCAGGCCACCGCGGGCGGGTTCGCGTAGGCGGTCCCGGTAAGCAGCGCGCCCACGCTGCGGTAAAAGCCCTCGGCCGGAGGATGCGACACCACCCGGACGCGGTCCAGCCCTGCCGCGCGCGCCTCGGACTTCATGTGCTCGACGAGCAGCCGCCCGATGCCGCGGCCCTGTGCCCCGTCCTCGACGAACAGCAGGTCCAGCTCCGGCGGCACGAGGACCAGCGAGTAGAAGCCGAGCACCCGGCTCGCGGAATCATCGGTGTCGACGGCCGCAAAGACCCGATGAGTTTCGATGTAGTCGGACCCGACGCGGTAGTCCGCGACCATTGCCGCGTAGTGGCCCTCGTAGGCACGCGAGCCGCGCACGAGCCGCGTAAGCCGCTTGGCGTCCCGGGCGACAGCCCGTCGTATGACGGTCTTGCCATGCACGGGCGTAATGCTCGACTTCATATGGAGCATCTTACGTAAGTGGAAGAGACAGGGGCCCCACCGCTCGCACCGGCCGACCTGGCGGTACGACTGCACGGCCGTCACACAGGCGGACGCGGGTACCACGACGGTCGCCGAACCCGGTCCCTGTGATCCCGTCGGTGGGGGCCAGAGGGTGTCTTGCTGTTTGTGTCCGGGGCAGGCGTAGAGGGAGAGGAGACCTTGCCCCTGTGTATGGAGACTGGTGATGACGACTTCCCGGGTGCCGCGGCGCATGCCCGACGGCACACGTGACCACGCCGCGAACGCCCGCCTTGAGCAGGAGAACGCCCAGCTGCGGCAGGCTGTCGATTCGCACGCGAGGGTCGACCAGGCCCTCGGCATCCTCATCGCGACCCACCGGTTGCCGCCGGCGGCCGGGTTCGAGGTGCTGCGTGAGGTGTCCCAGCACACCAACACCAAGCTGCACACGGTCGCGGAGACGGTGATCGGCTGGGCACTGGGGGAGCCACTGCCCGAGTCGGTGGGTCAGGAACTGGAGGCGGCCGTGCGGCGGCGGTCACGCGAGCAGGAAGCGCCTGACGCGGAGGCCCGGTAGCGGTAACCAGAGCGGCCGCGCTGGAGGCCGCTTCCCCCAGGGAAGGGGCGCGAAGTGGTCAGGCGGTCAGGGCTTCCTCAAGGGTGGGGTGGCAGCCGATGACTTGGTCGAGGCCGACGAGCTGAAGGATCCGCAGTACCGATTCCTGGGCGCCGGCCACACGCAGCCACCCTTGAGCGTCACTCGCGGCATGGTAGGCGGCGACGAAGACGTTGATGCCGCTGGAGTCCATGAACGTCACGCCGCTGAGGTCCACCACGGTCCGCGGTGGCATCACGCCGTCGGAAGACATCAGAACCTCGGTGAGCACGTCCTTGACGTCGTGGTCGATCTCACCGCGCAGGGTGACGACCCGGATGCCGTCGACGCTGGTGTGGTCGATCGACAGGCCGGGCCGGGCTGTTCCGTGGGTCTCTGTCACCGTTTCCTCGACTGCGCTCGCGATGGGGGCTCGGGTCCCGACACAGTATGCGCCGACAGCCTGCCCCGATGTTACGGCGAACACGTGTGCGGCCCATTGCCGGGACCTCACGGGGCACGTGAGGCATAGTGCTGGTACGTGCAGGAGTCGTGTGGACAGGGAGAACAAGGGTGGACCCGGCTGAATCAGTCCCCGAGGGCGAGGGCAACGTGATGCCGGACGCCCCTCCGATACAGGACACCGTCGCCCTGGACGGCGACGGGCACGTGATCGCTGAGGCGCGCCACCGGGCGGCGGACTTCCTCGCACGCGTCCAGGCCGAACACGGCCTGCCCGTCTCCGCACGCGCCATGGACCTGACGCAGCTGGTGGTCAGCGAGCTGGTCACCAACGCCCACAAGTACGCTCCCGGGCCGGCGCTGATGGAACTGCGCATCGCCGGCGCCGTGGTGGAAGTGGTCGTGTGGGACAGCGACCCGGTCCTGCCGGTAGCCCGGGCCGCCGACGCGGGCAGAGTCGGGCAGCACGGCTTGGAGATCGTCATGGCCGTCGCTCAAGGCTTCGAGGTCCAGCGGGAGCCGGTCGGCAAACGCATCACCGCCCGCATCGCCCTGCTGGACGACCCAGGCGGTGACATCGCCGGGCACAACCCCGTGTAGCGCCCGCCAGGGAACCTGGTGGCGGCCCGGGGACAGCGGCGGCGGGCACGTCGGCTCAAGGGGACGTACTCCGTCATCGCCAGCCCGGAGGGTGCCGCCGCTGTGGGGTGAAGGCTGGTGGGTCACTGGCGCACGTCTGACCAGCGGGGAAGGCGCGAGTGGGACCAGGTGCCTCGGGTGTGGGCATGGCGTCCGAAGGGCGTGGCGCGCCCCGGGGGGCTTACCGCCCACCTTAGGGTCCGTGCATGTGGCCCTCGCTCGCAGGGCTGCGGCCATATTGGTCTTGAAGCAGCTGAACCTGCCGCTCGGCCCGCACTCGCCTTCGTCATGAGCGTCCCGGTGGGGGCTGGCTATTGGGTGGTGTGGGTGAGCCAGCGGTGCAGCGCGGTGTGGACGTCGTCGGGCAGGGTGCTGAGGTAGTCGATGGCTTCGCGGTCGCCGGGCATGGGGGCGACGCCGGCGGTGGTCAGTGCCGCGTGGAGTTCCAGGCGGTGCACGTCCTGGGGGGCGAGGGTGAAGTTGAGGCGCTGGGTGGGGTTGGGCGGTGGCAGCAGGAAGTCGTCGTGTGCCCAGGACGGCCGGCAAGGCGTGGTGGTGTGGGCCATGGACAGGCTCCTTTCAACGCTTGTGTTGTGGAGGGGGACTTCGGGTGAGGGGAAGCCGGTTGCGGTCGGCGTGAGGGTCCACCCGGATGCAGCAGAGCGGCTTGGAGTACTGCTATGACCTGGTGAGCTGTCAGGGATTGTTTCCGCGGCTGCTGGGTGAGGGAACGCCCAGCCGACCCTGCGGAGTTCGGGTGCTCGGCGCCACCTGCCGACCATGGAGCCCGGGGAAGGCCGCCGCGAGGACACCGTGCTGGGATGCCCCTTCTGAAGGGCGGAGGGCTGTGGCGGACACCAAGTACCCGACCACGCACGACATCAGGCGGGTCAGCCCAGCGACGCACCGCTGACAGCGATTGCGGACACCTGCTACGAGCCCCGGCGACGGTGCTGCAGTTGCCGCTGCACGCCGACCACGACTCGGCCGATCAGGCAGGCGATCCCCGCGCTGCCGACTGCGATGGTCCAGGCGAAGGCGGAGAGCCCGTCGCCGGGCTGGGTGGTGTTGAAGTACAGCCAGCCGCTGAGCCCCAGCAGCACAGTGCTCACGACGCTCAGCGCTGCACCTATGAGCAGCAACCGACTGCTCCGCCCTGGAAACTCGGACAGCAGTAGCCACCAGCGCCAGGCGAACCACACTCCCACCGCGGTGAAGGCCGCACCCAGAGCGGTAAAGGCGCTGAGCGGCCCGCCGACCATCAGGCCGACACCCGACGGCAGGGACAAGAGCGCTCCTACGAACATGATCGCTCGCGCCTGGCCGTCGGAACGCGGTGTTATGTACGCCATGGTGATCACCCTAGGCGCGGGCAGCGGGAAAGCCTCACGGCCGTAGACGGCAGCGCGCTCGGCCGGGGCCGTGAGGCGGCGTCCTCGCGGCAGCCAACGACCCGCCCCACATCACGGCTGCCGCCGACGTCAATGACCCCGGCGCCAATGAGTCCGGGGGCGCCCCCCCCCGGACGGTGGATCATCCCTATCGTCCTCAGGCAGTGACACCTTCGGCGATGCGCCTGCTCAGTTCCCAGGCCGTCAGACCGCCCGGCTCCCGGCCCTGGGACACGCTCTCCCGGGCGGCGTGCTGAAGGGCCGCGTTCACCGGGGTGGGCACGCCGTGCTCCCGGCCGAGCAGCACGATCTCGCCGTTGAGGTAGTCCGTCTCGATCGAGCCCGCGCCCCGCGCCAGGCTCTGCCAGGACGAGCCGCGAGTGGGCTCGCCGGGGATTGGCTGCGGGTCGACCGTTCCGCTGCGCAGCTTCGTGATCTCGGCCTCGCTCGCGTAGGCGATGCCCGCGGCGTCGAGGGCCGCGGCGCCCTCGGCCTTCGCCCGGGCGACCAGGTCCTGCGCGGCGGCGTCCGAGGCGGACCCGCACACTGCCTCGACTACGTTGGCGAGGTTGCCGAGGAGTTTTCCGTACTTCCAGCGCATCACGTCCGTCGCTACCGGAGCCAGGAAGTGAGCCTTCTCCAGGTCGTCCGCCATCCGCCGGGCGGTCTCGTCCGAGCCCGTCCCGTGCCGGCCGAGGACCAGGGCGCCGGTGTACGGGCCGCACGGCGCGACGACCTCACCCGGGTTCAGGTAGGTGCTCGGCAGGATGACGCACATGCCGTACACCTCGTGGAAGCGGCGCAGTGCCAGGCGCTCGTTCTCCACTCCGTTCTGGGCGCACACCACAGGCAGGCGTTCGCCCGCCGTGCCGCCGCCGACCACCGGCCGTGCGGCCCAGGCGTCCAGGGCGGCCACGCTGTCCTGGGTCTTGACGGCGAGGACGAGCACGTCGTCCTCGCGCAGTTCGATGTCCTCGGGCCGTGCCACGAGGGGCACGTCGAGGGTGAGCGTGCCGGCGGGGACTCTGAGCCGCAGCCCGTTGGCGCGCAGCGCCTCGAAGTGTGCGCCGCGGGCGACCAGGACGACGGACCGGCCGCTTTCGTGCAACCGCCCCCCGATCGAACCGCCGATGGCTCCGGACCCGATGAAGATGTAGCGCATTCCGCTCCCTGGCTCTCCGCTTCAGGTCGTTCGTACGGCTCGTACAGGGCTGCACGGTTCGAAGCGGGCTCGAACTGCTGTCAGTCGAGGGCCGCGTGGTCGTCTTCGCCGCGGTGTCCCGTCCACCGCACCCCCGTGGCGTACCGCCGGTCGAGTTCCTGCGCCCGCCACTCGACCTCATGGCCGTCGGCACCGGTCAGGACGTAACGCGCCGCATAAACACCGGACTTGACTCCCCCCGGTACGCCGTTGCCACCGTACCCCGCAGAGGTTCCTCACCACGAAGGGCCGGGGGATCCGCGTGCAGGGCCGCGAGCGATCGGACCCTGACGTATGACCTGGGCCGCAACCACTGCTGGTCGAGGTCGAGGTCGAGGTCCAAGCCGGTGCCCGCGCGGATGGGGGGGTCGGTCAGTGCGCCGCCGGTCCGGCTGCCGATCTCGCCCAGCACGAGGCGGTTACGAACGCTTTGGTGACGGGCGTCCCGGCCTCGAGGTCTACCTGCTGCTCAGCCTCTTCGCGATTGCCCACTACAGAATCGAGGGCATCCTGCAGGCCGTCTGGTTGGAGAAGCCGTCTCCTCACCCCGCGGCCGCGCAGGAGGGGTGTGCCACTGGCGCGGCGCTCTCAGGCTGGTGCTGCTCGGGACTACTGCGGAGTCTGCGGTGCCCCGAACCGTGTGGAACGGCGCCCTCAGCTTCGGCCTGGTCACCGTGCCGATCAACGTCCAGTCCGCGACCGAGGACCACAGCATCCGCTTCCACCAACCACATGGAGGACATGGGCACGGCGATGCGTCTGTGGCTGCGAACGTGACCAACCGGACAGTCCCTCGGGCTGGGGCCGTCCGTCCGGAACGGGTAGGAATCGGCGTGCTGGAGGGCCAAGGGGGTTCACCGCCGGGTCGTCGGAGGGAACTGGATCGTCGCGCATGCCGGGCCGCGCTCTGTGAGGGACTCGCAGTCCTGGGATCCGCCGGCGGCCACGGCGCCGATCTCGACGCCCCAGGCTTCCGTCGGCACGGTAATCGGTGAACTGACCCGCTGCTTCACCACACCTTTGTCATCGGGCCTGAGGTAACTGCTGTAGAAATCGATCCTTTCGTCGAGGGGATCCATGTCTTGGTCCACGGCGTCTGCGTATACCTCCACGGCCGCCCATGCGTCAACGCCATGCGCACGTACGGTGAAGCTCAGCGTCAGATCAGACCGGTGACCTCTCAACTCGACGTCGGTGATGGTGGGGCGCCCATTTCCTCCCGCTGCCTTCGAGGCGCCCACGACCGCCACGCTCAACGACGCCATGTAAAAGATCACCCCGAGAATGAGCACGATGGTCTCCCACAGAATCCCCCGGGGCGTCGGGCGGATCAGCAGTGCCACGATGCTGCACACGATGGCGAGGATGGCGCAGAGCGAGGCCACATAGATGGGCCACGATTCGTTGTTGAGCGCGACGAAGACGATGTCGCTCGTGAGCCCGAGTGCGGTCATGATGCCTGCAACAGCGACCAGGGCACCGGCGAGGATCTTGGCGACGTCGTCCAGCCGCTTCCCGACCCTTGCCTGGGCCTCGTCGGACATCGGAGCGGTCTCGTGCCTATCGCCTGGAAGCCTCATCCCGCTTATGGTGGTCGAGACGTGGGGTGTCGGATCGCCCCGGCGCCCCGGATTGGGCCGAAGGGGCGAAGGACCGCAGAGAGGTTCGCCCCGCCCGATCGTCGGCAACTGCGCTTCCGGTCGACGCCACTCCACAGCGGATGAGTCACTCGCACCGAACGGCCGGGAACGATCCGCGATGCGGGCCGTCACCGCCCCATCAGACACGCCCTAGTGATGTCCAACGACCAGAACGCACCCCGGCTCTTTCCGACCCAGCGCCCCGGGCTTCCCTCCGAAGCCGCGCGATGCGTTGCCCTGCACGATCTCTGTGCCCAGATGCGCCCGGCTGTCCTCCAGCGGTTCCTCGGGGGTCAGCTCCTTCGCTGCTGAAACGGTGGGCGGTGGGAGCCGTCAGAACCGCCTACCTGGAATCCGGGCCTGCTCCGGCAGTCCTCCCTGGTCCGGGTACTCCACGGTGAGGTTCGCTCCGGCTACGGCGGAATCCAGGAGAATCGCCGATCCATCGGTCTCCCACACTCCGCAGTCCTCCCAGTCGGTGGCGGGGTCGTCCAAGACGGCCCTCGCGGCCTCAAGGAGCTCGGCATCTGAATCAGCGGCGAGCCATCGCACGAAGACATTCCGCTCTGAGAGGTAGCAGGTCGTGGCTGGCTCGTCGGCCAGCACCAACCCCGAGGTTTCGGTGCCCACATCGATGATCCCAGCCAAGCTCTCCACGTCACACGCGCGGTCGTAGTCGTCGGGAACGTCAGTCCCGCCGACGATGATCCCGTCTTCCGTGCAGCCACCCCACTGGTCCACAGCAGAGGCCGGGATGACGATCAACGGGCCGCCCATCGACTGCACCCAAGCGAGCTCGGCGCGGAGGTGTCGAGAGCTGTTGCGCGATGCGGTCATGTGATCAGTCTGCCCTTGCCCACCGACAGCGCCCGAGGCGCTGTTCCGCACCAGCCGACATCCGAACCCACCGACACTCGCCGATGTGTGTGGGAAGGGGGAGTTCTACTCCTCGGCACCCCCGACCATGCGGCCCATCCGGTCACCGCTACCTGGGCGCCGGCCGTGACGCTCGGCACGGCGCCCACGCCCCGGAACTTCTCTTCACTGACGTCACGAGCCGACGGCGCTGGCTTCTATGCGGTGGGCGTGGCTGTAGGGCGCTGAACCTCCAGGACAACCGCCGTGCCTGCCACGGCTCGGTCCTCGTGCATGGTGATCAGTCGGCCGGGCTGAAGGTTCTGCCACTGCGAGGGAGCAAGAGGAGCAAGTCGTACCGAGGCTCGCCCACCGGGCTCCAGCAAGGGTGCGCACTCCACCCAGAGCTGGGCGATGTTGAGAGTGCATTTTCGCCGGAGTTGGAATCCGGCCCGGCCGAACATCTCGCACTTGTGCATCCTGATGTCATCCGGAGTAATCCGTTCCCACGAACGTCCGCCGCGGACACTCCGTGCTCACGGCGCACGCACAACGTGACCTGGAGGACGGTTCGGCGGGCCTTGGACGGACAGTGGCCTGAGCAGCGGAAGAAGCAGCGCCGCAAGAAGTCCCGGGTCGACCCCGTCGGATGCGCGGTGTCCCAACGGCTCTCCGTCAGCCGCCGCGTGGCTGCGTCGCGCACCACATCCTCCGACCCGCACTTCCGGCACCACGGATCCGACTCGGCGACCCGGCACTCGATCACCGCCCCTACTGCGAAGAGCCGATGGACGTCGCCGATCGGTAAACGTAAACGTGATGTACCGAGGTGACGATCACTCCACCGATCTAGGGATGTTGCGCTGGTTGGCATTGAAGCGCGCCTTCTTCTGGCGATTCCCGCACGTGTTCATGTCGCACCATTTGCGGGTGCGGCTTTGGCTGGTGTCGAAGAAGGCGGCTTGGCAGGTTGGTGATGCACACAAGGCCAATTTTCCGTCTCGCTCGCCTGCGATGATGCTGACCGCGTCGGCGGCGATCACACTGAGGGCATCTTCCACGCAGGAAGCCGAACTGAGCTGCCATTGCCGCGTGCCCTCGGGCGTCAGGATCGCCGCGGCCCGACCCTGAACGCTGCAGTCATTGATGACTTGGACAGCAGACGCAGGGAGAGCGTCCTGGATCGCGGTCGCTGTCGCGGCGGCATGAATCGACTCCCTCAGTTCCCGAGCGAGGTCGAGCTGGGCAGTAGTGCAGGAGTCCACGACGAGGCCGTTCACTGCCAGCCAGTCGATGAGCCGGTGCGGCGTGGGGATGCGCTCCACGGCGTTGCCATGACGCTCCGAAAGAGTCCCCGTGAAGCTGGTCGCCAGCACGTTACCGAGGCGGAAGTCAGGAAACTCAGCACGCATGGAACCACCTTAGCAGGTTCCATGCGGGCGCGAAGGCGTGGTAGAACCGCCTTAGCCGGTTCGCGGTGGTTCGCAGCCGGTTCCACGATGGCCAGGAGGTCTCATGCCCCGTCCAACCAGCGACGTGCAAGCATTTGAAGCCCACGCAACTGACGCTGACCTCGACGATCTGCGCGCGCGACTGGCCGCGGCGCGACTACCGGAGGCTGAGACGGTCTATCCCGCCGCGCCCGGCCCTCACCGATGGGAGCAGGGCGTTCCTCTCGCCGACCTCGTCGACGTCGTGAACTACTGGCGCACCGGGTACAACTGGCGGTCGTTCGAAGAGCGCCTCAACCGCATCGGCCAGTTCCGCACGACCATTGATGATCTGGGAATCCACTTCCTGCACCGCCGATCCGCGCGCGCAGATGCCACCCCTCTGATCTTGACGCACGGCTGGCCAGGCAGCATTGCCGAGTTCATCGATGTAGTAGACGAGTTGGCAGATCCGAAAGATGCAGACGCGCCGGCGTTCCATGTTGTGGTCCCGTCGCTACCGGGCTTTGGGTACAGCGACAAGCCGGCCACCACCGGGTGGGGAACCGAAAAGATCGCGGCCGCATGGGTGGAACTGATGGGCAGGCTCGGCTACAGCAAGTTCGCAGCCCACGGTGGCGACTGGGGAGGGAATATCACCACGGTTCTCGGCGGCAGGTTCCCGGCGCACGTTCTCGGCATCCACACATTGTTCGCGGAGGCGCCGCCCGGGTTGACAACGGACGGGCTGACGGCGGCCGAGCGCAAGTGGACCGAGGAAACCCGCGATTTCTGGCGCCACCGCGCGGCTTACGCGAAGCAGCAGGCGACCCGACCGCAGACCATCGGCTACTCGCTCGTCGACTCACCGGTCGGGCTTCTCGCCTGGATCCTTGACAAGTTCGCCGAGTGGTCGGACACCGAAGACAGCCCGTTCGAGACGATTTCCATAGACAGGGTTCTCGACGACGTCACCCTGTATTGGCTGACGCGGACCGGCGCATCGGCGGCCCGAATCTACTACGAAAGCCACAACTCGCTGGACCCCGAACTTCGGGTCGACGTCCCGTCAGCAATCAGTATGTATCCCCGCGACATCGAGAAGTGTCCGCGCCCCTGGGCGCAGGAGCGGTACCGACAAATCGTCCGATGGAGGTCACCCGAAATGGGGGGACACTTCCCGTCGCTGGAGGTTCCCGAGTATTTCGTCAAAGATCTGCAAGAGGGCCTCGCGGCAGTGCTGGCCGCTTGTTCTGGCCGCCATCACCTGAACGAAGCATCCTCATAGGGCGTTGAGAGCGACCACCGGGTCTCAGCTGTGAGGCCTTGTGCCCGGGAAGGTGGTGGTTGCACCGCCGCTCGGGGAGATGTCCTGAAGCGGGACATGCCTGTGGGCCCCGGGTGTTCCCGGGGCCCACAGGTCTGCTGCTGTTGGGTGGGTTACCAGCGATACCAGCGGCCCTTGCGGCCGCCGGTGTCCGCACTGCGCAGCACGAAGCCCAGCAGCCAGACGACCAGCACGATGACGGCGATCCACCACAGTGCCTTCAGTGCGAATCCCGCGCCGAAGAGGACCAGGGCCAGAAGCAGGACGAGAAGCAGGGGAACCATAGTTATCAACCTCCGTTGCTCCTCGTGCCCGGCGATTCGAAGAACACGCGGCAGATCTGCCTGGTTTCTTCACCGTTCTTGCGGGAACTGGGCTCAGTTTCGTCACCGGCGTTCGCCTCACGGCCGGGGGCGCCCCGGCGCGTCCGGTCCATTTTTGCCGCGCAGCTTGAAGCGGGACACGGGTCTTCTCCAGGACCGACTCGAACTGGGTGCAGTCTGCCCGCTGTCCCGGAGTGGCGACCAGGGGCAGCGGGCGGCAGCGGCGTCGGCGCTCAGGCGGAGTTGCTGGTGAACCCGCCGCGCAAGCGGCCCAGGCGCTGACCTCCCGCACCACCTCAACCAGACGGGCGAGCAGCCTCTGCCGTGACGTCTCGTCCTGGTGTCCCGTTGCTTCGTCCCCATTTGACGCCGGGACCCGGCAGCCGCTCGGTGCGGGCGCCTGCCCCATGCTGATGGGCGTGCACGACGTGGACTCCACCGAGATGTCCCAGTCGATCTCGCCCGCGGCGTCCTTCCACCCGAGCTGCCGGCAAAGCTCGATCAAGATCCTTCCCTGACCGAGCCGCGACCGACCCTGACCCACGGGCGGCCGGGCACCGGCGAGTTCAGGGACTGTGGCACCACTGACCTCGCGGGCATGTGACCGTGAACTGCAGCGCTGTCCACTGAGCAGGAACACCGGAAACGATCCGCACTCCAGGCCGGAACCGGGATGCAAGCCGCGGGTGGTTACCCGGTCTCTTCCCCTGCAACGGCGCGGCTGTTGATCGCGTCGGCGATGGCGTAGGCGGTGCGGACGAAGGCCTCTGCCTCCTGCGCCGACAGGTCCTGCGTGGAGGTCTCCTCCAGGGTCCGCCACATGTCTGCCAGGGGCCCTCGCATGGCACGTCCCTTGTCGGTGAGGTGGACGACCATGACGCGCCGGTCGTGTTCGGCCGGCTCGCGGATGAGCAGGCCGGCGTCCTGCATGCGGCGTAGGGACTTAGAGACGGTGGAGTGGTCCAGGCCGACACTGTCGAGCAGCTCGGACTGGGTCTGGCCGTCCCGGTCCAGGAGGTGCATCAGCAGCAGTTCCTGTCCGGGATGCAGGTCCATCTCGCGGAGCATGGCGGCGGCGCGGGCGCGGTGAGCACGGGCGAGCTGGAAGATCGCGTAGCTCATCGGCCCTTCGCCGGCCGTCGTGGGGATGCGGGGAGCGGGGTCGGGCATTCGGTTCCTCAGACGGTGTAGGTGGGGTAGTCGGTGTAGCCGGCCACTCCGCCGCCGTAGAAGGTCGCCGGGTCGGGGGTGTTCAGCGGCGCGTCAGAGCGTAGCCGCTCGACGAGGTCCGGGTTGGCGAGCGCGAGGGCGCCGACGGAGACGAGGTCGGCCGTGCCGTTGTCGATGTCCTTGGCGCGGGTGGGCAGGTCGGTGCCGGCCCGGTTGAGGATCAGCGTGGTCGGCCACAGCGCGCGCAGGGTGGTCAGCAGCGCGTCGTCGCCCGCGTGGAGGATGTGGAGGTAGGCGAGGCCGAGCGGGCTGAGGGCGTCCAGGAGCGCCGGATACAGCTCGGAGGTGTCGGACTCGGCGATGTCGTTGTAGGGGTTGCCGGGGGAGATGCGCAGGCCGGTGCGGTCGGCGCCGATCTCGTCGGCCACGGCGGTGGCGACCTCGACGGCGAAGCGGATTCGGTTGTCGAGGGAACCGCCGTAGCGGTCGCTGCGCTGGTTGGAGTTGTCGGACAGGAACTGGTGCACCAGGTAGCCGTTGGCTCCGTGGATCTCCACGCCGTCGGCGCCTGCCGCGATGGCAGCTGCCGCGGCGCGGCGGAAGTCCTCGACGGTCGCCACAACCTCCTGCGTCGACAGGGCACGGGGGGTGGGCATGTCCTGGGGCCCGGACGCGGCGAACATCGCACCCTGCGGCCGGATCGCCGAAGGGGCCACCGGCCGGCGCCCGTGGGGGGTGTTGTCGGGGTGGGCGATGCGTCCGGTGTGCATCAGCTGGATGACGATCCGGCCGTCGGCAGCGTGCACGGCGTCGGTGACCTTGCGCCACCCGGCGATCTGCTCGTCATTGTGGATGCCGGGGGTGAGGAGGTAGCCCTGGCCGTCGGCGGAGGGTTGGGTCCCCTCGGTGATGATCAGGGCGTGCGAGGCCCGCTGGGCGTAGTACTCGGCGTTCAGTTCGGTCGGTACGCCTTCAGGGGTGGAGCGGTCACGGGTCATGGGGGCCATGACCAGGCGGTGGGGGAGGGAGATGTCACCGACGGTGGTCGGTGTCCACAGGGAGTTCAGCATGCGTGGTCCTTCGGTGTGGTGATGGCCAGGTGGTCATCGGGAGGGCGGTGGGTGTGGTGGGTGCAGTGGAGGGCGTGGTCAGTCGAGGGTGAGGACGAGCTTGCCCCGGACATGCCCGGCGTCGCTGACCTGCTGGGCCGCGGCGGCCTCGGCGAGCGGGTAGGCGGTGACGGTGGTGACGACCTTGCCGGCCGCGGCGTCCTCGGCCAAGGCGGCCAGGCGGGAGGCCGAGCGTTCCTGGGGACCGTTGGCGAAGGTGATGCCGAGGTGGTGCGCGCGGAAGTCGGCGATGGTGACGATGCGCTCGGTGCCGCCCCGCAGGGCTATGGAGTCCTCAAGGGCTCCCTTCCCGGCCAGGTCGAACACCGCGTCCACGCCATTGGGGGCGAGCGCCCGGACCCGCTCGACCAGGCCCTCGCCGTAAACGGTCGCGGTGGCGCCGAGCGCGGCGAGGTATTCCTGGTTTGCGGGGCCGGCGGTGCCGATGACACGCGCTCCGCGGGCCGTGGCGAGCTGGACCGCCAGGGTTCCGACCGCTCCGGCCGCGCCGTGCATGAGGACGGTCTCCCCGGCGGTGACGCCGAGAAGGTTCAGGACCCGCTCGGCCGTCTCGCCCGCAACCGGGAGCGCGACCGCGTGCTGCCAGTCGAGGCCGGCGGGCTTGGGGGCCACGGTGGTGGCCAGCGCGTACTGGGCGTACGAGCCGGTGTCCGACCAGCCCAGCACCTCGTCACCGACCTGCACGTCCCGCACGCCCTCACCCAGGGCGTCCACCACCCCGGCGAGCTCACCACCGGGGACGGCGGGGAACGGCGTCGGGAACACGGCCTCCAGCGCCCCGGAGCGGATCTTGCCGTCCAGCGCGTTCAGCCCGGCCGCCTTGACGCGGACGCGGATCTGCCCCGGGCCGGGCTGCGGGGCCTCGATGTCCGCCTCGCGCAGCACTTCCGTGCCTCCGAAGCGGTCGAACAGGATGGCTTTCATGACGACTCCTCTCGTGTCACCACCCACTTATGTGGCTGGCCACTAATTCAACGTAACAGTAAAAGCGTGGCTAGCCAAGTATTTGTTCCCGCTCGGGCCGCGCAAGATCGGTCGCGGTCGCGTCGGTCTGCTCGGGACGGCGGTCGAGGCGGGATGCGCCCGCCGGAGCGCGCCTTGCGCGGCCAAGGGCTACGTCGGGTCAGGGCCGAGCATCGTGTCGGGGATGAGGTGGGTCCCCGGCGGCAGTGCCACATAGGACCCATTCCTGTGACTCACCAGGCCCTCAGCTGGCGTCAGTCTTGCGGGGCGTGGTGCAACGCCCGGGTCCGTTCCCGGTTCGCGGCCGGCCCGCGCCGCTTCCAGCTCCTCCGTCCTCTCATCGAGCTCGCCCCGCTTGTCGGCGAGGTCCCGTTCGAGCACGGCGATGCTGCGTCGGAGCTGGTCGATGTCGACCGGGGCTCCAGGCCCGACTCGGCCCATGCGCTCTCGCCTAGCTGAGCTGAGCTGAGCTGACAGGCGTTTCTCCAGCTGCCGGACCGTGTTGTTACTGACCTTCAAGGCGCGGTGTCGTAGGGCTGACGTCTCGTGATCCTGGGGTATGCCGACGTGGTCAGTAGGAACGGTGACGGGCGGTCAGCGGCAGGTCGTTCAGGGGGAGTTCTGGTGTCGGTCCTCCCCTGACGGCATAGGGTCTTCCCCGAAGCCGAGTACGGCAGTGGACTCAGCGCCAGTCGTCGATCACATAGGCGTCCGGGTGGCTGTAGCCAGGTTCGTTGGGCTTGTGCATGGTCACGCCTTGCAGCCAGGTACGGAAACCGCGGTCGACCATGCGCCGGTAGGCATCTTGGCGGGCCAGGTTCATTCCGGCGTCCAGTTGCCCCAGTCCCTTCTCGGTGGCCAGCTGCTCGCACGCATTCAGCAGTCGTTCGAACCGGTCCGCGGCGCCCGGGCCAGGGCGTACGGCGCCGAATTTGACGAAGCACACGTCCTCACCGGCCTCCGACCCCGCTCCGCAGTGGCAGACAGCCAGACCGTCGAGGTGGGAGTCGGCGCCCTCGAGGAGGATGGTGTCACCGAGTCCCTGCGCCTGTGTGGCCATGATCTCGCGTTCCAAGCTCAGGCCCTCGTACACGGCCCCCGTCAGTGTGCGACTGAGGTTCAGTGCGTGGGGCCGCTCAGCGGCGGTCAGCTCGCCGTACAGCACTCGGCCGGGGACTGCGGCACTGACGGTGACCTGCTTCTTCATGATGGCTGTGAGGAATCGGGGCCAGAAGCCGTGCCGGCGGTAGAGCTCGAGGTGCTTGGGACTGTGCGAGAAGGTGAACAGGCCGAGGTGGCGGCTCTCCCAGACGTCGAAGCAGGCCATGACCGGTTCCATGAGACGCCTGCCGATGCCCTGGTCCCACAGGTCCGGACGTACGGTCAGCGGGCCGAAGAACCCGACGCTGCCCCAGTTGGCGGCGAAGGTCGATCCGACGACCTCGCCCTCGACGGTCGCTGCGAAGGCCGCGTGTGGATCTGCCGCCCAGCGGGTGCGGACGTAGTCGGCGGTCCCGAAGAACGTCTCCGGCTCAGGGGCCCCGAGGAATGTCCCGAAGGCGAGTCTGAAGATCTCGTCGGCCCGATCCAGGTCGGGCTCAACCAGCGGGCGGACCGACACCGGGGCGGCGACACTCGTTCGCTTCGCTGCGGACATGATCGCTCTCCTTTCCGCCCCCGGTTCCATCGCACCATGGACGTGCGCCGCGGGCGAAGCGACAGGTCCAAGGGCGTCGTCGGCCTCCGGTGGCCGTGCCGCAGGAAGGGTCTGCGGCCGGAGCGGTCTCAGTCGTTGTCGGGCACCATCGAGACCACGACCTTGCCGGCCTTGGTGCGGCCCTGCTCGACGTGCGCCATCGCCTCAAGGGTCTGGTCGAACGGGAAGGTGCTGTCGATGACCGGGCGGAGCTTCCCGCTGTCGTAGAGGGCGCCGAGTTCGCGCAGCTGGGAGCCGTTGGCCTGCATGAAGAAGAACTGGTAGCGCACGCCCAGAGCCTTCGCCTGCTTGCGGATCTTGCGGCTGAGCGTGTTCATGATCAGGCCTAGGAAGGAGGGGGCGTCGAGCTGCTTGGCGAAGCCGGCGTCCGGCGGTCCGACGACACTGATGGCCAGGCCGCCGGGCTTGAGCACGGTCAGCGACTTCTCGAGGTTCGCCCCGCCCAGGGAGTCCAGCACCAGGTCGTAGCCGGACAGCACCTTCGAGAAGTCTTCTTTGGTGTAGTCGACGACGACATCGGCACCGAGATTCCTGACCAACTCCTCGGTCTTGGCGTTCGTGGTCGTCGCTACGGTTGCGCCGAGGTGCTTGGCGAGCTGGATGACTGTCGAGCCGAGGCCACCGGCACCGGCGTGGATGAGCACCTTCTGCCCCGGCTTCACCTGGGCCCGGTCGACGAGCATCTGCCAGGCTGCCAGGGCAACCAGCGGCACTGCGGCTGCCTCTTGGAGGGTGAGGGAGGCCGGCTTGGGCGCGACATCGTCCATGTCGATCGCGATGAACTCCGCGAAGCCTCCGATCCGCAGGTCGCGCGGACGGGCGTAGACCTCGTCGCCGACTTCGAAGCCATGTACGGCGGAGCCGACCCGCGTCACGACACCGGCCACGTCGTGGCCGAGCACGAACGGAAGCCTGTACTTCAGGAGCTGCTTGAACTCCCCGTTGCGGACCATCTTGTCCAGCGGGTTGATGCTGGCGGCGCTCACTCTGACCAGGACGTCGCGGTCTCCGACCGTGGGCTCGGGTACGTCTGCGGCGCGCGCACCGTCCTTGCCGTACTTCTCGACGACGAATGCCTTCATGTCGGCCGTCTCTCTGCGTGGGTATCCGGTAGTCGATCTGATTCTTCGCGCAGGTCCCCCCTGCGCGCCCGTTCCCCGCGTGCGGCCGGGTTGATGGGCTGGCCACGACGCTACTCTCTGAGTATAGGAAAGTAAACTCAGGTGGTTAGGGTTGCGCTGGCCCGGAGGGGGCCCGTCCCCGTACTGGTCCTGGACTCTTCCGGCGAGCACCGGAACACAAGTACCCGGCTCAGCTGGACGACGCGGAGGCGGCCTTCAACTGGCTGCTGTCCGAAGGCTATGAGCCGGGAAACATCATCACGATCGGCCACTCGATCGGCGGGTTCATCGCAGTCGCCCTGGCGCTTCGCCTCCGTGACAAGAAGAGCCGCTGCGCGGCGCCATCGCGTCGATTTCCCCATGGTGCGACCTCGAGATCGCCCACGAGACCATGGTGACCAACGCCGAGACCGACAAGATCCTCAGCAAGGATCGTTCAGCTACGACCGCGTCGCGCTGCTCCTGCCTCCCACGCCGCCCCGCCGGCCCGGTTCGTCCAGCACCTGCCCGGCGGCGCAGGTCCCGCCTCCTGCGGGGAGCCTTCCAACCTCACCATCGACGTGACGGCCCCCGACCGCGAGGTCGATGGCTCATGACCGGGGGCGGGCGCCCGTGCCCAGCCGTGCGGTGACTTCACGGGGAGTGAGGGTGGAGTGCTCCGCAGAGCACTCGACGACGACGCGGACCGGAGCGTCGCACTTGGTGTGGCGGACGTCCAGTGCAGGGCCCTCGGAGCCGAGGGCGTACGCCTCGCCCCACTGGCTCAGTGCCATCAGGACAGGCCATAGGTCCCAGCCCTTGCGGGTCAGGCGATATTCGTTGCGGGAGCGGCTGCCGGGCTCCTGGTAGGGGACGGTCTTGAGAATGCCGGCCGAGGTCAGCTTGCGGAGGCGGTCGCTGAGGACGGCTTCCGACAGGCCGATGTGGCGGTGGAAGTCATCGAAGCGGCGGACCCCGTTGACGGCGTCACGCAGGATCAGCAGTGTCCACTTCTCCCCGATCACGTCGAGCGTGCGCTGGACGGGGCAGTTCTCCGTGCTCGCCTCAAGCCACTCCATTCCGCCATCGTAAGCGAGCTGCCTTCACCATTGACAGTCAGGTGAGCGTGAGCCTAGCTTCACTTGTAAAAGTCAGCTGACCGCCAGAGGGAAGGACGCTGGACCGTGGGGCGAACGCGTACGTATGACTGGGACGATCCCGCGATCTCGGCGGAGGCCGCCGGACGCATGGCCGGCATCGACTTCCTGCGCGAGGTGCAGGCGGGGCGGCTGCCGAGGGCGCCGATCAGCTGCACCGTCGACTTCGCCTTGGACGAGGTGGAGCCCGGCAGGGCGGTGTTCTCGATGACGCCGGGGGAGGAGCACTACAACCCGATCGGCAGCGTGCACGGCGGCGTCTTCGCCACCCTGCTCGATTCGGCGGCGGGCTGCGCCGTCCAGTCCACCCTCCCGCAGGGTGTGGCGTACACGTCGCTCGACCTGACGGTGAAGTTCCTGCGACCGATCACCGTGGACACGGGCCCGGTGCGCGCCATCGGCACGGTCGTCAGCAAGGGTCGCCAAACGGCTCTCGCCCAGGCCCAGTTGGTCGACGCGAAGGACCGTCTCCTCGCCCACGCCACCAGCAGTTGCATGCTCTTCCCGGTACCCGCCCCTCGGCTGTGACTCAGCAGGCAGGGCCCTCGGCCGCGGCGGGACATGGAGCGCCGGCGGCGGTTGTCGACGGCGTCCTGGACGTGAGCGTCGACCTCCTTTGGATTACGTTCGCAATATCATAGGCTGGGGTGAAGTCGGTGGAGGGCAACCGGTCCTTGCGGCCGGCGAAGGAGTGTGTGCCGTGGTGCGGTACGGAAAAGAGCACAAGTCGGAGACGAGGCGGCGGATCATCGAGACGGCGGGCCGCCGGTTCAAGCAGGACGGTATCGATGGCTCCGGGGTCTCGACGCTCATGAAGGACGCAGGGCTGACCAATGGTGCGTTCTACGCTCACTTTGAATCCAAGAATGACCTCGTCGCCACGGCGATCGCCGACCAGCTGAGGGTGCAGGCCGAGAGTGTCGTCGCTCGGGCTGCGCCTGGCCGTGCCGGACTCGAGCAGATCGTGCGCGGGTACCTGTCCCCCCAGCATCGCGACACCCCTGGCGAGGGCTGCCCGAACGCCGCTCTGCTCGACGAGATCGGGCGCTGCACCGACACCACCAGGCAGGCCTACACCGACGGCGTGCTGGCGCTCATCGACGGCATTGCCGCCCGCATGGCGCCCGAGGCCCCGGCGTCCGCTCGCGTGAAGGCGCTCAGTCTCCTCGGCCTGATGGCCGGAACGCTTCAGCTTTCCCGCGCCTTGACCGACAGCCGACTGGCTGATGAGCTCCTCGATCAAGGGGTGAACAACGCCCTCGCCCTGCTGGACGTGGGACAGCGCGTCTAACGCACCCCCAGCCCCAGGCGCACCACGGCTCCAGCCCGAGGCTGGGGCTGTTGAAGAAGAGCCCGACGCCGGCAGGTTCTCTCCCGCTGCTCACCGGCCGGCGTGACCGGGCCTCCCCTCCTGTGGCGCCCAAGCTGCTGGAAGACCTGCGGTTCCTCGCCGGACCCGAACTCTTGATCATCGACGGGCTGGGCTGCCTCCCGCTGCCGATGACAGTGCCTCCGATGTCGTCCAAGGGATCAACCAGCGGTCCCTGAATCCTCCACGATCCTGCCCCGGCCCCGTGATCGCCGACCGGGTCGAAGCCTTCGGGGGCGCAGGCGGAACGGCCATCAACATCTCTGCGGAGTGACCTCGTGCGCTGCCGCGACACGGAGGGCTGGTTCATGGGGGAGGGGGTGGACCTCCGGCGGAACTGACCCGCTGTCGCGGCCTCACCGTCATCATGTCGGCGCATCTCTTGCGGTCGCTTTAAATTACGGTCATACTTCAATAGTCGACGTGATGCTGGAAGGGTCAATCGAGCAGGGTTCCGACTCCTGTGGACCTTCCGCCGCCGACCGAACGGACTGCAGCCGCAGTCCACAAACCCACGCAGGGAAGGGCACGGCCGTGCACGACGCACAAGGAGTACAAGGCGACGTGGTGACGTCGTACAAGAAGGCACCCACCCGCACGCTCGCCGCCGGGGGAGTGTCCTTCGCCTACCGCGACCTCGGCCCCAAGGTCGGTGTCCCGGTGGTCTTCATCACTCACCTCGCCGCAGTCCTCGACAACTGGGACCCCCGGGTCGTCGACGGCATCGCCGCCAGGCGTCGCGTCATCACCTTTGACAACAGAGGTGTCGGTGCTTCCAGTGGCTCGACACCGAAAACGATCGAGGAGATGGCGAAGGATGCCGTCACCTTCATTCGGGGACTCGGGCTCGAGCATGTCGACATTCACGGCTTCTCGATGGGCGGCATGATCGCCCAGGTGATCGCGCAAGAAGAGCCGCAGCTCGTCCGCAAGCTGATCCTCACGGGCACCGGCCCCGCGGGCGGCGAGGGCATCAGGAATGTGAGCCGACTGTCCCATCTCGACACCGTCCGGGCCCTGTTCACTCTCCAGGACCCGAAGCAGTTCCTCTTCTTCACCCGCACCCCGGGCGGGCGTCGAGCCGGGAAGCAGTTCCTGGCCCGTCTCAAGGAGCGCACCCACGACAGGGACAAGGCGATCTCCCTCACGTCATACTTCGCCCAGCTCAAGGCCATCCACCGCTGGGGGCTCGCGCAGCCCCAGGACCTCTCGGTCATCCATCAGTCCGTGCTCGTCGCCAACGGCGAGAGTGACAGGATGGTGCCGACGAAGAACTCGTTCGAACTGGCCCGGCGACTGCCGAACGCCGACCTGGTCGTCTACCCCGACGCCGGCCACGGAGGCATCTTCCAGTTCCACGAGCAGTTCGTGGCGGAAGCCCTCGAATTCCTCGGGCGGTAGCGGGTGTCGGGGACGGGCGGCAGGTGCGCTGGGGGCGTTGGAGGTTCGCGCATTCAGGCTCGGCGCATCGCCCTGCCGGGGCAGGGGACGGCAAAGCGGGCCAGAGCGCCGCAGTCGTCGTGCCGACGTGCCGGAAATCTTGACGCTTCTCGGACGCAGTCGGGCTGTGTGGCCGGTCGCGGCACCGACGGCTGAGTATCCGATAGTAAACTCAAATGCGGTTAGAATCGCCTCCATGGATGCGTGGACCGAAGTGCTTCAAGACGCCGGCATGGACCACCGACTCGACCGGGACACGTCCAACTGCTCGATCGCGCGGACTCTTGAGATCGTGGGCGAGAAGTGGACGATCCTGATCCTGCGCGAGGTGTTGTACGGCTCGTCCCGGTTCGGTGACTTCGAACGTGTCCTAGGCTGTCCTCGCAATCTTCTGGCCACGCGGCTTCGGATGCTGGTGGCGGAAGGGATCCTGGCGACCGAGACGTACAAGGAACCCGGTTCGCGGAGCCGGCCGAAGTATGTGATCACTTCCAAGGGCATGGATCTGGTGCCTGCCGTCATGGGGCTGCTGCAGTGGGGTGACCGTTACCGCGCCGACCCGGAGGGGCCGGCGGTATTGGCGCGACACCGCGAGTGCGGCGGGCACGTCGATGTCGAGATTCGCTGCGAACGAGGTCACCCGGTGCAAGCGAAGGACATCGAGAGCGTCCCCGGCCCAGCCTTTCGCATGAGGTCGCCCGAGTGAGCTGAGGACTCCTCGTCCAGACGAAGTCGACGGGGCCTCGGCCCGCCGTCGATGATTGCCTGAATGCGGGCTGCACCCCACCAAGGGCCTGCTGCGCAACGCCGAGCTCGCGCAGACGTCGTCCAAACCGGCCTGCGGGATGGCGATGAGGAACGGGCTGGGGGCAAGCCTCTGCGAGAGTTCAGGGCATCTGGGCGCTGGTCAAGCGCGACATCGGCAACCTCGCCGCAGGTCAGCGGCTCAGTCCGGCGCGGCTTCCGGCTTCCTGAGGCTGCGACCGGGAGTGAAGGCCCGCTCTGCCTATCGGTGGGGCGCTCAGCGTCGTCTGAAAACCCCTTGCTCCCCGGTCCGTCTGCTTGGTGGGATGCAGAGGCTTCGAGGGCGGGAGGGGACAGCTTGGCGGTGTTCGGGTGTGCGGGCTGCGGTGCGGTCCTGACGGCGGCGGTGTCGGAGGTGGCGTTGCCGATCCACCTGGCCGACGCCCACTGGGAGACGCTGCACCCGCCACTGCTGGAGGCCGGATCCTACGCCGTCGACCCCGCGCCGTACGGGCCGCCGTGGCGGCAGTGGGACGAGGTCGGGGCGCGGGAGGCGGCGGAGCGGGGGCGCTTCGCGCCGTTCGGCACGCTGTCCGACGGACCGTCGGACACCATCCTCCTCGCGCCCGGCGACATGCGCGGCACCGGGCTGATCCCCGAGCGGGCCGGGGGCTACTGCATGGGGATCGACGGGAGGGACGGGCCGAACCTTGCCTGCCTGGGCTGCGATCTGCCGGTTGGAACGAGGATGGACGACTGCGGGTGCTGGCAGGTCGTCCGGCTCGTCCCGCAGGCGGTAGTGCGGCTGCCCGACCCACCGGAGCGGCCGATCATGGATTGGGCGGAGCTGCTGGCCACCGGCGCGCTGTGGCACCGGCTGAGCGAGTACCGGGACATACCGGCGGGCGTGGCCCTCGCCCAGGTGGTGGTGGCCGCCGGGGGCGCGCCGGTCGAGGTGGCGCCCGGGCCGGTCGCGGAGCTCCTCGGCAGGGCACTTGGCGCGCTGCTGCCCGCAGGGGAAGGTACGAAGCGGCTGGACCTGGCGGGACCGGGGTATGGCGAGCCGGCCACTGACCTGGTGCTGGTGCCGGTCCATCCGCAGACCGGAGACATGTGGCAGCCGTGTGCCGGGGCGGTGCCGGTACCCATGGATGCCGCGCTCTGGGCCGAGCTCGCCTTCCCGCCACACCGGACCCGGCTGCCGGTGCTCGGCGGGTTGCCGGCAGACGTGGAGCGGGACGACCCGCTGCCGCCGCACCCGTGGTACCCGTTCCAGCCGTCCAGGGAGGCGTTCCGGTACACGCTCGCGCGGATGCCCGCCGTCAGGGAACCGTGGCTGCGGGCGATCTACGACCGAGGATGCTGACCCGTCAGAGGTAGTGCGGCCCCAGACGTGAACTCGACGTAGGGACGGCGTAGTCATGGACGAGTCGCTGCTGGGACCAGGACGCCGTGGAGTTCAGCCGACTCGACCACCGCTTCGAAGAACTCGTCTTCATGCGGGTCGTAAAGCATCCGGTGATCCTCCAGGTGGTGCAGGATCTGCCGGGCTCGTGCGTGCTCGGTTTCTTGGGCTTGCCAGCTCAAGGTCGCGCCAGTGAGCGAGACGCTGATGCTCGTGAACTGCCTCTTGGTGTTCCGGTTCCGCCTGAACCACATACGTTGCCGCCGCCCTGCCCCCAGACACCACGGTTCAACTCCAGGGACAGGAACGTAGTGGTTCTCCAACTTCACTGGCAATCAGACCAAGTTCGCAGCCGCGCCCACCCGGCCGGATTCTGTGTGAGCAGGGTGATCCGCAGCGACGCGGCTCGATCACGTAGGCGCCCCCCGCGCACGGGAGTACGCGACCGTCCGACGGCTGGACCCGAACCCCGGCGGGGGATCTGGGCGACGCGACATCAAACCGAAGACGGGCCGGATACCGGAAACCGCAGCCGCCTTGGCGAAGCGGACGGTGCCCGCAACGGGTTCAGGCCGGGCAGAAGGAGGTCCTCAAGCCTCTCCACACGCATGACAGAGGGATCCCCTGGTGGAGCGATCCTGCAGTTGTCAGTCGACGGAGACCATGAAGTTCAGCATCCTGCGGTTGATCTCCTCCGCGTGGTCGATCTGCGGCCCGTGGCCCGTGCTGGAGATGATCTCGGCTCGGGCACCGGGGACCAGGCGCGGCACGCGCTCCGCCTGCCGCTCCGGGTGCACGAGGAGACTTCGCTTGCCGAGCACCAGATAGAGCGGAGTCCGGATGGTGGACAGCTCCTCCTCGGACAGGGGAAGCGGCGCCGGGCGGCGTATGCGATAGGCGCGAACCGCAGTTCGGATCATCGCGCGCAGTTCAGGGACGACGAGGACCGGCTGCTCGAGCCAGGCCGCCAGTCGCGGGCGGAGCGCCATGGGCGCGAAGGTCGCGAAGAGGCTGGCGAAGATCCAGACGAAGAAGCGCAGCCCCACCTTTTCCAGGCCGCCGGGGTCGAGCAAGGTGACCGAGGCGAGGCGACCGGGCCTGCGATGCGCCTGGTTCAGGGCAAGCCAGCCACCGTAGGAGGAGCCGACGAGGTGGACGCGGTCGAGTCCGAGCCCGGCGAGCGTCTCATCCAGCCACTGCGCCGCATGTTCGGGCTGGTGGATGGGTTCGCGCTGCACGCTGCGGCCGGGATCGCCCAGGGTGTCGATCGCGTAGACCGGGCGGTCTGCGCTGAGGGCGGGGGTGTTCGGGTACCACATGGCGGAGCAGGAGCCCGCCCCGTGCACCAGGACGACGGGAGTGGGGGATCGGGCAGCCTGGTTCGCGGCGCCATAGCGGTAGACGTGCGTGGTGCCGAAGGACGTCTCCACGTCCTCTTCCGCGAGCGCGGGCGCCCCCAGTGCGTAGACCGCATCGCAGGCCGTGAAGTAGCGCTCCCGCCAGGCATCGCTCACATAACGGCCGACATCGGACTGGGTTCGGGCAGCGGTCTCGGGCATGGCCACCTCCGGCGTTTCGGTTTTATGATACGAACGTACCACAGAGTTGGTACAGTTGTATCATCAAAGGGCTTCATGGGAGCCGTAGCAGGAACGACGAGCGGAGAACCGGCCGATGCCCAAGCGCGTAGACCACGCAGAACGGCGCACCGAGATCGCCGAGGCCCTCGTCCGGGTCGCCGGCCGACGCGGGCTGCATGCCGTCGGGATGCGCGATGTGGCAGCGGAGGCGGGCGTATCGCTGCGGCTGGTGCAGTACTACTTCGAGACCAAGGAAAAGTTGCTGCTCTTCGGGCTCGAGCTTCTGGCGGAGAGATTCGGGGAGCGGGTCTCCGCCCGTGTACGGGCCGCCGGGAACAGTCCAGGTCCGCGCGCAATCGTCGAGGCGCTGCTGATGGCGGCGCTGCCGACAGACGACGAGAGCCGCACCTTCCACCACCTCTACACTTCATACGCAGTTCTGGCCGTGAACGACCCGGCGCTCGCAGCCCAGCCCTTCATCAAGAACCCTGATGCCGCCGAAGATGCCCTGACCGAACTCCTCCGGCAGGCGCAAGAAGCGGCACTGCTTGAGCCCGGTGTGGACGCACGGCTGGAGGCAGCCGGCCTGCTTGCCATGTCTGCGGGACTCGGCACCAGCATCCTCGTCGGCCAGCGCAGCCCGGAGTCCGCGACCACGATCCTGGACCACCACCTGAACCGAATCTTCCGCACCGGTGACGCGGTCCTGACATGAGTGACCGGAGCCCAGCAGCCGTGGAGCTGCAGACCGCCCGGCTGTTGCTGAGACGCCCGACCGCGGCCGATGTCGACGCGATCTTCGCCGTCCACCGCGATCCTGAGACCTGTACCCACAACCCGTCCGATGCGCTCGCCCGGTTCGAGGAAGCAGAGGCGCTCTACCGGCGTTGGGACGACCAGTGGCAGCAGTACGGATATGGGTACTGGGTGGTCCGGCACCACGGCTCCGCCCAGCAGCTCGGATTCTGCGGAATCAAGCCCATGGAACTGCATGGGGCCCCGGTCCTGAATCTTTTCTACCGTTTCGCCACCTCAGCCTGGGGTCAAGGCTTCGCCGGTGAAGCCGCAGCCGCAGTTGTCACCTGGGCATCCCATCACCTGCCCGACCTCCCGCTGATCGCCCGTGTTCGACCGAACAACATTGCTTCTCAGCGCGTGGCGATACGCGCCGGGCTCAGCCGAGCACAGCATCTCGACACCGACGGATACGACGGCTTCGACTGGATCTACATCGCCAAGGCGTAGCCATCACGGAAGCGCGGCCACAACCAACTGCGGCGCTCAGTCACACCCGAACGCAGCGGCGGCGTGTGACCGCCAATGCAGGGCAGGACGGGGGCCGTTGCGGTCAGGTGGAGTACCCGGTGGCTCAGCCTCCCGCTCGCATACGGTGAGTAGATGACCCCCTTGAAGTGGCCCAACTGTGGCTGAGAAGAGGAAACTCCCGGCCGACGAGTATCAGTTGCCACCGCACGTCGACAAGGCACGCCAGGCGGCCGCCCAGGCAGCGGGATGGCAATCACGCCCGAAGCCCCCGCAACGCCGCGTGATCCTAGCCGGGCTCGGCATATCTGTCCTGTGCGTCGGCATGGCTGCCGTCTTCTGGCTCCCGTCACAGTCTCTGGTACGGGACCTACGGTCCAGGGGCGTCACTTCACTTCCGCCGCCACCGTCATCGACGTGGACTCGAAGCCGAAGTACGTCAAAGTCCGCCTCGTCAGCGGCCCCCAGACGGGAGACGAGGTCAAGTTGTCGGACTACGCGGGGATGTATCCCGACGCCGAGGTCAACGAGGACATGCTCGTCACGTACAACCCTCAGCAGCCATCGCGGATCCTCTCCCGCAACTGGGTGGCGAACCCGCCGCCGAATCTGCCGGCATACGGAACCGCGGCCTTGGCCCTGCTATGTCTGAGCCTCACCGCGGCAGCGGCCATCCGCAGGCGCCGCATCCTGCGGACACCCGGCCCTGGTGCACAGCCAGCCTCCTCGACGAGGACGGAGGACCTCAGAGGGGACGAGACATGGCTGCAGCAACTGAAGACGAAGCAGTAGGGCAGATTCCGCTGCCCTCCAGGCCGCCGGCTGCCCTCCGGGACCGGTCGCAACGCTGCGGAGAGGCTCATGCTGCCGATTCGGGAAGTCGACTGACCATGCCCCGCGGGTAGCAGCACCCATGCGGCGGCGAGATCCCACGCCGGATCGCCGGTGAACATGTCACCGAAGCCGACGAGCCTGAAGAAGGCCCGTCGGCGTCTCGGCTGCGTGGGCGCCGCGGTTCGACCCCTACAGGCCCTACCTCGACCAGCGCTGGCAGGAAGGCGGCACCAACACCTGGAAATATGGGAGGAGTCAAGGAACAGGGCTGTCCCCGCGGCTGGGCCACTGTCCGCGACTACGTCAGCAGGAATCTTCGCAGCAAGCCCCAACCGGTTGGCCCGCACCCGACATCGGCCCGCGCCGAGCCGATGTCGTGATGCCTGATGTGTCCGACTAAGCCTTGATTGATGCGGCCGACCTGGCGGCCTGCTCGATCTTCGCGCAGTAGGCTGCACGGGCTTCCTCGTCGATCTGCTGCTCGTTTTCGGCGCGCACCCCGGTCCGGCCGTCGAGGCCCTCGCGCAGGATGTCGGCGTGCCCGGCATGCCGGATGGACTCGCCGAGTACATGGACCATGACGGCGAACAGGTTCGTGTTGAGATAAGGCTCCGGCCACCACGGCACGTGGCCGGGGGCGTCGAGGGGGAGCTCGTTGATCGTCGCGTCCGAGTGTTCCCACGTGCGCCGGTAGAACTCGATGATCTGATCGCGGGTCTCGTCCTCGGTCGCCCACTGATCGCTGCCGTCGTGGTCCTGCCACCGGGGCAGCGGTTCCGGGGAAGGGCGGTCGAAGACCTCGCCGAAGTACCTGGCCTCGACGGTGGCCACGTGTTTGACCAGGCCGAGGAGGTTGGTTCCGGTCGCTGTCAAAGGTCTGCGGGCGTCGTATTCGGACAAGCCGTCGAGTTTCCAGAGCAGCGCCTCGCGGTCCCGCCGCAGCCTCCTGTGCAGGTTGTCCTTCGCGAATTCATCGATCATGCGGCATGAACCTTCCATGGGCTGGTCGTGGTCTCAAGATCCCGTACGTAGTCCGCAACGGCTGGCAGAGCCGAGGCTCAGGACTCCTGACGCAATGAGCTACCGGGAATGGCCGTCTGTCAGAGAGGCGTGGGGGTGGGGGGTGGGGTGCGTGGCGGCTCGCGGCCGACTCGACCCGTGACGTTACTGCGCAGGCGAACTGCACGCATGCTGTTCGGTGCCGTTCTCTGATCCCGTTGAGTAGTTCGGGACGGGGACCGGGGAGGTGGGCGGGTGCCAGGTGAGAATCCAGCCGGCGGTAAGCACCGCCGCGCCGCCTGCCAGGGCGACTGCGCCGCCTGTTCCGATGCCTGCGGCCACCGAGCCGAAGCAGGCCGGCCCGACGCCCTGCAGCGTCATGCTGCCGGAGCCGAGCAGACCGAAGGCCTGGCCCTGGCCATCCTGCGGCAGGGCGTCCAGGAACGGGCGTTGCAGGCCGAGACCGTAGGCTAATCCGAAGCCGCAGAGCAGCAGCAGACAGGACGAGACGCCCACTCCGGGCTCGGTGGCGAAGCCGACCAGCGGCAGTCCCGTCAGCGCAATCAACGGGACCACCAGTCGCTCCCGGGTGGGTGGCCGTAGCAGTCGCCCCACCAGCAGGTCACCGACAAGCATGCCGACCGGCAGACAGCCCATCAGCACCGCGTACCAGCCGGGCGCGAAGTGGCGTCCTCCCGCGTAGGCGACGATCAGACCTTCCGCGCCCGCTACGAACGCGGGCGGTAGCCACTGGGCCAGCATCAGTCGTCGAACCGTGTGTCCGCGCAGCAGCAGGCCGGCACCGTGCAGGCTTGCCCGGACGGCCCCGCCATCGCCCCGAGCACTGCCGGGTGTGCCGCCGAACTCTCCCAGCTCCAGCCGGGGTAGCCGGATGCGGATAGCGAGGGCGCAGCCGAGGTAGAGGGCGGCGCTTACCGCGAGCGCCCGGTGCGGGCCGAGTACCGCGACGACCGCTCCTCCCAGTGCCAGACCGAACAATTGCGCGCCAGAGGAGGCGATGTTGTTCAGTGAACGGCCCAGTACATAGGCGTCGCCCTTCAGCCACTGCGCGACCAGCCGACTCGACGCGCCGCCGAACACCGGTGTGGCGAGGGCGACCAGCGCCACGACACAGAGGCTTGCCGCGATCGGCATCCGCACCAGGGCGAGCAGCAGGGCGGCGGCGCACTCCAAGGCGTAGCCGCCGGCGATGAGCGCGCGGGGCGGCAGTTGGTCGGCCAGTGAGCCCAGCAGCAGCGAGCCGAACAACTGCGGGAGAAAGCCGATGCCGAAGGCCAGTGCGCCTAACAGCGCGGAGCCGGTGGCCGTGAAGACCAGCACCGAGAACGTGGTGATCCGCAGCGAGCCCGCAGTGATAGCGACGGCGCGGGTCGAGAAGAGCAGTCGGAATCGCGGCTCGGCCAGCACCTCCCGGTAGGTGGCACGGTGGTTGCCCTGCGCGGGTTCGGCGGTTGGGGTCATGGCGCCCAGCCTCGCCGTGCGCCCACGCCGCTCACCATTGATTCGTCGCTGGACGAATCGGAACAGGCCTCCGGCGGTAGCATCACAGGGTGCTCCGCTTCGAAGTCTCCGTCGACGACCTGCTGCGCAGCCGCTTCGCACTGTCGCCCGCGTTGGACCTCTGCTTACTGCTACGTTCGCTCGCCGGCCAAGACCGGCCGCTGCCGCGAGCCTGGGCCACCCGGCTCCTGCCGGCCTTTGAACGGCTTCGCCGCGAGACCGAACTGGACGCCGCCCTCGCCCTGCACACCCCGCAATCCGGACCGAACTTCGTAGCCCCGCCCCCGCGCGGCCTCAACCAGACCTGGGCAGACGACCTGGCCACGATCCGGGCCACACCGCTGGAAGCGGCCCGCCACGAATGCGCCACCACCGCGACCGGCCCGTCCGCCCATGATCCCCGCGTACGCGCAGTGCTGGACTCCACGGACGCCGTCTCCAGGATCGCCGAGGCGATGGACCAGGCGTGGCACGAGCTGCTCGCCTCGGACTGGCCGCAACTGCGCGCGATCTGTGAGCGCGATGTCGTGCACCGGGTGGGTGTGATCGGCGAACACGGATGGGCCACGACCATCGAGAGCCTGCACCCGAGCATCGCCTGGAGCGACGGCGGTATCGAGATCGGCTTCTTCCCCCCAGTCGGAAACGTCCGCCTCGCCGGCGACGGGCTACTCCTGATTCCTTCGGTCTTCGTCGGGAATATCGCCGCCCACCTGGAAGACCCCTGGCCCAGGACCTTGGCCTATCGTGCCCGTGGCACCGCCGCCCTGTGGGGCGAACAGGCGACCGTCCCCCAACCGGACGCGCTGACCGCTCTTGTCGGCCGGGCCCGAGCCCGGCTGCTGTTGGCGCTGGACGCCCCGGCCAGTACCAGCCACCTCGCCCGAAGCCTCGCCATGGCACCCGGCGCGGTTGGAGACCACCTCGCCATCCTGCGAGGCGCGGGGCTGCTCGTCCGCGCCCGGTCCGGACGGTCGGTGCTCTACCGGCACACCCCGCTCGGCGAGGCGCTGGTCGCCGGTTCGGGCTGAGGGCTCAGAACAGCACTGTTTTTGAGGCGCCGCCAGCAGATGATTGCGCAGCCGAGGGTGAGGAAGGCCTGGTGGATGTCGGCGCGGATTTCCCAGCGGATACGCAGTCGGCGGAGCCAGCGCAGAAGTGCGAAGGCCGCTTCGACGACCCAGCGGCTCTTGCCCAGTCCGCTTCCGTGCCCGGTGCCGCGCCGGGCGATGAGCGTGCGGATGCCCAGCTCACGGACCTGGCGGCGGTAGACGTTGTGGTCGTGACCGCGGTCGGCGTAGAGGACGTCGGGGCGCTGCACGGCAGCAGGACCCCGACCACGAAGTAATGTTCCCGTGTCGGGTTCGACGTCGCCGGACGCCACGAGTTCTCGGTCGAGTACCACTGGACGATTCCCGAACTCGCCGGCCACGTCCGGTCCACCTCGTCCCTGCCGCCCTCAGTGCTCGCCGATCATGCCTCCGAGTTCGACGCCGACCTCATTGCCGAACTCGGCCGCCACACGACCAACGACCGCCTCACCGAAACGGTCGACTTCGCCTACGAACTGGCTTGCGGGCCGGCTCCCGCGTGACTGCCAGGACATGCATGGGTCACCGCGTTGAGGCGCTGCCGGGACAGCGCCGGCACGGAGAGCGATTGCACCACCCGATGTGGATCAGAGCCTCTGAACGGGAGCCGTTTCGCGGCGTGTTGGGGAGTCGTCAAGCGCGTCTCCGCGTGATCAATCGCGACGACACTTGATGTCACCTTGAGGCAGGGGCTCCTCCCGCCCGAAGGTCCCGGCCCACGCTGGCCACCTATGACTGCGTCGGCCAGGCGCGCGCGGAGCTCTTGCGGGCCGCGACGATGGCCGCAGGTGCGGCCACGAAGGCGAGGGCGCCGCACAGTGCGGCGAGGATCGGGTAGCTGGTGGTGGCGACGACGATGCCGGAGGCCAGGCCGCCGATGGCGCCCGCGACGGCGATGGCGACGTCGACCAGTCCCTGGACCTTGGCCCGGGTGGCCAGGGGCGTGCTGTCGGTGACGATCGCGGTGCCGGTTACCAGGCCGAAGCTCCAGCCGACGCCGAGCAGGACGAGGGCGAGGATGATCAGGGCGAAGGAGTGGCCGGGCGCGAGGGCGGCGACCACTCCCGCGGCGAGCAGCGTGCCGGCCGTCACCACGCTCATCGATGTGGCGCCGAACCGGTCGACGAGGCGACCGGCCAGCGGCGACGGCAGGTACATAGAACCGGTGTGCAGGGCGATGACCAGGCCGGACGCGGCGGTGCCGAAGCCGTGGGCGTGCATGTGGATGGGGGTCATGGTCATCACGGCGACCATGACGAGCTGGCTGAGGACGAGGACCGCGACGCCGACGAGCAGGCCGGGGCCGGACCGGGCCGGGTAGTCCGCGGGTGTGCCCTCGTCCGAGGCCGCGGGCAGCGTGCGGGCGAGTACCAGTGGGTCGGGGCGCAGCCATACGAGGAGGGTGAGTGCGGCCAGCGTGAACGTGACCGAGGAGAAGAGGAACAGGCCGGTCAGCTCAGGCAGGTGTAGCGCGGTCGCGAGGTGCCCGGCGGGGGTGGCGAGCAGAGGTCCGGCGATGCCGCCGGCGGTGGTGGCCACGATGACGGTGGAGGTGGCGCGGGCGCGCTGATGGGGCGCGGCGAGGTCGGATCCCGCGTACCGGGCCTGGAGGTTGGATGTGGTGCCGGCGCCGTAGAGGAACAGGGAGACGAACAGCAGCGCGGGGCTGTCCAGCGCGGCCGCGACGACGACACCGGCACCGCCGAGGGCGCCGGTGAGGTATCCGGCGGCCAGTCCGGGGCGGCGGCCGAGGCGCTGGGAGACACGTCCGATGACGACGGCGGCGCCGGCGGAGCCCGCGGTGAGCAGGGCGATGGGCAGTCCGGACAGCGAGGTGTTGTGGAGCATCTGCCCGGCCAGTAGCCCGGCGACGGTGACACCGGCGGCGAGGCCGACACCGCTGAGGACCTGTGAGACGAGCAGCACGGTCAGGGTGCGCTTCTGTATCGCGGATACGGCGGGGGCGGGAGCGGCGGAGGGCGGGGTGCGGATGGGAGTGCGGGACGGGTGGGCCATGGGTCCGTACTTTCGGGTTGCCGGGTTGCCGGGAGACCGGGGCGGTGGGTTGCCGGGTGGGGCGGTCCGGTGGTCGTCAGGCAGCGGTCAGGTGTGCAAGGGACGCGAGGGCGCGGGCGAACTGGTCGGTGACATGGGCCAGTTGCCACTCCTCGTCGTGGTCGAGGGCCGCCGCGCCGTTCGGGGCGGTCGTGATGTGCCGGTCCAGGGTGAACAGGCCCTGGGAGATGGGGGCGGCCACGACGAGGGCGTCGGCCTCGGCGACCAGGCTCACGGCGAGGGCGAGGGACGCGTCGTGGGCGCCCGCGGTGAGCAGCGGTTCCGCGGGCAGGCCGCGCAGGGCGAGGACGGTGGTCACGAGAACTCCTGTCCAAGCAGGCGGACTTGAGGGGGAGGGCGGTCTGAGTTGGTGGGCGGAGGACCGCCCGCCCCGCGTCAGCGCGGGCTGTCGGGCATGCCGTAGGCGTCGGCGATCAGCTCGGTGGAGCGCAGCCGGGCCCGGACGGAGTGGCCGACGCTGCCGATCATGAGCTCGTCGGCGCCGGAGTCCCGCTGGACCTGGTTGAGGTGGGCGGTGACCTGCTCGGGGGTGCCGTGCGGAACGTGGTTCAGCCAGCTGTCGACAGCCTGGCGTTCCTGGGCGTCGTAGGGGTAGGCGTCCACTTCGTCGGGGGACGGCAGCAGGTAGGACTTGCGCTGGAACATGCGGAGCATGGCGTGCGCGAGGGTGCGGGCCTGGCGGCGGGCCTCACGCTCGTCGTCGGATGCCGCGACGGTGAAGCTGACCAGCGCGTACGGCTCGGCCAGGGCCCCGGACGGAGTGAACCGCTCGCGGTACAGACGCAGGGCGGTCACGACATCGCGGGGGTTGAAGTGCGCGGCGAAGGCGAACGGCAGGCCGAGCCGGGCGGCGAGTTGCGCCGAGTAGCCGGACGAGCCGAGCAGCCACACCGGCACGCGGCCGGTGGTCGGGGCGACGCCGTTGAGCCGGTCCTGGGCGGGTCCCGGAACGGCGTACACGCGGTCGGTGTAGGGGTGCTCGGCCGGGAAGTCGTCGCCGAGGAAGTGCAGCAGTTCGAGGACCTGCTGGGGGAAGTCCTCGGCGCCGCTCGCGCCGCGGCGCAGGGCGGCGGCCGTGGCGTGATCGGTGCCCGGGGCGCGGCCCAGGCCCAGGTCGATGCGGCCGGGGGCGAGGGCGTCCAGCATGCCGAACTGTTCGGCGACGACCAGCGGCGGATGGTTGGGCAGCATGATCCCGCCCGCTCCGAGCCGCAGCCTGCTGGTCTCCGCGGTGAGCCGGGACAGCAGGACCGGCGGGCTGGAGGTGGAGACGCCGGGCATGGCGTGGTGCTCGTTCATCCAGTAGCGGGTGAAGCCGCGCCGGTCGGCGAGCCGGGCGAGTTCGATGCTGCCGGCCAGCGCCTCCGCGGCGGTTTGGCCGGTGCCGGTCATGGCGGAGTCCAGTACGGACAGGGCGGCGGGGGCGGAGCCATGGCGGGTGCCGCGTATGGGGTCGGTCATGGTCGTGCGGTCCTTCGGTTTCGAGGTGTGCGGCGTGCGATGCGCGGGGAGATGGGGGCGCCGGCCGACAGTCGCGGCGGATCTCTGTCGGCCGGCGCCCGGCCGTGTCCGGCGTACGCGCCCGACGTACGTGGGGTCAGCCGCGGACGCCGAAGTCGACGCGGTCGGCGAGCCCGGCGGCGGTGAAGGCGGCCGCCAGCTCGTCGCGGCCCTCGGTGAAGTGGGCCCAGCTGTCGTAGTGGACGGGGACCACTCGGCCGGCGTCGAGGATCTTCGCGGCCTCTGCGGCCTGGGCGCTGTCCAGGACGATCAGCCCGCCGTCGAAGACGTCGGAGAAGCGGGGCGCTCCGGCGAAGAGGAGGGCGGTGTCCACCGGGGCGAAGCGCTCGGCGATGTCCTTCACCGCGTCGAGGGAGGCGTTGTCGCCGCTGACGTAGACGGTGGGCAGGCCCTCGCCGGTCAGGACGAATCCGACGACCTCGCCGCAGATCGGCTCGACCTCCTCGCGCGGGCCGGGGCCGTGGATGGCGGGCACGCCGGTCACGGTGACCGTGCCGGGCCCGCCGTCCCGGCGCTCGAGCTCGACCGACTGCCAGTCGGCGAGGCCGGTGGCCGCCTCCCCGAGACGCTCCCCGCCCCCGGGGGTGGTGAGCGTCAGCGGGACGTCCGCGAGCAGGGCCCGGCCGGAGGTGTCGAGGTTGTCGGCGTGTTCGTCGTGCGAGAGCAGAACCACGTCGACGTGGCCGAGATCGGCCGGGCTGCCGTCAGCAGCCGCCGTCTTGGTCAGCACGACGGCCGGCGCCTGGTGGTCGCCGGGGCCGTCGAAGGTCGGGTCGGTGAGAAAGCGCAGGCCGCCGTAGTCGAAGAGGGCGGTCGGGCCGCCGAAGACGCGCACGGGGAATGGGGCGGTCTGCAGGGTCTGGGAAGACACGAAAAGAGTTCCTCACGGATAGGTTGCGTGTTAACCGTGAGGTGACTGTACGCATGCCTCACGGATGGATGCAACCCGTACCATGAGAAGCATGGAAGAGTTCGTGATGGAAGAGCTCGCCCTGCCATCGGCACCGGGCGAGGCGGAGCACCCCTCCCTGGCCCTGGCCAACAGCGCCGTCGCACTGCCCGGCGGGCACACGGCCGACCTCCTGGGCACCCCGGCGCAGGCCGAGCAGTGGCTGGCGCGGCGCGACCTCGCCCCGGCCGACGCCGGCTTGGCGGAGATGTGCGCGACGCAACTGCGCTCGTTGCGCGAACAGGTCAGGTCGCTGCTGGCCTCCCGTGTCGCCGGACAGCCCGCCCTGCCCGCCGCCGTCACGGCGGTCAACGACGCGATGACCCGGGTCCCCACAGCGTCTCTGCTGCTGTGGGACGAGAAGACCGGCCCCTACCGCGCCACACCCCACCCCACCACCGCGATCGTCGAGCACGCCCTCGCGGCCGTCGCCGCCGACGCTGCCGACCTGCTCACCTCCCCCGACGCCGCCCGCCTGGCCGTCTGCGCCTCCCCGCCCTGCAACCGCTTCCTGGTCAAGCACGGGCGCCGCCAGTGGTGCTCCACCCGCTGCGGCGACCGTGCCCGCGCCGCCCGCGCCTACGCCCGCCGCACCGCGATGAACTGACGACGCCGCATCGCCGGCCCGGCACGCCAGCACCCGCCCCCGGCACGGCCAGGCCTGCGCAGCCCCCGACGACTCAGGTTGGTCCAGGAGAGTGAACCCCTGCCAGTACGGGTGAGGGCATCGACCGGCACACCGGCGGGTGTCGACAGAGCAGAAACCAGCTCTGAGCGAGGCCCGCAAATCAGCGGTTAGAGCCTGTTTCTGAACCGGAGTCGGCCGCGCACTGATCATCGGAAGTTAGGGTCACCAATAGATCGACTGGTTTGGCTGGCTGGGAGGGCACATGGTTCGGGGGCGCTTGCCGCGTTTAGGGGCTGCCGGGTTGGTGTGTGTTCTCGCTGCTGGGGCTGGGTGCTCGGGGGAGGAAGCGTCGACTCCGGGGGCGGCAATGTCTGACAAGGCCCGGTCCTACCTGGCCACCGCGTTGGACCTCATGGAGGACAAGGCACTTCGCCGCCACGATGTCGACTGGGATGAGATACGGCGAACAGCCTTCACCGAAGCAGGCAGCGCGCAGCGTCCTGGCGATACCTATCGGGCCATCGAGGCGGCTCTGGGCAGTTTGGGAGACGGGCACAGTAGCTTCTTCGACCCGAAGAGGGCAGAGGAGTCGCACGGGGACGAGCAGTCCGCAGCCCTGTGGAAGGGCGGGTGTTGGCCGGCGGCATGGGGTATTTGTCGCTCCCCGGAGTGCAGGGATCTGAGAAGGTCTATCAGCAGTACCTGCGGGAGGGGCGAGATGCCGTGGCGAAGGCTGATCGTCCGAACGCTTGCGGTTGGGTAATCGACCTGCGCCGCAACCGCGGTGGCAACATGTGGCCGATGCTTGCCGTCGTGGGACCGATCCTCGGTGATGGCGACGTCGGGTCGTTCGTCGATGCGGACGGCAAGAAGACGGTGTGGTCCATTGAGAAGGGCAGCCCTCGTCTGGACGGTGGTTCCACCGGATGGGGAACAAGTCCTCCCGTAGGCGGCGGATCAGCCCCTGTTGCGGTACTCACCAGCCGTTCCACTGGCAGTTCTGGGGAGGCGGTGACTGTGGCCTTCCGTGGGCGCCCTGATACGCGATCCTTCGGCGAGGACACCACAGGCGTCCCCACTGGCAACGTAAATCACCGACTGTCCGACGGGGCCATTCTCAACCTGACGGAGGTGATGGATGCCGACCGCACGGGGCGTGCATACGACAGCCCCATTCCGCCTGACCAGCCAGTCGTCGACAACCTCGGACGCGGGGGAAGCAAGGATCCCGTTTTGGACGCTGCAACGGAATGGTTGTCCGAGCAGCCTGGCTGCGCGTAGGCGGGCTGGGTGATCAGCTGGCCAGCGCCGGTTTCCTTGGCCAGCTGGGGGTGGCGGCTTTCCGGGCGAGGCGCCTGGTCATGAGGGTGATGGCGGCCCATGTGATCAGGGTCTCGGAGTGCTGGATGAGCCGTTCGTAGTCCCTGGCGTGGCGGCGGGCATGCATCATCCAGGCGAGCGAGCGTTCATCCTCACTGCAGGACAACGAGCGGATGCGCCACTGTTCACAGCAGTCTTGAACAGCACTCGCGTACCGCGGATCAGCGCCGGACGCCCGCGCACCCGACCAGCACACTTGATCGCCGATCGGGCCTACTCCTCCCGCGAGAACCGCTCGCCCTGTGTAGGCGTCAGATCCCGCACACGATTCCGGAGAAGCGTGACCAGGCCGGCCACCGGCTCCGCAGAAGCATGGCCGGTGGCCGACCACCCGGATTCGACCGTGAACGATACAAACGCCGCCACAAGATCGAATGCCGGATCGGCCAGCTGAAGCAGGCGCGCGGGTTGCCACGCGCTACGACAAGCTCGCCGTCCGCTACGAGGCGACTATCCAGCTCACCCTGATACGACAGTCGCTATGACGACATCTCAAACACGGCCTAGATGTTGCAGGTCAGGATGTTGGTGACGGCGCATAGTGGTGGGCAAGATTGGTGGCGAGGTCGCGGAGGTGAGCCCTGGCTTCGGTGGGGCCGTGCACAGTGATGGCGCTCCCGAACGGCAGTAGTGCTCGCACGTCCTCCAGATGCAGGAAGCGGATCGTTACCTTGCGGCCGGGGGTGGATTCTTCCTGGTCGTCCCAGACGAGTCGTAGGCCAAAGATCCGTTGCGCTCGCTCGATCTGGGTCTCGTCGATGGTGGCGCTGACCTCTATCGCGTGGTTGTGTTCCCACTGATCTGTGAGCGCTGCAGCGACCGTGGCCAGGGTCTGGCTCTCGCGGATCCGTCGTGGCTGGTCGACTTCTTTCCACGTCGTGATCCGTTCGAGTCGGTACATCCGTGGCACTCGGGCACAATCGGCGACGAGGTACCAGATGCCGGCCTTGGCGAACAGCCCGTAGGGATCCACGACCAGGTCGCGTGGGCATGACTCGCGTGGGCTGTCGTACTCGATGCGTAGCCGGCGACCTCCCCGCACTGCGCCGATCAGCGAAGCCGGAGTCGTGCCGAAAGCTCGTACCTGACGCCAGGGACGGCTGTCCACGTGCACTACGTCGGTGAGCGGCAGGAGCTCATGAACTCGACGTGACTGTGTAGCGGCGATCTTGGAGAGCGCGCGCTGGCTTTCAACCGATACGTTGAGCTCCGCACGTTGCTTCTCATCCAGCCCAGTGAGCGACAGATGATCACGCTCGCCCTGTGTGAGCCGCGTGAGGTCGAGCCCGGACCCGGGCAGCATGGTCACGCCTCCGAGGCGACCCCGGTGTGCGGACACCGGCAGACCGGCGTCACGGAGCCAGTTCAGATCTCGGGTGATGGTTCGAAGGGAGACCCCGAGCGCCGAGGCAAGTTCCTGTGTAGTCACGGCATCCCTCGATTCGAGGAGCAGCATCAGGGCGAAGAAGCGGTCTGGGGTCACACACCAACTTTTTCAGGAATTGCGACACGATGCGGCGCATATCCCGCTCAGGCTGGTGGATGCGTACCTACGACCTGTGAAAAGGAATGATCATGACCACATCCGTCGTGTCCATCGTCTACGTGAACGACGCTCCCGCCGCAGCTCGTTTCTACGGCGACCTCCTCGGCATGAGCCCCTCGTTCGAGACTCCGGGATACATCACCTTCGACCTCGGGCCAGGCGCTGACCTCGCTCTGTGGTCTGGCCAGTTCGAGGATCTGTCACCGGACGTCCGGCGCACCAGTGAGGTTTGCCTGGCCATTGACGGTGGACGACCCGACGAGCTCAACGCGACCTTTGAGCAGTGGCAGTCCAAGGGCGTCACGATCCTGCGCGAGCCTCATGATGCGGGGTTCGGGCTGACCTTCCTCGCAGCCGATCCTGACGGGAACCGTATCCGCGTCGCACCGAAGGGCTGAAAGGCCGCAATGCGGCAGGCGCGCACGATAGGTGTCGCGCCTGCCGTCGTCTGACTTCGAGAGGACGACGAGGGCCCCACTCGCATGCGCCCCTGAGCGCCAAGGGCCGTAGGCGGCTCGTGAAGCGGTGCCAGACACGTCCCATTGCCCACGTCGCCGCTGAGATGGGTATCTCTCGCACATGCGCCAGCAAGTGGGTAAATCGCTGGCAGCTACTCGGTGATGCGGGATTGCAAGACCGGTCGTCAGGTCCGCACCGGAGTCCGAACGCGACTCCAGCATGGGTCATCGAGCAGATCGAGTCCTGGCGCCGCGCGCTCAAGTGGTCCGCGCAACGGATCACCGACGACCGCCGCTGGATCGCGCGGCGGCTGTGCCCTGCCTCGACCAGGGCATGGATCGTCGCGTGCGTGGTCCGGGTTCGGTCGGCGAACCGGTGGCCGGTCGGCCATGGCGAGCCGGACGACTCCTCTGTGGGGCCCGGCTCCGTCCCGGTCGTTTCAGGTGTCTCGGGGACCAGGACGCGCAGACATCGGCGGTGCTGGGCGATACTCCGCTCGGCGGCCTCGCTGAGGTTGTGCCAGAGGTGCCACCGGTCCGCGACCTGCACGGCTTGCGGGGCGCCGACGGTGGCGCCCTCGGCGAAGAACGGCGCGCGATCCCGGCAGACGACCTCGATTCCGGGCCGCTGTGCCAGCCACGCGGCCAGGGTCGACGACTCCCGGTCGGGCAGCAGGTCGACGGGCCGGCGGGTTTCGACGTCCACGAGGACGGTTCCGTAGTGACGGCCCTTGCGGGTGGCGTACTCGTCGACGCCGATACCCGTGGAGCCGACACCTTTGGCTCGGGAAGTGCGTCGACCAGCCGCAGAACCGTGCTGCGGCTGACCGGCGCACCGACAATGCCGGCCAGGCGGGATCCGGCCCGGCCTGCGAGGGCGAGACCGATCGCGGCCAGGGTCGAGCGGAGCCGCTCGGTCTGCTGGCCGTGCCTTCGAGTCAGGCCGGATATCTGCTCGACGAACGTGCGGCGTCCGCACTCGGCGGTCCGGCAGGTGAACCGGCGGACCCGCAGCTGGAGTACGACGCTTCGTCCCGCACTCGGAACATCTGCGGGAAACCGCAGATAGGAGCCGTGAACCTGGGCGGACCACGCTCCGCAACCCGGACACGAGGCGCCGACGGTGGTGCACTGCACATCAACACGCACTATCGCGTTGTTCACGTCGACCGACAGCACCGCGACGTCCGCGATCGAAGTGCGGGGTGTCTGTCGCTACGACCAGAACTCGTCGTATGCCTGCTGATCAGACCAGAGGTCCCAGCCCTCGGTGATCCTTCCGTCTCGGATGTGGAAGACGATCACGTAATCCATGTCGAGCTCCTTGCCATCACGCGAGGCCGTGGCGTGGAGCAGGGCGACCGTGTGCTTGTCGTTGGCGAGCACGTCATGGAGTTGTGGGCGGTACGTGCCCCCTGAGAGCTGGAATTCCTTTTGAAACGCAGCGAACGCGGCCTCACGACCGTGGAACTCCCCGGCCAGCGGGCTCTGGCCGGGGTTATGCCACACAACATCGGGGTGGAACAGCTCCGCCAGCGCCTCCATGTCGCCTGCCGTGAAGGCGGCAAAGGTCCGATGAAACAGAGCAATGTTCGGATGATCAGTCATCACAGCCTCCTCTGGCTTCTGGCCCCGCGAACGTAACCGGAAGCCGGATGGACAGCCGCAAGGACACTGGGCCGGCCGTCCCCTCCTACCCGGTCGGGCGCAACGGGAGCCGTGGCGACCTCCGACGCCTTCGCGCCTGGCTGGACAATGATGCTCTCGTTCGAGGCGCCCGTGGCGCACTGTCACTAACCACAGAAGTTGAGCCAGAACCACTACTCGTGAAAAGTGCCACCGGCAGTGTCGGCGTACACCCGTATCTGCTCAGGACGGTACAACCGAAAGTGCTCAGCTCGCTCGACTGAGATGAGGGTGCTCGGCGTAATCGGGAGGCGAAACGGGCGGGGGATGCGGAACACTTCGCCGGTGATCGTGATGAAGCCCGTCCTGGAGATATACACACCTGGAGGCTTCGACCTCTGGCCTGTCGCCGAGGTCGACTCGTTTGGCTTCCTGCCTCTCAGTGGTGAGCTCTCACCCGCTGAGGTCGGGTCGACGGTGATGCACATCGCCCGCTGCAACGACATCGACCCCGACGGCGACCGCCCGCCTCGTCCGGCCGACGCACTGGACTCGTTCCTTCACGGAGTGCTGACGTTCGACAACCTCTTCGCTGCGGGCGGCCTGCGGGTCACCGACAACTCCACGGGCGTCACCTTCCTGCCTGGCTGCTGTGATGGACTGGAGGACTGGCGCGACTGGCACCAGTTCATCGACGACGGCAACCTGCTCGGTTTCGGCCACGATCCCGTGTCACCGATTGCGGAGCGCTTCGGCGACACCGTCCGGCTCACAGTCAACGCCGAGCAGAGCGACAGTCCGGTGATCGAGCTGTCCGTCGCCGAGCTCCGCAATCTGCTCGCCGGCGCCGAGCGCGACCTCGCCGACTTCCTAGCGCTGGCAGCCGCTTGGGCCTCCAGGCACCTGCCTGGTCACTGCGTGCTCGTCACAGACGCCCTCGCCCGCATTGTCGGCCTTCCCGCGCCAGCCATACCGCCGGAGTAGGACGGCGGGCTGGCTTCGTCGGCCATGGCGAGGCCCTGGATCGTCACGGTGTGCGACGCGGTGAGCTTGTTCGCGTGTACCTGCCTGGCACTTCGACGTGAACGCCGACATGGCAGGCACCTCGTTCTGCTCTTGCGTCGCGGATGGGGCGACGGACTGTGCCGGGACGTGCACGCCCGCCACGGCGGCCTCGGACTGCGCCGCGGCCGCGGCGTGCTTGTGGAGTGCTACCTGAAGGGCTCTGCATCAACCAGCGCCGCGGTGCATAGCCGGCTTGGTGATCGCAGTCGACGGTCACCGGAGAAAGGTGCCCCCCAGCGCCTCCGGGAGTGGAGGCGGCCCACACCCATTGTTGTGCAAGTGGCGAATGGATGGGTACTTGCGTTCGGCGGCCCGTCGACGACGGGTGTCGGAGCGGTGCGAGTGCGCGGAGTGGGGAGATCGATGGTGGGATTGCGCGAGGTGCGGGGCGCCAGGGTCTTTCAAGGCTGCGCCAGGGTTCTGGCGGGCCGCTACCGTCTGGATGCGCTGATCGGTTCGGGTGGCGCCGCTGACGTGCACCGCGGATTCGACCTGCGGCTGCGGCGGCCGGTTGCTGTGAAGGTCTTCCGCGCGGGTACCGGCTTCGACACGGAGGATGCGTTCCGTAGCGAGGCTGTGCTCCTGGCCCGCTTGCAGCACCCGGGACTGGTGACCGCCTTCGACGCCGGACGCCATGACGGTGATGCCTTCCTGGTCATGCAGCTGATCGACGGGCCCACCCTGAAATCTCGCATCGCCCAGGGTCCCCTGTCGTGCGAGGCTGCCGCAGCGCTCGGCGCGGCATTGGCCGATGCCCTGGCTCACGCGCACGAGGTGGGGATCGTCCACCGGGATGTCAAACCGTCCAACATCATCCTGGACGCCTCCGGCCACCCCCATCTGACGGACTTCGGCATCTCCCGGCTGCTGGACGCGACCACTCGCACCGCCACAGGCACCCTGACCGGCACGGCGGCCTATCTCTCTCCTGAACAGGTCCTGGGCCGCTCCGTCGGCCGGCCCGCAGACATCTATGCCCTCGGCTTGGTCCTCCTCGAGAGCCTCACCGGCCGACTCGAGTACGACGGCGGTCCCCTCGAGTCCGCCATAGCGCGCCTGCACCGCCGACCCGCCCTCCCGGACTTCCTGCCCGACGGTCTTGCCACCCTCCTGCGGGACATGACCAGTCTGGAAGAACAAGATCGCCCCATGGCGCGCGACTGCGCTCGAGCCCTGACCCGTCTCGCCGCACCGAGCACGGCAAGCCCCGCCGCGCCCGGTGCCCGGCCCGCGCTCAGCGTCACACCGCCCGCAGCCGAGGATCACACCGACACCACACACCAGAGCTCATCACCCGCCGCGAAAGCGCCCTGGAGCTCGAACACCTCAACAGGTCTCCATGAGGAAAAGTATCGGTCCGGGTCCGCCCGCGGCCGCCTCCGAACGCATGGGGCGGCAGCTGCACTCGCCGCGGTCGTCGCCGCAGGCCTGATCGTCACCGACGGCCCCTCACAACCCGGCGCCGCAGACAAGGCAGGACCAGAAGCGGCCCCATCCGCCCCTGATCAGGCAGCCCCGCCCATCCCATCGGACACCCCGGCTCCCAACGATGACACGCCCTCCGCATCGGCCACCCCGCCCTCGCACGGCTCCTCCGCGCCCGCTCAGCCGCTGAGCGAGCCACTCCCGACACGCACACGGCCCGCCACCCACCCCGCCTCGACGCCCGAGACTTCTGAGCAGGCAACGCCCATCGCAGCAGGGAAGGGCAGGGCAAAGGCTCCGACCCGACCGCCGGGTGAAGCGCGGAACAACCAGATGGGCAAGAAGGCAGCACATGCCCAGTGAGGAGCAGGAAGCGATGGCGGTCGTACCAGCATGGCGGGCTCGGCGGGGAGGCCTGTCGGGCGGCCGACCGCGGTTCATCGGCCCAGCGCCTTCAACGGGCACGTGCGTGCGACCCGTCAAGACCCGGGACATCGAGGCGGCGTGCCAGGCCGAACAGGACGTGCGCGAGCGCCAAGAGCAGCGGGAGGCGCCGTCCGCGTCGAAGGCCGGAGGCTGGCTTGAACGGCGTTTCCGCAGCTGACCCGGGCAAGCCGTCATGAGATGACATGGTGGCAGGGCAGTGAGGCCCCCGTCCGGACAGCCTCGGGGTGCACTGCTGACGCAACTGCCCTACGTTGATCTCGAGAGGTGGTCGCTGCGGCGGCTGCACTCCGCGCGTTGGTCGTCTAAGGAAAGACGTCCCGCTTCCCGCGGGGAAATGCAGGTGCAAGGCCTGCCCGGCGCTCCACACAGGCCCCGATGCGTCTTCGGCATGGCGGAGGCTGCCGTGCCCTCCCCCTCGAGCTACGAGGACCCGCCGAGGAGTCTCACTGGCTCGCCAGCGCCAGGTCTATGCCGCCAGCGCATTGTCGGTGGTGGCCGCGACACTGCTCGCGCGATGGTGCCTGGCGGGCCGCGGAACGGCCCGGCTTCTTGCCTCTCGGCAACAACGGCTCCAGCACCGCCCATGGTTCGTCCGTCAGATCTCCACGCGCCACGAATCAAGGTCATCCCACTACTGACGACCTGGGGAGCGATCACCGGTGACGGCTAGGCGGGTCAGGGCCGCGAGGCGTTGAGCGGCAGATCTCGGTGGAAGACGGCCATAGCCCGGCCGGGGCCGTTGTAGTCGTCGACGATCTTCGCGTCGAAGCCGAGGCTGCGATGGAAGGCGATCGAGCCGGAGTTCTCGACTGACGTGATCGCCTTCAACTTCCGTGCACCGTGACGTTCCGCTGCTTCAGCGAACGCCGTGTACAGACGACGCCCGAGACCGGTGCCACGGGCATCGTCCCGCGTGGCGATCAGATGCACGTAGCCGGTGCCGTCTGGGGTGACGAACCCGAAGATGTACCCGCGGATTCCGTCCTCGGCCCGGGCAACCAAGCAGGTGGAACCGAACTCCTGCACCAGGGCCAGAAGGTGCAGCGACCTCAGGTCCCGTTCGCCCCAGTAACGGGAGTGATCAGTCAGAACCTGGTGGAAGTCGGCCACCGCTGCCGGTGCGATGTGTATCCCCATGATGACGATCATGGCAGGCGCCCTGGCCGATACAGGCGAAGGTCCGCACGGCATGGGCAAGTTCCCACCCTGTCCTGTCCGGGGTCTCCCGCGCACATTTCGGCGAGTTGCTCGACGAACCCGCCCCCACGTGGCAGGCCGCCACCGCCGACTGGCAGGCACCGGTGTCGCGCAACGCCTTCGAATGGGCGTGGATGCGGTTCGCATCCCGGCACCAGCCTGACAGCGTGCCCGAGCTGCTGGCTCACGACGCCGAAGCCGGCCTCTTCGCGATGGCATTCCTGCCCCCCGAGCAGTACCCGGTGTGGAAGGCGCAACTGTTCGACGGCCAGGTGACGGCGGCGACCGCCGCGGCCGTCGGACAGCTGCTCGGCAACCTGCACGCGGCGAGCGCGGGCGATGCCACCCTCGCCGAGGAGTTCGCCACCGACGACAACTTCCACGCGCTGCGCATCGAGCCGTACCTGCTGGCCACCGCCGCCGCACACCCCGATCTCAGCGACATCCTCCAGGGCCTCGCCGACCGCACGGCCGACACACACCTCGCCCTGGTGCACGGCGACGTCAGCCCCAAGAACATCCTCGTCGGCACCTCGGGGCCTGTGCTGCTGGACGCCGAGTGCGCCTGGGACGGAGACCCTGCCTTCGATCTGGCCTTCTGCGTCAACCACCTGCTCCTCAAGAGCCTCGTCGTACCCGGCCACCGAGCCGATCTCCTCGGCTCCGCCCGGGTGCTGGCCGAGGAGTACGTCCGGTGCGTCGACTGGGAGCCCGTGCCCGCCCTCGAGGCGCGGGCCGCATCACTGCTGCCGGCGCTGCTGCTGGCGCGCGTGGACGGCAAGTCCCCGGTGGAGTACCTCACGGATGACCTGCACCGGCAGTTCGTGCGGACAGTGGCGTCGGCCCTGCTCCGGGCCCCTGGCCTCACGATGGCGGACGTCCTGGACGCTTGGGCGACCGCGCTCGAGTCCCCGACCGAACCCGGCAGTCCCATACGCGACTGACCCAACCGACTCGACGGATCCGGCGGGCCTGGCGGATCCGCCGGAACCGACCGAGGAGACACACATGCGCAGAGTCGTCACCGGCCATGACGAGAACGGGAGGTCGGTCGTCGTCAGCGATGGCCCCGTCCCGCGCAGCCGGGAGTTCACCAGCCTGCCGGGCTGGGTGTCCCGCCTGCCATGGGCCACCGAACCCGGCGAGCAGGTCAGCCGGACCGGGGAGGACCCCACGTCGAAGGTCACCAGTCTGCTCCCTGCCCCCGGTGGGACACGGTTCATCGTCCTGACCTTCCCGCCGGGCGCCGCGATGGCCGACCCGGCTTTCGACCCCGTCGCCTTCGACCGCGAACAGCGAGCCGATTCGCCCGGCATTGCCGAACTCATCGGACCCGACGGCATGCACACCACGCCGACTGTCGACTACGGCATCGTGCTGCAGGGCGAGATCGTCCTCGAACTCGACGACGGCCGCCGCACTCGGCTCTCGGCAGGGGACATCGTGATCCAGAACGGCACCCGCCACGCCTGGCGCAACCACGGCGACCAACCAGTCACGATGGCCTTCGTCCTCGTCGGCGCGGAATGCGGCCGCTGACAGCGCAGGAGCGGCTGCGAACGAAGGCTTCGTCCCCACTCGATTGCCAAGTGCTGCTGGAAGCCATCGACACATGGTGCCCGCTCACGCTTGCGTTGCTTGTACGGCTTCGCCGCGACCAGCCCGCGATGTGGCCGGGCAAGGTGGTGCGCAACGTTCATCTGCGGTACCAGCGAACGTCGCGCCGAGCTCACCGCGACGACGCGTCCGCTCACCGGGTTCTGGGGCGGCCCCCGGCGCACAGTGCGTTGTCGATCAGGGCGCTGGCCGCGTTCTCCTGCTCCAGTATGTGCTGCGGGGTGTCGCCGCGTGCCTCGGACATGGAGACGACGGCGCTTCGCCTGCCGTCGTCGGTGACGCCGTTGAGGGTGATGTAGCCGCCGTCCCCTCCCTCGTGGCTCCAGTAGGTTCCTCCGCAGTTCAGGGGGCGTTCGACCAGGCCGAGTCCGTATCGGCCGTCGGGCCACAGCTCTTGGACCTGCGCGCTCACAGGGACGGTCTGCTTCATCTTGGCCAGCTGCCGTGCCGGCAGTAGGCGGCCGTCGAGCAGCGCGCGGAGGAAGCGGTTCTCGTCCCGCGTGGTCGTGACCCACGAAAGGTTCTCGTAGTCCACCGGTATCTGGTCGGTGACGTTCACCCGGGAACCGGGGCCGAAGAGCTGGTAGGCCTGGGCGTGGGGCCGGGGCAGGGTGGGCGAGGTGCCCATCCACCGGGTCTGGTTGAGGCCGAGCGGGCCTAGGATGCGGTGTTCGATCTCTTGGTGGGCGGGTTGACCGGTGGCCTTCTTGATGATCATGTCGAGCAGGACGTAGCCGGTGTTGGAGTACGCCCAGCCCTCGCCGGGCAGGAACTCCTCCGGCTCGTGGGCCATGGCGAGGTCGACCAGTTGCTTGGGTTCGTAGACGTCGTGGCGCTGCTGGTAGTACTCCTTCGGCGTGGTGTATCCGGGCAGGGCGTCGCGGATGCCGCTGGTGTGCTGGAGGAGTTGGCGGATGGTGATTCGAGTGCCGTCGTTGCCGTTACCCTGCACCACTCCTGGCAGCCAGTGGTCGACCGTGTCGTCCAGGGACAGCCTGCCCTCGGCCTCCAGTTGGAGGACCACGGTGGCGACCAGCGCCTTGGACGTGCTGGCCATGCGGAAGTAGCCGCGGGAAGAGACCGGGCGGCCGGTGGTCAGGTCGGCGGTGCCGCTGGTGGCGACCGACTGCCGACCGTCAGGCCCAACGACGCGGGCCTGCACACCGCTGACACCGAGGGCGTGGATCTTTGCGGCATCCCGGCGTAACTGCTCCACGGGGGAGGGGCCGACAGGCTGGGCGACGGCCGTGCCCGCCTCTGCGGCGAGCAGCGTAGCGACACCGATTGCCATGGCGAGGTGCTTTCGCAGAGTCGAGGTCATGGTCGAACGCTAGTTTCGCCCCAACGGGGGCGCGATCCGGCGCACCCCAAGATCAGAACGGGGGATAACCCCCGGTGCGGGCCGTCACCGGTCTGGCGTTGACCTGCCGGGCGCGGTGTGACGGTTCTCAACCAACCGGCACCGCCAGGGCACCCGGACGAGCCCCCCATCAGACCCGTTACGAACCATGGGATGAGAAACACGCACTTACAACTCGCACCACTCGCCCAGATCGTGGGGCGTCTCGATGGATGGTCGCGTGATCACCTCGAAAGCCCAGTGTGAGCAGGGGATACTCCGGACTTCTTCGTACGAGACATGCCGTCCTGGGCGGTGACCCGTCTCCCGCCGGAGACCACTCTGCCCCGGATCCGCCAGGAGCTCGACTCCGAGCGGACCCAGGCCCGCAGCCAGGCACTGCACACACTCTCCAAGATCGGCGACAAGAGTGTGTGGGCCTGGATCAACCGTGTCATGCTGCGGGACGCCGACGACGAGGTGGCGCGGACTGCGTGGCGGGTCGCGGCCGTCCTCGTGCCCGAGGGCGAGGAGAAGGACCTGGCAGCCGATCTAACCTGGCCCTGACCGTGCTGCGGGCGGCAGTGAAGCTGCGGGTACGGATACCCCTTCAGTGACCGACGTGGACATACCCGGCCCACAGTGAGGGGCTGGCCGGATACCGGTCACGCAGGGCGCGTACGGCCCGGTGCAGCGCCTGGGCCGACAGTTCGGTGCGGGGTGGGAGGCTGCCGCCGCGGGTGAGGTCGGCGTAGGTCGCGCGGGTGATCTCCATCGAGGTGGTGTCGTTGACCGGCCAGAGGGTGCCGATGACGCGCCGGTATCCGGCGAGTTGGAAGGCGCCGGTGATGTGCAGTGCCTCGTCGGCGTTGTCCGGGTGCGTGTTGGAGGTGCTGCAGGCGGACAGGTAGGCGAGGTCCGCGTAGGGCAGTTCCATGGCGGAAAGCTGTTCCACGGTCAGCGGCCGGGTGAGGTGGTCGTGGAGCAGCAGCATGCCGGCGGCGGGGTTCTCCCAGAAGGTGAGGCCGTGGCAGGAGAAGTGGGCGACGGGGTAGGCGGGCAGCGCGCGGACGACGTTCTCGTAGGTGGCCTGTGCGCCGGACAGGACCAGGGCGTTCGGCAGCAGTTCCGTGAGGGCCGCGGCCTCTGCCGCCGCACCCGGCAGCGAGGGGGCGTTCTCGGCGTCGGGCACCGCCACGACCAGCGTGTGCAGGGGCGTACCGGCCGCCGGGGGACTGAACCGGCCGGACAGGGCGCGCACGGTGGTTGTGTAGGAGGAGACGGCCCGGTCCATCACCGTCGCGTTCCCGCCGCTGTCGTGATGGCCGGCGGCGTGGAGCGGGAAGTACGCCATCAGGCCGACGGGGCACCACCAGATGCGGGGCGGGGGCTGCGTATCGGAGGACGGGGCGGTGAGGCTCAGCGCGTCGAGCACGGGTGCGGTGACGCGGTCCCACAGCCAGCGCAGGATCTCGTCCAGGTCCCGCTGGGCGTCCCGACGGGTGAGCAGCGACGGGTCGTTCGGGGCGACGAAGACGGCACGAGTCAGGCGCAGGAGGTGAGCGATGACGTCGGCCTGGGTCAGGCCGGTCAACGGCACCGGCAGGACGGGCTGTTCGGCGTCCGCCCGCAGGATGAGTGCGTCGCAGCGGCGCTCGGTGACGTTCACGATCACTACGGGGCCCTGATCGGCGTGGCGGCGCAGCGCCTGGACGGAGGGCGCCCGCAGGAAGCCTGCCATGCCGTCGAGGCTCCGGATCCGGCTCATCAGGTCGTCCCAGTTCCCGTCGTTCCCGTCGCGGGCACGGGCGTTGAGGGCGGTGCGCAGCCGCAGGAACTCGGCATGGAGCTGGGGTGCCCGGTGCCGCAGCAGCCTGAGGTCACGGGCCTCCAGAGTCCGGCCGTGCAGGATTCCGCGCGACAACTCCAGAAGTTCCAGAGCCCGTTCCGGTCTGCCGAGCTCCAGTGCGGCGGCAGCGGCACCGTCCGGCAGTCCCTCGATCTGTCTGAGTCCGATGACGTTGCCCATGTAGGACAGCCAGTCCGGGGTGAGCTGCGGCAGCAGGGCAACTGCGGCTTCGTAGGCAGCGAGTGCGGCGTGCGGGTCGCCGAGGGCGGCCTCCATGGCGCCCAGGTGCTGGAAGCTCTTGATCCGTACGTTGGGCGGTCCGGCGGCGGACGCGGCCTCGGCGAAGACATGCCGTGCCTGGCGCCGCCACGCGGCGGTGTCGCCGTCGCCGTGCCTGGCCAGGTCGCGCAGGGTGACGCCCAGATGCCACAGGCGATCTCCTCGTTCCCGGTGGTCGGGCGGTGTGGCAGCCGCCACGTGCTGGAACAGCCCCAGCGCCTCATGCAGTGCTTCGCCGTCCGTGCCGCGCGCGTCCACGCTGGAGCGGTACAACAGGATCGTCGCCAGGGTGAATTGTGCCTCTGTGCGCCAGGGGCCGGGGTCGGGGGCGGCGGCAACGGCCGTGCGGGCGGTCAGTTCCGCGTCCCTGAGGGCGAGTTGGTCGTCGGTCATGGCGTGCAGGGAAGCCAGCGACTGAATGAGGTCGATGAGAGTGTCGGCGTGCTCGTCGGCGGCCGACGGTGTCTCGATCGTCGCCCGCATCAGGTCGATGGCCCGGCGCATCAGGTCGGGGTCCCTGCGGTCCTGGGCGAGCAGTCTGACGGCGGATGCGAGACGTGTGCGACGCGTGTTGAACTCGGGATCGCGCCGCGGTGTGGCCGCAAGGCACTGTTCGCTCAAGTCGACCGCCTCGACCAGCAGTCGCGTGTCCGTCGTCGCGTCGTGCAGTGCCCTCAGAGCGCGTACGAGATCGAATTGTGCCCCGGCACGGTCGGAGGTGCTGCTGGCCTCGGACAGCGCTTCGCGCGCGAGGCCGACGGCTTCCTGGAGCGGTTCGACGTGTGCGGTGGCGCCCGCGAGATGCCGCAATGAGGTGATCAGGGCCGTCCGGAACATGGGACGGAGCTCGTCGCCGGGCGGGAGGGTGGCGTAGCACTCGCGTGCCACCTGGACGGCCTCGACGGGTGCGTCCCGGTCCCCGCTCCGCTCGAAGTGCTCACCGAGCTGGACCACCAGATAAAACTGGTTCACCTGGCGCATGCTGTCGCCGTGCGGCGTCGCCGCCACGGCCTCGCGGAAGGCGAGCACTGACTCGGCCACGGGCTCGGGGGAGTCCGTGCCCTGTGCGACCGTGAACAGCCGCTGCCCCAGGCTGTTGAAGACCCGGCCGCGGTCGTAGTGGCCCGGCGGCACCAGCGGAACGCAGCGATGCAGCAGGGCGATCGAGGCCGCGAGGTCCGCTTCCCGCGCCGTGCCGGTTCTGCGGTCGGCACGGTCGGCGAGCAGTTCTGCGGCAGTGAGCAGCACTTCGAGGTCGTACGGATCCTCGGCCGCCAGTTCGTGCAGCCCGGCCAGCACGTCGGACGGGTCGGTGCCCCGCCTCTCGTGCACGTAGGCCATGAAGAGCAGTCTGCGGCGCTTCCACTTGCTCATGGCTTCCTTGCTTCCGTCTGGTCCCCCGCGGCGTCCCGACATCACCCTGGCGCCGCACCGCCGACCACCGTAGCGGGATGCGCCGGATCCTGGGGCCCCGTAAAGTCACCAACTCCGAGTTTATGCAACTCACATGGCGATCGCGAAGGCAGGGAGCGCTCGGTGGACGAACTCGCGGAACGGCTCAGTCGCGTGTGCACACTCATGGGTGCGGGCGAGCTGGAGGAGGCGGCGCGTGAGGCGGGCGCGGCGGAACTCGTCGGGGCTGTTCTTGCGGCGCTGCGCGGAGACGAACCTATGGCACGCTCCGTGCTGGAGCGTCGGCTGGACACCCTGGACGACCGGATGGCCGCGGCCGGCTTCGGCATCGTGACCAGGGCGGCGAAGGGCTTGCCGACTCTGCCGGGGAACAGCGCCGGCCGTCCGGTGGTGCACCGGTGGATCTGTCCCGCCGCCCACCCCTGCGAGCGGTTGTCGAGCGCGGAGTTGTACCCGGAGGCCCCCGTGTGCGCGATGACTGGCCGTCCCTTCGTCTATGGCCGGGCCCGGCTGTGACCACCTTTCTGTCCGCCCTCGCCAGCAAGGCCGCCGAGAAGTGGCTCGCCCTGCTCGTCCTGCCCGGGGTGGTCTACGTCGCCGGTGTGGCCGCCGCCGTCGTATTGGGACACGCCCACGCCCTGGACCTGGCTGCACTCCAACGCGCCATCGACCGGTTGGCCGCACACCCAGGAGCCTCCAACGCCGGTGCGATCCTCCTCGTGGCCGCCGGGGTGCTGGCGGCGGCCACGCTGGCCGGAATGTGCGCCAGAGCGTCGGCCGTCGTCGTGGAGCGCCTGTGGACCAGTCGGGGCGACCGGTGGCCCGCCCGCCTTCTCGTACGGCGCCGCGTCCACCGCTGGCAGCAGGCCGCCGCGGCGTGCGAGGCGGCCGGGACCCGCGCCGAACTCGCCAGGGCCATCGAACGGCGCGAGGCCATCGCCCTCGTCCGCCCCCGGCGGCCCACCTGGATCGGCGACCGCCTCCACGCGGCCGACCAGCGGGTGTATGACGCCTACGGCCTGGAACTCGGCGCCGCCTGGCCCCGGCTCTGGCTGACGGTGCCCGATGCGGTCCGGGCCGAACTCCTCTCCGCTCGCGAGGCCTACGGCGCCGCTTTCGGGCTCGCCGGATGGGCCGCGCTGTACCTGCTGCTTGGCGCCTGGTGGTGGCCGGCGCTGTCCGCCGCCGTGGTCGTCGCGGCCACGGCATGGATCCGGGGCCGCTCGGCGACGGCGGTGTTCGCCGATCTCGTCGAGGCCACCGTCGACCTGCACGGCATCACCCTGGCCCAGGAACTCGGCCTGACTGGCGAACGGCCCGCCCTCACCAGGGAGGTCGGCGACGCAATCACCACCACCCTGCGCAAGGATCCGCAGCCCGATCCACACCGTGATCCGCCGGGCGCCGCCTGATCGCGGCGCCCTGCCTCCCGCAGGTCGGCGGCCAACAGATCAGCACACCAGCACCGCCAAGTAGTGGTACTCCAGGAACTCCTCGATGCCGGAGCGGGGGCCGGACCCTCCGAACCGGGCTCGACGGTTTCGATCCCGGCAACGAGGAAAGCGCGCAGCGAAAGGACCTTCACCCGTTCGAATGACGCAGAGGTACGTCGACGGCGGCGGCAGGGGTGTCCGACCCTCGGCGCCACCCTGAGATCCCAGAGCGCCTGGGTGATGCGCTGCTCATGGAGGTTGCTCGCGCACCAGTCGCGAGCGTTCAACTCCACCTCCGGCCCCGCCGTGGGGCGATCGGCTCGATCGAGTCACTTGGCGGTGTCTCCCCGGTCGGCAACGTCTCCGCCGGACCGGTCGGCGGCGCCGCTGGCGACGCGCTGGAGGGACACTGCTGCGCGACCTTACTCAGCATCTCCGTGAAGGCCGCGCTGAGCCGGGCCCCGGCGGTGCCGGCGAGGTTGCTTCGCGGTGCGCCAGCGCCTGTCTTCTTGACGAAACGGGCGCCGCTTCCTCAGTACCGACCGGCGCGGACAGCGCTCCCGGGTTGCTGAGCATCGTCAACAGTGTGCTGTTACCGCAGGGTGTACTCGCACATGTGCTTACCGTCGGCGCCACCCGGGTCCTCGGCGACCTTCTTCCCATCGACGGAGATGGAGCAAGGAGCAGCGGCGGCCTGGCCGTTGGACAGCATCACTGGCCCCGGTACGACGGACACGGTGATCCCGACCTTGCGTTCGGTGCTGTTCAAGGTGAGTTTGTCTGACTTCCTCCACGGAAGTGGGACTTGCTCGAAGTGGTTCGTGTCGAGGTTGTAGGAGACGTTGGACTTGCCCTTGCCGCCCACTTCGAAGGAGACCTCGTACGTCCTGTCCTCGCCTTCGGAGGCTGGCTTCGGCGAGGACGTGGGCGTGCCCTTGTCGGCGCGTTCCGTCTTCTCGCCGTCGCTGCTGCTGCCGCACGCGGCCATCAGCCCGGCTGCCGCTATGAGCGCTGTGATGGTCATTGCCCGGCGCATACGTGTACTCCCCGTTGTACGGATCTGACCTGCTGCATTGCATGATCCCACCCTGGCTGGGCTTCGGTCGGCGGGGTCTCCTGGCCGACCTGGTTTCCCCGTCGGCCGTCGCCTCGTCGGCGGCGACCATTGCCCGGCGACGGGGTGAGGGTTCAAGGCCCCCGTGTGGAAGGTCTGAGTCATGTGGACCCTGCCGGAGCCGATGCTCGCCGCACCGTGTCCGATCCCGGCCTACCGCCGGTGTGGGCTGCAGAGGTGAAGTGGGATGGCTGGCGGGCCTGCTCGCGGTGGCCGCCGGGCGCCTGGTGCTGCGCTCTCGCCAGGTGGACGGACCTCTTGCCCGCCTTTCCCGAGGTGCCCTCCGGCGCCGCGCAGCTGCCGGACGCGACCGCGCTCGACGGGGTTATGCGACCTGTGGGGGTGTCCCAGCCCCAAGGTGCCTCAGGCGGCGCAGCTCCCATAGACGAGACGTGGCGGGCGTCGCCGCCTCGTGCCGCAGCGGCCGCTCAGAGGTGGCCGTCCAGGAACTTCCGTAGCTCGGCGATGGTCATAGGCCCCGTGCCGTGCGCCACCGCTTCTCCCTCCTTCAGCAGGACGTAGGACGGGGCTCCGGTGATTCCGTATCGCTCGGTCGCGGCCGGACAACGCGTGATGTCGGCGCGGACGGCCGTCAGGCGGCCCGTGTAGTCGTCGGCGATGCCACCCACGACGAGGTCCATCACCCGGCAGGGCTCGATTGCCTTGGGCCATGTCCCGGTGAAGTATGCGAGGACCGGAACTCCGCTCATCCCGAGGATGAAATCGAACTCCGCGTCCTCACGGGGTCGGTGAACCCGCTTCGTCATGGAAGCTCCTGACCTCACGTTCCGTCATTCCATGCCCATCATCCCTCGCGCGGTGTGCCAGGCCGGCCCGGTCGGTCGTCCGGCTGACCTGTTGGAAGGGAGGCACGGGGCCGTCGCAGAACCACGGTGGTCCCCGGCGCGAGCGGCCGTACGCGTCAGCTGCCCCGAAGACCGACCGCCAGCGTCAGTTCAAGGACCCGGTGCGGCGATGCGAGATCCGGAAACAGCTCCCGCAGCTGCGACATCCGGTACCGAACGGTCTGGGGATGGACGAACAACTCCGCCGCCACCTCGTCCCGCCTGCCCTGGTGCAGCAGCCACGCCCGCAACGTATCCTCCAGCCGCCCTGCGGTCGCGACAGGCAAGGTCCGCAACGGTGCGAGGGCTCGGGCACGCAGGTCTGCGAACGCGTCCACGTCGGCGCTCAGCACCAGTTCGGGCAGGTGGTCCTCGGTGTCGCGAATGTCGGAGGAAAGAGAGCGCGCGCGTGCGGCTCGCGCGTACGAGGCGGACGCACGAGTCCATGGCCGGGCCGGGCCGACCACGGCGGTGCGGTCGGTCAGTTGCCGCAAGAGATGTGATCGGTCGGCATCGGGGACGAGCAGCACACCGGTGGCGTCCGGCAGATCGTCGAGGACGAGGGTGCTCGGATCGAGCGCGCGATAGGCAGGCCGGGCCTGGGCGGCGGGCAACAGGACCGCGGTCAGCGAAACCGGAGGCTGCCACCCGGCCCGTTGAGCAGAGGCCAGCAGCACGTCCGGGCTCGCACCGGCGAGGAGGTCGCGAGCCAGATGCTCCAGGTGGCGCTCGTGATCCCTGCCCCGGGCGGCCAGTTCGTCGGCGTGGCCCGCGGCGCTCGCGGCGGAGAGCTCGTCGATGTAGGCGAAGGTCAGCTCGGCGAACTTGGCGACCTCGGCGGCGGGCAGACCTGCGGCTACGGCCCCCGCTGCCAGGCATCGCCAGGCCACGCGGGCACCGACGCGGTAGGCGCTGAGCAGGGCGTCCATCGAACGGCCGTCGCGGACCTCGCCGCGGCCCAGCTCGTAGGCCGCGTCACCGCCGTCGCCACCCGTGGCGTTCCCGCTCGCGAGGTCCAGGTAGTGCCCAAGGGCGGTGCGGACGGCTCGGCGGATGGTGGCGCCCATGTGGCCCGAAAGGGCGTTGGCGTAGGGAGGGACCTCGTCGATGATCGCCTGGACGACCTCGTCGGCGGTGGTCTTCAGCGCGGCCCGCAGTGCGGTGACCGTCGTCTCGTCCAGGGCCAGTTCGCTGGCCCTCTGTATTGCATGGCTCATGATTTTGTTCCCTGCGAACAATTCAGCCGACCAGATTTACGTCCTGCGGTCAGGACTTTACGCCCTGAGGCGCAGCAAGCTGGAGTCATGACGAGTGCAGCCCTCCGCAGCAGGGCGTGGAAGCTACTGGAGATGGTCACGACGCCGCTGCTGCCGTCGGACTACCTCGACCTGGTCAGCCCGCTGCGTGCGGGCGCTGACCTGCGTGGGCGCATCGAGGCCGTGCACCCCGAGACGGATGACGCCGCGACCATCGTGATCAGGCCGGGACGGGGCTGGCGCGGCCACACAGCCGGTCAGTACGTGCGGATCGGGGTCGACGTCGACGGGGTGCGCCTGTGGCGTGCCTACTCCCTCACCTCGCCGACAAACCGCCAGGACGGCCGCGTCACGATCACCGTGAAGGCGATCCCGGACGGCAAGGTCAGCAACCACCTGGTCCGCAGGGCGAAACCGGGCACGCTGATCCAGCTCGACCAGCCGACCGGTGACTTCGTGCTGCCGCAGGCCAAGCCCGCCAAGGTGCTCTACCTGACGGCCGGCAGCGGCATCACGCCCGTGATGGGCATGCTGCGCGACACCGAGTTCGACGACGTCGTCATGGTCCACTGCGCGCCACAGCCGCAAGACGTGATCTTCCGCAACGAACTGCACGACCTGGTCGCGGACAAGAAGCTGCGGCTCACCGAGGTGCACACCGACACGGACGGCATGCTCGACATCGCCCGTCTCGACGAACTCGTGCCCGACTGGGCCGAGCGCGAGACCTGGGCCTGCGGGCCCGCGGGCCTGCTCGACGCCGCCGAAGCGCACTGGACCGAGCACGGCGTCCAAGAGCGCCTGCACACCGAACGCTTCCGCCCCAGCATCGTCGTCGCCGGCGACGGCGGCGAGGTCACGTTCAGCGCCACCGGCAAGACCGTCGACGCGGATGGCGCAACGCCGTTGCTGGACGTCGGCGAACAGGCCGGCGTGCTCATGCCCTCCGGGTGCCGCATGGGCATTTGCTTCGGCTGCATCACGCCGCTCAAGGCGGGCGCCGTCCGCGACCTGCGCACCGGCGATATCACCGAAGCCGATCCGGGCGTCCTCATCCAGACCTGCGTGTCCGCCGCCGCGGGCCCCTGCGACATCGAACGGTAGGAACAATTTGACCGCCATCGACCCCACCGCCCACCTGACCGCGGAGCAGATCGAGGAGCTCGGCCGCGAGCTGGACGCGATCCGCGACGAGGTGATCGCCAGCCGCGGCGAGAAAGACGCCGCCTACATCCGCAAGGTCATCTCGGCGCAGCGCAAGCTCGAGCTGGCCAGCAGGGGCGTGCTGCTGTTCTCGTTCTTCCCGCCCGCGTGGCTGATCGGCACCGCCGGGCTGTCCGTGGCGAAGATCATGGACAACATGGAGATCGGTCACAACGTCCTGCACGGCCAGTGGGACTGGATGCGGGACCCGAAGATCCACTCCACCACCTGGGAATGGGATCACGTCTCGCCGTCCGACCAGTGGAAGCACTCGCACAACGAGCTGCACCACACGTACACCAACGTGATCGGCAAGGACAACGACCTCGGTTACGGCATCATGCGCGTCGACGAGGACCAGAAGTGGCACCCGTTCCACCTCGGCCAGCCGCTGTGGAACTTCCTCAACGCCTGCTTCTTCGAGTACGGCATCGCCGCGTACGACCTGGAGCTCGGCAAGAACCTGAACAAGCGCCGCCGCAAGAACCCCGTGTTCCGCGCGCAGGCCAAGGCCGTGGGCCGCAAGATCCGCAAGCAGGTGCTCAAGGACTACGTGATCCACCCGCTGCTGTCGGGCCCGTCGTTCCTCCCCACGCTCGCCGCCACGTTCACCGCGAACCTGGTCCGCAACATCTGGTCCCACTCGGTGATCATGTGCGGGCACTTCCCCGAGGGCGTACAGGTCTTCGAGCGCCGGTCGATCAAGGGCGAGACGCGCGGCCAGTGGTACCTGCGCCAGATGATGGGCTCGGCGAACATCAGCGGCAGCAAGGCCATGCACTTCATGACCGGCAACCTGTCGCACCAGATCGAGCACCACCTGTTCCCGGACCTGCCGAGCAACCGGTACGCCGAGGTCGCGGTGAAGGTACGCGCGCTGTTCGAGAAGTACGAGCTGGAGTACGTCACCGGCCCGCTGCCCAAGCAGGTGTTCTCCGCGTGGCGCAAGGTCGTCCGGCTCTCACTGCCGAACAAGAAGCCCAAGGTCAAGACGCCGGACCGCGAGCAGGAGCTCGTCGCCGCCTGATTCCCGGTATGGATTCAGATCTCCCGGCCGTACCGGCGGCACCGCCGGGGTCGGTGAGATCCGTTGCGGACGGTGGGCGGCCGCGACGTCAGACCGTACGACACGGGACCCGGGGCAGCCAGTAGCCAGCGTCCGGCTGCGCCGCCTGGACGTGCGCCAGGAACTCAGCACACAGCCCCCGTCGAGGTGTTGTAGTGCGCTGACCTGCCGTGGTCGGGCCGGTAGTCGGGTGCGTACGCGCACTCGGTTGCCGACGGGCGGACTGGGTGGAAGGCATGGGCTGCGACGTGGACACTGCCGGAACCGATGCTCGCCGCCCCTGAGTCCGACCCTGCGCTGCTGCCGGGGTGGGCGGGTGAGCCGAAGTGGGACGGGTGGCGGGCCCTGGTCTCCGTCGACGCGGGCCGAGTAGTGCTGCACTCACGGCGGGGCACGAGCCTGGCGGCTTCGTTCCCCGAGATCGAATCCGGGAGCAGCCGGCTGCCGGACGCGACGGCACTGGACGGCGTTATGTGACCTGCATGGGCGTCTCAGGTGCTCGGCGGCGAAGCCGGCCGTGAGGGGTGTTGGGGTGCGGCTGGGGTCCGGTGGTTGGAGGTGCAGGTTCCGCTGCTTCACCGGGCCCCAGCTGTGGGGCCTGGTGCCCGGGAAGGTGGTGGTTACACCGTTTGCCCGGGGAGTTGCCCTGAGGTCGGACGTGCCTGTGGGCCCCGGGTGTTCCCGGGGCCCACAGGTCTGCTGCTGTTGGGTGGGTTACCAGCGATACCAGCGGCCCTTGCGGCCGCCGGTGTCCGCACTGCGCAGCACGAAGCCCAGCAGCCAGACGACCAGCACGATGACGGCGATCCACCACAGTGCCTTCAGTGCGAATCCCGCGCCGAAGAGGATCAGGGCCAGAAGCAGGACGAGAAGCAGGGGAACCATAGTTATCAACCTCCGTTGCTCCTCGTGCCCGGTGATTCGCAGAACACGCGGCAGATCTGCCTGGTTTCTTCACTGTTCTTGCGGGAACTGAACCCAGTTTCGTCACCGGCGTTCGCGCCCGAGACGGAGGTGATGCTGCGCTCACTGGTCGACGGTCACGTGTGCGCCGACCGGTCGTGGGTTGGTCCTCGGCCTCCACACCTCACCACCCACACCCGAAAATCTATCTTGGCTAGAGTAGACATTGGTCGGTGGTGTGGTTATGGTTTCTCTCGTAACCCAGAAAGACCGCAGGGCCCGGCAGACACGAACTGCCGGGGAGAAGTACCGCAGTTGCAGTGCGCAGGACGGTGCGGTGGTGGAGTTCCGAAGCCAGGGTTGTTGCAGGACGGCGACGGGACTGACGACCGGACCGGGTGGCCCGCAGTGATCAGGGGCCGCCGTGAGTAGTACCGCAGTGGCAGTACCCAGCAGTGGAATCAGTGAGCAGTACCTCGGTGAAGGCGTCGGCTGCGGGCGCGCGCACCGGGAGGTTCGGCAGTGGGGTTCCAAGCCAGAGCAGACGCAGGACGGGCGACGGGGCTGGCTGCCGAAGAGTGGCGCTGTAACAGGCCACCAGTAGTACGCATCACCAGTAGTACGCAGTAGAGCAGTATCAGCAATGAGGGAATGAACGGAGGAAGTGGACGCCATCAGGATCGCCCGGGCGGCTTTTCGAGTCCGGGTACCGCAGGACATCGATAGTGAGGTGGTCTCCGGTCGAGCAACCGCGATCCCAGCATCCCCGGCAGCATTCCGGTCGGGTGTGCGGTGACAGAAGGCCGGCGCAGCAGTAGGGCCGGCAGATGGTGTAGCAGTTCCTTCGGGCCCTGGCGCCGTACGGCGCCAGGGCCCTCCACGCGTTCCACAGAGAGGTGCAATGACAGCAGACGATTCGTATGGCCGTCTCGACGACGATGACTACCCCGCCTACACCATGGGACGGGCCGCCGAGCTGCTCGGCACCACCCAGGGCTTCCTCCGTGCCATCGGCGACGCCCGCCTCATCACGCCGCTGCGCTCCGCAGGTGGACACCGCCGCTACTCCCGCTACCAGCTACGCATCGCCGCCCGCGCCCGCGAACTCGTCGACCAGGGCACCCCCATCGAGGCCGCCTGCCGCATCATCATCCTCGAGGACCAGCTCGAGGAAGCCCGGCGCCTCAACGCCGAATACCGCCGCGCCGCAGCGCGACACACGGCCGGCGTCTGATCCGCACTCCACGGCGACGCGCCGGACCGCAATTCCTCTGCCGATTCAGAATATGAGCGCATGATCGCCGAAGACCCTCAGCCGCCGGCACGCGGACGGGAGCCCCAGACGCCCGACGCCCTACGCACCCCGGCGGCAGATGCGCCTGCCGGCGCAACCGGCCGGCTGGCCGGCGGGCAGATAGCCGCCGGCCTGGAAGACGGGGTGCAGCGCGCGGCGGCTGCGCTGAAGCCGAGGATGCGCGGCTGGCTGCACGCCGGCGTTTTCCCCCTGGCGCTGGTCGGCGGGATCGTACTGATTGCCGTTTCGCGCTCGGTTGCGGCGGTGGCGGCGTGCTCGGTGTACGCGGTGTCGGCCTGCCTGCTGTTCGGTACCAGCGCCGTCTACCACCGCGGAACGTGGGGCCCGCGCGGCGAGGCGGTCCTGCGGCGGCTGGACCACGCGAACATCTTCCTGATCATCGCCGGCACCTACACCCCGCTGGCTGTACTGCTGCTGCCCGCGGGCCGGCAGCGGGTGCTCCTGGCGGCTGTATGGGCGGGCGCCCTGGCCGGCATCGCCTTCCGCATCCTGTGGATCGGGGCTCCCCGCTGGTTGTACACGCCGTGCTACCTCGCGCTGGGCTGGGTGGCCGTCTTCAATCTGCCCGACTTCGCGCGCGCTGGCGGCGTCGCGGTTGTCGTACTCGTCGTCGTCGGCGGTCTGCTCTACACCGCGGGCGCCGTCGTCTACGCACTCAAGCGCCCCGACCCCTCACCGGCCTGGTTCGGCTTCCACGAGGTCTTCCACGCCCTGACCATCGCCGCCTTCACCGCGCACTACACAGCCATTCTCCTCGCAGCCACATGAAGGTGCTGCCAGCGGGCAGAAGTCGGGTCCGGTGATGCGAGTGACCTGTCCGGTACCGGGCTCGGCACAGGTCTTCCGCGACTTTCGGGGCGAAGCCCTGAGCATCATCGAGCAACGAAGGAGTCGCTGTGACTGTGAGAGGGCCGGACGGCGAGCGGGGCCCTCGTGCTCACGGGGACGGGAGTGGTCGGAGCCGGGCGATGACTCTGGCGGGGACGTTGGAGGCGGCGGAGGCCGCAGCGCCTGTGGAGTCGCTCGACGTGGTCGCGCGCATGCTCAAGGAGCGCCTGGGGGCCGTGTCGGTGTCGTTCCTGATCACCGACTTCACCGGCAGCTCGGTCGTACGGCTGGGGGCGGCGGGCAGCGTCGATACCGATGAACCCGCCCGGCGCATCGCACTGCGGGGCACCCTGTACGACGACGTGATCCGCACCCAGCGGCCGGGCACGGAGGACAAGGGCGAGGGCACGCTGGTGCGGATCGTCGCCCCGGTGACCAACCGCGGGGATGCCATCGGCCTCCTCGAACTGTTCCTGCCCGCGGCGCCGGACGCGGAGGCGATGCGGGAGATCGGCGAGACCGCGCACGCGCTGGCGTACCTCGTCATCGCCAACCGCTCCTACACCGACGTCTATCAGTGGGGTCGGCGCACCAGCCCGCTGAGCCTGGCCGCGGAGATCCAGCACCGGCTGCTACCGGCGTCGCTTGCGTGCGAGGCCGCGCAGTTCGCGGTGGCCGGGGCGCTGGAGCCGGCCGACCACGTCGGGGGTGACACCTTCGACTATGTGATCGACCGGGACACGGTCCAGCTTTCCGTCACCGATGCCATGAGGCATGATGTCGAGGCCGCGTTGCTGGCCACGCTTGCGGTGGGCGCCCTGCGCCGGGCACGGCGGGCCGGTGGCGACCTCGCCGAGCAGGCCCGCCAGGCCGACCAGGCCATGTGCGAGCACGGCCACAAGGGCTACGTCACCGGCCAGCTCCTGCGCATCAGCCTGATCGACGGCAAGACCGAGTTCATCAACGCCGGGCACCCCTGGCCGCTGCGGATGCGCGACGGCCAGGTGCGGGAGATCACTCCGAAGATCGACATGCCGTTCGGTTTCTCTGCCCCTCACACCTACCGGGTCCAGTCGTTGGACCTGCGGCCGGGCGACCGGCTGGTGATGCTGACCGACGGCATGTTGGAGGGCAACGCCAACAGCGTCGATCTGTCCGACCTGATCGCGCGCACCCGCGCGCTGCACCCCCGCGAGGCCGCCCGCACCCTCATCGCCGCGATCGTCGACGCCAACGACGGCCACCTGCAGGACGACGCGACCGTCATGTGCCTGGACTGGCACGGCACCAGCCACTCCCAGCGGTACGCGGCCACCGGCGCCGACCTCACCGACGCCTCACACGCAGTGGGCGATGCCGGCCTTGACCGGATGCCTGGTGGTGCTCAACGCCCTGCACGGTGAACAGCGGCGTCCTGAGGAGCAACTGCCCGGCAGAGCCTGTTTCGCGTGCCGTGCGGCCCGCGCGTCGCCGCTGCGCTTGCCCCGCATGGTGGGCTTGACGCTGTGGTTGCTGCATGCCGTGTAGTGACCCACGGCCCCGGAAGCCTTGAGACCCCCGAGCCCCCCGAGACCGCCGGTCACCGCCCGAACCGTAAAAGGCCCGGCCCGCCCTGAACGGGGAAACAGGGCCGGGACGGTGCACGCGTCGCCCGTGTTGGACGTAGCCAGGGCGTGTGTGGCCCGGGGGAGTGAAGGGCGGAGTAGGGCGTCCGGGGCGGGGCACTCGGGCGGTGCTTCGTGTGCTGGTGCCGCGGTCTCCCGGGGAGACGATGGGGAGGGCGTTGTGGGCCATCCGTCGGTCGAGGTGAGCACTTCCGGCTGGTGCTTGGTGGCGAGGGTCAGCGGCGAGATGGACTACGTGAGCGGTCCGGCGTTCGGCGCGGAGTTCATGGAACTGATGGCGCGGGCTGAGCGCTTGATCGTGCTGGAGTTGTCCGGCGTTTCGTTCTGCGACTCAGCCGGGCTGAACGTCCTGCTTCAGGCATGGCGGCAGGCGGATTCGCGCGGGGCTGTCGTGGTGCTGGCGAATGTGTCCGGGCCGGTGCGGCGCGTGCTGCAGATGACCGGGGTGGATCAGGTATTGCGGGTCTATGACACCGCTGGCGATGCAGAAGGCGATTTCGGATACTGAGTCTGCTCAGAGCCGCGGGGTCGGTGATATGAGCAGGCGGTGTGCCGACGCTCCGCGTGCGGCGGCTGTGGCTTTGTATCTGACGTCCGACACCGTCCTCGACCTCCGCTGAACGCGCCCGCTCCAGTGCTGGTCCCAGGGCCGCCTTCGGCGAGGCACCGGTGAGCGACACCTACACCGTGCTCGCCCCCACGGCTTGGCGGACGCCGAACTCTCTCTGGACCGCGCCCCTACGAAGCGCTCGACATCGCTTTCCTCGTGTGACGCGTGCGGGAAGGGTCCAGGGCGTAGGCGCCGGTGCCGCGCGTCGCGGCCGGCGCCCTGGTCGCGGTGACTCGATTGGCCGCATGGTCGGCGGTGCCGAGGACGTAGAACCCCCGTCAGCCCGACGGGGCGGTCGGCGGCCGGACGGTGGTAGGCACCGGGCGGCCACCGAAGAACCCGACGCGCAGCGGTGGCACGGACATCAATGTGAAGTCGTTTCGCGCCATCCCTGGGGCGGTCAGTGACGGAAGCTGCCCTTCGCGCCCTCCTTGGTTGCCCGGGCCTTGCCCCGTGCCTCCAGTGCGGCACCCTTGGCGGGGGTGGTGTCCTTGCCCACCGCGTGGGCCAGCTTCCTCACAGCCTTCCCGACAACCTGCTCGGTCGTGGCCTTGGCCTTCTCCCTGGTGCTCATGTCGGTCCCTTCATCGACGCTCTACGATGCGCCTGCCCCTGACGCCGGGGCGGAAACGGTTGCCCGCTTTCAAAGAGCGCCTCCGTACCCTCGGCGACGACATGGAGCGGGTGCACGAGCTCAGCGGCCCCCACAGGCTCATGTCCGACTGACGGGCCGGTGTCACGGCGCCCATCGCGTCGACCAGGACCCCTTCGCCGCACACCAGGACGGGACCTCGCCGAACCCGCAGGGAGGAAGTCCTCATCCTGGCCGGGTGTGGCAACCCTCGGGTATGCCACAGTCCGCTGTAGAGAGTGGGCATGATTCTCAAGCATCCGTCCGACCGCGGAGGCTCGCGGAGTCAGCCATTTGAGAGGCTGGCCGAGAATGCCTCACGGTTCACCAGCTCAGCACCGTTCTTCGGGATCTGCCTGCTCCTGGTTGCCGTGGCTGTCACGTTGCACGTGATCGGTCTGCCGATTACGTGGCTTCTGTTCATGGGAGAGGCAATGTCGGCAGTGACCCTGCTCCTGGTGGCGCTGCTGAAGAACTCCGAGCTGCGGGCCGAACGCGCAGTCCAGCGCAAGCTGGACGCCATCGCAGCCGCCCTGCTGGAAGGTCAGGAGGGCCGCGGACCTGGAGAAGCACACCACCAACTGCGCTCTGCCCTCGGCAGGGAAGGGAAGCCCTGATCGCCCGATTCCGCTAGCGATCCTCCACGTCTCGTGAAGCGGCCGGTACGACCGTCGCTGACCGATCCGCCCAGAGCTGAATATCAGAACAACCTCGCCAGATCGGGCAGGGAACCACGGGGAATTGCGGTCGCCGACAGCGCGCGCAGCCCGCGTCCGGCGAAGGGACATGCCGCAGGTCAGACCTCACGGCGCCCCCGCCGCATCGGCGACATCACTCGCGCCCACTCGCCCTCAATCAGCGCTCGAATCGATCTTCATAGAGAAAACCTCAGTGAGGTCGCAGCTCTGGCCAACCACGTCGAGGTTGCCGAAGGCGTGCTGGGCATCGAGGTCGCCGTCCCACAGTTTCCCCGAGGCCTTGTCCTCCGGCGCGGACACCAGCCGCAGCCACGCCAGTTGCCCGGCAGCAGTGCGGGCCAGGGCGCCCAGGATACGTCCGGCCCGTCCCCAGAACTCCCTGCCTGGCTCGACTCGTACGTCCAAGGCCTTCGCGGCGCGGGCATGGTGGGCGCGCATGCGGCGCTCGGTGTCCGGGGCAGGGGGCGGCGAGTACACCAGTGGTCTCCCGCACCCCAGGGTGCCCGCGATCAGGGTGGCCAGCATCTCTTCCAGTGTGGCAGTGAAGTCCATGCGCAGGAGGTTTTCCGTACAGTGCACGGCATGACGGACGCGGACCACGCTTCCCCGGACCACGCTTCCCCCGGCCCGCCCGGCAGCGCACGGCGCCACGTCCGTGCGGCGCCGGCCGACGCCGAGGCCGCCGCGGTGCTCGCCCGGTAGGCCGCCTCCGGACCGGACGGCACCCTGGACGCGACGCACCTGGACCTGTCCGGCGCCGACCTATCCCGGGCGGACCTCGGCCTCGCGCTGTTCTGCCCGTCGAGCGCGCGCGGCGTCGTGCTGCGGGAGGCGGACCTGTACCGGGCGAACCTCGGCTGGTCGGACCTCACCGGCGCGGTGCTGGCCGGGGCCTGCCTGGTGAAGGCCGAGCTGACCGAGACGGTGCTGCGCGACGCGGACCTGACGGGAGCCGACCTCGGCAGCGCCGACCTGTGGGCGGTGGACGCCCGCGGAGCGTGCCTGGCGGGAGCCCGCCTGGCCGGCGCCTCGCTGCTCGGCGGCACCCGGCTGGAAGGCGCCGACCTGCGCGGTGCCCGGGTTGAGCGCACGAGTTTCCAGGTGGTCCTCGACGAACGCACCAGCCTCCAAGGCCTGCACGGCAGCGTCTTCGGACCGGCGTTCGTCACCGGCCCGGACGGAGGGCGCGAACTCGCGGGTTCCGCACTGGAGTCGTGGTTCACCGAGCGCGGGGCGAGGGTGGAGGTCATCGCCTCCTCGACGGACAGGAGCACTTAGCCGTCGGAAGGACCTGCGCACGGTCCCAGCAGTCCGTGCCGGGCCCCACCTCGTACTGGGCGGCGGGCGCCGCACGGGTCACGTCTACGCTGGCCCCATGACGGACGCGACGGGCACCCGGCGGGACTTCCGGGTCGGTGACGTGCTGTCCCTCGCCTGCCCCTTCACGCCCACGTGGGTCGAGCGGGGTGTGAAGTGGGGGCACATCTCGGTGCGATGGCCGTGGTGGGACATCGACCCCGACAGTTGGTCCGTGCGCTGGAACGGCGTCGTCGGCCTGGGCGTCGGCGACGAACACGGCGAGGCGGTACCGGAGTTGTTCCGGACCGATCCGTCACCCGAGCACCTCGCGGAGGGTGACACCTGCCGGGTCGGCATACCGCCGACCGTGGTACACGTGACGGCCGTCGACCACCACGACCCGCCCCTCGAGACGGGCTGGCTGCCCCGCCCCCGGCTGACCGTCAACGTATTGCCCCGCGGCATGACCTACCGCGAGTTCCCGGACGACAGCCACCTGAACGGCACGGGGTACAGCCTTCATCCCGGCGACGGGACCCCGTTCACCTTCGACCTGCTGATGCGGCCGTACGCCTGTCTCCAGCCGGGCGACGAGGTCGCCGACGCCGCCGGACGTGCCTGGCGGTTCGACGGCCCCTGGGACTGGCTCCCCTTCGACACGGAACCGGCCGGCCCGGGCCCCGCATGGCCGCTCGTCCTGTTGACCCGCGCGGGAACACCGCGCTCCGACCGGGATGTGGAGGCCGTGGCCGCGAGCACGGCGGCCGGTTCCCACCAGGAGACGGTCGAGGGCTGGATGGCACTCACTCAGGCCTCGCCCACTCCCTGACCCGACCCGCCCGTACACGGGGGCGGGGCCGCACCTGGCCCCGCAGGAGACGCCACCCTTCACCGCCTGACCACCACGCCCAGGGAGATCACCGTACGGCGGCGACGCTCGACAAGGACGACGTCGCACCGCTGAACGTGCCCGCCGAAGCAGTCGTCGGCCCTGGTGTACCTCGTGGAACCGCGCCGCTTGAACCTCAGCTCCGCCTACATGGAGAACTGCGCATGCGCCGCGCACCCGTCTGCACGGGTCAGGGAGTTGGCCGCAGTCCGCCCAGGGTGACGTCGACGAGGCGGGTCACGGCGGCTTCGGAGGTCAGGCCGGCGGCGGCGGTCAGGGCGTGAAGGCAGTATTGCGCGAGCTCGGCGGGTGGGACGTCGGCCCGCACGTCGCCTGTTTGCGCGCCCTCGGCGATGAGGTCTTCCGCGATGCCCGTCAGGTGCCGTTCGGCGTGGGTGATGTGCTCACCCTGGTGGAGAAGGGCGGCGAGTTCGCCGCCGTGGCGTTGCCGGGCTATGGCCGCGTACGAGCGCAGAACGGCTTCGAGGCGTTCGCCGGCTGTGCCGCCGCGGTCGCGGACTTCCGCCAGGTGCTGGAGGTGTCCGGTGACCTGGCGTTCGTGCCAGGCGAGGAGGACGGCGTCGACGTCGGAGAAGTACTTGTAGAGCGTCGCGCGCCCGATGCCGGTCCGCTCGGCGACCTGTGACATGGTCACCGACCGCAGGCCGCCCGCCTCTACCAGCTGGGCGGTGGCGTCCAGGATGGCCTCGCGCACGGCGTGACGGTGGGCGTCGATCGTCTCGTTCCACAGCTTGGGCACCCCCCAAGGATACGGATGTCCCGGGGTGGATACACTCCGCCGCAAGAGAGACACTGTGTCTCGTAAAACAAGTACGGGGCCGGGGCGGTGACGCTCCCGGATTGAATCTTGTGGAGGACGCCATGGCCGGCTCACCGCCTCGTTCGGATGCCGATGACGACGACGGGGCGCCCCGGTGGGTGAAGGTGTCCGCGGCGGTCGCGGTCGTCCTGGTCGTGGTGTTCGTGATCGTGCACCTGGCCGGCGGCGGGATGCACGGGCACACGCCGTGAGACCGTTCCCGCCCCGGCTGCGCAAGCTGACCCTCACCCTCCACGTCACTGCCTCGGTCGGCTGGCTGGGGGTTGTCGCCGCCTTCCTGGCGCTGGCCGTCGCCGGGCTGTCCAGCAGCTCGCCCCGGACGGTGCAGGGCGTCTATGTGGCGATGGAGCTGGTGGGGTGGTCCGTGATCGTTCCCCTCAGCATCGCCGCGCTGCTGACCGGCGTTCTCCAGTCGCTGGGAACCGTCTGGGGGCTGCTGCGCCACTACTGGGTCATCGCGAAACTGCTGATCACGGTGCTGGCCACGCTGCTTCTGCTGGTGCACATGCAACCGGTCGGACACCTCGCCGACGCGGCGGCCCGGGCCACACTCGCGGGCGGTGAGCTGGAAGGGATGCGCGTCCAGCTGGTCGCCGACGCGGCCGCCGCCCTGCTGGTGCTGCTCACCGCGGCGGCCCTGTCGGTCTTCAAGCCGCGCGGCGTGACCCGCTACGGTCGCCGCCACCGGCGCGAACAGAACCTCCTGCCGCGCTGAACCTCTCTCCCGAGCCGGTCGGTCGCCGGACATCGCCAGATGACGCGCTGCAGCGCAAACGCGCCCGAGCGCACCCGCAGAGGGTGCACCCGGCGTGCGCTTGAGTGTGAGAGGTCAGTGGTAGGCGTGGACGACAGCGTGGCCCTTGCCCCGGCCGATCATCCACTTGTTGACCGGGGTCGTGATCACGAAGGCGACGGCGAAGCCGCCGAGCAGCGCGGTCCAGAAGAGGGCGTCGGACAGGTGAGCGTCCATCGCGCCGCTGAGGGCGATGACGCCGTTGTCGACGAGTTCCATGATCGCGATGGAGACGGTGTCGGCGGCCAGGGCCACCTTGACGGCGCTCCTGAAGTTCAGGCCCGCCCTGCGGAGGGCGAACAGGGTGAAGGAGTAGCCGAAGACGAACGCCAGGGTGATCGCCAGGACCATGGTGGGCACGTTGCCCCACAGCAGGGCGGTGCCGATGACCATGCCGAGGATCTCCCCGATCGCGCATCCGGTCAGGCAGTGCAGCGTTGCCTTCGCCGCCGTTGCCCAGGACGCGCCGCCATGGCTGCCGTCGTCACCGTTCGCCTGGTGTGCGGCGTGGTCGTGAGCGGCACCGGTGTGGTGTGCGGTGTGGTCCATGACCGTCATCCCCATTCCCGTCCAGTGTGGCCCGATCTCGATTCCCACACCACAACGATATACCCCTAGGGGGTATTCCGTCAGTGGTGGAGCGTGACGAGCAATGGGGGTGCGCGGGCCCGCGTCGGCGCTCGACACCCCCACTGCAGGAGTGGGTCGGCTCTTGCCGAGGAGGTCGTTCATCCTGGTGATCTCGGCGGTCTGCGAGGTGATGATGGCTCGGCCATCTTCTTGGCGTCGGGGGAGGTGCCGTCGGTCTTCTCCGTCTTGGCCATCGCCACCGCGCCTTCGTGATGCTTGATCATCATCTCCATGAAGGCGGTGTCGAACCCCCCCGCGGTGCTCGTCGGTGGAGTGGTGCCGGTCGGCGAGGTAGGCAGTCACCGCCCGGTCCGGGGTGTCGCCATCAACAACCCCAGGCACACGCCCGATCGCCGCCGACGACGGTGTAGGCCGCCACCCGAGGAGGTGAGGGCCCACAGCGAGGGCCCGTGAGCGGCCCAACCGAGGCCCTCGCACCCCGCTCGGCGAGTTCTCGACGCTCCCCGCACTGCAGAAGACCGCCGCAGGCACACGTCGACCGGACCGGCGTCATTGAGTGCCACCGGCCCCGCCGCGAGCGAGGGTCGGGCACCAAGCCGAACCAGAGGCGCAGGTGAGCGACCTGGTCGGGGTCCGTGATGATCACCAAGCCCGCGCCCGCACCGCTACCTGCCCCTCACGCCAAAGACTCGTACAACCACGGGACTTGAAGCTGCCGGGTTTCAGCCTGCGAACGTTTCTGCCCGCGGATTCTGCGAGAAGCATTGACGTCATTCATGGGATGTCTAGCATTCTGTTGATCGGTACTTCGACCCTTGTTCGGAATCTCGGACAGTCGGGGTCGTATCACGCCGGCAGCCGGACAGCCTCTGACGGGGAAGACCGGAGGCCGCTTGCTCAAGGATGACGAGGTCCTTATGCGCAGACGTAGTTTCAGCCTCAGACGCCCGTCCGCGGTGCTCGCCGCCGCGGTTGCGGCCCTGGCCGCGTTAGCGGCGCTGCTCGTCGCCGGCCCGGCTCAGGCGGCCACCACCAGCGACTTGCGCGGTGTTGCTTCCGGTCGCTGCCTCGATGTGGCGGCCTTCAGCCAGACCGACGGCGCGAACGTGCACATCTGGGACTGCCACGGCGGAACCAACCAGCAGTGGACGTTGACGGGCAGCAACCAGCTGACCGTGTACGGCAACAAGTGCTTGGATGTCCGGGGCGGCGCCACCACGTCCGGGACCCCGGTGCAAATCTGGACGTGCAACGGCAGTGAGAACCAGCAGTGGCGGGTGAACCCCGACGGCACGGTCATCGGCGTGCGGTCCGGGCTGTGCCTGGACGTCTCGAGCTGGGGTACGGCCAACGGCACGGGGGTGCAGATCTGGTCGTGCCACGGCGGCAACAACCAGAAGTGGACCGGCCTGTCCGGGGCGAGCAACGCGTGTGCTCTTCCGTCGACCTACCGGTGGACCTCGACAGGTCCGCTGGCGCAACCGGCGAACGGGCAGGTCGCGCTGAAGGACTTCACCACCACCACGTACAACGGCAAGCACCTGGTCTACGCGACCACCTCCAACGGAACGTCGTGGGGCTCGACGGCGTTCAGTCCCTTCACGAACTGGTCGGACATGGCGACAGCCGGCCAGACCGCGATGAACGAGCCCGCGGTGGCGCCCGAACTGTTCTACCTCTCAACCAAGAACATCTGGGTGATGGTGTCCCAGTGGAGTCAGTGGCCGCTCTACTACCGCACGTCCAGCGACCCCACCGACCCCAACGGCTGGTCCGCCGCGCAGCCGCTGTTCACCGGCAGCCTCCCCGAGGGCCCCGAGCCGGGCCAGAAGGACGCCCCGATCGACCCGACCATGATCGCCGACGACCAGAACATGTACCTGTTCTTCGCCGCGGACAACGGCAAGATCTACCGGGCGAGCATGCCGCTCGGGGACTTCCCCAGCAGCTTCGGCTCCTCGTACACGACGATCATGAGCGACACCCGGGACAACCTGTTCGAGGCGCCGGAGGTCTACAAGGTCCAGGGACAGAACCAGTACCTCATGATCGTTGAGGCGCAGGGTGCGAGCGGGCGCTACTTCCGCTCGTTCACGGCCTCCAGCCTGAACGGTCCGTGGACCGTCCAGGCCGGCAGCCAGAGCAGCCCCTTCGCGGGCACAGCCAACAGCGGTGCCACCTGGGCCAGGGGCGTCAGCCACGGTGACCTGATCCGCAACAACCCCGACCAGACCATGACCATCGATCCCTGCAACCTGCGGTTCCTCTACCAGGGCCTCCCCACCAACACACCGGAGAACACCGACTACGTGAAGCTGCCGTACCGGCCGGCCCTGCTCACCCTGCAGCGCTGACCCGCCTGATCCACGGTGATCGCGATGGGGTGCGGTCCGCCGACGCGTGGACGAGCTGTTCACCGCGTGGGCGATATCTCCGGCACTCCACAGTGCAGTCATCCTGACCACCGCAACCAAGCGGTGCCACGATTTCGGGCGCGTCCAGCGCTGAGCCCACTCGGGCCGACGAATGGGAAAAGATGGTGAACATGGGCAGTCGAACAACGGTGATCGGCACGGTCACCGCCCTGGTGGCCGGTTTACTGGTCGCGATCGGAGCGCCGGCGGCGCAAGCGGCCACTGTGGACACGAACGCCTGGTACGTCATGGTCAACCGCAACAGCGGCAAGGCACTGGACGTGGCGGGCGCGAGCTCCGCGGACGGTGCCGCGATCACACAGTGGGCACGGCACGACGGGACCAACCAGCAGTTCCAGTTCGTGGACTCCGGTGGCGGCTACTACCGGTTGAAGGCGAGGCACTCCGGCAAGCTGCTGGACGTCTCCGGCTGGTCGCCGGCCGACAACGCCGCCATCAACCAGTGGAGCGACCACGGGGGCGTGAACCAGCAGTTCCGGTTGGAGGACTCACCGGACGGATACGTCCGGTTGATCAACCGCAACAGCGGGAAGGCCGTCGAGGTACCGGGCTTCTCCTCCGCCGACGGGACCGGCATCGTCCAGTACTCGGACCTGGGCGGCGTGAACCAGCAGTGGCAGCTCGTCCGCGTCGGCACCACGGGCTCGCTGCCGTCGAGGTTCCAGTGGTCCTCCAGCGGTCCGCTGGCCGGCCCGAAGCCCGACGCCCAGCACCCCGAAGCCTTGGCGGTGAAGGACTTCTCGGTCATCCGGTACAACAACCAGTGGCAGGTCTACGCCACCACGGCCAGCCCTGCCGGGTGGAATCTGGTGCACTACGCGTTCGACGACTGGTCGCAGGCCGCGTCGGCGCCGCACACCTACCTGGACACCACGGCGATCGGGGAGGGCTACCGTGCCGCGCCGCAGGTGTTGTACTTCGCGCCGCAGAACCTGTGGTACCTGATCTACCAGACCCCCTGGCCCACCTACTCGACCAGCACCAACCCGGCCGACCCGCGGTCGTGGTCGGCGCCGCGCACGTTCATGTCCGAGGAGCCGGACATCGTCAAGCAGAACAAGGGCGAAGGCGGGTGGATCGACTTCTGGGTCATCTGCGACAGCGCCAACTGCCACCTGTTCTTCAGTGACGACAACGGCCACATCTACCGCGCCCAGACGTCGTTGGGCAACTTCCCCAACGGCTTCGGCGACACCCAGCTGATCCTGTCCGACACCAAGGAGAACCTGTTCGAGGCGACCAACGTCTACAAGGTGGCCGGCAGCGACCAGTACCTGCTGATCCAGGAGGCGGCCAACCCCAGCTGGCGGCGCTACTTCCGGTCCTTCACCTCCACCAGCCTCACCGGGCCCTGGACGCCGACCTCCGGCCTTTACGACGACCCGTTCGCGGGCCGTTTCAACGTCACCTTCCCCGGCGACGCCTGGACCGAGGACTTCAGCCACGGAGAGATGATCCGCGCGAGCAACGACCAGACACTGACCATCAACCCCTGCCGGCTCCAATTCGTCTACCAGGGCGTCGACCCCAAGGCCAACGGCGACGACGGCTACATCAAGATGCCCTACCGGATGGGCCTGCTCACGCAGACCAACTCCCCCTGCTGACACCGGTATCCGGTTCAAGTCCACCGAAACGCCCCTTGCCCGCTGGGCAAGGGGCGTTTCCGGACCACCAGTTGGCCCGTCTTCTCCTCGGGCTCCTCCCGCTTCGGTGGCTCGCGGTGCTCGCGCCTGGCTTCGATGATCTGCTCGCCGGCCTCGGTGTAGGCGTCGCGGAAGCGAGTCCGACCGGCAGATCCGGAGGGAGGTGAGCAGATGGGTACGCGCGAGGACATCGCACGCGCCGTGCTGGAGGGGGGGGAGGCCGGACGCCGCGGCGATCCCCGGACCGTCTGCCCGTACCGTGACATTCTGCGTACCGCGTGGATCAAGGGCTGTGCCCGAACCGCGCCACCGGTCAACTCCAACCGACTGACCAGCTCTCTCACACCTTCCCCGAACCTCGACAGCTACGACACTTCACCCAGGTGCACTCCGTCTTGCCCTTCATGTGATTGCGGTTCCAATCCGGCATGCGCCCCCTACCTCGGCACGTACGGCACGCGTTGGGAGCAAGGGGCCGAGAGTATTCCCAAATCGTCCAAACGACGGCGACGACGATGATGAAGACGGCGAATCCATGCATGTCTCTTGAGTAGGCAGGAGCGCGCTCGCAGCCAAGCTGCTACGCCATGGCGCCGGAAGCACTTGACCGGCGCACGGAAGCAACGTTGTTGCCGGCCAGACCGCATGACTCGAGCCACAACGCGATGACTTCGTAGGTGGGAACGGCGGATCCCGTCGACAAGACCAAACATGTCGTCGCCGGCCTGGCCGCCGCTCTGCGGGCCAGGGCCATGACTGCGGATGCGGTTGCGTTGGAGGCCCGTAGATTCCATCGGCTCAGTTCTGGCTGTCGTCGTCGAGCGGACGCAGGCGGCGCCGGGCCTCCTCCAGCCGCACGTCATTCCAGCCCGACCGCCGTCCACGCCGGCCACCCTTCTCGTCACAGTCGGGTCGGTGGTCGACGGGCACACGTCATCGGCGCCGCCAAGCCGTGGTCCGCGAACAGTGCCTCCAGCGCCGCGCGCCGCCGCTCGTACGGCCAGTCGATCAGGTCCGCATCAGCGTGCAGCAGATCGAAGACCACGTAGTGTGCCGGCCACTGGCGCGCCGCTTCGGCGGCACCGGCACCGCGCCGGGCGAGGCGCTGCTGAAGCCGCTCGAACGCCAACCGGTCCCGCTCCCAGACCACCCGCTCGCCGTCCAGGCCGGTGTCCGCCGAGATGCGCGGCATCAAGACGGTCTACGGCTACGACAACCGTGACCGTGTGACGAAGGTGTCCTCCACCAACGTCACGGTCACCTACTCCTACGCCGGCGACGGTGACGGCAACGCCAAATCCCGCACGGACGTCTCCGGCACCATGCCGGTCCAGCCGAACGCACCACCGCCCGCCCACGTTCGGCGCACCACAGCGGGTCTGGGAGGATGGCCGACAGCCGTCCGTACCGGGTCCGGGAACCCGTGGGCGGCGTGAGGCGGGCGGGCACGGGCAGCGGCCCGGCGGGCGGGAGAGCGGAGCGGTGGGGCACATGCCGGAGTACCCGGAGTACCTCGCCGCGGTCGTGTTCGCCGCGGGCGGCGTCGTCAACGCCCTGCTGGCCCCGCACCGGTTCTCCGCCGCTGTCCTGTTCTGCCTCGCGGTGACCTCTGCCGGACTCGGCGTGGCCGGTCGCAGTGCGGCAGCCCACCCGACCATCGCCACCGTCCTCGCCGTCGCCGCCCTCCTCCTGGCGCTCGCGCTGGGCCTGCTGCTGCTGGCCGACGGCGTCCTCCTGGTCCGGCGCTACGGACCGCAGGCGGCCCTGCTGGCGACCGGGGCCGTCGGCTGCGCGGTGCTGGCGGTGCTCGGCCTCGACGCGGTCTTCCACGCGGTCGGCGGCGAGGCGTTCGGTGCCTTCGTGGTCGCGGTGAACGCGGCCGCGGGATACCTCACTCTGCTCTTCCTCGTCTTCGCCGGCTACGTATTCGTCCGGGGCCGTAGCACCCCCCTGCCGGAAACCACCCATGTGGTGGTCTTGGGCGCTGGGCTCAACGGCGACGGGCCCGGCCCGCTGCTGACCCGCAGGCTGGAGCGCGCCCTGGCGATCGACGCCGCCCGCGCACCGGACGCGCCTGGTGTGGTGTTCGTCGTCTCGGGCGGCCAGGGCGACGACGAGGTCCGCTCCGAGGCGGACGCGATGGCCGAGTATCTGCGCGGACGCGGAGTGCCCGCCGACCGGATCGTGCGGGAGGACCGCTCCGTCAACACTGGGCAGAACCTCCGCTTCAGCGCGGCCCTCGTGGACGGCACCACTCCCGGCCACCGTGCCACGGTGGTCACCAGCGGCTTCCACGTCTACCGCACGACCCTGCTGGCCCGCCGCGTCGGCGTGCCCGTGCACGTCGTGGGCGCGCCGACATCCCCCGCCTACTGGCTGGCCGCGACACTGCGCGAATTCGCCGCCATCCTGTGGCTGGACCGCGTCCCCCTGGTCGGACTCAGCCTGCTGCTGGCAGTGCCGGTGGCGACGGCGGTCTTCGAGCACTGAAGCGCCGGCCGCAGACCTCGCAACACCAAACGGCGCCACAGCGCCGCCGACGGGCTGCCGCCCGTCACGTTCGAGAGCGCGGGTGTCCGGGAGGTGTCGGTGTGCCAGCCTTCCACGCTACGACGCACACCTCGCGAGGTGGGGGTCGAGCTTGTACCCCCCCATAAATCCGACCTGTCACGCCTGGCGCAGAAGCGGTTCGCTGGAATCTCGCCTCGGTCACGACACCACCGACCGTCGCGCTTTCCTCCACCGACGAATATGAGGTCCACTCGACGGAACGTCGCAAAGCGCTCGGACTGATCACCGCCACCGGCGCCGCCTCCTTCACGGCTCTACCCTCCTTCGGTGCGGAAACCAACCGCGCCGCAGGCGTCACAGGACAGGGCAAGGCCACGGCCAAGGGCGGCTACACCTTCGCGCTGGACAAGAACGTCAAGCGGTCCTCGGTGCGGTTCAAGAACCACTACGGCATCGAGGTCGCCGCGGACCTCTACGTGCCGAAGAACGCCAGGGGCGAGCTGCCCGCTCTGGTGGTCAGCGGCCCGTTCGGCGCGGTCAAGGAACAGTCCTCGGGGCTCTACGCCAACGAGTTCGCCTGCCGCGGCTACGTCGCCCTTGCCTTCGACCCCTCCTTCTCCGGGGAGAGCGGCGGCACGGTGCGCGACGTGGCCTCGCCAGACATCTACACCGAGGACTACAGCGCCGCCGTCGACTTCCTCGGCCTGCAGAAGATCGTCGACCGCGAGCGGATCGGCGCGCAGGCCGTCTGCGGCTTGAGCGGTATGGCGCTCACCGCGGCGGCTGCAGACAGCCGTATCAAGGCGGTCGCCGCGGCCTGAAGCCCAGGCTCCATTCCTCCTTCTCTCATCAGTCCCGGCCCTTGGGCGCGACATCAGGGCTAGTCAGAGCTGCAGCTTGAAACCGACGTGCGAACCAGTGAAGCCCAGACGCTCGTAGAAGCGGTGGGCGTCGGTGCGGGCCGAGTCCGAGGTCAGCTGGACCAGTTGGCAGCCTTGGCGGGCGGACTCCTCGATCGCCCACTCGATGAGCCGGGCACCGAGGCCGTGCCCACGCTGGGAGCTGTGCACGCGCACGGCCTCGATGATCGAGCGAGTCGAACCCTTGCGTGAAAGTCCAGGAATGATCGTGAGCTGGAGAGTGCCGACGACTCTGCCGTCTGACTCGGCGACGACCAACAGCTGGTTCGGATCTCTTTGCAAACGCTCATATGCTGACTGGTAGGGAGACAGGTCCTCGGGAGACTCGCGGGTCGCCCCCAGCGTGTCGTCGGCGAGCATGGCCACGATGTCCGGGATGTCATCCCGTGATGCCGGACGGATGTCGATATTCGTCATGCGGTGCATGCTAACCGGACGGACTCTCGCGGGGCGCAGATTCCAACTCGGCTTCCTTACCGCACTGTTCTGCTCCAGTTCACCTGCGGAAACGCGCCGTTGTAAGAAGCAAGTCGGGGCATTTGGTTCCGTGAGTCATCTCACAATGCGAGCCGTTGCGGCTCAACCCACTGCTCACAGATGATCACTCCGGGTGCGCCGACAGCTTGATCTCGACCACTTCGTCGGCCCACTCGTTTCAATCAAAGATGGGGGATTCCTGCATGTCTACGGCCCTTGATATGCACACTCGGGAACTTGCAGAGCAGGGGTACACGCTGCTCGAGGGGATCACGACGGACGAGGAGGCGGCCGCCGCCGTCGGCGTCTTCGGTGATCTGGTCCCGCAGTACGACGGCTCGCTGCGCTACCAGGTGCAGGCCGCTCCGGGGTTCGAGGAGCGCCGCTACTCCAAGAGCGTCAACACGATCCTGGTGCATACAGAAGCGCCGGGCTGGAACCCGCCGCCCACCTACCTGGCGCTGCACTGCCGGGTCCAGGCCACCTGCGGCAGCGGCCACACCGAACTCGCCGACATGCGACAGTTCGTCGCCTCACTGCCCAACCACGACCGGGCCGCCCTCTACGAGCAGACCGTCGACTGGGTCGGCCACAACACCGGGGGAGTCGGCACCGAAGGCGTCCGCCGCCCCGTCGTCGAGGTCACCGACAGCGGTCAGGAGATCCTCCGCTTCAGCTACAACCTGCTGACCACCGGCCAGTACGACCCGCCGGTCGACGCGTCCGTCGATCCGGAGCAACTGCCGCTCGGCAGCTTCGGCATCCACCTCGCGGAACAGGCCGAGGCCTTCTTCCGGGAGCACCGCGTCTCGGTGCTCATCCCCGAGAACCACGTCCTTGTGTGGGACAACCAGCGGATGGTGCACGCCCGTTCGGCCTACACGGACAAGCGGCGCCACCTCACCCGTTACTGGATCGCCGCCCAGCGCTGAATCGCGCGCCCGTCACCAGTCACCCCGTCACCGGTGGCACATGCACCCGTGACAGACACCGATCACGTGAGGCCCACGCATGACTGACGACCGGAACGCGCCGGTTCAGGATGAGCAATTCCCCACCGGGCTGCCGGAAGAGCTCCGGGGACTGCCCGAGGGCGTACCCCGCCACGACCCCGACGACCAGATCGAGAGCGCCGTCATCAGCCGTCTGGTCGGCAACTGGCACCGGCGTGCCACCGTCAAGCGCGACGAGCCGAACCTCGACGACCTGTTCGAGCTCGACCGCCCCGACTACCCCGAGCGGATCCTGCCGTTCCACGATCACCCCACCTACCGGGCGCTGGACCCCGCGAAGAAGACCCAGTTGCTCAGCTGGGCCTGGATCGCCTACAACCGGCACACCGTCATGGCCGAGCAGAAGGTGGCCAACCCCGCCTTCGCCCTGGTCATGGAAGGTGAGTACCCCGAACTCCAGGACGAGGCGCTCAACATCTCCCTGGCCCAGGCGATGGTCGACGAGCAGTACCACACGCTGATGCACCTCAACGCCAGCGCCGTCACCCGGCGCAAGCGCGGCGGGGCGATGCCCGATCACGAACTGCCGATCTCCCACACTGCGCGCGAGCACCAGCGCCTGCGCGACAGCGCGGACGAGCGCTGGCAGCAGTCCCTGACCACCCTCGCGTTCGCGACGGTGTCGGAAATCTCCATCAATGCGTACCTGGACCTTCTCGCCGACGACCCGGACATCCAACCGATCAACAGCAGCACCGCCAAGCTGCACAACCGCGACGAGTACTGCCACGCCTCGATCTCCGCCGTGCTCGCCGAGGTCGTCCACGACCGGCTCGACGAGAAGAAGCAGCGCTTCTTCCGCGACATGCTCTTCGAAGGCCTGGAGGCCTTCGTGGCCACCGACTACACCACCTGGCACCGCATCATGGACCTGGTCGGTGTCGAGGGCGGTCACACGATGCTGCACGACTGCCAGGCTGAGCAGAGCCGCAGCCGGCTGGTCCGCGACTACACGGGCCTGCACACCCTGATCGAGCGCATGGGCGTCCAGGAACTCGTCGAGTTCGACTGGTCCAAGTCCTACGTGGCGCGCTGAGCGGAATCGAGACCAACCCGTGAAGCACTATGCGAACGAGCGCCTTGCGCAGCTCGCGCGCGACCGCGGCATGCCGGACGAGTACGTCCGCGATCTGCGCGTGGTCTCGAGCGTCCTGCCGTTCAAGGTCAACGAGTACGTGGCCGACGAGCTGATCGACTGGTCGGCGGCACCCGACGATCCGATCTTCCGGCTCACCTTCCCACACCGCGACATGCTGCCCGCAGAGGTCTTCGACCGTATGGCGGCGTTGTTGGACGACGGGGCGCCGCGCTCGGAACTGCGCGCAACCGCCACCGCCGCACAGCTGGAACTGAACCCGCATCCAGGCGGCCAGCTCGAGTCGAACGTGCCGACCCTCGACGGGCGCCGGCTCGACGGCCTCCAGCACAAATACGCCGAGACGCTGCTGGTTTTCCCCTCGCAGGGGCAGACCTGCCACTCGTACTGCGGCTACTGCTTCCGCTGGGCCCAGTTCGTCAGCCAGGAGGAACTGCGCCAAGCGCTGCGTGACCCGGCGGACCTGACGGGCTACCTGACCCGTCACCCCGAGGTCACCGACGTGCTGTTCACCGGCGGCGACCCCATGATCATGCGGACCGAGGTGGTGCGCCGATGGGTCGAGCCGTTGCTGACCGCCACCCCCACGGTGCGCACCCTCCGGTTCGGCACCAAGGCCCTGTCGTACTGGCCGGCCCGGTTCACGGAAGGCCCGGACGCGGACGACCTGCTGCGGCTGTTCGAGGAGTGCGTGGCGCGGGGCCGGCACGTGGCCGTCATGGCCCACTTCTCGCACCCGCGGGAGCTGGAGACGAACCAGGTGCGCGAGGCGATCGCCCGCATTCGCGCCACCGGCGCCGAGGTGCGGGCCCAGGCCCCACTGGTCGCGCACGTCAACGACGACCCCGACGCCTGGTCGCGGATGTGGCAGCTCCAGGTCGAACTGGGCGTCGTTCCCTACTACATGTTCGTGGAGCGGGACACCGGGGCGAGCAGCTACTTCGGCATTCCCCTCGCCCGCGCCCTCGACATCTACCGCGAGGCCGTGCAACAGGTCTCCGGTCTGGCCCGAACCGCTCGCGGACCCGTGATGTCTGCCGCCCCGGGCAAGGTGATGCTGCACGGCACGACGGAGGTGGCCGGGGAGAAGGCGTTCGTCCTCAGCTTCCTCCAGGCCCGCCGTCCGGACTGGGTGGGGCGGCCATTCTTCGCGGCGTACGACGAGCACGCTCAGTGGTACGACGAGCTGAAGCCGGTGTCCTTCGGCACCACCCTGCCGACGTACGCGGGTGAGCAGGGATGAGGCTCCAGGTCCACGAGATCCGCCTCACGGACCACGACGTGTGGCGCAGCGCCCGCGAGGCGATCCCGGTGCAGCCCGGCGTGCTCGTCGAATTGACGGCAGGCGGCCAATCCGGATTCGGCGAGGCCTCGGCCTTCATGACCGACCGCTACAACTCTTCGCTCGACGCCTTGCACGCGGCGCTGCGCCGCGCCGCGCCGACGCTGCGGGAACTGCCGGCCGACGACCCCGAAGGGGCGTTCTCGGTCCTGGCGCCGTTGCTGTCCGGCTCCCCGTTCGCGTTGGCCGCGCTGGACGTGGCCGCACACGATCTGGCGGCCCGACTGGCGGGTGTACCGCTGTGGCGCCAGCTGGGCGCGGCGGAGCCGGGCGCACTGCGCTCCAGCTACAGCATTGGCCTGGACGAGCCCGCGGTGATGGTGCGCAAGCTGCTGGAGCGGCCGGCCTGGCCGGCCTACAAGGTCAAGCTGGCCGCTCCCGGTGACCTGCACATCCTCAAGGCGCTGCGCGAGCACACCGACGCGCCTTTCTTCGTCGACGGCAACTGCGGATGGGAACCCGCCGCGACGCATACCGCCCTGGGCGCGATGGCCGAACTCGGCGTGACGTTGCTGGAGCAGCCCTTCCCCCGCGACATGTGGACGGAGGCCAAGGCCCTCAAGGACATCTCCCCGATCCCGGTGTACGCCGACGAGAGCATCACGGGACCGCAGGACCTCGAAGCCTGCGCCGAAGCGTTTCACGGCGTGAACCTGAAGCTCATGAAAGCCGGTGGCATCACGCCCGCCCTGCGGATGCTGCGGGCGGCGCGGGCGGCCGGGCTCGGCACGATGCTCGGCTGCATGCCCGAGTCCAGTGCCGGAGTGTCGGCCACGGCCCATCTGGGGCCCTTCGTCGACCACTTGGACGCCGACAGCATCGCGCTCCTCGCGGTGGACACGGGCGTCGGCATCCTCCTCGACGACGAGGGTGGCATCACGTTGCCCGCGGCACCCGGCACAGGCTTCGAGGCCGTCTTCCACGGACCGGCGTTCACGATCCGTCCCACCACAGCCGGCCAAGTCGGCTGGGAAGGTGAGGAGTTGTCCGCCCACCGCGACGGCACGGCCCTGGCCTCGGTGCGAATCCGGCGCCGGCCCCTGCCCGGCCGGGCGCCCTCGGACACCGTCCGGCAGCTCGACGGACCCGACGAGCCGGCCGCCGACGCGGCAGGCCCGGAGGAACTGGTCGCGCTGATACGCGGCGCGATCACGCGCGCGGTCGCCGAAGGAGCGGACACGGTCTGGCTTCGGACCGGTCACACCGGCCTGCGGCAGGCCTGCCGCACGGCCGGATTCCGTCCCCTCGGTGACACCCCCGGCCGGAGCGGTCACGGCGACCTCCCGGGCGACGACACCCTCACGGACGACGCCGACCCGTCGTCCCTCATGGTCTGGAAGGCGAACCGATCCGCATGACCGATGTGCACGACGTGCAGAACACGACGGCCGCGGGCAACGCCACCATCGCCGCGTCCGCGGACACCCCGCTGCTCCCGGCTGCCACCGCCGCAGCCCTCGCCGAGACGGCCCTGACCCGGGCGGGGCTCAGCCCCGACGACGCCCGGGACGTGGCACAGGCCCTCACCGAGACCTCGCTGCGCGGCATTGACACCCACGGCCTGCGCCTACTGCCGCAGTACCTGGACGAACTGGCGGACGCGATCGCCACCGCCCGCCCGGAGATCCGGACCGTCCGGGACACCGGAGCCGCCGTCATGCTCGACGCGGGCGGTGCACTGGGGGTCGTGGCCGGCCTGACCGCCGCCCGGACCGCCGCCGAGCGGGCTCGCACGCACGGCGTAGCCGCGGTCGGGGTCCGCAACTCCAACCACTTCGGGGCGGCCTCCGTCTACAGCCGCCACCTCGCCAAGGAGGGCCTGGTCGGCATCGTCACTACCTCCGCGGCCTCCCGGGTCGCTCCGTTCTCCGGCACCGAGCCCCTGTTCGGCACGAACCCGCTGAGCTTCGCCGCGGCCGCCGAAGACGACGAGTTCGCCCTCGACATGGCCACGAGCCAGGTCTGCTTCGGTGAGATCAAGGAGCGCCGCAAGCACGCCATGGCGCTAGACGCCGGTTGGGCCACCGACACCGAGGGCAGGCCGGCCACAGACCCGGAGCAGGCGTACGCGCTCTCGCCGTTGGGCGGCTACAAGGGGCAGGGCCTCGCAATGGTCGCCACCCTGTTGGGCGCGGTGCTGACCGGCTCCCCGGCGGACTGGGAACTGGAACACATCGGTTCCTCCAGCCCCGGCCGCAGCCGGGGCATCGGCCACCTCGTGGTGTGCCTTGACCCGGCCGCCTTCGTCGGCAGCGCACAGTTCGCCTCTGGGCTCAGCGGCATGCTGGACACCACGCGCGGTGCCCGGCCCGGCGCCGACGCTGAGCAACCCGTGCAGGTGCCCGGTGATCCACAGCGGCGCATCGCCGCCGAGCGGACCCACAAGGGTATTCCGCTGGACCCGCACACCGCGCGGGCCTTCGCGGCACTCGCGGCCGAGCATGGCGTGGCCTGGCCGGGGGTGCCGGCGTGATCCTCGTCCTGATCAGCCCGCGCAACGCGGGCCTGCCCTTTGCCGAGTGGCTGCCCGAGGAGTCCGGACGGCTGCTTGCCGTCACCGCGCAGGAGGTGGCCGCCGGACCCGGCTTCGCCGACGTGGAGCGGGTCACCGATTACACCGACAACGCGTCCGTCCTCGCGGCGGCCCGGCGGATGGCGGACCGCCACACCGTGACCCGCGTGCTGGCCCTGGCCGAGGTCGACGTCGAGCGCGCGGCGCGCCTGCGCGCCGAACTGGGCCTGCCGGGCCAACTGCCCGCCAGCGCCCGCGCGTACCGCGACAAGGTGGCAATGAAGGAGCTGGCGGCGGCCGGCGGTGTGGCGGTGCCGCCTTTCGCGGCGGTGGCGTCCGCGGCGGACGTGGCGGCCTTCATGGCGGCCCACCCGGGCCCGGTCGTGGTCAAGCCGCGGGGCGGTTCTGGTTCGACCGGCGTCGCTGTGCTGCACGATCCGTCGCAGATCACGGAGGTGGCCGACCGGGTGACCGGCGGCGACCACGAGGTCGAGGGGTACGTCACCGGCCGGATGTGCCACGTGGACGCGCTGCACGTCCAGGGGGAGCCCGTGGTGTGCGTACCGTCCGTGTACACCGACGGCGGCTGCCTGTCGCACTGGACCGACTCCGGCAACGGCAGCTGGACGCTGCCGGCCTTCGATCCGCTGTACGAGCGGCTGGTGGGGGAGACCTGGCGGCTGGTGGGGGCGCTGCCCGCGGCGCCCGCGCTGTTCGTGCACGCCGAATTCTTCGTGACGGACACCGGCGACGTCGTACTCTGCGAGATCGCTGGCCGGGTCGGCGGCACTCCCATCCCCGCCATGCTGCACGCCGTGCTCGGGCTGGACCCGCGGCACCTGTGGGCCAGGATCGAGTGCGGCCTCCCGGTGGACCTGGACGCGGTACGGGCGCACGCCGAGGCCGCGCCCCTGGTGGCCAACTTCGGTCTGCCGCCGCGCGACGGGCGGATCGTCCGGCTGCCTTCTCAAGCACCCGACGGCGCCCTCGACTTCACCGTCCTCGCTCATCTCGGCGAGGACTGGGGCGGTGCCCGGTACGCGGGCCGCAAGTCCGGCGATTTCATCGCGACATGGCTGGTGACGGCGGACGACGCCGAGGAACTGCTCGCACTGGTCGACAAGACCAGCGCGCAGACGGAGGCCGGCTTCGGCTGGGAGCCCTCCGACCGGCCGGCAGATCCCGAGGAGGCGACCCGGTGAGCGACCTGACCGCCGAGGTCCTCAGCCCCGACGTCCGCCCTACGGCCGCGACCTTCCCGGCCCTCGCCGCGCCCGCGGTGATCTGGGAGGACGACCGCTGGTGGCGCTTCACCGAGCACACCGACCTGCACGAGGTGCGCTACCTCGTCGTGCGCGAGGACGGCGACCTCGTCGCCCTGGCGCCCCTGCTCATCACCCATGACGGCGGAGGCCTGCTCTTCTACGACACGCCGAAGATGACCGGCGACACCAGTGCCTTCGGCGCCCCGGAGCTGCTGGACACACAGCACCGGGCGCGCTGGGACGAACTGGCCGGACGGCTGGCCGACGCCCGCCGCGGTCAGTACCCCTCGGTCGCCCTCGCCGTGTTCGGCTCACACCACGGCATCGTCCACGCCGAAGGGCGTGACGCGGCCAGCCGGGCGCGGGTACTGGCAGAGTTGCCGCGGCTGCTGGAGGAGACCGCCGAACTGCTCGGCTGCCGCAGCAGCTCCCTGTTGTACGCCACCGACGAGCAAGCCGCAGTCCTCGGCCCCGCGGCCCGGGCACGCGGCCACATCCCGGCGGTGCTGGGCGCAGAGTCCGTCATGCGGCTCGACGCGCCGGACTGGGAGACGTACCTGGCCGGGCTGGTGAGCCGCAAGCGCAGCCGCGTCATCAACGAACTGCGCGACTACACCGAGGCAGGCTTCACCACCGTGGTCCGCGAGGGGCCCGAGTCGCTGTCGGACCCGATCGTGGACCTGCAGGTCAAGCTGCGCGCCAAGTACGGGCTGCCCGGCGGACGGGTCCGCGTCCAGCGGGACTTCGACGCCATCCGCGACACCGTCGGCGACAGCTGCATGGTGATCAGCGCCGAACGCGACGGCGAGATACTCGGGTTCGTCCTCTACCTGCGGGCGGGTCACGCCATGTACGGCCGCACAGCCGGCTTCAACGAAGACGCCAAGGGCGTCTACTTCGCCCTGACGTACCACGAGACGAACCGCTGGGCGCTGGCCCACGGCGTGCGCGAGATCTGGTATGGACTCGCCGCCTACGACGCCAAAAAGCTGCGCGGCTGCGACCTCGCGGCACGCCACGGCTGGTTCCGCTTCACGGGCACGGGCAGCACCGAGCTCGAGGAGATCCTGCGGCTGCAGGGCACGAGCGAACACGACCGGCTCCGGGGCCTCGGGTACCACAGCACGACTTCACAAGGAGACTGAGCACACATGCCACTGACCGCGACCCCGCTCATCTGGATGGACGGCGAGCTGGTTCCCTGGGACGACGCTAAGGTGCACGTGCTCACTCCGAGCCTGCACTACGGATGGGGCGTCTACGAGGGCATCCGCGCCTACGCCACCGACTCCGGCCCGGCCGTGTTCCGGCTGCGCGAGCACATGGCCCGGCTGCGCAACTCCGCCCGGGTCTACATGATGCAATTGCGCTGGACCGACGAGGAGTTGGTCATGGCGGTGCTCGATCTGGTCAGGAACAGCGGCCACGACTCCTGCTACATCCGTCCCCTCGCCTACCTCGGCTACGGCGAAATGGGCGTCGCACCTCAGCTGGACGCGGTGCGGATGTCGATCGCGGTGTGGCCGTGGGGGTCGTACCTCGGAGACAAGGCCGAGGCAGAGGGCTGCCGCCTCATCGTCAGCAACTGGCAGCGCAACTCGCACCAGACCGTTCCGCCGCTGGCCAAGGCCACGGGCGCCTATGTCAACAGCGCACTCGCCAAGGTCGGCGCGCAGCGCGCCGGTTACGACGACGCGCTGATGCTGACGGCGACCGGGCACATCGCGGAGGCTTCCGCCGCCAACCTGTTCCTGGTGCGCGACGGCGCCCTGATCACCCCGCCGGTCAGCGACGGCATCCTGCCCGGCATCACCCGCGACAGCGTCATCACCATGGCGCGCGACCTGGGCCTGGAGGTGACTGAGCGGAGCATTCCGCGCAGCGAGGTCTACATCGCGGACGAGGCGTTCCTGACCGGCACCGCCGCCGAAGTCGTGCCGGTGGCCTCGGTGGACGAGCGGCCGATGGGCGCCACAGGCGTCGGACCGGTCACCAAGCAGCTGCGCGAACTGTTCCGGGACGTGGTCGCCGGCCGGCACGAGCAGTACGCGCACTGGCTGGAGCGGGTGTGAGCCGCAATGAATCGATGATCGGCACAGTGGGCCCTCGCGGCTCCGGCGTGCTGCCGGCCTACCAGGACCCAGGGGCGGACGCGGTCCGCACCGCCGTCACACGCCTGGAGGCCGCCACGGCCATGCTGCACGCAGTTCTGGACGCGCCGACGGCCGACGCGGCGGCCCGCGATGCCGGCGCACCGGAACACGCCGGACGGACCGCCCTGGACGAGGAACTGTGCGACCGCCTGGTCGACTTTGCGGCCGCCCGGGCCTGGGGCGCGCGGGAGGCGACCCCCGCTTCGGCCTCCGAACGGGACCCGGATGCCGCGGCGGCTGTGCTGCGCGGATGCGCGTTGTGGACCGTGGACGCCGACACCGTCCGCGCCCTGGCCATGACGGACACCGTCGCAGCCCGGCCCCCGACGGACGCGGCGGCGGGCGGTGCAGCGCCAGCCGCAGACGAGGTGACCGGTGGAGCAGCGGCTGCCGTCAGGGTAGCGCCCGCCGCGAAGAAGGCGGCGGTCGGAGCAGTGCCCGCGGTTCAGGAGGTGACCGGCGGCTCGGTGCCCGCCGCCGTCACGGCACACGGCCGGGCGGCGGCCCTCATCACCGCGCTGGCCTCAGCCGAGGTGTACGACGCGGTGTGCGCCGGGCTGCGTGCCGTGCTGGGCGACTGCCCGGCGGGCCGGGCGGCCGCCGCCTGGGAGATCGCCGACACGGCCCTGTCGGGCCTGGGCGCCACACGCGAGGAATGGGTCGACGCCGACCCGGCGTACACGGCGGCGGGCGGTTGGGTTCTCGTGGACCGCATCGGCCGGCTGGCGCTCGCCGCTGCACTGCTGGCGTCCGCCCCCGACCTGCCGACCGCGCAGGCGGAGATCTGCGTCAACGCGGCCCGTCGGTACACCTGGAATCACCTGCGCCAGCCGCCGCCGGAGGCGGCCACCGCCCTCCACCTGCGGCGGACCGTGGAACTCGTGAACTGGATCGCTGGAACCGCAGCGCGGAGCGGCACATGAAGGGGGAGAGGTGCCCATGACCGGGGGACCTGAGGAGCACAGGCGCGCGACCCGACGAGCCGCGCGTCTGCTGCTGTCCATCCTGCCCAGGACACCGGCCGGGCGCCGGCTGGCGGCGGGCGCCGCCGTCGACTCGGTGGGCTCGGGTATGTTCCTGGCCGCATCCACCCTGTACTTCGTCACGGTGGTGGGCCTGCCCGCCGCCCGGGTCGGCCTGGTGCTGTCGGTGGCCGCCGTGGCCGGGTTGCTCAGTCCGATGCCGCTCGGCCGGCTGGCCGACCGCATCGGTCCGACGCGGGTGTACGTGGCGCTGCTGGCCCTTCGCGGACTCGGGTACGCCGGCTTCGCCCTGGTCGAGAGCTTCTGGTCGTACGCGGTGCTGACCTGTCTGCTCACTGCGCTGGACCGGGGCTGCTCACCGTTGCAGCAGGTCGTCGTGGGCATCATCGAGGGGAGCGAGAACCAGACGCGGACGATGGCGTCCATCCGCTCGGTGCGCAACATCGGCCTGACGGCGGGCTTCCTGCTGGCGGGTGCCGTCCTCGCGATCGAGGAGCGGGCAGCCTTCGTGGCATTGTTCCTGGGCAACGCGCTGACCTTCTGGGTCATCGCCGCCGTGGTGGAGCAGTTGCGCCGCCGGACGGCCGCCTCCGCTCCCCAGGCCGTGTCCACCGCCCCCGCATCGAGGGAGTCGCCCGGACCGAGCAGCGACGAGCCGGCCCCCGCAGCGGTGCGCACTCCCTTCCGGGATCTGCGGTTCCTGCTCTTCACTCTCTCCAACGGCGTGCTGTCGCTGCACGATTCGGTGCTGTTCGTCCTACTGCCCCTGTGGCTGACCACGGCCACCGACGCACCCTCCTCGGCGGTCTCGGTACTGCTGGCCGTCAACACCGCGCTGACCGTGCTGCTCCAGGTGTACGTGGCCCGGTTCGCGGAGACCACCGCCGGGGCGCTACGCCTCGTGCCGATGGCCCTCGTTCCGCTGCTGGTCTCGTGTGCAGCATTCGCAGGCGCCGAACACATGCCGGTGTGGCCGGCAGCGGCATGTGCCGTCATCGCAGTGGTACTGCTGACGGTGGGGGAGAACCTGCACTCGGTCGCCGTGTGGAACCTGTCGTACGAACTGTCACCGGCCCCGGCCCGTGCCCGCTACCTCGGCGCGTTCAGCCTGGGCATGACCGGGCAGCATATCGTGGGCCCCGCGCTGATGACGGGTGTGCTCCTGCCCCTGGGCACCGCGGGCTGGGGCGTGCTCGCCGTGGTGTACGTCCTGGCGGCCGCAGTCCTGAGGGTCACCGGCGCACCCCGCACCGCCCCGGCCGAGCCTGTGTCCGCCAAGGCCTCAACTCCTGCATCCAGTTCTCCCACCGAGGTGGCCTCATGACCGAACACGTGCTCATCGTCGGCGGCGGCCGCGAGATCCCCGGCCTGATCCGGGAGGTGGGTGGTCCCGGGACCGCCACGACGATTCTTTGCAGGATGGATCTCGTCCCCAAGATCCGCAAGCCAGGGCAGCACGACCGGGTGCTGGCGCTGCGCAGCGACGCCCCCGACGAGGAGTGGATCGCCCTGGCCGCAGCCGTGCACGCACGGCACCCCTTCACCCGCGTGGGTACCTTCGGCGAGCGGGACCAGGACCGCGCCGCGGCGGTCGCCGCTGCGCTGGGCCTGCCCAGCCACTCGCCGCAGACCATCGCCTGGGTACACGACAAGGACGCCATGCGACGACGGCTGGCGGAGGTGGGCGTGGACGACACCCCGGGCGGACGGGTCGCCGACGTGGCGGAGCTGCGGGCGTTCCTGACCGAGCACGGCACGCCGTGCGTGGTCAAGCCCGTCCAGGGGGCCGGCAGCTTCGGTGTCTCCGTCTTGCGTTCCGTCGAGGAGGCAGAGGCGGCCTTCGCACGCGCCGCGCGCGACTTCGGCCTCATCCCGGACGCGGGCGTGCTGGTGGAGCGCTTCCACGAGGGCCCTCAGTTCAGCGTGGAGGCCTTCTCCGAGGACGGAGAACACGAGATCCTCGCCGTGACGCGGAAGTTCTCCGACCCCGTGGGCTTCGTCGAACTCGGCCACGTGGTGCCCGCCGATCTCTCCGCCGAGCAGACCGACGCCGTGCACACCTACGTGCGGCGGCTGCTGGACACCCTCGACATCGCGAACGGCGTCACCCACACCGAGGTGGTGCTGACGGAGGCCGGGCCGCGGGTCATCGAAACCCATGTCCGGCTCGCGGGCGACGAGATCCCGTACCTGGTGCAGGACGTTACCGGCGTGGATCTGGTGGACTGCGTGGTGCGCCAGACGTTGGGCCGGCCGGTGCTCCCGGACATCCGCAGGACCCTGGCGGACCCGTCGGTGGACCGCAGTCCGGAGGCGATCTGGTTCGCGGTGCCGCGGGCACGCGGCACGCTCACCCGCATCGACGGTCTGGACGAGGTCGCCGCCCGGCCAGGTGTGGTGGCCGCCGAGGCCTTGCTGGGCGTCGGCGACGCGCTCGGGGACCTGGACAGCTCGGAGTCGCGCGCGGCCTTCGTCCGGGCGCGCGGAGCGGACGCAGGTGAGGCCGTGGCCCGGGCCCGGCAGGCCGCGGCGGCGCTTGGGTTCGCGGTCACGGTGTCCGGCGACGACGCGGCCGGCGACGCGCAGGACTGGGTCTGAGATGGCAGTGCCCGAGGCGCGACCCGGACCGGAGGATCTCGGCATCCGTGCGACGCGGGACCTGGCGGTGCGAGCGCGGGCCGTTCTGCCGGCCGCCGCGTACGGGTTCTACGCCGCAGGATCCGACGAGGAGATCAGCGCCGGCGAGGCTGAAGCCGCCTGGCGCGGCCGGAGGCTGCTGCCCCGGGTGCTGCGCGACGTCTCGTCCATCGACACGGGCGTGGAATTGCTGGGCACCCGGCTCACATCGCCTGTGCTCGCGGGGCCGACGGCCTTCCACCGCATGGCGCACGACGAGGGTGAGACGGCCACGGCTGCGGGCGTCGCCGCAGCCGGTTCACTGCTCGTGCTCTCCTCCCGCGCGACCCGTCACCCGGAGGAGGTCGCCGAGGCGGCCGGACCCTGGTGGTACCAGGTGTACTGGCTGCGGGACGCAGAGGTGACCCGCCGTCAGGTGGAATGCGCCGTTGCGGCCGGGGCCCGTGCGCTGGTATTGACAGTGGACGCCCCGTACGTACCGCCCCGGGCGACGTCGGGGCTTCCGCTGCCGCTCCCCGACGACGACGAACTGTGTCGGTCGGTGGGTGTGGGGACCCGGCTGCCCGGCTGGGAGCAGGACCCGTCGCTAGGACTGGACGCCATCGAGCGGCTGCACCGGATGTCGGGCCTGCCGGTGTTGGTCAAGGGCGTGCTGCGGCCCGACGACGCGAAGGCGTGCGTAGCCGCGGGAGCGGCTGGGGTGATCGTCTCCAACCACGGCGGCCGGCAGCTGGACCGTGCCGTGACCTCTGCCGACGCGCTGCCCGCGGTCGCGGCGGCGGTGGGCGCCGACGTACCGGTGTTGGTCGACGGGGGTGTGCGCACCGGCACCGACGTCCTCGTGGCTCTGGCCCTGGGCGCACGGGCCGTGCTCCTGGGACGCCCGGTGGTGTGGGCCCTGGCACTCGGCGGTGCCGCAGGGGTGACCGCCCTGCTGGACTCGTATCGCACGCAGTTGTCGACAGCCATGGCCCTGGGGGGTTGCAGGCGCCCGGCGGACATCGATGCGGACCTGCTCCACAGCGGATCCTGAAGCGGCCGGGCCGCCCAGGCCCGGACGAACTGCCTGTCCGCGCCTGCAGACACGATGAGCATCGGATACTCCTGCCAGGTACGCCCGGGTACGCCCGGGGCATCACCGCGCCCGGCGGCTTGCTGGTGGGCATGGCGAAGACCCCCGTCAGGAGCTCGGGCAGACGGTCGAGGCGCTCGCGGCCAAGACCGACGTCAAGGTTCGTGCCTTGGACTAGGCGGCCGAGGTCAAGCAGCAGGCCACCGGCAAGGTGGACGAGCTGAAGCACAGGCCGTCACCAAGGCAGGGGACCTGAAGTGCAAAAGCGGCCAACCGCGCATGCCGGGGGCCAGGACAACCTGCCCAATCCGGTCCGGGCCAAGGCATCTCAGGCCTCCACTGGCGCGGGACAACCGCACCCTGGCGGGCCTGACATTGAGTTATGCGCTCACCGGCAGAAGGTTCGGCAGGAGGGCCAAGAGGCGGAGCTGCGCGCAGAGGAACTGGCGAGGCTCCAACGCGAGCGGGAGCAGGAGGAGCGACAACGCAGGCGAGAACGGGAGCAGGAGGAGCGACGACGCCAGCTGGAACGGATCGAACAGCAACAGCGGGAAAGTCGCCAGGCATCCATGATCAATGTGGAAGTCAGGCGCCAAGCCTCCCCGCTGGATGCCAACTGGATCGTTCCTAAAGCCGTGATTCAGAATCGGTCAAACCGGACGATCGCGGACTTGCGTGTGTCCTATCGCGGCAGCGTTGTCGGCACGTTGCCACTGCTCGGTAGCGCCAGTATGGAAGCCTTCACACTGCCCGACTCGGTACTCAGGAGCGACGGGTACCTGCTTCGTCTCACCGTCGACTTCACAGACGTCGCAGGCATCCGCTGGCGTACCGACGTGGACGGTGCCCTACGGAGCGCCGAGCACGGCGTGAGCGGCTCGGAGGTCTGGGGCCCCAGGATTGTACCCCCGATATCAGGGAAGTCGTGCTGGAAGGCCCATATTCTGGGACTTCGCGGTCTCCTGCATCCTCGCATGAGGGGCCCTCGGCGGGTACCGAAGTGCCCGTAAGCCGGCGCGCCTGGTTCCTCACGCCAGCCGTGGTGCTGGTTTCCTTGCTGCTCATCGCAGGAGGCGTTTGGTGGCTCATTAACCACTAACACCCGACCGACTGGGCCCCGTCCGACGCCCCAGACTGGCATACGCTCCTGGAGGTGGGCCACGATCGCAGCCCTGGCACCTTCGCAATCACCGATGTCCCTGGCTGAGGTGGACTGGGCATCCGGCCCCGGGGGCTGGATGCGTGACCTCAGCCGTGGAAGTTGATGTATCCGTTGCTGTCGGGGTCGTCGTTGCGGTTGGTGTAGGAGCTGCGTCGCCCGGAACTCGTCATCTGACGCACCGTTCGCCGCCGATCCCCGGCGCGGCCCCTCAACGGCTCGACGCTGAGAGGTGAGCCTTCACCGACGCTGTTGGCCAGGAGGAAGGGCAGGCAGAGGGCCGATAGGCCGGGGCGATGGATGTCGGAAACGGGCTACGTGGAGGGCGGGTGAGGCGCGAAGATGCTGCCGTGAGTGTCTCGGGGGAGCTGTTGCAGGCGTTGGTGGCTGTGCTGGCCGCTGCGGCGGCGTACGCGGCCGGTCGTGCGCAGGCGAGCGGCGCGAGACGCGGCCCGGTGGACGCGGTACGGCGACAGCATCAACGCGACGCCTACGCGGCGTTTCTGAAAGCTGCCCGGCAGTACGAGCGAGCGACACGGTTCGAGGACCTGGCGCGCGCTGCTAAGGCCGACAACAACGGCCTGGAGCTCGACCGGCAGGCCCTGCTTCGCGAAGTTGTGCGCCGTCGCGCGGCGATCTCCCTCGAACCCATAGCCGAGACGCTGCCCGTCGTGCAGTTGGAAGGCCCCAAGACGCTCGCGGTGTACGCGCAGGAAGCTGCGGACGCAGCGGAAAGACTGGCGCAGTTCGCTCGGACGCTGCTGCCGGCCTTCGCCTTCGGAGACGTTCAAAAGCAGTTTGAGCAGGGCACCGCCGACCTCAATGCCCGGATCACCCACTTCACGGTCGAAGCTCGTACCTTCCTCGACGACTCGGCGCGACGGCGCACTCGACGGTTCGTGCTGCCGGGCCCCCATCAGTGACTGCCGATGGGAGCCGCGTGGACGGGTGAAATCCCCATCAAACGGGTGACCGAGCGGCCCCAGAACGCGCTCGTCGTACGGGGCGGCGGCATTGGGCACGACTCGTCCATCGGGGCACCGCCGGAGCCGGCGCCGCCCTGGACGGCTGCTCGTCGTCTGGGACGTCAGCCGTGCCGGCAACCTCACGACCCGGTGCTCGCCCGGGACGACGACACCAGCTGCTCCTACGCCTAACTCCCTCCTCCAAGCCCCGTCGCACCACTGCGCCGCGTCTTCGCCCGCCCCGGTGACGTCGCCGACGTGGCCGACGGGCTAGTGCGCCACTGGCGCACGCCCGACGGGGAGTACGGCTCCTGAACTGGGCACCTTCGGCCTACAACCGGAGCACCCCCGCGTCGGCGGGGAGGACGCGACGCTGGATCCGCGGGTGTAGGTGACCAGCGGAACAGCCGCGCACCCGTGCGTCAGGTACGACAGCGCGACTGGACGTGTGCCGGCGGGGTGCTGGTCGTGTACACGTTCGGGAATGCAGCACCGGGACCTGTTGGGGCACCAGTCCCAGGTGCCTGGGACGGCGGGCACGGCACCGTGTGCGGCGAACGAACCACCCGCTTCTGCGACTGGAGGTCGCCATGCCCACGCTCTACAAGCCCTTCCGAGGCAGCTATGGAATTGTCCGTGGTTTCACCGGACAGAACTATCGAACCCAACACACGGGAGTCGACTACCGCACCCCGAGGCACACGCCCGTCCTCGCGGCTGCTGCCGGAGTCGTGGTGAAGTCGGTGGATCTGACGGTGTCATACGGGCGGTACGTCATCATCGCCCACTCCGGCGGCGTGTTCACCCTTTACGCCCATCTGGACAAGCGGCAGGCCCGTGTGGGCGACCGGGTCGCGGCGGGACAGCAGATCGGGCTGTCCGGCAGTACGGGGAAATCCTCTGGTCCTCACCTGCACTTCGAGGTGCGGAAGGGGCGCAACAGCTCGGGGGCCACGGTAAATCCGGTGCCGCTGCTGAAGGGGAATCCGCCGGTGGCGACGGGGGTGACTAAGGATCTCGAGGAAGGTGAAACCACCGCGACCGTAGGGGGCGAGGCCGCCGATGAGCCGGACACGCGGGAAGTCGCCGGACCCGGCGAGGTTGTCGGGTCCGACGAGGCGCCGAATCAGTAGAGGACCGCCTCTGTCCTTCGATCCCTCAGGCGTCGCTGTCTTCGCCCAGGCCCGCGGTGCGGGCCCGGGCCACTGCCTCTGCCCGCGATGTGACCTGCATCTTGTCGAGGATGCGCGAGACGTGGTTGCGGACGGTCTTCTCGGACAGTCCCAGTTGCTGGGCGATCCGGTGGTTGGCCTTCCCCCGCGCTACGTGGTCGAGGATTTCCCGCTCGCGTGCCGTCAGTTGCGGGAACACCTCGGGATTTCTGGACGTGCCCGTACCGCGGAGCAGTTGCGTGACTCGTGGTGCGACACCGGCACAGAAGACCGCTCCGCCGGCTGCCGCGGTGCGCACGGCGTGCAGCACCTCCTCGCGTCCGGTGCCCTTGACGAGATATCCCCGGGCACCGGCGCGGACCGCGGCCAGCAGGTGGTCATCGTCCGTCGACATGGTGAGCACCAACACTGCCACCGCCGGAGCTTCGTCTGCGAGGCGCCGCGTTGCCTCGATACCCGACGCTCCGGGCGTGCCCAATTCCAAGTCCATCAGAACGACATCTGCGGCAGTGGCGAGCGTGGTGCTGATTGCGGTGTCGAGGTCTGCCGCCTCGCCGACGACAGTGATGTCACTGGAACTTTCCAGCGCGGCGCGCAGGCCGAAGCGGAAGAGCGGGTGGTCGTCGACGAGTACCACGTTGATGGACATTCGGTCACTCTAGGTGAGTGATCGTCCTGGCTGCGCCGCGCCTTCACTCCATCAGGTGGTCGGTGGACATCCTGGCGGAGTACAACACCTGCGCCCCTAGCCTGGCGCCGTGCTCACACAGCAAGGGTCTGCCCCCCAACCGTCCGACGGGGGCGCCCCGCCCTGTCCGTCGAAGCGTCACCCCGGGAAAGCGCCGGTCATGGCGGCGGTCCTCGTCATGGGCTGTACCGCCGTGGCGATCGCCTCGGCAGTGGTGGCCGTTGCCGAGCGCAGCCTGGATCTGTACACCAACGTCGGCTCCTGGACAGCGCGTGCCTTTGTCATGAGCCTGTGCTTCGCGGCTGCCGCTGCGGTCGTTCTGCAGGCCGGAGGGCGACGTGGCCTGGGCCGCGTCCTGACGATTGCCGCAGTGGGGCTCAGCGCGTACGGGATGGGTGGGGTGCTCTTCTACGCCGCGAAGAACGGCGGGTGGCATCTGCATCCCCCGCTTTTGAGCCTCCTCAGAGGCATGGCCAACTTCACGGTGTACGGCTGCCTCGCGGTGCTGCCGCTATGGTTTCCTCACGGCCGCCTGGAGCATCGGTACTGGCGGCGGACCGTCATCACGATGGCCGTCGCATTCACCCTCCACCTGGCCCCCATCCTCTGGTACGGCAGGGGCGTCACGAACGTGGCCTGGACGGCCGATGCGACCGCCAAGGAGCACGCCTGGTGGGAATGCTACGGGTACGTCATGATCTGGATGCCCCGTCTCGTGGCGGTCGCCGTGCTCATCGACCTGCTCCGGCGGCAACGGGCGGCCACAGGCCTGCTGCGCCGTCAACTGACAGCGATGGCAGTCGGGTTCGCGGTGTACTGGGCTGTGCAGATCCTCTATCAGCTGCTGGAAAGAAGCTCGGGGCGCCACCTCGCCGAGTGGCTGCTGTATGCACTTAACGCTCCCGCAGCGCTCTCCCTGGCACTGATCACGATCGCCACCGTATACCGCGAGGACCTCACGACCTTCGACCGGTTCCTGCGCCGCTCCCTGATCGGCGTGGGCCTGATCGTCGGCCTCAGCTCCGCCTACTACGGCATGTTCCTCGGCCTCTCCCAGCTTCTGACGCTGCCAGCAGACCTCAGCGCCGCGATCGCCTCCGCACTCAGCGTGCTGGCCCTGCGCCCCGCCGCCGGTCTGCTCTGGAGAGCCGGCGAACCTGCTGCTCTACGGCCGTAGGGCGAAACCGTATGAGATGCTGCGCGCCCTGGCCGACAGCCTCAGCCACCGCATCCCCGCCGACGACGTACCGGCCGCCTTGTGCGGCACGGTCGTCAAACGCCTGGGCCTGCCGGCCGCCGCCCTCACGGCGCGTACCAGGTCCGGGGATCAGGTACTGGCACGGGCGGGGGCAGCAGACCACCCGAGCGCCGTCAACGTACACCTGGACCTCTTGGACCGGGGCGAGCAGGTTGGCGTCCTCAGCGTCCAGCTCCGTCCCGGACAGCGCACCCTGGACGCCAACGACTGCGCAGCGCTGGGCGTGGTCACAGACCAGCTCGGTCCCGTCGTCTCCGCCATCGGGCTCCGGGAGGAACTACGGATCAGCCGTGAGCGAGTGGTCTCGGCCAGCGAGGAGGAACGGCGCAGACTCCGCCGCGATCTGCACGATGGACTCGGCCCGACTCTGGCCGGCATGCGCCTTCAACTCGACGCCGCAGCCATCGCTTTGGCCCCCACCTCCCGCCCCCGTGCCCTCATCGAATCCGCCAGCAGCGAAGCCGCCCGCAGTCTGGACGAAGTGCGCCGGATCATCGACGACCTGCGCCCACCGGCACTCGACGACCGGGGACTTGCCGGCGCCCTGACCTCGCTCGCGGCCCGGTTCGACACCGGCTCCCTCACCACGGCTGTCATCGTCCCGGCCACGCTGCCCGAACTGCCCGCAGCCAGCGAGACCGCGGCCTACCGCATCGCTGCCGAAGCGCTGACGAACGTTGCCCGGCACTCGGGGGCGACCCTCGCCCGCCTCGTCCTCGCCGTCGACCACGAGCAGGACCGGCTCGTGCTGGAGATCACCGACGACGGCAGCGGCCTGCCCCAGCACCCACGCCGCGAAGGAGTCGGACTGGCCTCGATGGCCGAGCGGGCCGAAGTGATCGGCGGCCGCTGCGCAATCTCCGCACCCGAGGACGGCAGCCCCGGAACCGTGGTGCGGGCACTGCTGCCCCTTCACCTGCAATGACGCACTGACGCACTAACCAGTGCGGGGCCGGTCCGGGACCCGGCCCGGGACCCCACGGGACATTCGCTTCATTCGCCTGGGACAGCGGGCGCACCAAAGTCATCCGCAGAGACACCGCTCACCCTCTCCAGACCCGAAGGAGACCTCAGCTATGCCAAAGACCCGCCTGCTCGTCCGCCTCGCCCTCTCGATGCTGGCAACCACCCTGGCCCTGTCCGCCCCCCTCACCACAGCAACAGCCACCACCGCCGGCCCCGGCGACTACCCCGTACACGGCGTGGACACCTCCGGCCACCAGCACCCGGGCAACAAGCCCATCAACTGGGGGCAAGTCAGCCGCAGCGGCCAGAAGTTCGCGATCGTCAAGGCCACACAAGGCTCACGCAGCGTCAGTCCCTGGTTTGCCCGCGACCTCGCCGGCGCCCGCAGCGTGAAACTGATCCACACGGCCTACCACTACTTCGAGCACGGACAGGGCGGCGCCGCCCAGGCAGAGCACTTCCTCAAAACCGTCCAACAGCAGAACCTCAACGGCACCCGTCCCTACCAACTGCCCCTCGTACTCGACGTAGAGCGCCAAGAGAAGGGAAAGCCCGCCTGCGGCGCCGGCCCCGGCGCCCTGACGTCACGCGTGCTCGACTTCCTCAACACTGTGGAGAAGAAGACCGGCGTCTCACCGACCCTGTACTCCCAGAAGTCCTTCGTGAACCAGTGCATGGGAGGTACCAAGGCGCTCGGTAAGTACCGGGCCTGGCTGGCCCACTACAGCCCCACCCCGCCGCCCCCGCTGCCCGGCGGCACAGGCTGGTCCTTCTGGCAGTACACGGAGAAGGCCACCGTGCCCGGCATCCCAAAGGAGACGGACGCGAACGTGTTCAGGGGCAGCTACGCCGGCCTCAAGCGGCTGGCCAACCTCGGCTGACGCCGCTACCAGCGCTCCCGTAGCCCCAACAGCCGGACGAGTCAGCCTTCGGAGCGGAGGCCAGGACCCGGCGGGCTTCGTTGCGGTTGATGACGCGGCGGCGGTTGCCCGCGGCGCAGGGAAGCTTGCAGCGCCGGTCACCCTCGCGGGTGACGATGAGCATGGTTACCCACTCGACCAGGGCGTGAGGAAGGTCGAGTGGGGCAGGAGAGGAAACCAACAGGGCTCCTGTGCCAATGAGGTGAGACATCGAACACCTCCTTCAACGGCACGGGGGCCTTGTGCGTTGGGGCCACCGATCCCGTCACCCGATCAGTGGTCCCGCTGAAAGAGCTCAGTGAGTAACAGCTTGGACTCGTGGCCCCTAGTCGGCCTGGGCACCGGCATGCTCGGGTCATGGGCAGACGCGACGGGGTGCGGAGTGGAACGGCCGGAGGGTGTCTGTTCAACGGTTGTCTGGCTGTGCTCGTGCTGCTTCTTGTGTGCATCATCGGACTGGGGGCCTGGGTAGCCACGGCGGATGACCGCGCTGACAGCCAGGCCCGCGCCGATATGCGGAGTGGCGCTGAGACGCGGCAGGAAAGGCTCGTCGGGGCGGCGGCCGACGGTGTGCTGGACGACAGCGAGATCGCTCGGGTCTTCCCGCGGGGAAAGCCAGCTCAGGGCCTGGTCAGGATCGAGCGGCACGGGCCTGACGTCATGGTGACGGCAGAACTGCTGGGCGTCGGGCCGGGGGCCTTTCTCACCAGCGAGACACTTGTGACGGGGTGCTTCACCTTCAGCATCACACCGGACGGGCGCGGCCATCGGAGGCCTGAGGTCACCATCAAGGAATTGGCCGTAGAAGACGAACCACAGTCCGTGTGTACGACGGCAGGAGTGCCGTCTCCCAGCGTCTTCCCCAGCCACTGAATTTGGATCGGTGGTGACGTCGGATCCGATCGCTGGAGGTGTGGCGGCCGAGCCTGGGAGGGCGCGCAGTCTGACCGATCAGGAAGGGCAGAAGCTGGAGTAGATCGTGCGCCGGGGAAGTACCAACTCGGTGCGCTACCGGCGGGCGATGATGTTGCTGGCGTCACTACCTGCGCTGGCGCAACGCTCACGCCCGCCACCCCCGACGCCTCGCCGCACAACGCCGAGAGCGTGCCCGCATCCGCAGCGAGAAGTGCATCCGCTGGGGCGGACGTGCCAGATGCCCGGCGGCGTGAAGGATCGACGTCCGGCACTGCCCGCTCCCACAACACGGACCGCGAGGAGCTCTGCATGGACCATCAGGACGTCGACGCCGCCGTGGCAGAGATGCTGCGGTGCTTGGGCCCCGTACCGCCGAGGACTGGACGGTGCCGGCAGGGCCGCTCGAATGGACTTGCTGGCAAACAGCACCCCACATCGGCCACGACCTGCTGGCCTACGCAGGGCCGTTGGCAGCACAGCCCACCGACGCCTACCTTCCCATCGACCTGGACGTTCGCCCCACTGCCTCGCCGGCCGAAGTACTCCAGGCCGTCACCGCCTGCGGCGGACTGCTCAGCAGCGCCCTGGCCACAGCCAATCCGACCCTGAGGGCCTGGCACTGGGGTCCGTGCGACTCCGAAGGGTTCGCGGCGATGGGCGTCGCCGAAACTCTGCTGCACACCTACGACATCACGCAGGGACTGTCCGTGGACTGGCTGCCACCAGCACCGCTGAGCGCAGCAGTACTCAACCGGCTCTTCCTCCGGAGTTGGAACAGTCCTTCCGCCTGGACAAGAGGGCCCTGGGCCTGACGCGGGCGAAACGCTGTCCGGCGACGAGGTGTTCGGATGCTCGGCACCTTCCTGACCGAGGACCCGCCGGCGGTCCCGGCTGCCGTGGTGCGGCTGGTGACAGGGGTCCTACCAGCACCCGCTATCGCAAGTCCGTGTGGTGATTGGCGGAAGTGGATGTTCCCGCTCGGGCGCAGGGTTATGGTGCCGGGTTGTCGTCTGGGCGCCGACGACGCGCGTACCGTGCCCGCACCTTGCGAGCCAGCACGAAGGAGGCGGCCAGGGCCAGACCCGACAGGAAGTTCCCGGCGAACTCGAATGCGAACTCATACACAGCACACCGCCGCGGGGCGAATGTGTCCGAACGAATGCGGTGGGTGACTGCTGTTGGCCATGCTGGTCTCCTTCTGCAGCGGGTGGCGCCGTTCCGGGCGGAAGCCGGGGCGGTGCACCCACCGTCGGGGACCAAAAAATCTTGCTCAAGAGGAAAGAAGCGCAGACCAGGGGTGAAATAAAGCCCTTGGTGGGGGTCGGGGGGAAAGAACTTGGCGAGGCAGGACACCAACGGCCGACCAGAGGAAGGCCGACCGCAGGGTCGTCCGCGCAAGGAGCTTCCGGAGGCGATGGAACCGAAGAAACGGGCCTTCGTCGCAGTGCTCCGGGTGGTCGTCTTCGATCGGATGAAAGAACTGGGCTTCACCTATGCCGCGATGATCAAGAGGCTGGGGTACAGCGAGACGAAGCTCAGCAGGATTGCCAACGGCCTGCAGCTACCCGATTGCGCGGAGCTGTTCGCGCTGCTGGATCTGGTCGACGAGAAGGCCCCTGGGCAGCCGCTGACCGAAACAGTCCGCGAACACGTGTGGGGTCTGTATCTGCGTGCTGTGGAAGTCACCCGGCCAGGTCTAGCCGAGTACTACCGTTTTAAGAAGGAGGAGGAGGACCTCCGGCGTCGCCAGCACGCCATGGCGGCCGAGCGGGCATCTCGGCCACCGGAGTCTGCGGCCGAAGACGACCTGGACAAGGAGCACCCGGCTGTCCAGCTCCGGGACGAAGCCGCCCGGCTGCATGGGCAGATCGCACGCGCTGGAGTCCCACTTCCTCCGCAGCCCATCGTCACGCCACCCCCCGGTGCCCAGCGCCCCCCAGCTGTCGACGCAATGCTGGACAACACCGCTTGGCTGCTGGACCAGGTTGAGCAGGCGCTGATCCGCCAAATCGCTCGCGCCGAACCCGTAGACGCTGTTCCTGATGAAGAAACCACCTTTACGCCATCTCGGTCCGCGCCCCCTCCGCCCGTGCCTCGGCCTTCCCCTTTTCGGTCCACCGCTGCGTTGCCGTCAGGGGAGAACGCCCGGCGCGCCGGCCACGCAGCCGCCTACCTCCTTTCGTTCGCAGTGGTCCTGTTATGTACCGTCCTGGTTGCCGGATACGTCTTGGACCGTCTGCCCACCGACGACAGTTCGCCCTCACCCACCCGAGGCGCTGACCAGAGCGGCGGTGCCAGCGGTAACACCACCACTACCTCTGACGGCGGATCGTCCCGTAACCCCGGTGGCACGGGAGGCACCGGTGACACTGGCAACGGCACCACCAACCCAGGCACCGGCAATAGCGGATCCACGACCCGCGGCGGCGGGGAGAGCAGCCCGTCCAGACTGCCCGCCCCCACACTCCTGCAGCCAGGGGACGGGGCAGTGCTCACCCACTCCCCGCGGACCACGACGGTCGAATGGGCCGGTGTGACCGGCGCGTCCGAATACCGTGTCGAGGTCGAGTGTCAGCACTGCGTGACCATTGGCGCCTGGTCCCCACAGGCCAACACCACAACCACCGACACCAGCCACAGCTTCCAATGGCCAGCCGACAACGAGGGCCGGTGGCGGATTACCGCCATCGCGGCGGATGGGACCAGCGGAAGCACCAGCCCCTGGCGATATTTCCGCTACGACACCAGCATGCAGGCACCCGTGCAGGTCAGCCCCGCTGACGGCACGGTGTTCGAAACCTTCCCACGGACCACCACGCTTACCTGGGAGTCCGTCAGCGGGACAAGCCGGTACACCGTCGAGGTTGAGTTCTACGACACTGAGTGGCGTCCCTGGATCAAGGACGAGACGGCAAGTACCAGCTACCAGTTCGACTTCGCGGGCGCCCAAAAGGGCCGCTGGCGGGTTACCGGCATCGCCGAGGACGGAAGCTCAGGCCCCAGCAGCAACTGGTGGCATTTCACCTACACCGTGTGATGAATCAAGAGCGTGCCCACCAAGCTGCCGGACCACACGGACGTGCGGGGTCCCGAAGCCGTCGCCGCCCTGCCGACGGGGACGGAGTCCCGGGACGGTTACGACCGGGACGCCTTCCGCCACGGGAACGCCGGCGCCAACCCCTCTGACGGCTGCAACACGCGTGCCGAAGTGTTGATCTCCGAGGCCGTCGAAGCCCCTGCGGTCGGACCCGGCTGCCGTCTGACGGGTGGGAGCTGGTGGTCGTACTACGACCAGGTGTGGGTGACGTCAGCCTCCGGCCTGGACATCGACCACATGGTGCCCGTGGCGGAAAGCTGGGACAGCGGTGCGTCGGCGTGGACGGCGCAGCGCCGCGAGGCGTACGCCAACGACCAGGGTGCGGCCAGCAGTCTGGTCGCGGTCACGGCCCGCTCGAACAGTCCAACGCAGACCAGGATCCCGCCCAGTGGCTGTCGCCTGCCGCCGACGTGCACTGCCGGTACGTCGCCGAGTGGGTCGCAACGAAGCTCCGCTGGAGCCTCACAGCGGATGACGCCGAGGTGGCGGCCCTGCGCGAGGTGGCGGCCGGCTGCCCAGAGCAGACCGTGACGTACGAGTCAGCCGCATAACCGGCCTGGCGGCTGCAGGGGAGGGCCAACGCGATTGCGGAGCTCCCCTCGCTCGGCTGGGATCCAGCTCAGGGCCCGGCCGTGTGAGCGGTGCTGCCCGGGGCGGGCGTCAGCGCACCACAGCGTGCGGGGCGCGGGAGGGGCGCGCGGGGCATGTGATGGTCATATGCACTGCCTCTTCGTGATCCATGCGCTCCTGGCGACAGGGCGTGCCGGGCTGGTCGGGGGGAGGGTTTGGCGTGCACGGGTTCGGGGCTGTCCCCGGCCAGGGGAGGGCGGGGACACTGGTCGAGACGCTCCTCGACGAGGCCCGGAAGTTCACCGAGGGGGACGGGCCATGAAGAGGTTGCGTACCTGGACAGCCCACGACCACAAGCCGAGCCCCGCCTATCCGCCGGGAGTCAGCCCTCTTCCGATACCGGACGGATGGTTCTACATGGGCCTGGCCGGCGAGGTGAAGCCCGGCCAGGTCGTCACCAGGAGGCTGGGGCGCCAGGACGTGGTCCTGTGGCGCACGGACGGACCCATCGGCCGGTACCGGAAATGGCGCAGGCAGTTCTACCCCCAGGACGCCGCATGAGGACGCCCCGGCGAACCGCCCGCCACATACTCGAGGACACCTACGCGCTCGCCTATCCGGCGCTACGCTCGGCGGTCAAGGAATTGAGCACCCCCTGCTCGGCAACGTCCTGTTCAGGCCTTCCTTGATCACCGTGTGTGGTGCTGCGCGGACCGGTTGTCAGTGCCTGCTGTCACCATGGGCGGTCCGGTCATCGAGGGGGAGGCCTGTATGCCTTGGATTCGGGATTACGTGCGCTCTGACGGGACGCCGGTGCGGGGTCATTCGCGGTGGCCTAAGAGGGCATCTGATCTAGGTAGTTGGTGTTCTGGGATGGTTTTGTGACTGGTGCTGTTGGCCGTCGTTGGAAGAGGCGTGAGTGCTCGTCGTCCGTA